>NZ_JBIDBD010000040.1:0-49308 GCF_043202815.1 Streptomyces sp. NPDC048111
CTCGTCCTCAATCGCCGGACGGGCTGAGGTGGCCTGGTGCTGCCCAGCACCGAGCAGTTAAGGGGCGCGGGGAACTGCGCGAGAAGCGACCACGGCCCGCACACGAACACGGGGTTGGGGGCGCGAGGAACTGCGCAAGGCAGGCCGGCACAACCATCCGGGCCAGCACCGGTGGCGTCAGGGGCGCGAGGAACTGCGCGACGCAAGCTGGGACGCACGTGCGGGTCACACCGACCCTGCTGGGGGCGCGGGGAACTGCGCGAGAAGCGACCACGGTCCGCACACGATCAGGGGGTTGGGGGCGCGGGGAACTGCGCAAGGCGGGCCGGAACGCACACGCGGGTCCGCACCAACCCCACCAGGGGCGCGGGGAACTGCGCACACCCCGGGCGGAAGTCAACCCCGGCCCCGCTGACCGGGGTTGTTCAGCGAGGGATGAAACACCTGGCCGCCCCGCCCGAACCCCACCATCCTAGGCGCCCCCTCACCCGAAAGTGGAATCCTCCCCCCACCCCTCAACCTCTTCACACAGCACCGCGTCAGAGTGGTCGAGTACACGGCACAACCCCTCGCACCACCCGCCCGGGAGCGCGTCAACTCCCGTCCTCAAAAACCGAGTTGCCCGCCCCACGGGCGTCCCTGCGGAGCAGTGTCCGCAGCCCCGACGACCGGCCGTACGCACCCGACCAGGGAGTCGATCTGATGAACCGCCCAGGATCCGGAACAGGACCCCACCCGGGCCCCCACCCGGGCCCTCCCCCAGGACCGCGCCCAGAACCCCCCGCGGCCCCGCAGACCCCGCACGCCCGGCAGGGCCACGACGACGGCCCCGACGACGTAGTCGTGCTCAGCGACGTCCGCCGCGTCTACGGCACCCAGCGCACCCCCACCCCCGCCCTCGCCGGAGTGACCGTCCGCTTCCGTCGCGGCACCTTCACCGCCGTGATGGGCCCCTCCGGGTCCGGCAAGACGACCCTGCTCCAGTGCGCCGCGGGGCTCGACCGGCCCACCTCGGGCACGGTCACCCTCGACGGGCTCGATCTGTCGGGGCTGAGCGAGCGCGCCCTCACCAAGCTCCGCCGCGAGCGCATCGGGTTCATCTTCCAGGCCTTCAACCTGCTGCCCGCCCTCACCGTCGAGGACAACGTGACGCTGCCGCTGCGCCTGGCCGGGCGCAGGCCCGCACGGGGCGCGGTCGCCCACGCGCTGGAGCGGGTCGGCCTCGCGGACCGGCTCGGGCACCGGCCGGGCGAGTTGTCCGGCGGCCAGCAGCAGCGCGTCGCCATCGCCCGCGCCCTGATCACCGACCCCGCCGTCATCTTCGGCGACGAACCCACCGGCGCCCTGGACACCCGTACCGCCCTCGAAGTGCTGCACCTGCTGCGCTCGGCGGTGCGGGACGGCGGGCAGACCGCGATCGTCGTCACCCACGACCCCGTGGCCGCCTCCCACGCCGACCGCGTGGTCTTCCTCGCCGACGGCCAGGTGGTCGACGAGCTGCACGGCGCCTCGGCCGACACGATCGCCGAACGCATGACCCACCTCGGCGCGTGGGGCGACCTGCCCGGCGCCCGCTCCTCCCTCAAGGGAGCCCTGTGATGTTCCGTCAGACCCTGCAAACGCTCCGGTTCCGCAAGGGGGGCTTCCTCGCCTCCTTCATCGCGCTGTTCTTCGGCGCCCTGATCCTCGCCGCGTGCGGTGGTCTCATGGAGACCGGCGTACGCGCCGACGTGCCGCCCCAGCGCTATGCCACCGCCCCCGTGGTGGTCGCCCGCGGCCAGTCCACCGACGGCGACCTGGTGCTCGCCTACGACCGGCTCGACGCCTCGCTCACCGCGCGGCTCGCGGCCGTGCCCGGCGTCCGCCAGGCCCTGGGCGACGTGTCGTTCCCCGCGCTCGCGCCCGACCGGGGCGCGAGCGCGGACGACGGCATGACCGGGCACGGCTGGTCCTCCGCGGTGCTGGCCGGCGCCCCGCTCGCCGAGGGCGCCGCACCGCGTACGGCCGGCGAGGCGGCCCTGGACGCCGGGCTCGCCGGCCGCCTCGGTGTGCGGCCGGGCGACCATCTGCGCCTGACGGTCTCCGGCACACCGGTGGCCGTACGGGTGAGCGGCGTGGTGCGCCCCTCCGCCGGCACCGGCGCCGCCCTGTACTTCACGGACGTCCGGGCCCAGCAGCTGCGCGGCACCCCCGGCAAGGTCGACGCCATCGCCGTGCTGCCCCAACCGGTTCTGGATGCAAGCCAGTTGAAGGCGCGGATCGATCCGGTCCTGCGGGGTCTCGACGCCACCGCGGTGACCGGCGAGGACCGGGGCACCGTGGAGTTCCCCGACTCCGAGGGTGGCGCCTCCCCGCTGATCTCGATGTCCGCCGTCTTCGGCGGGATCGCCGCCATGGTCGCGGTGTTCGTCGTGGGCTCCACCCTCGCCGTACTCATCCAGCAGCGCATGCGGGAGATGGCCCTGCTGCGGGCGATCGGCGCACTGCCCGGCCAGATCCGGCGCATGGTGGTGGGCGAGACGCTGGTGGTCGGGGTCATCGCGACGGCGCTCGCGCTCTATCCGGGGCGCGCCGCGGGCGAGTTGATGCTCCATCAGCTGGCGGGAGCGGGCGTCGTGGACTCCGAGATCGTCTACCGGGCGGGGTGGATCCCGCTGGGCACCGCCGCCGGTACGGCGTTCTGCGCGGCCATCGCCGCGGCGTTCATCGCCTCGCGCAGGGCCGCGCTCGCCCCGCCGACGGCGGCCCTCAGTGAGTCCGCGCTGCCCACCCGCTGGCTGAGCGCGCCCCGTCTGGTGTGCGCGCTGCTCTGCTTCGCGCTCGCCGCGGCGCTCGCGTTCGTCACCGCCACGGTGATGGACGGCTCGGTGGCCTCCAGCACCGCGGGCCCCGCCGCCATGCTGTGGACCGGCGGCGTCGCCCTGATCGCCCCCGGCCCGACCCGGGTCCTGCTCGCCCTGCTGCGGCCGCCCCTGCGCCTACTGCCGGGCCTGGCAGGGGAGTTGGCGTCGGACAACGCCCGCGCCCGCAGGATCCGCACGGCCGGCGCGGTGACCCCGGTGGTCCTCGCCACGGGTCTGGCCACCGCGCTGATCTACCTCCAGCTGAGCGGCGGCGGCGAGGCCACCAGCGCGTGGATCAACTACCTGCTGGCCGGCACCATCATCGGCTACGCGGTGATCTCCCTGGTGAACACCCTGGTGGTGGCCGCGTCCGAACGCCGCCGCGAGTTCGCGCTGCAACGCCTGGTCGGCGCCACACCGGGGCAGATCCTGCGCATGGTGACCGTGGAGGCGCTGCTGGTCGCGGTGATGGGCATCGCGCTCGGGTCGTTCGTGGCCCTGGCGACGCTGGTGCCCTTCAGCCTCGCCCTCGACGGCTCGTGGCTGCCGGGTGGCGGCGTCGTGGTCTATCTCGCGATCGTGACCGGGGTCGGGGTGCTCACCCTCCTGGCCACCCTGCTGCCCACCCGGGTGGCCCTGCGTTCCCGGCCCGCGGAGGTGCTGGCCATGCCGTGAGCCGGACGGTCGCGTCCGGCGCCGGGCACCCGTCAGGCGGTGCCCGGCAGGAAGGGTCTCAACTCCGCGAAGGATTCGGGGTGTTGGGCGATCCAGGCCCAGTAGCGGGCGATCGTACGGGCGTACTCGCAGTAGTAGCGCCGTACGGTGTCCACCAGGCTGCGCACGGTGCTGCGGGCCAGCGAGTCGCTGCGCCACACGAGCAGCATCTCGGTGCTGGCCGTGCCGCTCACCGGCACCAGCGCGACCTCCTTGGTGGCCCCGGTCGGCGTGGTCAGGGCCACGGCGCCCGCGTCCCGCACCCAGTTCATCGCCTCGTGGTGGCCGTCCACGTAGTGGAGCACCTCGGGGTCGGTGTGGTCGAACTTGGCGAAGAGGTGCTTCTCGATGGGGTGGAACCAGTGGTCCCGCGCGTACCGCACCCAGGTCAGGCCGGCGAGGTCGGCGACGCCCACCCCGGTCCGGTCGGCGAGCGGGTGGCCGCGCGGCACGGCCAGCCAGACCGGCTCACGCACGATGACCGTCTTGGCCAGGGCCGGCTCCAGCACGTCGGCCGGGGCCACCAGCGCCATGCTGGGCACCAGCGCCGCGTTCAGCGCCCCGCCCCGTACGGCGGCCACGGCGGCGGCCGGCGCGAGGGTCTCGCTGCGCACCTCGCCGACGGGCAGCGCCTCCTGGAGCACCATGCGCAAGGACGGCGGAGTCCATTCGGCGTTGCCGAAGCGGAACACCTCCGAGGAGTACGCCCCGGCCTCGGCGATCACCAGGTCGGCCTGGTGCACGAGGTCGGCGAGCAGCGGCAGCAGCCGCTCCCCGCGCGAGGTGGGAATTACGCCCGAGCGGCTCCGCACGAATAGTTCGCCGCCGATGGCTCTTTCAATGCGGTGCAATTGCGCGGTGAGGCTCGATTGCGGAAGGTTCAATTCCACCGCTGCCTTGGATATGCTCCCGGCACAGTCGATGGCCATCACGATCCTGGCATGACGTAACTCGACGTTCACTTATCCCCCGTTCGCGACCGACACCCGCGGACGTCCATCCGGCAGAAGGCCCGGACCGGTCGCACGCTAACAGGACGCACACGTTCAGTCCATATCGGTGCCCAGTGGGGGCGGGGGCCGCCGGACGACATCGGGGGAATGCAACGGAAATCGGTCAGCCGGCCGCGGGAAGGGCGTGCGCGAGCACACAGCGCGGCTCGCCGAGCGTTTCGTCCTGGCGGAGAATCGCCTCATAGGCCCGGTGCAGCGCACGGCCCGGTTCGAGTCCCAGATCCACCGCGAGACGGCGGCGTGCACCGTGGAAGATCTCCAGCGCCTCGGCCTGCCGGCCGTCCCGGTAGAGGGCGAGCATCAGCAGCTCGCTCAGCCGCTCGCGACCGCTGTGCTCGACGGCGAGTTGCCGCAGTTCGGAGACCGGGACCCGGGCCGCGTCCACCGAGAGCTTGGCCGCCGTCAGGTCCTCGTACGCGGTGATGCGGCGCTCTTCGAGGTGATCGGCCTGGATCCGGCAGCGCATGCCGTCGCGGGCGTCGAGCAGCGCGGGCCCGCGCCACAGGCCGAGCGCCGACTCCAGGGTGACGATGGCCCGGTGCGGGTCGCCGTCGACCAGCGCGGCACCGACGTCGGCGAGTTCGAGGAAGCGGTGCGCGTCCACACTCGCCACCGGCACGTCGAGCAGATATCCGCTGCTGACGGTGCGCAGCGGCTCGGTGGTGCCGGTCACCGACTGCAGCAATTTGCGCAGCCGTCTCACATTGGCTTGAAGTGCGTTGCGCGCGTTGGCCATCGGCTGCTCACCCCACAGCTCGTCGACCATTCGGTCGGAACTGACCGGTATGCCCGGAGAGAGGGCCAGCATGGTGAGCACCACCCCGGCCCGCTTCGAGGCCATCGTGTACCGCTTGCTTCCGTGCGCGAGGTAAAGCGGACCAAGAACGTTGATTTCCATAGCAGGACCCCCATGTCATCTCGCGGACTCGCACATGATGCCCAGGAGGATTCCGCCGGGGGAAATACCATCTCGGCGGGAAAGGAGGCGTCATCAGTATGGCTTGGTTTCGATCTCGGGCCGCCGCGGCCGCGATCCGGTCCCCTTTTTCCGTACGAGCCCCCCGCCGGCCCGTCCGTATTGTTCACCGGACGCTCAATGACCTGGTACGCGTCTGCTGCGCGGGCACGATCGCGGGTCTGCCCTCGAGCAGCGCGAGGCCGAGCGGGGTGACCGTGTGCAGCATCGAGTTGCGGATGCGGCGGCTGGTGATCAGGCCGGTGCGGCGCAGCACCGCGGTGTGCTGGCTCGCGCCCGCGGCCGAAATCCCGAGCCGGTCGGCGAGCTCCGACGTGGTGCAGGCACCGCGCAGCACCCGCAGCGCGGCGGCCCGGGTCTGGCCGACCAGCGCCCCGAGCGCCTCCGCGGTGTCCTCCGGCTCCGCCCACAGCGCGGCGGCCTCCTGCGGCTGCGGGGGCGCGGCCACCACCAGGGTCGGCCGGTCGCCGCCGTCGGACGGGTGGATGAGCTGGGCGGGACGGTGGTTGAGGAACACCGAGGGCGCCACCACCAGGCCCGTACCGCCGAGCACCACGTCCTCGTCCGGGCCGCCGGGGATCTCCAGGACGGGCGAGGCCCAGGTGATCCGGGGGTGCAGGGTGGTCATGAGCTGCTCGACCCCGCCGGCCATCACGGTACGCACCCGCGCCTCGCACTCGGCCTCCAGATAGGCCTGCATGTTGTCCCAGTACGGCGCGACGGCCGCGCGCCACACATCGAGCAGGTCGACACCGGGCGGCCAGTTCAACTGACGTGCGGTGAACGGCAGTTGTGGGACGCCCGTCACGACGCCGAAGCGCAGCGCGTAACCCGCCCGGTCGTTCGCCTCCGCACACCGCCCGCCGCCCCGGGCCCGCGCCTGCGGCAGCGGCAGCCGGTTGGCCAGCTGCCGCTGCCAGCGCAGATAGGGCGCCTGGACGCCGCGGCCGAGCAGGCCGGCCGCGAAAGCCGTCTCGACCAGCGGCCCGGCGCCGGCCGTGAGGCGGGTCCTGGCCAGGTCGGCCGCGGAGAAGTGGATGCGTTGCACAGCGTCGCCCCCATCTGTCGCGTGACGTGCTGGACGTGCCGGTCCGGGACCGGCCAACACCGTTGTGTCCATGGGTGGTTGCGCCCGGACGCGGCCCGTGTCCTGCCGTCCGTCCCGTTCGCGCACCGAAAACCTCAGGTTCCGGTCATCCGCTGACGCACGGCTGACCGGCCCCGGCCGCCCGGCGGGCTCGCGCCGCGTCCGGACCGCTCCGTCGTCAGAGTAAGCGCGTTCGGTGCCGTTGACGATCTCTGCTTCTCACGGCGCGACAGTGAAGAACTCACACCCGCAGGACGACCCGGACCCGCCCGGACCGCCGCCGCGAGCAGGCCCCCAACAGCCGCCCGGCCATACCAACCCGCCGCCAATTGCCTTGCGGCGCCCACCAGTTCGGGGCAAGCGCTTAAACTCCGGTCGACGACGCAGTGGTGTCGGTGGGTCTACCGGGCGAGATCGAAAGGGACTGGGCGGGCGGACGAGATGCCACGTCACGAGGAGAGGGAACCGCTTCAGGAGGCGCCGCCGGGAGCCGAGGCCGCCGCCGCGCTCGACACACGCGATCTGCCCGCGCCCCGGCTCGCGCGGCTCATCCTCACGGTCGTCCTGCTCGGGCAGCTGAGCGTGATGGTGACCAACCTCCAGGGCGCGCAGCCCGATCCACCGCGGCTGGTCGTCTCGCTGGGCTGTCTGGGCCTGGTCTTCCTCATCCAGCTGCGGCATTCGAGCCCGCGCGCCCGCCACGCCCCCGCCTGGCAGCGGGCCACCACCCTGGCCGCGCAGGCGCTGCTCACCTATGTGCCCATCGTGGCCTTCCAGCACCGCTGGGCCGCCATGGCCGGATTCCTGGCCGGCTCGCTGCTGCTGCTCCTGCCCGCCCGCTGGGCGTGGCCCGCCTACGGAGTGGTCGGGGTGTCCGTGCTGATCCCGCCGACGCTCGACGGGCTCTCCGTACGCGAAATGGTCTCGCTCGGCCAGTCGACGCTGCTGACCGGACTCGTCGTGTACGGCCTGACCCGCATGGCGGAACTCATCCTGGTGCTGCACCGGACGCGGGGCCGGCTCGCGGGACTCGCCGTCACCCAGGAGCGGCTGCGCTTCGCCCGTGACCTGCACGACCTGCTCGGCTACAGCCTCTCGGCGATCACGATCAAGAGCGAACTGGTCCTCCGGCTCATCCCGGTGCGTCCGGGGCGCGCCCTGGACGAGGTCGCGGAGGTGCTCACCATCGCCCGCCAGTCGCTCGCCGACATGCGCGCCGTCTCGCACGGCATGCGCCGCATGTCCCTGGAGCAGGAGCTGGGCGCGGCCGAGTCCCTGCTGCGGGCGGCCGGCATCCGCGTACGGGCCGAGCACCGGACCGGCGCGACCGAACCGGCGGTGGACGCCGTGCTCGCGGCGGTGCTGCGCGAGGCCGTCACCAATGTGCTGCGGCACTCACGGGCCGACAGCTGTGTGATCGAGGCGGCCGAGGAGGCGGGGTGGGTGCGGCTCTCCGTGGAGAACGACGGCGTCCACTCGTCCTACCGCGACCTCTCACCGGACGGCGGGAGCGGGCTGGACAACCTGCGCGACCGGGTCGGGGCACTCGGCGGCCGGCTCACCACCGTCCACGGCCCGGGCCCCACCTTCCGCCTGACGGCCCGGGCCCCCGCCACCGCACCCACGCCCGCGCCGGCACCCGCGCCCGCCGCCACCACCGGACCCGCCCGCCCCACCGCGCCCGCCTCGTACGCCCCGCAGGGAGCGCCGCGGCGGGGTGAGCGTGGGAGAGGCCCGAGAGAGGAACTGCCCTCGTGACGATCCGCATCCTGCTGGCCGAGGACATGAACATGGTGCGGGGCGCACTGGTGGCGCTGCTCGACCTGGAGGACGACTTCGAGGTGGTCTGCGAGCTGGAGCACGGTGACCGGATCGTGGCGGCGGCCCTGGAACACCGGCCGGACGTCGCCATCATCGACGTCGGGCTGCCCGGCACCGACGGCCTGACCGCCGCGGCACGGCTGCGCGAGCGGCTCCCCGAATGCGCGGTCCTGATCCTCACCAGCCTCGGCCGCCCCGGCACCCTGCGCCGGGCCCTGACCGCCCAGGTGTCCGGCTATCTGCTCAAGGACGCGCCCCCGCAGGAACTGGCCACGGCGGTGCGCACGGTGGCGGCGGGCCGGCGCGTCATCGATTCCCAGCTCGCCCTCTCCGTCTGGAACAGCACCGAGAGCCCGCTGACCGCGCGGGAGACCGAGGTGCTCCAACTGGCCGCCGAGGGCCTCAAACCAACCGAGGTGGCCCGGCGTCTCGGGCTCTCCCTCGGCACCGTCCGCAACTATCTGACGACCGTGGTCACCAAGCTCAAGGCGCGCAACCGGGTGGACGCCATCAAGATCGCCCGGGACGCCGACTGGCTCCTGTGACCGGCTGACGGCCGACAACTGACGGATAACAGAAGGCGGATGACCGCTGACCGCTGACCGCCGCCCAGTGCCGGCCGACCAGTACCGGCCGATGGTGACCGACGACGGCCGACGACGGCTGATGGTCACCGGGCTGTCAGCTCCGCGTCAGCGTCCACGACAAGCATGAGGGCACGGGCCGTACGACCCGCACGTGTCATGTCCCGATGTCCGGGGCCGCCCACAGGAGGCCGGCCCCGCCGGGGCGACGACGTCCCCCTGACGTCCAGCGGCTGTCGGCCCGACCGTTCCTTTCGCGAACGCGCTCACCAACGGGGGCAGTTATGCAACGCATCCACTTCACCGCTGCCGACATAGCCAAGACCCGCCTGACGACCACCGCCGGGCCGCTGATCGAGACGGCCTTCGCGTACGGGCTGCTGGCCCGGGGCGTCACACCGGCGTACGCGCGCTGGCGCAAGCAGGTCGCCACCCGGCTGCCCGCCTGGCCGAGGTTACGGTCGGGCGGGGTCAGCCAGGTGAGCGACCCCGAGGCGCTGCTGCGTCTGATCGAGCACAACGGCACCGAGGGCCTGAGCGGTGATGTGGCCCAACCGGACGTCCTGGCCGCCCAGTTGTCGGCCTATCGCGAGGCGGCCGGGCTCTCGGAGGTGTGGCAGGCGGCCATCGCACCGTACTGGGACCACATGGAGGCGTATCTGGAGGGCGAGTGCGAGGCGCGCGGCCGCGTGGTGATGGCGGGCGGCGTGGGGCTGCTGCTGACCACCCTGCACCCGCGGATCACCTGGCGCTCGCAGGTCCTGGAGATTCCTGGCGGCCCTGACGAGGACATCCACCTCGACCGGCGCGGTCTGACGCTCACCCCGTCGGTGTTCCTGCACCACCGGCCGGCCCAGCTCACGGGGCGGCGCAGCGAGGGCGGCGAGCTGGTGCTCGCGTTCGCCGCGCCGCCGGACGTCCAGCGGGCCTCGGCCCTGTGGGACGAGCCCGACGACAGCGCGCAGTCGCTCGGCGCGCTGGTCGGCCAGACCCGGGCCGCCGCGCTGCGGGTGCTGCGCGCCACCTGCACCACCGGCCAGCTCGCCCATCGGCTCGGCATCTCGGCGGCCGGCGCGAGCCAGCACACCACGGTGCTGCGTCAGACCGGTCTGATCACCACCCGCCGCATCCGCAACACGGTGCTGCACACGGTGACTCCCCTCGGCCTCGCCCTCCTCGACGGCCTGCCGGCCCGTACCGCGTGCGACCGCGAGCCCGAACGGGCCACCCCGGCCCAGCTGTGGCGCCACGCCCTGGACGCGGTCCCGCAGCGGATCGCGCAGCACGTCTCCTGACGCGCCATCAATTGTGCTGTTCGACCCCGCACTTGTGCCCATGACGCCACAAAGGTCCGGCCCCCTTCTTCAGGGGGCCGGACCTTTGCCGCACCGTACGGGCGGGCCCTCGGGTCACAGGCGGGACCAGGGGCGGAACTGGCGCAGGCCGTACAACAGCGGCAGTGCGCCCTGCCGTTGGGTGATGAGGCGGGCCGCGCCGAAGACGGTGACGTGGTCGCCGGTGCGGTGCAGGGCGCTCACGTCGCAGTCGGCCACGGTGTGCGCGTCCCGCACCAGGTGCGGGCCTCCCGAGTCGGCCTCCTGCTCCCAGGGCACCATGTGGAACCGTTCGGGGTTGCCGGAGGCGAACAGCTCGGCCGTCTCCTGGGCCCCTTCGTGCAGCAGGTTCACCGCGAAGGTGCCGCGTTCCAGGATGGCCTCCAGGGTGGGGCTGCCTTCGCGCAGGCAGACCAGGAGCGTCGGCGGCTTCAGCGTGACGCTGCACACCGAGGAGCAGGTCATGCCGCGCGGTGCCCCGTCCTGGCCGGTGGAGGTGACCACGCCGACGCCGGTGGGGAAGCCGCTCATCATCGCGCGGAAGCGGTCGGGCGTCGTCCGGTCGGCCACCACTTCGACGTTGACGGTGTGTTCGGTCATCGGACACTGCTTTCTGTCGCTACGGCGAGCGGGCCGGTGACGGGGCGGCGCTCGCCCCGGTCGAGGAGGTTGAGCAGCGGTCCCGTCATGGCCGTGGTGGTGAGCGCCATGACGATCAGTGCGAGGACGATGGGCCCGGTCAGGATTCCGGCGCTCAACCCGGCCTGCAGGGCGATGAGTTCGGTCAGGCCGCGGGTGTTCATCAGGACGGCGACCTGGCGGGCGGTCCGGGGTGAACGGCCGCCCCGGCGCGCCCCGAGATAGCCGCCGAGCCCCTTGCCGAGGCAGCCGAGCACCACGGCGGCGGCGATGAGCTCCCAGGAGGTGTCGGCGTACGAGCCGGTGAGCACGGTGATCCCGGTGACCACGAAGAAGGCGGGGGCCAGCAGGGAGCCTGCCCGTCGGACGGCGGCGACGGGGCGTTCCCAGGGGGCGTCCTGCCCTGCGGGGACGGCGAAGCCGACCAGGGCCGCGCCGAGGATCGCCGTCATGCCGAGGTGTTCCATGGCGAGCGCGACCGTGAGGGCCACCGCGCCGAGGGTGAGGGCCGCGGTGCGCGGCAGCCGTGCGCAGGCTGCGCGGGCGGTGCGGGTGCGCAGGCCGTGGCGGACGGCCAGGGCGCACAGCACGCCGAAGGCGAGGGCCCGGGCCGAGTGCAGCAGTCCGTCGACGCTTCCCTTGCCGAGGCTGATGGCGAGGGTGAGCAGGAGCCAGCCGACCGCGTCGATGACGATGGCGGCGGCGAGCGCGGTCTGGCCGGCCTGTGAGCGGGTCATGCCCCGGTCCGCCAGGATCCGGGCCATGACGGGTACGGCGGTGATGGACATCGACACCGCGACCATCAGGACGAAGGCCGGCAGCGGGGCGCTTCCGCGGGCCGCGCCGTCGTCGGTGACGAGGACGAGTCCTGCCAGCATCAGGCCGGTGATCAGGGGCGGGGCCAGCGCCCCGGCCGCGACCCACAGGGTGCCGCCGCGGCGCGGTCCGCCGTGCTCGGCCCCCAGCTGGTGGGCGAGACCCACCAGGAAGAGGACGAGGCCGGCCTGGGAGATCAGCTTGACGACGTCGAACACGGGCGCGGGCAGGGCCGCGTCCAGGGCGCCGCGTCCGAACAGGGCGATCACGGCGGGTCCGCAGAGCAGACCGACGACGATCTCCCCGATGACGACGGGCTGGCGCAGGGTCCTGGCCAGGGCGCGCCCGGCCAGGGCTATCAGGAGAATGACGGCGAGCGCCGCCAGGACGTGGGCGACGCGCGTCGCGTCGCCGAGGAGCCTCAGCGTTTCCATGTCGCGGTTCCCCCGTCGTCCGCTCAGTGGTGCTGGGCGAAGTATTCGTACGCCTTGGGGAGCGTGCGGGTGAGCCGCTCGGTCTTCTCGCGGATGGCCGCGAACTCGCGTTCGGCGGCGGTGGGGTCGGACAGGGCGAGCGCCGGTGACGGCTTCAGTTCGATGCCGCCCATGCCGAGCAGTACGCACATGTACGAATAGGCGGGAAGGCCGTGGTAGTACGGGAAAATGCTCTCGGAGTCCGGGACCTGGGTCTTCCACATTTCCAGGCGTTCGGCGAGGGAGTCCGGAATGACGCGGGTCTTGGTGTCGCGCCAGTACTGCGTGTCCTGGCGCTTGGCGGACACGTAGTGGAGGACCAGGAATTCGCGGATGCCGTCCATGACGTGGGAGACCGAGCGGTTGTAGAGCAGGCGCTGGTTGGGGTTCCAGTCCTCGTTCGGGAAGTTTTTGGCGATCTGCTCGATGGCGTGGTGGATGAAGAAGATTCCGGTGGATTCGAGGGGCTCCACGAATCCGCTGGAAAGGCCCACGGCGACACAGTTGTTGACCCAGGAATTGCGGCTGCGGCCGATGCGCATCTTGATGTGGTTGGCGTTGACGTCGGCGGCGGCCGGTCCGACGAATTCGCGCAGGGTGCGCTCGGCGTCCTCGGGCGAGAGGTAGTCCTTGGCGTAGACGTATCCGGTGCCGACCCGGCCCATCAGCGGAATGGTCCAGATCCACCCGGCGTCCTGGGCGGTGGCGGTGGTGCAGGGCAGGATGCCGCGCCGTTCCATGTCCATCGGGACCTGGAGGGCGACCGCGCTGTCGTTGGGCAGCGTGTCCTGGTAGGAGATGAAGGGTTCGTTCAGCGCCTTGTTGATGAGCAGTGCGCGGAACCCGGTGCAGTCGATGTACAGGTCGCCGGTGAGGTCGCCGTGTTCGGCGGTGGTGACGCCGCTGATCCAGCCGCGTTCGTCGAGGTCGACCTTCTGGACGTCGTCGACGATGTGCCGCACGCCGCGTTCCACCGAGTACTTGGTGAGGTATTTCGCCAGCAGCGCGGCTTCGAACTGGTAGGCGTAGGGGAACTGCGTCTTGCCCTGGTGCTCGGACATCGTCAGGCCCTGCATCTCGTCCGCGCCCTCGTCGAAGGGCTGGTCGATGAGCGCGCCGTCGAGGTTGCGCGGGCTGAGTCCGGCGTCGATGACCGAGGCCATGACGAAGCAGTCCTTGTCGAACCGGTCGGTCGGCCCCTGCTGGAGCCACCAGTCGGTCAGCGGGAAGCCGTTGACCGAGCGCATCTGCTCGAAGGGGTGGTAGAAGTAGTGGCCCTTCTCGCGCCAGTTCTCGAACCGGACGGCGAGCTTGTACGTGGCGTTGCAGGCCGGCATCCAGTCCTTCTCCTTGAGTCCGAGGAACTCGAAGAAGTGGCGGATGTCGCTGAACGTGGCCTCGCCGACGCCGACCGCGCCGACATTTCCGGACTCGACGAGCGTGACGTTTATGCGCTCTCCGAACGCGGCCTTGAGATACGAGGCCGTCATCCAACCGGCTGTGCCGCCACCCACGATCACGACTTTGTTGAGCACTGGTGACTCCTGTTCGGTAGTCCACGGGTTTCGCCAGTGGCTCCGGCCCCCGTTGCGTTTTTCCTGGGTGGCGCCACCGAGAAATGAGACTAGGGGTGGGCCGACTTCGGGCCCAGATCCTTAAGTGTTGACCGAAAAGCGCAGGTGGGGCTAACCCCATGGACAGATGGCGGCAAGATCCGGTAGGGGCGCCGGGTCGGCGCCGGGTCGGCGTCAGCCCACTGTCAGCGGACTCGGGGAGCATGAAAGGCGGGGTTACCGGGTGGGAATCGCTCCGCCCGCCCGCTGCAATGGAGATGTGGATGACAAAGGAAGAAACCGTCCCGCCGTTCGCCGTGATCCCCGGCTCGCAGGTACATCGCGTACTGACCGGCCACGAGCAGCGCACGATGGATCTGGTGGAGGCCGCCTACCGGCTGCACGGCGAGGGCGACACGGTCAACCCGCCGTCGTATTTCCTGCGCTTTCCGGACCGCCCGACCGCCCGGATCATCGCGCTGCCGGCCTCCGTCGGCGGCCCGAACCGGGTTGACGGACTGAAGTGGATCTCCAGTTTCCCGGAGAACGTGGCCTCGGGGATCCCCCGTGCCTCCGCGGTGCTGGTGCTCAACGACCATGCCACGGGCTACCCCTTGGCGTGCCTGGAGAGTTCGATCATCAGCGCCGCCCGCACGGCGGCCTCCGCGGCGCTCGGCGCCGACCGGCTCTCGCGGGGGCGTCCGCGTCCGCGCAGGGTCGGGTTCATCGGCTCCGGCTTCATCGCCCGCCACATCCACACCTACCTCGCCGGCACCGGCTGGACGTTCGAGGAGGTGGGGGTGCACGACCTGTCCGCCGCGTACGCCGGCGAGTTCCGCTCGTACCTGGAGGGTGCGGGCGAGAGCGGACGGATCACCGTGCACGACAGTGCCGAGGAGCTGGTCCGCTCCTCGGACCTGGTGGTCTTCGCGACGGTCGCGGCGGCGCCGCACGTCCACGACCCGGCCTGGTTCGCGCACAACCCCGTGGTCCTGAACGTCTCGCTGCGCGATCTGTCGCCGGAGGTGCTGCTCGCGTCGGCGAACGTGGTCGACGACGTGGAGCACTGCCTGAAGGCGGACACCTCGCCGCATCTGACCGAACAGCGCACCGGTTCACGGGAGTTCATCGACGGGACGCTCGCCGAGGTGATGGCGGGAAAGGTGGTGATACCCACGGACCGCCCCGTGGTGTTCTCGCCGTTCGGGCTCGGTGTGCTCGACCTCGCGGTCGGCAAGTTCGTGTACGACGAGGTGGCCGCCCGGGGTGAACTGCGCGTCATCGACGGGTTCTTCCACGAGGTGGACAGGTATGGGCGCGCCGCGACCGACAGCCGTTCCTGAGGTGAGGGGGCCCAAGTGCCGGTGATCTCCGTACCCGAGGACTTCCACTCGGAGGATCTCTATGTGGACCTGCGGTCCGTCCTGGACGTGCCGCTGTATCTGAAGTGCGAGGGCTTCAACTTCGCCGGGTCGATCAAGCTGAAGGCGGCGCGGGCGATGATCGCCGACGCCGAGCGCAAGGGGATCCTGCACCAGGACTCGATCATCGTCGAGTCCTCGTCGGGGAACCTCGGCGTCGCGCTGAGCATGATCGCGGCGAGCCGGGGCTACCAGTTCCTGTGCGTCACGGACACCCGCTGCAACCTGAACACCCGGCGGCTGATGGAGGCGATGGGCGCCCGGGTGCACACCATCACCGAGCCCCACCCCGAGGCGGGGTTCCTCGGGGCGAGGCTCGACCACGTACGCCAGCTGTGCGCCTCCGACGAGCGGCACGTGTGGCTCAACCAGTACGCCAACCCGAGCAACTGGCAGGCGCACTACCGCTCGACGGCGCCCGCCATCGCGCGGCGCTTCCCGGATCTCGACGTGCTCTTCGTCGGCGCGGGCACGACCGGGACGCTGATGGGGTGCGCGCGGTACTTCAAGGAGGCGGGCGGCCGGGTCACCGTGGTGGCCGTCGACTCGGTCGGCTCGGTCACCTTCGGCGGGCCGCCGGCACCCCGCATGATCCCGGGCCTGGGCTCCGGGGTCAGGCCGCCGCTCCTGGACACGTCGTACGTGGACGAGGTGGTGCTGGTCCCGGAGATCGACACGATCCGGGTGGCGCACCGGCTGGCCGCCGGAGGTTTCCTGTTCGGCGGCTCCACCGGCACGGTCGTCTCGGGCGCGCTCGGCTGGCTGGCCGAGCACCGCGAGGGCGTCCCCTGCACGGCGGTGGCCATCTCGCCGGACCTCGGCGAGCGGTACCTGGATTCGATCTACCAGAGCAACTGGGTGAGCGACCTCTACGGCGCCCACGCCCTGGACCTCGGGCCGGTCCGCACGGGCTGAGCGCTCGGGCGGGTCGCGGAATCGACGCGGGGCGGCGGCCCGGCCCTGCCCGGGCGCACGGCCCTCGCCCGGCCGCCGCGCCCCAAACTCCCCCACGCCCAGGCGCAGATGAAAGGAGCGCCTGGCCATGAACGGACGCCGGACCGGAATCCCCCGCCGGTTCGGCGTCTCGCACAGTGCGGCGGGCGGCCCCGCCCGGGGCAAGCGGGGCCGGGGTCCGCGAGGGCGGCGCGCGGGGCCGGGGTTCTGCCGGGTGCGCCGGGCCGGCCTTCGCGAGGTGCGCCGGGGGGCGGGGCAAGCGGGGCCGGGGCTCTGCCAGGTGCGTCAGCCGTGCGTCAGGGGTGGGCGGGACGATCGGCCGAGGGTCGCCGGGGGCAGCGACGCGCGGCACGGCCGCGGACGCCTTCCCGAGCGGCGCCAGCCGAGAGGAGCGCGCATCCCCATGGACCTGCACCCCGCGACCACTCCGCCCCAACTCCCCACCCCCGCGACGCTCGTGGAGGCCCTGCTGCTGCGTGCCTCGGGCCCGGACGCGGACCGCCCGGTGTTCACCGCGCTGGACGCCGAGGGCGGGCGTCTGGCGCGGCTGACCGCCGTCGAACTCCTGGCCCGGGTCCGGGCCACGGCCGCCGCGCTGAGCGAGGTGGGCGGGCCCGGCGACCGCGTGATCGTCCCGGCCCTGCCCGGCCTGGACTTCCCGGTGGGCTTCCTGGCCTGCCTGTACGCGGGCCGCGTCGCCGTACCCGTACCGCCGCTGGACCGCGAGGAACGTCCGCGTACCCCCGCGTGCGGACCGTCGCGCCTCGGGGCGATCGGGCGGGACTGCGACGCGGTGGCGGTACTCGTGTCGACGGCGGCGGAGGCCGAGCGGGAGGCGCCCGGGGGCCGGCTCCGCGTACCCGTACGCCGGGCGGAGCGGGGGGCGCCCGCGGGGCCGGAGGGGCCTGCCCGGCGGGGGGAGCCGGAGGGGCCCGTGCCGGAGGCGGCCTTGTTGCGTCACCAGCCCCACCCCACGGCGCTCGACCCGAACACCATCGCCCTCCTCCAGTACACCTCGGGGTCCACGAGCGCCCCGCGCGGTGTGATGCTCACCCACCACAATCTGATCGCCAACCAGACGGCGTTGCGCGACCGGTGCGAGGTCGACTCCGGTACCACCGTCGTGAGTTGGCTGCCGTTCTTCCACGACATGGGACTGTGCACCAGCGTGGTGCTGCCCCTGGTCTCGGGTGCGGCGGCGGTCACGATGGAGCCGGCCACGTTCGTGCGGAACCCGATGGTGTGGCTGCGTGCGATCGAGGCCGAGGAGGACGTGTTCGCCGCGGCTCCGGACTTCGCGTACGAGCTGTGCGTGCGCCGGATCCCGGCGGCCGAGCGCGGCCGGGTGGACCTGTCGACGTGGCGGATCGCCGCGAACGGGGCCGAGCCGGTGCGGGCGGAGACGCTGCGCCGCTTCGCGGACGCGTTCCGCGCGTCGTTCTTCCGCCCGGAGGTGTTCTCGGCGGGGTACGGCCTCGCGGAGTGCACCCTGGGGGTGACGCTGGGCCGCCCCCTGTACGAGGCGCCGGTCCGCCGCTGCGACCGGGAGGCGCTGGCCCGCGGCCGGGCCGGGGCGGCGTCCTCGCCGGGGCCGGCGGTCGAACTGGTCGGCTGCGGGCGTCCGTTGCCGGGGGTGGAGCTGCGGATCGTCGACCCGGCGACACGGCGGGCGCTGCCCGCCGGGGAGGTGGGCGAGATATGGGTCAACTCCCCCGGAAACGGCCTGGGTTACTGGACGGGCGGGCCGTCGGCACCCGCAGACCCCTTCGACGTGGCACCCCCGTACGACGGACGGCCTCCCGCCCCCTCAGCGGGTCGCTACGTCCGCACAGGGGATCTGGGGTGGGTGGACGAGGACGGCGAGCTGTATGTGACGGGCCGCCTCAAGGACGTCCTGGTGGTGGCCGGCGAGAACTACTTCCCGCAGGACGTGGAGGCGGTGGCGGGCGCCGCGCACGAGGCCTTCGCGCACCAGCGGGTCGCGGCGTGGCCGCTGGACGAGGGGGCGCCGGGGGTCGCGGTGGTGGTGGAGACGGCGGAGCGGGATCCGCGGGTGCTCGCGCACGCGGTGCGGGCGGCGGGCATCGCGGTTGCCAGGACCCTGCCGGCCCCGGTGAGCGTGTTCGCGGTGGCCCGCGACCAGGTGCCGCGTACGACCAGCGGCAAGACGAGGCGCCGCGACTGCGCGAGCGAGGTGAGGGCGGGCCGGGTGCCCCTGCTCGCCCAGTGGTCGAGCCGGCGGGCCGCAGCGCCCGGCCGCGAGGAGAGGAGCACGTCCGCATGAGCAGCCGTACGGCCGGATCACCGGCGCCGCGATGCACGGTCACCGAAGAGGACGTGGCCACCCATCTGGCCCACCTCCTGTCCCAGCACCTGGACTTGGACCATGACCTGATCGACCCGGACGTCCCCCTGAGCGCCTACGGAATCGACTCGATGACCGGCACCTGGCTGACGTCCGCACTGAGCGCACGCTGCGGCGTGCCGATCGACCGGGCCCTGCTGGTGCACCGGCCGAGCGTGACGGAGGTGGCCCAGGACGTGGTGGCGGCGCTGACCGCACCGGCCACCTCGTGATCGAGGCGCTCTTCCCGCACCCGGCGACGGCCACCGCGGAACACTTCGGCGACACCCCCGACGGGGAGGGCCTGTTCCCGCAGGAGCGGGCGCTGGTGGCGGGGGTGGGGGCCGGGCGGCGTCGGGAGTTCACCACGGTGCGGCACTGCGCGCGCGCGGCGATGGCGGCGCTGGGTGCGGCGGCGGCGCCGCTGCTCCCCGACGAGTGGGGCGCGCCGCGCTGGCCGCCGGGGATCGTGGGCAGCATGACGCACTGCCGTGGCTACCGCGCGGCGGTGGTCGCGCGAGCCACCGCGGTGCGGGCCCTCGGCCTCGACGCGGAGCCGCACCGCCCGCTGCGGGACGGCGTCCTGGACGCGGTGGCGACCCCGCGGGAGCGCGCCGCCCTGTCGGCCCTGGCCGCGCTCGACCCGTCGGTGCACTGGGACCGTCTGCTCTTCTGCGCGAAGGAGGCGACGTTCAAGGCCTGGTTCCCGGAAGGCATCCACACCCCCGGCCCGCGCCCGACGAGCTTCCACCACATAGAGGCAACCCTGCGCCGCACGACCGGAACCTTCCACGCGGTGGTGCTGCCGGGGCGGGGGGAGCAGATGGCGTTCGAGGGGGTTTGGGGGGTGGGGAGGGGGGTGGTGGTGGCGGGGGTGGGGGTGCCGGCGTCTTCCGGTCCGCGCCCCTGAGCGCGCGTCTCGAAGCAACACCCTCTGGCAGCTGCCGCCCCTGACGTGCACTCCGTCGCGGGCACAGCAGCCCACCCACCGCCCGTCTCGGCCGGCGCTACTCCGGAGCCCGCCCCGCCCACGCAAGCACCCACTCCGGTCGGATGACTTCCGCGTTGCCGTCGAGCGCGGCTGCGGCCTCGGCCAGGGCTTCGGCCGGGGCGGTGGGGAGGGCGTGGGCGGCGCGGGCCAGGGCGCGGGCCGCGGCTGCCTGGGTGGCGCCCGCGATGTCCAGGGCGGCGGAGGCGCGGTCGGCCGTGGTGGCGGATTCCCCGGCGCGGCCGTCGCACCAGTACGCCCAGGCCAGGTTCAGCAGACAGACCCCCTCGGCCCGCGGGTTCTCCATCAGCGAGGCCTCGTGGCGGGCCTCCTCCAGGATCGCGGCCGCGCGGTCCGGTGCGTCGAGGGCGAGCAGGGCGATTCCTTGCGCGTTGAGGGCGTAGGCGATCGCCTCGCGGCTGTCGGCGGCCCGGTAGGCGCGGGCGGTTTCGGCTCCCGCGTCGGCGGTCTCCTGCCAGCGGCCGAGGGTGAGGAGGGCGATGGTGCGCGCGTTGCCCGCACGCGCCCTGGTCAGCAAGTCACCGCCGGTCACGGCGAGTTCGGTCAGCCGGTCGGCCACCGTGAGCGCGCTGCTGCCGTCGCCCAGATAGCTGTGGGCGAGGCTGAGGGACAACAGGGCGTGCACCTCGCGTTCGGTGTCGCCCAGTTCACGGGCCAGCTCGGCGGCGCGCGTGAGCGGGGCGATGGTGGCGCCCTGGTCGCCGAGCTGGCGGTGGGCGTCGCCGAGTCCGAACAGCGCGCTCTGGAGGGCGGGCCGGTCGTCGAGGCGCTCGGCCAGGGCGGCGGCCTCGCCGAACAGCCGTACCGCCTGCTCCATCGGGCCCGCGCTGAGCCGGGCGTGCCCGTAGGCGACCGCGTGGGCGAGGCGTACCCGTTCGTCGCGGATGCGTCCTTCGACCGCGAGGTGCATCGAGACCGCGGCCAGTACCGAGCCGTGCCACACCAGCCATTCGCTGATGTCGCACAGCACCCGAGCGGCGGCGTCGTGGTCCTCGGCCCGCACCAGGTGGTCGAACCGGCGCCGGTTCGGCTCGATGTCCTCCAGGGTGCGCCACTCGCCCCGCGGCCGGGTCTGCCGGCCGTACCAGGACGCGATCTCGCGTTCCACCGTTTGCCTCCTGTGGGGTCCGTGCCGCGGCATCCGTCCGTAGGCGATCTCCGCGTCCAGTGGGTGCAGCGCGAAGGTGCGGTGCGCCCGGTCCACCGAGACCAGGTGTCTTCGGACGAGCGAGATGAGTACGGGGGCCGCGGGCAGCTCGGGATCGAGCCCGGACAGGATCTCCTCGACCGCGCTCTGCGGCACGGGCGTACGGAGCGCGGCGAGCACACCGAGGACGGCGTGCGCGCGTTCGTCCAGGCGCTTGTAGCGGTCCTGGGCGAGATCGGCCACGACGTCGTGGCGCCGGGTGAAGTCCTTCAGGACGTCCTGGAGGGTGGGCAGCAGTACGGCGTCGTCGGCGAGCGCACCGATGAGGAGTTCGAGGGCGCGCGGTACGCCGTGGACGTGCACCGCGGCGTGCAGCAGCTCGTCGTCGGACAGTTCCGCGATGCCGAGGCTGCCGTCCCGGTCGAGTTCGCGCAGCAGGGCCGCCGCCTCGGCGGGGCTGAGGCCCTCGGAGAGCTCCACATGGGCGGCGAAGCGCCGCAGCTCGGGCGCGAGGCGCACCGGCACCTGGCTGGTGACGAGCAGGCGCGGTGTGGAGCGGACCCGGAAGAGCCAGTCGAGGATGGCCGTCAGTTCCCCGTCGACGATGCTGCCGTCGTCGTCGAGAAGGTCCTCCAGGTTGTCCATGAGGACGATGATCAGGCGCTCGCCCAGGGCGTCGTGCAGGTCGGCGAGCCGGTCCTGCGGCGACCCGCCAGCGCTCCAGGCGGCCCGCAGTTCGGCGTGGCGTTCGGGACCGAGCAGCCGGGCGCAGTCGAAGTAGAGACGCTCGAGGGAGATCCCGGAGGTACGGGTGGAGAGGTTGACCAGGCCGGCCGGCAGCGGGCCCTGGACGGTGCCCGGCCATTCGCCGCGGTCGAGGAGATCCATGACCTTCGCGGCGAGCGCGCTCTTGCCGATACCACGCGGCCCGGTGATGGTCACCATACGGATCGCGGGGTCGCTCAAGTGCCGTGCGATGGAGTCGCGTTCACTGGTGCGGTTCTTGAACAGCTCGATGCCGTACGCCACGGGGACGCCCACCACGCGCGGGTCAGGTTCCCACTCGCCGCGCGCTTCCGCGGGCCGGCTCACGCCCGGCCCCGCGAAGGGCAGGGGTTCACCCGCGTCGAGGCCGAGCAGGCGGCAGAGTGCGGTGCGGGCCGCGCCGTCGAGGCCCCGCAGGACGTGGTCGAGGCGGACGGCGGTGAGCCGGCCGGTGCCCTCGGAGCGGTGGTGCTCGGCCATCACGCCGACGATGCGTCGCCCCGCCCACACCGCCGCGCCGGACATGCCCGCCCAGGGCGAGGACGCCGGGTCGGGGTCCGCACCGGCCGGGGCGACGGTCATCTCCAGGGTGCCGGTCCGCAGATTGGAGAGCGCGGCGACGGTGCCGTCCGCCTGGTGCAACTCCCGGAAGGATCCACCGCCTTGGGGCCGGGCGCGGCGCTTCCACAGCGGGAACCCCGCGGCGCACACGTCGATCACGGCGTGCCGGTCGTCCGCGATGCGCCCGAAGCGGGCCCGCTCGGCGACGGCGGGCGCGGAGGGCGGTGGCGCGATGCTCAGTACGGCGAGGTCGAAGCCCTGCTGCGCCCACGCCACGTCGGCCGGGGCGGACCATTCCCCCGTGCGGTCGGCGTCGCACCGTACGACCAGGGTGCGCGCATCGGCGACTACGTGCGCGGCGGTCAGGACCACCCCGCCGGCGATGCGGTATCCGGACCCGCGCCGCCTGCCGCTGCCGGTCTCGACGATGATTTCGGCAATGTGGTGCGGGTCGAGCCCACATCCGTCGGACGCCGGCTCAGCCCTCATCGAGCAGCTCGGCACCCGAGATCAACGCCGGGCGATCGGGCTCGTCCGCGCGGACGGGCTTGAGGGTGAGCGTGAGCCGCTGGGTCACCGTCTGCGCGCTGCGCGTGGAGTGGTGGACGTCGAAGACCCAGAACCGCACTTTGGCCCCCGGTTCGCGGCTGCGCTCCACCCCCACGGTGAGTTCGAGGTCGAGCTTCTCCGCCTGGAACCGGAGCCCCTCACCCTCCCCGTCCGCCATGGCCCGGCTCAGCTCGCTCCGCAGCTGAGCGATCATGTCGGCCAGCTCCACCGCGTCGTCCACCCTCAGCCCCCGCCCTGCTCCGACTGGCCCGTGTTGTCTGCCTGTCGAGCATACCCAGGGGGCGTCAACTGGGTGTGTGGCATGCGTAGTTCGGCCCTCTGCCGGGAGCTTGGTCGGCACGGGTCGATCGCGGTTCGGGCGGGCCGGCCGATGTGGCCCCGGGGGCGGTGCTCGCGGAGGGCCTGGTCGGGGGAGCGGCCCGGGGCCGGGTCCTGGGGGGGGTGGCTCTGGCGACGCGGGCCGGGGTCGTCGCTGTCACCGTCGCCGTCGCCGTCGCCGTCGGATCGAGCCGGTCGACGCGGCCCGGGTTCGGCGCGATCAGGGCGGCTGGGTTGGCGCGGGCCCGGGTCCAGGACCGAGGCGCCCCGCGCCCCGCGGATTGTCAGAGGCGGCTGCTTTCCTGGCGGCATGACCACCGTGCACGACGCCGCCGACCTGCTCCCCGGCCCCGCCGAACTCCGCGCCCATCTCCGGGCGTTGGCCGTCCTCGACACCGCCATCGGCGACGACCCCGCCTACTGCACGTACTCCTTCGCCGCCTGGGGCCAGGCCAGCGAGGCGGCGTTGATGGACAACGGTGCCGGGGACGACTTCGCCGTCCTGTTCACCCCCGCCGGAGTGCTCATACGCGGCTTCGACCACGAGTCACCGATGAGCCCGTACACGAACGAGGACGAGGAGGTCTGGCCCGGCGTCATCGATGACGTACCCACAGCGCTCCGTCCGTTTCTGAACGACCCCGCGTTCCGCGCAGGGGACTTCGACTGCCCCAGGGCGACGTTCTGCCTGTGGCGCGAGCCCGCCGACACGGCCTGGCACACAGGTTCCGGCATCGAGTTCCCGACCGGAACCGAGGACCCGGACGGCTCGACCCACCTCCTCGGCCTCCTCACCGACCGCACCCCCGAATCGATCCAGAGCCACTTCGCGGCCTACTACGAACGCCCTGTGCCCCTCGACGCGGTGCGCGACACACTGGCGGGCCCTGACCACAACACTCATGGCGCAGGCGCCGGCCGGCTTCGAGGCCGAGCGGGAGATGACGATCCGTCCCGATGCCCGCAACAGACGTGAGGGGGACCAGGGGAAATCACACCGCCACGAGCCGCACCCGATCGCCGCACAGCTTGGCCATGTCGTCACTATCGGAAGTCAGCATGACCACAGGGCGGTGCTGTCGCAGCGCGGCCTCGGCGACGGCCGCATCGATCGCGTACATGTGTCCGTGCAACCCGGCATCCATCAGCAACTTCGAGGCCGCCCTCGCCTCCTCGTCACCGACCGGGACGACCCGCAGCCCGGAAAACACCCAGTTCAGGCGGGACTCGTTCGTACGCGCGTGGACGGCCTCGATGATGGTGAGCGCACTGGTCACAACCTCCATACCGCGCGACCGCGCCTCAGCGACCAGAGCCACCACCTGCTCTTCGTCAGCGAGCAGCTTCGAGAGTCCCTCGCTGTCGAGGACCAGCGTCCCCTCATGACTCAGCCTGCGGCGGGCCACTCGGCCCCCTCGGCAAACACCTCGTCGAAGACCTGCCGCGCCCGCTGACGGGCCGGCTCGGAGACCGGCCCCTTGCGGCTCTCGTAGTCCGCCAGGTACTCGTCCAGGACCTGCCCGCGCAGCTCACGCTCGACCGCCTCTGCGATGAACGCGGAGAACTCCCGCTTGCCCACCCGCGCCCGGATCGCCTCCGCGGTCCCCTCCGGCAGCGACAGGCTCACCCGCGTCGCCGGCCCTTCCCCGATGCCGTACGTCGCCTCAGCCATGCCCCCGATTGTGTCAAACGAGTAGGAAGAGTGCCACGTCCGCACTACCTTCACAGCACGGCCGGCGCCCGGCTACACGTTGAAGCGGAACGTTCATGAAACCCCTCACTCCCCAGTATTTCCAAGAGTTTCAGCCCTTCAATGGGGCGCAGGGTCAGCACCAAGTCAGCACGGTGTCGAACAGCCAGCACGTCACGCCGCCAACGCCTTCGCCGGAGCCGATGGCTGACGGGGAACGGACGGACGCAGCGCCTCCTGCATGACGTTCCGGCAGCGGTCCCACGCCTCCGGTACGAGGTGCCCGTACGTGTCGACGGTCGTCTTGATGTTGCGGTGACCGAGCCAGCGGCTCACTTCGTGGATCGGGACGCCGTTCGCCAACGCCGTCGAGGCGAAGAAGTGCCGCAATGAGTGCGGCGTGTACTTCGGCTTCCCGTCCGGCGTCGTCACTCCGGAGGCCTTCAACGCCTTGCGCCAGTGGTAGCCGTACGTCGACGCCGTGGGCATCTTGCCCTTGCCACGCTCGCGAGGCGCGAACAGGACCTCCAGGCCATCAAGCTCGACCGTTCCCCAGCGCTTCAGGTGCAGTCCGATCTCCTGATCAAGGAAGGTCGGCGTGGGTACGTCTCGGAACTCCTCCGCCGTGCGGTGCTTCAACGGCACGAACCGCGTGACGCAGTCGCCTTGGTTCGCCTTCGCGCTGATCTGACGTCGCAGCCGAAGGAAGCCGTCACGCTGACAGTCAGCCGAGAATCCGAGGGTCTCGCTGATTCGCAGGCCAGCGCCTGCCTGGAGCCACACCGTGAGCCGGTACTGCTCGGACATGGCTGCCGCGATGGCGTACACCTCGGCAAGCATCGGGATCTCGTCCGGATCGACCGCAGCACCTGCCGTCTTGAGCGGCGCCACTTCGTCGCACGGACTGTCGGGTATCCGGCGCTCCTTCACGGCCGCCGTCATCATGCTGCGCAGGATGTTCAGGCGGTCGTTGACCGTCGCGGCCGTCAGCCCTCGGCCCACCATCGTGGTCTGGAGCTTCTTCACGTCCGCGACGGCCAGACCGGAGAGGGTGCGGGAGCCCAGTTCGGGGATCAGGTAGTTGGAGAGAAAGCCCTGGTAGTTGCGCCGCGTGGACTCGTTCACCTGGTGCTGCTCCAGCCACTCCTCGGCCCACTTCCGCAGCGAGATCTGACCGAGCTGGGGGTCGATGTAGACACCCTGGCGCTTGTCGTTCTCCGCCTTGACGCCGAAGCTCTCGGCTTCCTTCTTCGTGGGGAACGACTTCTCCCGCTGTCGTGCGCTACGCCCTCCCGGCTCCCGGTAGCGGACCGTCCACCGGTGCCCGCACCGGGTCTTGTTCCGGCAGTCACACTTCTTCAGTACCTGCGCCATGCTTCATCCCCCTGAGTACTTCGTTGGCCTTCTCCGTCAGTCGACCGCCGGCTTTCCCTTCAACCTTCGTCAGGAATCCCCTCTGCCGGGCGGCGCGCAGATGGCCCTTCACGGTGGCCGGGTTCAAGTCGAACCCGAGCGCGAGGCGCTGCGCCGGGGCCCGCTCTCCCGCATCGACGTAATGCACATAGAGAGCGGAAAGCACCGCCAGGCGCTCATCCGTGACTCCGTCCGGCATGACGGCCAACCGCTCACCGAGTTCGCGGACGTCCACGTCGACGGCCTCCGCCAGCGACCGCATCGCGGCGAAGTCCTTACTCGGCGTGGTGTTGATCCGCCGGAGAACGGTGCTGGAGATGCCGCGCGCCACCTCCTGCGGGTCAGCGTCGTCCGCAGGAACGATCTGGATCTCTCGCGGGCCTACCGTTCCGCCAGTGCCCTCCGGCCAGTACATGGTCACCATCCATGCACCCATGCGCTTCATGACGGTCACACCGGAACGGCTCTCCGCTCCGGGTGGCTGAGGTGTCGTGTTCATAGTCGAAACGTAAGTCGATCACCCAGCTCCGTCAAGTCCGGATGCGACACAGCCGGACTTGACCAAGCCGGATGAGGAGCTCAAGATGTGAACGTCCACCCGCAGCTCCCGAAGGAGACCCGCCTTTGCACCACAACCGCCTCATGACCATCAACGAACTGGCCGAGTACCTGGGCAAGAAGCCCGCGTGGATCTACAACAACCACCGGGCACTCGGCATCCCGTCCCGGAAGGTCGGCGGCAGCCTGCGCTTCCGCCTGTCCGAGGTCGACCGCTGGATCGACCGGGAGTGCCCGGCCTCGGCCTGACCAGGACGCCCCTCTCACCTCTATCTGACCGAAAGGAGGTCACATGATCCCGCCGCCCGGCGGGAGGGCACCGGCGCACCTGAGCGCCACGCAGGAAAGGCGGCCACCCGTCATGGGAGCCATCAAGGACAAGGGGCTGCGGCTCCACCAGATCGAACGCGTCCCGTACGAGGACGCCTTCCTCATCGGCGATCTCCTCTCGACCCGCATCACGACCCTGGCCGGTGAGCCGAAAGCCGGCAAGACGCTGTTCGCCGCAGGGATGGGCATTGCGCTGATCAACGGCGAGACCGAGTTCCTCGGGCAGCCAGTACTCCGGAAGCTGGACCACATCGTGTTCGGCCTGACCGACGACGGCGCCCCTGAGGAGCTGAAGGAACGCCTCCACGGGGCCGTACCGGAAGACTCGGTGACCGTGTTCCCCGTCGAGGACCCTGGGGACTCCGGCTACTGGCCCGGCATCGCGGACGACCTCATCCACATGCAGCCCGGACTGTTCGTCCTGGACAACATCATCGGCGCACTCGCCCCTGGTGAGGACATCGCCTCCTCCGTCACCGCGCAGCGCATGATGCGCAGCCTGAAGCCGATCAGCGAAGCCGGCATCCCTGTGCTCCTCGTGACCCATACGCCCAAGGGACCGGCAGAAGGCATGACCGTCGCCTCGTCGCCCATCGGAGGCCGCGCGATCGCGGCAGGTTCCCGGGCGGTGATCGCCTTGCGCAACTCCGAGAAGTACGGACGCCGTATCCAGACCACCATCAACCGGGCCACGGAGGATCTGAACCTGCGAGTCTCCGTACGCCCGGCCGGCAAGTCCAGCGAGGTGCCGATCTGGGAGCGCCTGGACACGAAGCTCCAGCGCGAGCCGGGCATTCGAACAGCGCCCCAGTGGCAGACACTCCTCGCCGAACAGGTCCTCAAGGAGCAGCCGGAAGAAGCGACCATCGCCGGCCTCGCCCATCGCTACGCCGAATCCGTCGGCAGAGCCCCCAGCACCATCCGCGCGGAGCTCCCGAAGCTCGTCGTCCGCAGCGGCGGGGGGTGGGCAGCGGCGTAGAGAGGTGCTGATGATGACGCCTCCCCCTTATAGAGACTTCGTCATCAACCTCCACCTCGCTCCGCTCGGCAAGCCTCGCTCCGTACTTGACCTGCCCTCTTGCTCAAGTACGCCAGGATCTCTGAACTCTGGCGGCCTCTGGCCGACCAGCACTCAGGCCGCTGGGAAAAGGTTAGGAAGCCCAAGAGGGCCGCTGCGCGGCCCTGACTCAAATCTCATGGCAAGCATGAAGCAACGGCGCGGCCCTGGAGGGGCCGACAGAACAAGCCAGCCTCGACGGCGAAGGATTGACGGGCGCGACAGCGCCCCCAGAGCAAAGGGTTACGCCGAACTGGGCGGCCGTCCGGCCGCCCGCAACAGAAAGCTCCTGGCGACTACGGCCCCTGCCGGGGCCGGACAGGGTGAAGTGCTCGGCAAGGTCACTTGCCGCTGGGGCCGCTACGCGGCCACTTCCGCGTAGATCATGGCTTCCTCGCCGCCGCCTAATACAACGTCCGTTCGTTACAGCAGACGTACCACACAGGAAGAGGACGACGCAGGGGCAGCGAGTCAGCGGTTGATGGCATCCCAAACCGGCCCGCTCTCACCCGCTCTGGCCACGGGCACCGTGCCGTCACTCACCAAGTCCGCGACTGTATCGGCGTGTTCTCTGATCAGATAGTCCATGGCGTGCTCGGTCGACGACTGGTACTCAAGCTGCTCGCTGTAGAAGCGGAGTCGTTCCTGAGCGTCCTCGATGATCTCGCCCCAGGTACGCACCCAGATCCGGTAGGCGGGCTGATTGACGGCGCAGCCGGGCATCCGGTCAGGCTGATGCGCGATTTGGCGAAGGCCGTCGTCCATGGCATTGCCGACGAGCCAGAAGTCCCAGGTCACCTTGGGGTCCCGGAACCTGTCGTCGTTCATGACCGCTTGCGCGTAGCTGTTGATCTGCGCGAACTCGCCCATACCGAGGGTGACACTCGACCTCTTGAGTTCCACCACGAGATGGTGGCGCTCTCCCTTCCGCTGCCGGGCGGCGCGGGACAACATCAGGTCGACGATCCCCCGGCTACCGTCCTCCCTCAGCACAGGGGCCGGAGCCGGTGTGTCCCGGCCGAGAAGGCGGCAGTGCTGCCTCAGCACCTCGTTGAGGCTGCGGTCGCTGACATGCAGTCCGTACTCCTCACCGAAGATCCAGCACTCGTTCGCCAGAATCCGGTGCAACTCGGTGCGCTCCTGAACTCGCCTCTTGGCCACGGGCTCGAAGACGAGGTGCTCCAGAGCGGACAGGAAGTCGAGACGTCCCGTCGTCGCCGTCGACGCCTTGATCAGAGCGGACAGCGGCGTACGGTCAAGCAGCCGACTGAGTTCCGTCTGCTCCTGCTTGGAGAGCGCGAAGAGCTCCTCGGCGATCCGCAGCACCTCCCCCGGCTCGTGCGTCAGGACGGAACGCAGCAGGGCGAAGGACACCTTCTGGGCTCGCTTGCTCGCCGGCAGATGCCGCACCACCGCCGTCGCCACAGCGTCGAAGGTCTCCCGTTCCGCGCGCTCCTGGTCGTTGGCGGGCTCGCCCGCGTACGGATAGAAGCCTTCCGCGCGCCAGGAGTCGACGAGCTCCTGACGCCGCTCGTCGGCGCGTGACCGGAAGTGCACACGCATGCGCTCCCGAGCCTCGGCCAACACCTCGGCAGCGGGCCCTTCCGGTGCCCAGTCGGCAAAGGCAAGGTCACCGACCGCTTCGTCCTCGAACCCGGACCAGGAGAGGTACGCCGTGAAGTGGAAGCCCGGGGCCTGGATCTCCGGCTTCAACTGCGCCAACGACATCTCTCGGTCGTCGCACAGGATCAGCGCCCGCGAGTACGGACGCGACCACTCGATGATCTTCAGCTGGGCCGGCGGATGAGGACTTCCCGACGGCGCCGCCACCTCGTACGTCACGACGTGAACCTGCTCCGACGCCGGGTCAAGACGCGTCCCGTCGTAGGTGATGCAGATGTCCGGGTACGCCTCTAGATGGAGCGCGAAAGCAGCCGTGAGCATGGTGCGGGCCGCGTCCTCGGTCAGCTTCTGGAGATCTTCGCCGCCGAACGCCTCGAAGGCCGTCCCCGTCGCATCCGCCGTCGCCTCAGGGTCACTGACGTCGAACTCGTCCATGGAACTGCGATCGGACTCGATGACGACTCGACGGCGGCTTCCCTGCTCCCCGCTCACGCTGCTCCAGCGCACCTCGCTCCCGAGCGCGAACGCCCGGACACGACCCCGCCCGTTCTTCCCGTGCAGCACACGCTTCTTGACCTCACTGACCTGCGTGCGCTTCTTCCACGACGTACCGATCTGCTCGAAGTAGTCGCCACACTTCTCCGCCGCGATACCGGTGCCGTCGTCGATCACCGCGACCCGGTCGACGCCACCGATCTCGTTCCGCTCAAGCACGACTGTCACGTTCTCGGCGTCCGCGTCGAGCGAGTTCCAGATCAGCTCCTCGACGGCTCCGACAGGGTGACGCAGCCGAGCAAGCTCCTCGACGTGCCCACGCCCTACGGTCAATCGAAGTTTCGCCATGGGGCGGCACCTTTCACGTCAGCGTCATCTCATAGGTCCTGCGGGGAGGGGGCAGAACGCTTCCCACGCCATTGTCATTAACTCGGTACCTGATGAACGTCACTCACTGTTTTCGAGCGCCGGACGTGCGTCCACGATCTCCTCCTTCGCCTGCGCGGCCTGGCGCGTCACGTCCACAGCTCGTCGGCGAGCGGCTCCGCGTCCAAATCGTCGCGGCGACTGCGCCAGTCCGGCAGACAGTTATCCATCAGCCGGGCGAAGCGCGGGCCATGCCCGCGTTCGAGGAGGTGCGTCATCTCGTGGACGATGACGTACTCAAGAGACGCCGGGTGCTTCTTAGCCAACTCGGAGTTGAACCACAGACGGCCGGTCTCCTGGTTGCACGAGCCCCACTTGGTTTTCATCCGGCGGATGCCCCACCAAGGCACCGAGACGCCGATCTTCGCCTCCCACCGCTCGATGAGCGGAGGAACGGCGCGTCGGAGCTGCTCTCGGTACCACTGGTCGAGCAGGTCTTGGCGTCCCCGGTCGTCAGTTCCCGGAAGCGCGTACAGGACTAGTCGATCTCCGTCGATCTCCACGTGCGGACGTCCGGGGCGTTCAACCACCTTCAGGCGTCGCCTCACACCCCAGCTGTAGTGGGACTCTCCACCCACCATTTCTCGCACGGACTGCCGTCGAGCCGATCGCAGCTCGTCCTGCTGTCGCCTGATCCACGGCAGCCGCTGGATGACGGCCAGCCTGACCTGGTCGTCATCCATCCGCTGGGGTGCCGCCACCCGGACACGGCCCATCGGCGGATAGACACCGATGTGCAGGTTCTTGATGTCCTTGAAGTCCACCTGGACATCGATGCCGAGGACGGTGATCCGCGTGCTAGTGATACTCATGCCTTGCTTTCACCAGTTCGAAGAGCTCATCGAGCCGGTCGAAGTCGTCGGGCAGCGCACGCTTGACCGCGATGCGCAGCTTCTTCTCCCTCATTGGGCTTCCCGCCCAGTTGTGCGGCTTGTTGTGCAGCACCGTGGTGTCGACTTGGATAGCCAGCTGCTGGTCGTCGCGGAAGAAGTCGCACAGCGCTCTGCGCGCGCCGTTGTCAGCCCACTTCGGGTACCGCTCGGCGTCGCCTGAGTTCCTGTTTCCAAGATCCGCCGCCGTCTCCAGCAACTTGGCGAGGTACTCCTCGTACTCGATCGCACCCTTGCGACGCTCCTCGATTATCGCGTCGAGCAGCTGTGACATCTCGTCGAAGTACTTCGGGTTCGTCGCACGCTCGTCGACGATCACCTTGCGCACGTTGTTGGTGATGGTCGCGGCAACGGCTTCGGGGTTGCTCTTGATGCCCGTAGGCAGCTTGTCGACGGCGCCCGCACCCAGTTCGACGATGAGCTGGATGAGTCCGGCGTCCTCGAAGTCGGACACGGTCCTAGACGCGTCCGCCTGGATATAGGTGTCCAGGAGGAAGCGCATGCCTGCCTCATACTGCTTGAAGTCGACGTCTTCGCCTGCGCCGAGCTTCACCTCGGCCCGGACGTCCACGTAGTGGCGGACCTCCTTGCGGATGTCCTCGGCGGCCTGCGGCGAGTACTTGGCTACCTCCATGTCGTTCGCCAGGTTGGCGAAGGCCCGCGTCACCGCTGCGACGGCCTTGTACAGCTCGACACGCTTGGGCTCGTTAGCCTTGAGCTGTGCGGCGTTGCCCTGCTCAGCGGCGCAGAAGTACTGCTGGTACTGGAGTGTGCCTCGGGGCGGCGCGACCGGCTCACACAGTGCGCGGATACGTTCCAGCGCATCGTCCAGGTCCTTTCGCCCCTTGTCGATACGGTCGCTCAACAGGCCCTCGATGTCCTGCCGCTCATAGGCGTCGAACATCCCGGACGTGTAGTCGGTGACGGCGTCCTGAAGCGAGTTGAAGAGGTCGCGGTAGTCGACGATGTAGCCGTACTGCTTGTCATCCCCGTCGAGCCGGTTGACGCGGCAGATGGCCTGGAACAGTCCGTGGTCGCGCATCTTCTTGTCGATGTAGAGGTACGTGGCACTCGGCGCGTCGAAGCCGGTCAGGAGTTTGTCGACCACGATGAGGAGGCGCATACGGCCAGGTTCCTCGACGAATTGCCTCTTGACCTCCTTCTCGAACTCCTCGACCTTCCTCATCGCCACGTCTTCGGGCTCGTTGAAGTGGGCGGCCAACATCTTCCGGTAGATCTCGTACTTCCGGAGGTTCTCTGTGTGGCCGGCACCGGAGTCCTCCTTGGAGATGTCTCCCGGATTCGGCTTGTAGCTGGTGACGATGGCGCATTTGCCGTCGAAGCCCGCCTTGGAGAACAACTCGTAGAACTTGCATGCCTGGTAGACGCTGTCACCGACCAGCATGGCGTTCCCGCGGCCGTCCTTCAGACGGTCCTTGGTCTCCATGTCCATCAGGATGTCCTGGACGATCTGCATCGCCCGAGGCTCGGAGGAGACGACCTTCTGCATCGTCCCCCAGCGCTTCTTCAGCTCCGCCTTGGACAGGTCCGTCATGCCCTTGGTCTTGGCCGCGAACCACTTGTCGACGTGCGCGGCAGAGGTCAGCCGCTGGTCGATCGCACGCGCCTCATAGCTCAGGTCGAGTACGACGCCGTCCTTGATGGCCTCGTCGAACCTGTACTCGTGGATGAAGGTACCGAAGGTCTCCATGCTCGTGCCCTTGTCCGCCTTGAGCAGGGGCGTTCCGGTGAAGCCGATGAACATCGCGCCGGGCAGCAGGCGCTTCATCGCGGCATGCATCTTGCCGGACTGGGTGCGGTGGGCTTCGTCGATGAAGACGAACAGGTTGCCCTTGGCCTTGAAGTCCTTTGGGACGTTGGCCTTGAGCTCCTCGATGAACTTGTCCTGCGCCTTCTCCTCGTCGCCTACCTTGCCCACAGAGCTGCGGAACTTGTGCACGAGGGAGCAGATGAGCCACTCGGTGGACTTGTTCAAGGTGTCCAGGAGATCCGCGCCGGACTTGGTGCGGTAGATCTTCTCGTTGACGCCGTTGAAGACCTTCTCGATCTGCTCGTCCAGCTCTTCGCGGTCGGTGATGAGGAGGACACGGGGGTCCTTCTGGTTCTCACGGATCCACTTCGCCAGCCACACCATCGTGAGCGACTTGCCCGACCCCTGGGTGTGCCAGATGATGCCGCCCTCACGACGACCGATACGTTCCTGTGCCTTCTTCACGCCGAAGTACTGGTTGTGGCGGCACGCTTTGCGGACACCGGAGTCGAACACGGTGAAGTCGTGGATCAGCTCCAGGATCCGCTCCTTGTTGCAGAGTTGGAGCAGGGCGCGGTCCAACGGCCCCTCGGAGGAGGACGCTTCCTCCGCCTCTTCCTCCTCCTTCCACTCCAGCCAGTACTTCTCTGGGGTGTCGATGACTCCGTAGCGCAGCCCTTCGACGTCGTTGCCGGCGAGGACGAGATGAACCGTGGAGAAGAACGGCCGGATGAAATCGGGCCGCTGATTGCCGATCGTCTGCCGGATACCCTCACTCACTGCCACATGGGACCGCTTAAGTTCCAGAGTCGACAGTGCCAGGCCGTTGACGTAGAGCACGATGTCGGGGCGCTTCGTCTGCCGCCCAACGACAGTGACTTCCTCGGCGATGGCGAAGTCGTTCTCCTGCGGCTTCTTCCAGTCGATGAGCCAGACCGTCTTGTTCTTCTCATCGCCTCCCGGATTGACGCTTACCCCGTAGCGCAGCAACCCGTAGACATCACGGTTCGCCTCGTACAGGTCGCGGCCACCGCCTAGCGCGGCGGCCTTCTTCAGCTGGTCGATCGCCCTGGCAATGAGGAGGTTGCTGTAGCCCCGCGTACGGAGGTTCTCCTCCAGCAGCCCGACCTCGATGTTCGAGTTGCCAGCACGGCGCTCATGGTTGCCGAGATAGCGGTAGCGCAGCCGCTTCTCAAACATCCGGATGACACGCTTCTGAGTCTCGCGCTCTACCTGCCCGACGTCACTCACGCCTCAGTCTCCCCCTGAGCTGGCAGGCGCGTCCGGCCTGTCAGCAGTTCCTGCATCATGCCCTGCTTAATTTCCTCTTTCTTGGAAATCAAGCTTTCCAAATTATCAACTTGGAGATCAACGGCCGATAGAACTGCAGCAACAGCACGCTGCTCCGCCACCGTAGGCGGGATTGGCAGTTTCTGATCAAGAATGTCAGACCGTGAAAGTCCTGGAATTAGACCGGTAGATGCAGCCTTGATTTGCGAAGCATTGCACCAAAGAGAGTAGAAGAGGAAGCGTGCATCCCATCCAGATGAAGGTCGTACAGCCATAAGCTGTCGACTGATGCAGTACTCCGCATCAGCCTCAACCATCGAACCCGAACCAGACCCCTTGACGGTGATGAGGATATCGCCAGCCTTACACAACACCGCCGGCCGAGTGGTAAATTTCGTCTGCTTAATCCGACCATCAGGGAAGTCTGCGGGGCCGGTGAGGTACGGCGTTCCAATTCCTTGCGTGTTACAGTCCTTCGCCATGACGTGATTTCCAGAAATTAGCGACACACCCTCCCGGAGGGGTCTGGAAGTCCATTCACCAGAAAAGAATCCGGGGAGGCGGGTCTCCCCGGTGAGAAGTTGTCGCGTGGACCCTTGCAACCCCATCTTCTTCAAGCTCCCCGAAATCTCGGCTTCGAGCTTCTCCAGCCTCGCGTTCAGTTCGGCCACGGTTTCCGCATAACGTGCACCTAGCTCCTGAATCCGGGCTACCAAGGCGAAGGTCAGCGCCGTAACTTCACTTGTGATCCGCGAAGCGACTGTCTCATACCACTTGTCGTCCAGCACGAGAGTCTTCACGTCAACCTCCGTGAGGTCGCCGTATTTCTTCAGCGTCGCGACGCGTAGCGCCTCTTGCGCCTCCTTGGCAGCCTTCTTAGCCACCGACTCCGCGTTGTACAGCTTGATCAAATGTGACAGGGCTGCCACCTCGTCAGCATCTGCACCCTCGTATCGCGCCTTTTTCAGGCGGGCCGATGCGAATACCTTGTTGATCTTTTCATCGTCCATTGCTTCCGCCAGGAGGCCGTCCTCGACGGCGTGCTCCTCGACGTACTCCTCGACCGCGCGACTGGCCTCCTCCCATGCCGACACGAGCTCATCGACTTCGGTGCGCTCCTTTGCGAAGTAGCGCGTGACGATCAGGTCCGGCGGGATGAGGTCCATCTTGTACTTGGCAGCACTGCGGCCCGCCCCCACAACAAGGTCAGGTGTCTCCGAAAGGTTTCGGTCCCTGTCCACCACGATCTTGCGTGGCTTGGCAGCTTCGAGCCAACCGTCATTCATCACCATGAAGACGTCATCGTGCACAACGTCGTGCCAGTACGTCATGAGCTGTTCATAGACGTCGTACTCGTCAAGCAAAGGAACTGGTTTGAAGCGGGTGAGAAGGTCGTCACCAAGAGCGGCAATGAGGTCATTTGGCCGAGTGGTCTCGTCGATCTCTTCGAGCCGCTTGCGATGGGCAGCGAACCACTCGGTGGCAAGCTCCCGGGCCTCGCTCGTGAACCTCTGGAACTCGGGAGAATCAAGAATAGCCTGCTGAACCTGGCTGACTTCGATCGTCAGGTCGCTGTAGCCAGGGCGGTTCAGCTGGAACAGTTGGCCGCGCAACTGTGGGAATGCGTCCCAGTAGCCGCTGAGCGCATCGAGGTCATGGTCAGGAATGCCACCGTGTAGGTGCGCGTGTAGGTCCTGGATGTCCTCGGGCTCGGAGGAATCGATGTAGCGGGTGATGTTGAGGTTGTAGTCGTTCTTGGGGTCGGCGATCTCCGAGAGCGGAACCATGCGCGAGTAGCGTTCAATCGCGGTCTGCCGCGTGAAGACGTCAACGATCTTGTGGATGTCCTGACTGCGGAGGCGGTTCTTGTTTCCGTCCTTGATGAAACCCTTGGAGGCGTCGATCATGAAGACGCCTGTGCGGCCGACCGCGTTCTCCTTGTCCAGAACGATGATGCAGGCGGGGATGCTGGTCCCGTAGAACAAGTTCGAAGGGAGGCCGATGATGCCCTTGATGAACCCCTGCTTAAGCAGGCGTCTGCGGATCTCTGCTTCGGCGTGGGGGCGGGAGAGTACGCCGTGCGGAAGAATGACGGCTGCCTTGCCCGTGCTCTTGAGTGACTTGAGGATATGCAGAAGGAAGGCGTAGTCGCCATTCTTCTCCGGCGGCCGACCGTACTCGAATCGGCCATACTCCAGCTCCAGACCATTGCTCCAGGACTTGATCGAGAACGGCGGGTTGGCCACCGCGAAGTCGAAGGTCTGGAGTGCGTTCCCGCTGGTGAACTGAGGGCTGGTGATCGTGTCGCCCTTGAGGATCTCGGCGTCCTCGTTCCCGTGCAGGATCATGTTCATCTTGGACAGTGCCCAGGTGGCGTTGTCCTTCTCCTGACCGTAGATCGAGATGCCGCGTGAGGTCTCGGCGGCAACCTTCAGGAGAAGCGAGCCGGAACCACAGGTAGGGTCGTAGACCGTCTGGTCCTGGCGGGTATCCCTGGTGATGCCGACCACCTTGGCCAGCACGCGGGATACCTCGGCGGGGGTATAGAACTGGCCCTTACTCTTGCCGGACTCCGTGGCGAAGTGGCGCATGAGGTACTCGTAGGCATCACCGAGGAGATCGTCACCCTCGGCTCGGGAGCCTCGGAAGTCGAGGTCGCTGAAGATCGCCACCAGCTTCGACAGTCGATCCTGGATCTCTTTGCCCTTACCGAGCTTCTCGTCGTCGTTGAAGTTGGCGAGGTCGATGACGTTACGCAGGTCGTTGGCCTCGGCGAGCTTATAGATGATCTTGTTGAAGCGGTCGCCGATCTCCTTGTCTCCCTTGGCGGCGACCATGTCGTCGAAGGAACCGCCGGGCGGGACGTCGATGAGGCTGTCGGGGTCCGCCTTGGCCTTGTCGGAGACGTACTTCACGAAGAGCAGCGTGAGGATGTAGTCCTTGTACTGGCCGGCGTCCATCCCGCCGCGCAGCTCGTCGCAGCTCTTCCAGAGCGAGCTGTAGAGGTCTGTCTTCTTGAGGGCCAAGGCTCTTCTTCCCGGTAAGTCATGGCGGTCGCGCGGGCCGCCAACCCTGATGCCTGCGGCGTGACGCACGTCGCGCGGCCGTTTCCAGCCGTCGATGCGAGTTCCACGCAAGCGGCAGCCGAGTCCACGCAGGAAGCGTAGTAGAGAGAACGGCCGAGCTGACCTGTATGGGAAGAGAGACACCTCGCGACCGAGGCCAAGCAGGGGCGCCCGTCGATCGGAGGACAGAGCGCAGGCGGCCATCGGCTGCGGCGGCCAAAGGTTGCACCTTCGCGAAAGCGCGAAGACGTACGGACGCCACGGAACCTGATCTGGCGATGTCAGGTGATTGCCTGACAAGTGAGGGATAGGTCCGGTAGATCTGTGCTCGTGACTGACTCCACGCCCGAGGGCGGCGAACCCACCACCTTCCGCGAGAAGGCGAAGGACTGGGCCGAGAGGCACCCCAGGACGGTCCGCTTCGCCAAAGCCGCAGTAGCTACTGTGGGCATGGCTGTCGTGGTCGGAGTCCTCGCACCGCGCGCCACGGCTGAAGACGAAGCTGAGTTCGCCGGGCACACCGAGGGCACCACAGGCCCGAAGGATATCGAGTCGACGGGCGACTCCACGGAGGAGACCGAGCAGCGGAAATCGCCCGACAGGCACAACGTCGTCCCGCACAAGAGGCGGCTCAAGGACGGTCGCGAGATCGACGTATCGGGTTACGAGCGGGGCGGCTCATCGGAGGACGAGGATGAAGACCCTGGTGAAGCTGCGGCCTAACGCCTCTCATACCCGTACAGCGTCAGCGGAGGCCCTGCAGAACGCTCGCGCCTTCGATGACCTGCGGAGATGCACCCGCTTGGCCGTGTGAGCGCAAGGCCGTCATCGCCCCTGGAACCGTGGCAGATTCCGAGCTGCTAAGACGCGGCGGCCGGGGAGGACGACCTAAAGGGGTCATACCCCCACCCCCTTGCGCGCCGTGCCGCCTGCTCTCCCGAATGACTCGCTCCGGCCGTACGCTCCCCCGCATGATCAAGGTGACATGGGCCCTGGTGGCCGAGCACATGGACGAGTGGATCGGGGACGACATCGCGCAAGGGGCGGCTGTCATTGAGGCCAGAGTGGGGGCCGTGGTCGACGCGAGCGGCATGAAGCCGGAGACCAGAGAGCACTGGCGAACCGACCTCCTCGCACCTGTGGTCGACTCCCTGCGCACCGAGGGTACGGTCGCTCTCGCGCGAGGCCAGTCATGGAGCAAGGCCGCCGGGCCCCTCTTGGCGTTCGCATCATCGGTCAGGTGAACGTCTGGCCTGTCACCCTCGGCAGGTCCTCACCAACCTGGGATAGCGCCCCATCGGTCGCGGTGCCACCCACACAGTCTTGAGCGATGGAGGGCACGGCAGGATCGGTAGCCGTCGAAGGCATCGTCGGGTTGAGCCCGAATCGGTGCAGCATCGCAGCTACCCACTCGTCGCTTCTCTCCGGCGCGTTGGCCAGCTGTCGCTCGATCCATTCCTCTCTGGTCATGGTTACCTCGCCAGGGTCCCCATGCCGTGCACCGGCCGTGTGGCACTCTCCGGGCCGCATATCGTCGGGGCGCAGCTTGGCCCATCGTCGTTGTCTCGTCTCGGAGCGCGCTCGCCCTCTGCCGCATCAGGCTGTTCATCAGCCTCAGCCCTCACCACAAAGGCGAACGACGCACACAGACGCCGGAAGCCGCGGTGCCCACTGCGGCCGGTGTGGCCCATGCATGCGATGTCGACGGCCGCACCGTCCTGCGTCGGCTGGGCCGTCCACTCGCAGCCGTAGCTCAGGCACTCGGCTTCAAATGTCACGTCGGTGTCCGGATGCTGGGTGATCCGATGTGCCACGTACCGAAGGACAGCTCGGGTCATCGCGCGCTCCCGTGCGCGTCGCGCAGGTGCGCCCGCAGGGTCACGTTCATGTCCGAGACCTTGGAGTAGTCCCCGACTGATCCCGCGTTGACCCGCTGCACCGCGAAGCCGAGACAGTCCCGGCAGCCCGGGACAGGTTCCGGCCGTGCCGGCGGTAGGGACAGGGTCACCGACTCTGCCATCGTCGTATGTTTTCCACGCATCTCGTACGCCTCCCCGCATCTCGTCGAAGAGGCCATCGTCAGCCGGTCCAGCGGGCTGGTCCTAGTCTGTTTCCTGTTCCCGCAAGAACGTGTCCCGGATGCCCTCGACCATGTCGCGCATCGCGTCCCCAGTGAGAGACACGGAGGTGAAGCGGTCGAACTTCTCGACGTACAGGGAGACGTCCCGTGGGTCAGTCACCACCATCTCGGCGTGCGTCGTCTCGACCGTCACCACACGGTCGTCTCGGATGACGAAGGAGTGGCCGGGAACGTCGCGTTGCGGTCTGTCGAGGGGGACCACTCTTACCTCCACGTTGGGGAGGCGGGACACGGAGACGATGCGGTCCAGCTGGCCCGCCATCATCGCGGGTGGGAGGAGGCGCCAGCGCAGGACGGGTTCCGTCACCACGAAGCGCAGCGCCTTGCTGGTGTCGTACAGGACGCGTTGCCGCTCGATCCGAGCGGAGACCGTACGGGAGAGCTGTTCGTCGGTGAGGCCCTTCGGCTCCAGCACAGCACGGATGTATTCGGGGGTCTGGAGAAGGCCGGGAACGAGGGAGGGCTGGAAGAGGCGCAGGAGCGTCATGGAGAACTCAAGCGCTCTGATCTGCTCCTGCTTCTTGTGGTAGCCCATGCGTCGGAAGAGGCGCCATGCGGTCGCCTCCGTGGCCTGTGCGCGGGCTACGGCAAGGTACTCGGCCTTGATCTCCGGGGACACGTCCAAGGCTGTAAGAATGCGCTCTACGTCCGCCGTCGCAGGGGCTACTCGCCCGTTCTCGATCTTCGACAGCTTGGCAGTCGACATGACGGCGCTGCGGGCGACGGCCTTGGCCTCCTTGCCGGATGCCTGCCGTAGCGCCCGCAGCGCGGCGCCCAGTTCTGCCGGATTCACGCTGCTCCGTGCTTCTCCCACCACTCGGTGAAGGGCACCGACATGGCCAGAGCGACGCTTCGATACGTGGCGTACTCGAACTCCTTACCTGTGGGCAACGCGCTCTCCGCCGGGATGAAGGTCGGACCAGTGAACGCGCCGTTCTCGTCGTAGTTGAGAACGACCGGCTCTCGGCCGTCGAAGAGCCAGAAGTCAGGCACACCCTCCAACGGGTTCGGGCGATCGGTCGTGTCGAGGATATGGAACTCTTCGCCCGCCGTCATGTTCGTCAGGTAGCCCCAGCCCAGCTCGTAACGGAGGTACGACGTGAGAGGGCGGGACAGGACGTGTACGCGCACCATGCGCTTGCCGCTCTCCGTCGCCTTGCTCACGGTCTCCAGCCAGCCCGCGTTGTAGTCCGCGGGCTTGGGCTCTCCTGCGAGGAAGGAGCGGTAGGCGGCGGGGTTTCCGGAGTTGCTGTAGTCGTCGAGGGTCTCCAGCCGGAACGCCTCCTCCTGGAAGGTGGAGAAGCGGGCGGCCAGGTCGTTAGATGCGCTGATCACGGATTGCCTTCCGGATGAGGTCCATCGGGATTTCCACCAGGGCTTCGCCCTCCGGCACGTCGAGGCCGTGTCCGGTCGGCACGCCTCCCTGCACGATCAGGGTTCCCTTGTCTGTCGCGTACAGGGTGGGACAGTCCCCGTTCTCACAGGTCGTGGCCAGCTTGGTCAGCCTCATACGGTGCCCCCTCGGTCCCGTGCTCCGGTGTCGTGTTCATCGTTCCGAGCCGGCGGCCTGCGCCACAAGTGGTTCGGGTTTCCGGAACGGGAAACCGCTCCCCCGTCACGGTGTCCGTGTCACTCCCGTGGGCTGACTTCCCTCCTCTCTCGGGAGCCCCAGGTCAGAGCTGCCGTGAGCCCTCAGCAGGGTCAGCACCAAGTCAGCACGCGACCAGGAAAAGCCCGGAATCGGCCGGAGAAAACAGGAAGGGGCCAGACCCGAAGATCTGGCCCCTGAACTGGGGTTTCCTACCTCGACCAGCCACTTTCGGCGATCAAGGAATCAGCCGCTACACGTTGAAGCGGAACTCCACCACGTCCCCGTCCTGCATCACGTACTCCTTGCCCTCCATGCGCGCCTTGCCGCGCGAGCGGGCCTCGGCCACCGAGCCGGCTTCGATCAGGTCGTCGAAGGAGATGACCTCCGCCTTGATGAAGCCCTTCTGGAAGTCCGTGTGGATGACGCCCGCCGCCTCGGGGGCCGTGGCGCCCTGGGGGATGGTCCAGGCGCGGGTTTCCTTCGGGCCGGCCGTCAGGTAGGTCTGGAGGCCCAGGGTGGCGAAGCCGACGCGGCCCAGAGTGGCCAGGCCGGGCTCCTCCTGGCCCATGGACTGGAGGAGTTCGAGGGCCTCGTCGTCGTCGAGTTCGATCAGCTCGGACTCGATCTTCGCGTTCAGGAAGATCGCCTCCGCGGGGGCGACCAGGGCGCGCTGCTCGTTCTTGAAGTCCTCGTCCACCAGCTCGTCCTCGTCCACGTTGAAGACATAGAGGAACGGCTTGGTGGTCAGCAGGTGCAGCTCGTGCAGCAGGTCGCCCTGCTCGGTGCCCTTGGTGATGCCCGCCGAGAACAGCGTCTCGCCGGCTTCGAGGATCTTCTGCGCCTTCTCGACCGCCGCCAGGACCGCGATCTTGTCCTTCTGGAGGCGGGACTCCTTCGTCAGGCGCGGCACCGCCTTCTCGACGGACTGCAGGTCGGCGAGGATCAGCTCGGTGTTGATCGTCTCGATGTCGTCCTTCGGGGACACCTTGCCGTCCACGTGGACGACGTTCTCGTCCTTGAAGGCACGGATGACCTGGCAGATCGCGTCCGACTCGCGGATGTTGGCGAGGAACTTGTTGCCCAGGCCCTCGCCCTCGCTCGCGCCGCGCACGATGCCGGCGATGTCGACGAAGTCGACCGTGGCGGGCAGGATGCGCTGGGAGTTGAAGACCTCGGCCAGCTTGGCCAGGCGGGCGTCCGGGACGCCCACGACGCCGACGTTCGGCTCGATGGTGGCGAACGGGTAGTTGGCCGCCAGTACGTCGTTCTTGGTCAGGGCGTTGAACAGGGTCGACTTGCCGACATTCGGCAGACCGACGATTCCGATCGTGAGCGACACGTGGCGACTTCCCGGTACGAGGGCGGTGGACGGTCCGGAGAGGACCGCCCACCAGTTTACGGGCGCCCGTCGGCGGGCGTGACGGGCCCGGAGTCGAGGGTCCCGGTGGACGGCCGCGGGTGCTGCCCTGCGAAGAGCCCCCGGGGTCGCTGCCCCCACGGCCCCCCACCCGTCGAACGCTCGGGCAAGCTCGGTCAAAGGGCGTGTCCAATGGGCGGTTACTCCCCCATGGCGACCTACGTTGGTCCGGTGGAGCAATACAGGACGCGCACCCCGCAGCACGAACAGCGAGCACGGACCTCGGCGCCGGGGACCTCCCGGGCGCCACTCGGTGTGCCTGCCGGGGCCGCCACCGCCGGTGAGAGTGCCTCCGTCTACCGGGCGGCGGGCGGCTCGCGACGGGTGCCGCCCATCGTCCTCGCGCTGCGCAGACTGCCGTCCCCCCGGCTCACCGGGCTCGGCGGCGGGCTCTTCGCCGCGGCGGTGATGTTCGTGCTCGCCACCCTGGACCGGCTGCTCTTCGACGGCTCGCCCGTCGTGTACGGGGTGCTGTTCCTGCCGGTCAGCGCGGTGACCGCCCTCTGGGTACGGCCGGCCGACCTGGTGACCGCGCCCATCTGCGTACCCATCGCCTTCGCGGTGGGCATCATTCCCGTCGCGGGCGGCGCCGGCGGGTTCGGCGGCCAGACCATGGCCGTGGTCACCGCGCTCGCCCTGCACGCGGGGTGGCTGTACGCGGGCACCCTGGTGGCCGGGGTGATCGCGACCGTACGGAAGGTACGACTCGTTCGGCGCCGGCGCGGGGCGCTCAAGCTCGGGGGTGCCAAGGCCGGGGGCGGCAAGGTGGGCGTTGCCAAGGCTGAGGGTGGCCGGGGCCGGGGCGCCGGCGTGAAAGGTGCTGCCGGTGACAAGGCGGCCGGGGCCGGCGTCAAGGCCGGGGGCGGTGGCGGTGGCGGTGGCGCGGGGAAGGCTGCTCGGCGCTGAGCAGAGCTGAGCGCCGAGCGGAGCTGCGGCTGACCTGCGCTGAGCTGGGCTTACGCCCACGTGCGCCAAGCAGAGCCGGGTCCCACCTGCGCCAAGCAGAGCCAAGGGCGTCGGCCGACGCCGACCGGCGGTGCGGCAGGTCGGCCGGCGCTGGTCGACGCCGATCAGCACCAGGCCGGGCCCCGCGCCGATCAGCCCCGGGCCCCGTGCCGCAAGCGGCCCGCACGCCCTACCGCCCGCTACCGCCCTGCTGCCGCCGCCATCGCCGCCCCCACGATCCCCGCGTTGTTCTGCAGCTGTGCCGGGACGATCTCCGCCTGCACCCCCTCGATCAGCGGCAGGAACTTCTCCGCCTTGCGGCTGACGCCGCCGCCGATGATGAACAGGTCCGGCGAGAACAGCATCTCCACATGGGCCAGGTACTTCTGGACCCGGCGCGCCCAGTGCGACCAGCTCAGGTCCTCGTCCTCCTTGACCTTGGTCGAGGCGTGCTTCTCCGCCTCGTGGCCGTGCAGTTCCAGATGGCCGAGTTCGGTGTTCGGGACGAGCCGGCCGTCGGTGAAGAGCGCGCTGCCGATGCCCGTGCCGAAGGTCAGGAGGATCACCGTGCCCTTGTGGTCCCGGCCCGCGCCGCAGCGCATCTCGGCGACGCCCGCCGCGTCCGCGTCGTTCAGGACGGTGACGGGCAGGCCGCCCAGGCGGTCGGCCAGCAGCCGGGCCGCGTCCACGCCCACCCACTTCTTGGACACGTTCGCGGCGGTGCGCACGGTGTTGGCGGTGATCACTCCCGGAAAGGTGATGCCGACCGGGCCCGACCAGTCGAAGTGGCCGACGACCTCGGCGACGCAGTCCGCGACCGCCTCGGGCGTCGCGGGCTGCGGGGTCAGCACCTTGTGCCGCTCCTGGGCCAGGTCGCCCCGCTCCAGATCGACCGGGGCGCCCTTGATCCCGGTTCCGCCGACGTCCACTCCCAGCACGTTCCTCATGGCGTTCATGAGATCCACCGTACGGGTGGAGGCGGCGGACCGGCGGGGCTACTCGCCCGAGAGTTCGGCCGCCTCGGCGCGCAGGTCGCGGCGCAGTTCCTTGGGCAGCGAGAACGTGATCGACTCGTCCGCCGTCTTCACCGTCTCGACGTCGCCGTAGCCGCGCTGGGCCAGCCACTCCAGGACGCCGTCGACCAGGACGTCCGGCACCGAGGCGCCGGAGGTCAGGCCGACCGTGGTGACGCCTTCGAGCCAGGCCTCGTCGATCTCGTCCGCGAAGTCGACCAGGTGGGCGGCGGGGGCGCCGGCGTCGAGGGCGACCTCGACCATGCGGATCGAGTTCGAGGAGTTCTTGGAGCCGACGACGATGACCAGCTGCGCGTCCTCGGCGAGCTTCTTCACCGCGACCTGGCGGTTCTGCGTGGCGTAGCAGATGTCGTCGCTGGGCGGCGAGAGCAGGTTGGGGAACTTGTTCTTGAGGGCGCCGACCGTCTCCATCGTCTCGTCGACGGACAGCGTGGTCTGGGAGAGCCAGACGACCTTCGACTCGTCGCGCACCTCGACGTTGGCCACGTCGTCCGGGCCGTCGACCAGGGTGATGTGGTCGGGGGCCTCGCCGGAGGTGCCGATGACCTCCTCGTGGCCCTCGTGGCCGATCAGGAGGATGTCGTAGTCCTCCTTCGCGTACCGCACGGCCTCCTTGTGGACCTTGGTGACCAGCGGGCACGTCGCGTCGATGGTGGCCAGCTTGCGCTCGGCGGCCTCCGCGTGGACGGTCGGGGCCACGCCGTGGGCCGAGAACATCACGATGGAGCCCTCCGGCACCTCCGCCGTCTGCTCGACGAAGATCGCGCCCTTCTTCTCCAGCGTCTGCACGACGTACTTGTTGTGGACGATCTCGTGCCGGACGTAGATGGGCGCCCCGTACTGCTCCAGGGCCTTCTCCACGGCGATCACGGCACGGTCGACACCCGCGCAGTAGCCACGGGGAGCGGCGAGCAGGACCCGGCGGGCAGCAGTAGCAGTCATGCCGTCCATGGTAGGGGCTGGCGCCGACAGCCCGGCCGGCGTACCGGTACCGGCGTGCCCGTCGGCGTACTGGTACCGGCGTGCCCGCCCTGGGCGCCCGTCCGGCGTACCGGTACCGGCGTGCCCGTCCGGCGTGCCCCGCGGGCCAAAGATCGCGGGGCCGGTGAGACTGGCCGCATGAGTGGCGTACGCGAGGAGCACGAGGACCCGGGAGAGCCCCGCCACCGGCGGGGCGCCGAGCCGGGTGAGGGCGGCGAGGTGGCCGAGGGGACCGGGCAGCTGCGGCGGAGTCTCGGGTTCCGGGACCTGGTCGTCTACGGGCTGCTGTTCATCGCGCCCATGGCGCCGGTCGGCATCTTCGGCACCCTGGACGCCAAGTCGCACGGCGCGGTCGCCCTGGTGTACCTGGTGGCCACGGTCGCGATGGGGTTCACCGCGTACAGCTACGCGCAGATGGTGCGGGTCGTACCGCTCGCCGGGTCGGTGTTCGCGTACGCGCGCAAGGCGCTCGGCGAGGGGCCGGGGTTCATCGCGGGCTGGATGGCGATGCTCGACTACCTGCTGATTCCGGCCGTCGCCTACCTGTTCTCCGGCATCGCGATGAACTCGCTGGTGCCGTCGGTCTCGCGCTGGGTGTGGACGGCCGCCGCGGTGGTGATCACCACGCTCCTGAACCTGTGGGGGGTGCGGGCCGCGGCGCGGGTCGGCTTCGCGGTGCTCGCGATGGAGATCGTGGTGCTGCTCGTCTTCGTGGTGGCGGCGGTGGTCGTGCTCGTACGGGACGGGGCGCAGCGGGGCTGGCTCTCGCCGCTGAGCGGGGACGCCGGGTTCACGCTCGGGGCGGTGCTCGGGGCGGTGTCGGTGGCCGTCCTGTCGTACCTGGGCTTCGACGCGATCGCCACGTTCGCCGAGGAGGTGACGGGGGGTTCGGCGAAGGTGGCGCGGGCGGTGCTGTTCTGCCTGGTGCTCGCGGGGACCCTGTTCGTCGTGCAGTCCTATCTGGCGGCGCTGCTCGAACCGATGTCGTCGGCGCAGCTGGCGGCCGACCCGGTCAAGCAGGGCTCGGCGTTCTACGACACGGTCGAAACCTCGGTGGGCGGCTGGCTGCACACCCTGGTGGCGGTCAGCAAGGCGATCGGGGCGGCGTTCGCGGCGCTGGCCGGGCAGGCGGCGGCGGGGCGGCTGGTGTTCGCGATGGCCCGCGACCGGCGGCTGCCGCGCGTCCTGTCGCGGACCGAGTCGGGGGTGCCGCGCGCCGCGCTGCTGCTGGCCGCGGTGGTGACGCTGGTCGCCGCGGTGTGGGCGGCCCGGCGCGACGACGGGATGGACCACCTGGTGTCGGTGGTCGACATGGGGGCCCTCACCGCGTTCTTCCTGCTGCACGCCTCGGTGGTCGTCTGGTACGCGGTGCGCCGCATGGAGGGCGCGTTCAGCTGGCTGCGGCACGTGGTGGTCCCGGTGCTCGGCGCGGCCGTCATCGTGGCGGTGGTCCGGGAGGCGACGGCGACGGCCCAGCTGGTCGGCCTCGGCTGGCTCGCGGTGGGCCTGGTGGTCCTGGCGATGCAGTGGGGGCGGCGTTCGGGGCCCGACCACCCGGACCGCCCGGAGCGGTCGACGGCGCGGGGCGGATCTGTCGGTGGGCCGGGCTAGCCTGCGTACATGGCTCTGAATACGAGTGCGGACGCGCCGCTTCCCGTCGGCGAGGTGTCCCGGCTCATCGGGGGGTGGATCAACCGGCTCGGGGCGGTGTGGGTCGAGGGGCAGATCACCCAGCTCTCGCGGCGGCCCGGCGCGGGTGTGGTCTTCCTGACGCTGCGCGATCCCTCGCACGACATCTCGGTGGGCGTGACCTGCTATCGCCAGGTGTTCGACGCGGTGGCCGACGTGGTGTCCGAGGGCGCCCGGGTCGTGGTGCACGCCAAGCCCGAGTGGTACGCGCCGCGGGGCCAGCTCTCGCTGCGCGCGGTGGAGATAAAGCCGGTCGGCATCGGTGAACTGCTCGCCAGGCTGGAGCAGTTGAAGCGGAGCCTGGCGTCGGAGGGGCTGTTCGCCCTCGACCGCAAGCGTCCGCTGCCCTTCCTGCCGCAGCTCGTCGGGCTCGTCGTGGGGCGGGCGTCGGCGGCCGAGCGGGACGTCCTGGAGAACGCGCGGCGACGCTGGCCCGCGGTGCGCTTCGAGGTGCGCAACGTGGCGGTGCAGGGGGTGCACGCGGTGCCGCAGGTGGTGCGGGCGGTGCGGGAGCTGGACGAGCTGGACGACGTCGACGTCATCATCGTGGCGCGGGGCGGCGGCAGCGTGGAGGACCTGCTGCCGTTCTCGGACGAGGAGTTGGTGCGGGCGGTGGGCCGGTGCCGTACGCCGGTCGTCTCCGCGATCGGGCACGAGCCGGACGCGCCGCTGCTCGACCTGGTGGCGGACCTGCGCGCGTCCACGCCGACGGACGCGGCGAAGAAGGTCGTGCCGGACGTGGGCGAGGAGCTGGAGCGGGTACGGCTGCTGCGGGACCGGGCGCGCCGCCATGTCGTCGGGCTCGTCGACCGCGAGGAGCGGGGTCTGGCGGGGGTGCTCGGGCGGCCCTGGATGGAACGGCCGCAGCGCATGGTGGACGACCGGGAGGACGAGGTGGACGCGCTCGTCCACCGCTCGCGCCGAGTCCTCGGCCACCTGTTGGACCGGGCCGACTCGGAGCTCTCGCACACCCACGCCCGCGTGGTGGCGCTCTCGCCCGCGGCGACGCTGGAGCGGGGGTACGCGGTGCTGCAACGGGCGGGGGGTGAGGTGGTGCGCTCGGCGGGGGAGGTGGCGCCCGGCGAGGAGCTGCGGGCGCGGGTGGCTGAGGGGGAGCTGCATGTGAGTGTGGTGCGGGGGGGTTAGCGTCGGGGGGTGCTTGGGGCTGGGGTGCGTTGGGGGCGCGGGTGGCTGGGGCCCCGGGTGCTTGCAGGTGGGTCGACTGCGCCTTGCCTGCTTGGTGCGGGGGCGCTGTCGGCCCGGGCCCCGAGGGCGAGCCGCGCCTCGCTGTCGTACCCCGGACTTAGGGTGGGGCCCATGGCCAAGACGGACGAGGACGAGGACGCGGTCGTGTCGGGTGACGCGGCGCTGGGGTACGAGCAGGCCCGGGACGAGTTGATCGACGTCGTACGGAGGCTGGAGGCGGGCGGGACCAGCCTTGAGGAGTCGCTCGCGCTGTGGGAGCGGGGGGAGGAGCTGGCCAAGGTGTGCCGGCGGTGGCTCGAGGGGGCTCGGGCTCGGCTCGATGCGGCGCTGGCGGAGCCGGCCGGGGAATCCTGAGCCCCGGCTCCCCTTACGGCTCCGCCTGACCCGGGTCGGCCCTGGGGCCGGGGGTCTTTCCTGCCCGTACGGGGGTGAGCGGCCCGGCCGGGCTGGGGCTCCGCCCCGGGGGGTTGCCACTGGCTCGGCTCCCTGGGGCTCCGCCCCAGACCCCGGGGCGCTTGCCCACCCACCCGCCCGTGCAGCGGGTTGCATCGGCTGAGCCCTGGGGCTCCGCCCCAGACCCCGAGGAATTGGCCCACCCGCCCGCCCGTGACGGGGGTTGGAGGGTGCCTGGCCCTGGGGCTGCGCCCCAGACCCCCAGGAGTTTGCCCACCCGCCCGCCCGTGCGGGGGGTTGGAGGGTGCCTGGCCCTGGGGCTGCGCCCCAGACCCCCTGAGGGGCTCCGCCCCTCGGACCCC
>NZ_JBIDBD010000041.1:0-47665 GCF_043202815.1 Streptomyces sp. NPDC048111
GGGCGGAGCCCCTCAGCGGGTCTGGGGCGCAGCCCCAGGGCTCAGCCGGTACAACCCGCTGCACGGGCGGGCGGGTGGGCAAACCCCCCGGGGTCCGAGGGGCGGAGCCCCAGGGAGCCGGGGCCCATCCAACCCCCGTCACGGGCGGGCGGGTGGGCAAACCCCTCGGGGGGTCTGGGGCGGAGCCCCAGGGAGCCGGGCCCCCGGCCCTGGGCAACCGCCGGGGCCCGGGGCGCAGCCCCAGGGGTCGGCTCGGGCAGCGGGTGCGGGGGCGCTTCGGGGTTTGGGGCGGGCCCCAAGGGACCAGGGTTATTCGGCGTTCTCCGCGTCCATCGCCACCTTGGCCACATCCTGCAGCACCGCCTTGGGCGACCCCCCCGGCGCCACAGCCGAGCCGATCTTCTTCTTCACCGTCTCGCTCACCTTCGGCCACGACGTCTTGCCCACCGGCGGCAGCTCGGACGTCGGCAGTGCGGCCAGGAACGGCTTGAGCTCCTTGTGCTTGGGGTCGGCCGCCATCGCCGAGGACGCCGACACCGTGGACGGCAGCAGGTCGTACTGGTCGGCGAACTTCAGCACGTTCTCGTCGGAGAACGTGAAGTCCAGGAACTTGCCGATCTGCGCCCGGTGCCCGCCCTGCTTGAAGCCCATGATCCAGTCGGCGACGCCCATCGCCGCCTTGGCCTGCCCGTTCTGGCCGGGCAGCGGGACCATGCCGAACTTGATGCCCTTCTTCTTCGCCTGCTCCATCAGCGAGGGGTGGCCGTTCAGCATGCCGACCTCCCCCTTCGCGAACGCGTCGAACGCGTCCTGCCGGTTCAGCTTGGCGGGGGCGACCGGGCCGGTCAGCTCGGGCTCGACCAGGTTGCTCTTGAGCCAGTCGAAGGTCTGGATGTTCTCCGGCGAGTCGATGTCGTAGCCGTCGACGGTGTTCGTGTAGCCGCCGTTGCCGCTGAGCATCCACATCATGGTCTCGGCCTGCGCCTCCTCGCTGCCCAGCGGCAGCGCGAAGGGGGTCTTGACGCCCTTGGCCTTGAGCGCCTTGGCGTCCGAGGCGAGCTCGGCCCAGGTGGTGGGCGCCTTGATGTGGGCCGCGTCGAACAGCGTCTGGTTGTAGAAGAGCAGGCGCGTGGAGGCCACGAACGGCATGCCGTACTGGACGCGCTTGACGTTGCCCGCGTCCGCGAGCGGGGAGAGGAAGTTGGCCTCGACCGGGATGGAGAGCAGCTGGTCGACGCTGTAGAGCTTGCCGCTCGCCGCGTAGTCGGAGTACGCGCCGATCTGGGCGATGTCGGGGGCGTTGCCCGCCTTCACCATCTCCGCGACCTTGGCGTCGACCACGTCCCAGGAGAAGATCTGGACGTCGACCTTGATGTTCGGGTTCTTCTTCTCGAAGTCGGCGACAACGTTGTGCCAGTACGTCTTCGTCGTGTTGCCGCCGGATATGTCGTAGTCGGCGGCCACCAGTTTGAGGGTGACGTCACCGGAGCCGCTCGACCCACCGCACCCCGAGAGCACTGCCGTCATACCGAATGCGGCAACCGCCGCGGTCAAGCCCAAGAAGCGCCTGCGCACGCGCTATCCCACCCTCGTTGTGATCCTGACGGATCCAGTCGGTCCCCCGTGACGTCCTGTATGTGAGCTGCGATGTTCCCTCATACGGGGGGATGAGGTCTACACCAGTCGCATATCGCTTCCGCAACGCCCGGTGCAAGAGTACATTGGGGCGCTTTCCGCGCAGAAAGCGCTTTCTACTCCGCTCGGTGAGTGGACTAGACCTTTAGTGGGTGTTGGCGCGAGACTGTCACCCGTGAGACACGTCATCGCCCTGGATGTGGGCGGCACCGGGATGAAGGCCGCCCTGGTCGGGGCGGAAGCCGCGCGCTCCGGGGGCAACCCCCCGGGACCGCCCGAGCTCCTGCACGAGGCCCGCAGACCGACCGGCCGCGAGCGCGGCCCGGAGGCCGTCGTCGAGTCGATCCTCGCGTTCGCCGCGGACCTGCGGGCGTACGGCGAGGAGCACCTCGGCGAGAGCGCGCTCGCGGCCGGCGTCGCCGTGCCCGGCATCGTGGACGCCGAGAACGGCATCGCCGCGTACGCCGCCAACCTCGGCTGGCGGGACGTACCGATGCGCCGGCTGCTCAGCGAGCGGCTGAACGGCGTACCCGTCGCGCTCGGCCACGACGTACGCACCGGCGGCCTCGCCGAGGGCCGGATCGGCGCGGGCCGGGGCGCCGACCGCTTCCTGTTCGTGCCGCTGGGCACCGGCATCGCGGGCGCCATCGGCATCGACGGCCGGGTCGAGCCCGGGGCACACGGCTTCGCCGGCGAGATCGGCCACATCGTCGTCCGCCCCGGCGGCATCCCCTGCCCCTGCGGTCAGCGGGGCTGCCTGGAGCGGCTCGCCTCCGCCTCCGCCGTGACGCTGGCCTGGGCCGAGGCGAGCGGCGACCCCGACGCGGACGCGGCCGACTGCGCCAAGGCCGTCGAGTCCGGGGACCCCCGCGCCCTCGCGGTGTGGCGCGAGGCGGTCGAGGCGCTCGCCGACGGCCTGGTCACCGCGCTCACCCTGCTCGACCCCCGGGTGCTGATCATCGGTGGCGGACTCGCCGAAGCCGGGGAAACCTTGTTCGTACCGCTGCGGGCGGCCGTCCAGGAGCGGGTCACCTTCCAGAAGCTGCCCGAGATCGTCCCGGCGGCCCTCGGCGACACGGCCGGCTGCCTGGGCGCGGGCCTGCTCGCCTGGGACCTGGTCGCCCAGGCCGCTCCCCCCTCCCCCGCCGCTCCCGGCCCCGACACCCGCACATCCGACACCGGCTCCCACACCGACACCGACTCCGGCTCCGACTCCAGTGAGGTAACCGCCTGATGGCCGCATCGAAAGTTCTCTCCGGCGCCCGCGTCGTCCTCCCGACCGGGGTCGTCGAGAACGGACGCGTGATCGTCGACGGCACCGTCATCGCCGGAGCCGCGCCGGGCGACGCGCCCTCGATCGACCTCTCGGGCCACTGGGTGGTGCCCGGCTTCGTCGACATGCACAACCACGGCGGCGGCGGCGCCTCGTTCACCAACGGCACGGTCGAGGACGTCCTGAAGGGCGTGCACACCCACCGGCTGCACGGTTCGACCACGGTGGTCGCCTCCACCGTGACCGGCGAGATGGACGTGCTGGCCCAGCGCGCCGGGCTGCTGTCCGAGCTGGTCGAGCAGGGGGACCTGGCGGGCATCCACTTCGAGGGCCCGTTCATCTCGCCGTGCCGCAAGGGCGCGCACAGCGAGAGCCTGCTGCGCCACCCGGACCCGGCCGAGGTCCGCAAGCTGATGGACGCGGCCCGCGGCACCGCGAAGATGGTCACCCTCGCCACCGAGCTGCCCGGCGGCCTGGACTCGGTGCGGCTGCTCGCCGAGCACGGCGTGATCGCCGCGATCGGCCACACCGACGCCTCCTACGAGCAGACCGTCGAGGCGATCGACGCGGGCGCCACCGTCGCCACCCACCTCTTCAACGCGATGCCCCCGCTGGGCCACCGCGAGCCCGGCCCGATCGCGGCCCTCCTGGAGGACGAGCGGATCACCGTCGAGCTCATCAACGACGGCACCCACCTCCACCCCGCGGCCCTCGAACTCGCCTTCCACCACAAGGGCGCCGACCGCGTCGCGTTCATCACCGACGCGATGGACGCGGCCGGGTTCGGCGACGGCCTCTACCACCTGGGTCCGCTGGAGGTCGAGGTCAAGGAGGGTGTGGCCCGGCTCGTGGAGGGCGGCTCGATCGCCGGCTCCACGCTCACCCTGGACCGCGCCTTCAAGCGCTCGGTGACCGTGGACGGTCTGTCCGTCGAGGACGCCGTACGGGCCCTGTCGGCCAACCCGGCCCGGCTGCTCGGCCTCGACGACAGGGTCGGCTCGCTCGAACCGGGCAAGGACGCCGACCTGGTGGTCCTGGACGCCGACTTCGCCGTCAAGGGCGTTCTGCGCAAGGGCAGTTGGGTCGTGGAGCCGCAGCTCGGCTGAGCGTGCCGGCCGCGGTGCGCGGACGGCGGCCGGTCCGGGGTCTGGGCCTGCCGCCGTCCGTTTGGCATGATCACCCCGTGATTGTGACCGTCACGCTGAACACCGCACTCGACATCACCTACCGGGTCCCCGCCCTCGTGCCGCACGCGAGCCATCGCGTCGAGGAGGTCGTCGAACGCCCCGGCGGCAAGGGCGTCAACGTCGCCCGGGTGCTCGCCGCGCTCGGCCACGAGGCGGTCGTGACCGGGTTCGCGGGCGGCCCGAGCGGCGAGGTGCTGCGCGCGCGGCTCGCCGGCCTCGCGCCGCGCGACGAGCTGGTTCCGGTCCAGGGCGACACCCGGCGCACCATCGCCGTGGTGGACGCGGCGAGCGGCGACACCACCCAGCTCAACGAGCCGGGCCCGCTCGTCTCGCCCGCCGAGTGGGAGGCCTTCCTCGCGGTGTACGGGCGGCTGCTGGCCGACGCCGACGCGGTCGCCCTGTGCGGGAGCCTGCCGCCGGGCCTGCCGGTCGGGGCGTACGCGCAGCTGGTGCGGCTGGCCCGTACCGCGCAGGTGCCGGTGCTCCTGGACACCAGCGGCGAGCCGCTGCGGAGGGGCATCGCGGCGCGGCCCGACCTGGTGAAGCCCAACCTCGACGAGCTGGCCCAGCTGACGGGTTCGCGCGAGCCGCTGCGGGCCGCGCGGGACGCGCGCCGGCGCGGGGCCCGCACGGTGGTCGCCTCGCTCGGCGCCGACGGCCTGCTCGCCGCGTCCTCCGAGGGCCTGTGGCAGGCGGCGCCGCCTGCCGCGGTGCGCGGCAACCCGACGGGCGCGGGCGACTCGGCGGTGGCGGGGCTGCTGTCGGGCCTGGTCGAGGGCCTCGACTGGCCGCAGCGCCTGACCCGCGCGGTCGCGCTGTCGGCGGCGACCGTACTGGCGCCCGCGGCGGGTGAGTTCGACCGGGAGGCGTACGAGAAGATGCTCGGCTCGGTGCGCGTGAGCGAGCACGCGCACTGAACCGGGCATCCCGGATGTGACGGTGCGTCAGGCGGCGGACAGCCAGAGCTGGTCGAGATTGGCGTTGCACTGGTTGCCCTGCTCGCAGGACAGCTTGATCTCGTTGTCGCCCTTGTCGAGCGTCACGTTGGCGAACGTGGTCTGCCAGCCCTTGGCCCAGTCACCGGCCGGCGAGTGCGCGAAGTTCTTCATGTTCATCGGGCGCGATTCGGCCTTGCCGTTGAGCGTTATCGTCGCGTTCGCGTCCGTGCCGGGGACACCGAAGCGCAGGTTCAGCTTGTACGAGCCGGCCTTGGGCACCTTCACCTTCCAGGTGACCGAGGAGCCCACGCTGTTGAAGTTGGTGACGAACGCCCCGCCGGTTCCCTTGGCGCCCGGCACATTGGTGCCGACCTGCGCCGCGCCGCCCAGGGTCAGCGTCGCCGCGTCGCCCTTGGGAAGTTCCGCCGGGGCCGAGGGCGAGGACGACGGATCGGTGCTGGGGGAGGCCGACTGGCTGGACGTCGACTTGCCCGGATCGGCCGCGTCGTCCTTCTTGTCCTTGTTGTCGCTGTTGCTGACCAGCGCCACCGCGATGCCGACGACGACGGCCGCGACCACGGCGACCGCGCCGATGAGCAGGCCCTTGGTGTTGGGGCCGCGTCCGCCGCCACCGGTCTGCTGCGGCGGCGGGCCCTGACGGGGCGGGCCGCCGGGGTAGGTCTCGGGCGCCGCGTACTGGGCGGTCGGCTGCCCGTAGGGCGCGGCCGGCTGCCCGTAGGGCTGCTGGGGGCCCTGCTGGGGCGGGCCCTGGTACTGCTGCTGCGGGATCTGGCCGCCGTACTTGCGCTCACCGACGGTGCGCACCTGGTTGTAGGACGTCCGCGGGACTCCGGGCTGCTGCCCCACCGTCGGACCCGGGTAGCCGTAGCCGCCTCCCGCGCGGGGCGGGTTGGCCCCCGCGGCCTGCCCGTCCTCGTAGAGGTAGCCGAACGGATCGTCGTCCTCGGGGGTGTTCGCGCCGTTGTTGCCGGGCGTCGTCATCCGGGGTCACTCCTCACTGTCCGCCAGCCGTCGCCGACCGGCCGAGCCTACCCCGAACGGGCCACTGCCCGGTCTGGCCCGGGTCACACGTGACCGGCGGCCCCGGCCGGGTCAGCCCGCGCGGCGGTGGACCTTGGAGCGGGAGCGCTTCTCGATGTACATCCGCTGGTCGGCGGAGCGCAGGACCTCTTCGACGGACATGCCGCAGCTGGCCCAGCCGATCCCGAAACTGGCGCCGACGCGGACCGCGCGGCCGTCCACCCGGATCGGCGGAATGATCGCGTTGCGCAGCCGTACCGCCAGGTCGGCGGCGTCCGCGGCGCCGAGTCCGTCGGCCAGGACGACGAATTCGTCACCTCCGAGCCGGGCGACGGTGTCGCCGTCGCGCACCCCGGTGGTGAGGCGGCGGGCGACCTCGATGAGAACCGCGTCACCCGTGTGGTGGCCGAACCTGTCGTTGATCGACTTGAAGCCGTCGAGGTCGCAGAAGAGCACCGCGAGCCCCTTCGTACCGTCGTCAATCTCACTGTCGGGGGCCACGGTGTGGACGTGGTGGTCGTAGGGCCCGCCGCCGGGCACCGCCTCGAAGTCGAAGCCGTCGGCGCGGAAGGCGTGCCCGTGCGCCTCGGCCTCGGCGGCTCCCGGCGCCCGCCCGTAGGCCGCGTCCAGGGAGTCGGCCGCACCCGCCGGACCGGCGGAGTGCGGCCGGGGACAGAGCCGGGCCGAGAGCCTCGCGCGCAGTTCGGCGCTGTTGGGCAGGCCGGTGAGGGCGTCGTGCGAGGCGCGGTGGGCGAGCTGGAGCTCGTGCCGCTTGCGGTCCTCGATGTCCTCGACGTGGGTGAGCAGGAAGCGCGGCCCGTCGGCGGTGTCCGCGACCACGGAGTTGCGCAGCGAGACCCACACGTAGGTGCCGTCGCGCCGCCCCAGGCGCAGCTCGGCCCGGCCGCCTTCGGCCGAGGTGCGCAGCAGCGTCCCTATGTCCTCGGGGTGCACGAGGTCGGCGAAAGAGTAGCGGCGCATGACGGAGGCGGGCCGTCCCAGCAGCCGGCACAGCGCGTCGTTGGTGCGCAGCAGCCGACCGTGCTGGTCGCCCCCCATCTCCGCGATGGCCATGCCCGACGGCGCATACTCAAAGGCCTGCCTAAAGCTTTCCTCACTGGCGCGCAGGGCCTGCTGTTCACGCTCCAGGCGGACCAGCGCCCGCTGCATGTTTGCGCGCAGCCGCGCGTTGCTGATCGCAATGGCGGCCTGCGATGCATACATCTGGAGGGCCTCGCGCCCCCACGCGCCGGGCTTGCGGCCGTTGCGGGGTTTGTCGACGGAGATGACGCCGAGGAGCTCCTGGGTGCCGCCCGCCGAGTACATGGGGGCGTAGAGGCGGTCCTGGGGGTGCCACTCGTCCGCGAACCGCGGGTCGGGCCCCTCGGTGTACCACTGGGGCACGTCGTCCTCCAGGAGCACCCAGCCCTCGGTGTGCGGGATGAAGCGCAGGCCGTCCCAGTCCTCGCCCATCGCCAGGCGCCGTTCCCAGGACGTCCGCGAGCCGACCCGGCCGGTGATCAGGGCCTCGGCGGCGGCGTTGCCCGCGAAGGCGGCGACGACCAGGTCACCGTCGGGGCGTACGAGGTTGACGCAGGCCAGCTCGTAGCCGAGCCCGGCGATGACGCCGTCGGCGACGGTCTGCAACGTGTCCGCGAGGCTGCGGGCCGTGTTCAGCTCCCCGACCACCTGGTGCAGCTGCCGCAGGGTCGCAAGACGGACGTAGGGCTCCGACTCGGTCTCCATCGCTCGCTCTCCCCGAGACCTCGACAGCAACTCCTGGCTTCAGATCGGCATTCCTTTTCGCACTGTCCCGCCACTGAATCACAGCGAGCTGTCTAGCCGGTACACAGGGTCAACAAATAGTGCCTTCTGTGACTCAAGTCACAGCAGATGATGGGGGGTTGGCCGTTCTTTCCGTCTTTGCCCCCTACCTTTCCTGAACGCAAACTGAGAACGGCCGGTGAGCGGACCGCGCCCGCGGCGCCCGCGCCCCGGCTCGGCCGCGAGACCTAGGTCCCGGCTGGTCCCGGCGCCCGATGCGGCCCGCGGTGGCAGGAGACTAGCGTTCCGGTGTGCCGCAGACACCCCTTACCGCCGCCCTTTCCGCACTTGCCACCGAAACCCCGCATCCTGTGGGGGTGAGCAATGACGAGTTCCGCGCCGCGATGTCCCGGCTGGCCGCCGGAGTGGTCCTGGTGACCGCGCACGACGGCGACCACGGGCCGCGCGGCGAAGACGTCGGCATGACGGCGACGGCCTTCCTCTCGGTCTCCCTCGACCCGCCCCTCGTACTGGTCTCGCTGCGGTGCGGCTCGCGGATGGACGACCTCCTGGCGGAACAGCCGCTGTGGGGGGTGTCGATCCTGTCCGAGAGCCAGCGCCACATCGCGGGCCGGTTCGCCATGAAGGGCCGCATCAGCGACCGCCTGCTGTTCGAGGACATCCCCTACACCCGGGGCGAGGCGAGCGGCGCTCCCCTGGTGGGCGGTGCGCTCGCGACGCTCGAATGCCGTACGGAGCGACGCGTGGAGGCCGGCGACCACACCCTGGCCATCGGCCACGTCCTGACCGCGTCCCTGCCGAGCGCGGAAGGGGGGCCGCTCACGTACTTCCGGGGGCGGTATCGGCAGTTGGGCTGAGGGAGCCGGCGCTCGGGACGACACGGGTGGTTCCTTCTGTGACACGGCTGTCACAAAAGCCCCTTTCCTCTCCCTGATCACATGCGTACGCTCGCTTTACATTCCGGGCACACGCATTTCACAGCCCGGCCATATCCGTACGTCATCCACGTACGCAGTTGTCCCGGGGGGGATCATGCGCAACACCCGACTCACCCATGCCCGTCGCATCGCGGCGTGCACGGCCATCGCCATCGCGGCCGGCACCCTGCTGAGCACGCCGGCGCTGGCCGAGGACAAGGGACCGGGGGCACCGAAGGCGGCCGCGGCGAAGATCAAGCCGAGGTTCGACTGGGACGGCGACGGCAAGGGCGACATCGTCTACCGCAACGCGGCCGGCGTGATCACCACCCTGAGCGGCGGCGGCGCGGTCGACACCGCTCCGCTCGTCCTCGACAACCCGCACGCCGACATCAAGAGCCTGCTGACGCCGGGCGACCTGACCGGCGACGGCAAGCCCGACGTCCTGTGGACCGACTCCGTCGGCAACCTCTACGCCCTCACGGGCGGCGGGCCCCAGGCGGGTGCCCAGGCGTACAAGCGGCTCAGCTCGGGCTGGAACATGTACGACGCCGTCGTCGCGGCCGGCGACCTGACCGGGGACGGCAAGAATGACGTCCTCGCACGCACCGCCACCGGCGATGTGTACCTGTTCCCCGGCACCGGCAACGTCGACTCCCCCTTCGGGGAGAGGACCAAGGTGGCCACGGCCTGGGACGACTACGACCAGATCGTGGGTGTCGCGGACGCGGACGGGGACGGCATCGGCGATGTGTACGTACGCACGCGGGCCGACGACCTCCTGTTCATCGGCGGTACCGGTGACGCGGCCAAGCCCTTCAAGGCTCCGGTCGAACTCGGGGCCGGCTGGCACTCCTACAACCAGCTCCTGACGGCCGACGACACGGACGGGGACGGAATCTCCGACCTGCTGGCCCGCACCCGGGACGGCCGCCTGTACACGTACAAGGGGCTCGGCAACGGCCGTTTCGGCACCCCGGCTGTCACCGCCTCGGGCTGGCAGGCCGCCTTCGTCCTCGGCAACGCGGGCGGCCACCAGGCCGTCGGCAAGAACGTTCTGGTCACCGCGGACCCGGCGGGCCGCAACGAAACGCGCACGGTGACCAACGACGGCCAGTTCACCAACTCCGTGCCGTGGGAGTCTCCGCAGAGCGGCCGGACCACCGTGGCCGTGGCCAACTCGCTGAGCGACTCGGGCGAGGCGACCCGTCTTCAGACGCAGAACGGAGAGCTCTGGGTCGACCACTTCGGCCGGCCGGCGACCAGCCTCGGCAAGGGCTGGGACGCCTACACCTCCCTCGTCGGCCCCGGTGACGTGAACGGCGACGGCCACAACGACCTGCTGGCCCGTGACAAGGCCGGCGTTCTCTGGCAGTACCTGGGTGACGGCTCGGGCACCAAGTTCTCCGCCCCGCAGCGCCTGGGTGCGGGTTGGAACGCGTACAACAAGCTCGTCGGCTCCGGCGACATCAACGGCGACGGCAAGGCGGACCTGCTCGCCCGCGACACCAACGGCCACCTGTGGCTGTACCCGGGAACCAGCGACATCGCCACGCCGTTCGGCGTCCGCAAGGACCTCGGCGCGGGCTGGAACTCCTTCACCAAGCTGGCGGCCGTGGCGGACGCGACCGGTAACGGCACCACCGATCTGATCGCGGTCGACGGGTCCGGCGCCGGGAAGCTGTACGACGGCCAGGGCGCATACGGCGGCAAGTTCAAGCCGGCATACAGCCTGGGTGGCGGCTGGGACGCGTACACCGAGCTGTTCTGAGCCGCTACCGGCTCCGGTCGGCCATGACGGGGCACGCCCCGGCGCGGCCGGCCGCGTCCCGCGGACCGTCTCGGCCGGACGGCTTCACCAGTCCCGCCCCGTCCGCCCCTTCTTCGTCTGCCCCCGGGCCTTCTTCTCGCGCAGCCGCCGCTCGTTGATGCCGCGCGGGATCCTGGTCGGCCGGCGGGGCTTGGGCGGTGGGGCGGTGGCCTCGGCGAGCAGGGCGGCGAGGCGGACCGCGGCGGTCTCGCGGTTGCGCCACTGCGAGCGGTGCTCGGAGGCGCGTACGGAGACGACGCCGCCCACCAGACGGCTCGCCAGCCGCTCCAGGGCCCGGGCCTTCCAGACCTCCGGCAGCGCCTCGGTCCTCGCGAGGTCGAAGCGGAGCTCCACCTGGGAGTCGCTGGTGTTGACGTGCTGGCCACCGGGCCCTGACGACCTGGAGAAACGCCAGATCAGCTCGGCCTCCGGGAGGGAGACGGAGCCGCGGATGACATAGGGCCCGGACATGACATCCATGGTGACGGCTGCGCGGCACCACGTCACCCGCTTTTGTGTGTGCGATGGTCCTGGCAAAGAAAGCAAAGCGGGATGGAACCTCCCGGTCCCCTGCCGACGTTATGGGAGATGACGGTAGCTTCGGGACGGCTCGAAGCCCGCACCCGCAGATCAAGACGAAGGGGACATCCCATGGCTGTAAGCCTGTCCAAGGGCGGCAACGTCTCGCTCACCAAGGAGGCCCCGGGCCTGACCGCCGTCACGGTCGGCCTCGGCTGGGACGTCCGCACCACCACCGGAACCGACTTCGACCTCGACGCCTCGGCCATCGCGGTGAACGCGACGGGCAAGGTCTACTCCGACGGCCACTTCGTCTTCTTCAACAACAAGTCGACGCCGGACCAGACCATCGTGCACACCGGTGACAACACCACCGGCCAGGGCGAGGGCGACGACGAGGCGATCAACGTGAACCTGGCGGGCCTGCCCGCCGACATCGACAAGATCGTCTTCCCGGTCTCCATCTACGACGCCGAGACCCGCTCGCAGAACTTCGGTCAGGTGCGCAACGCCTACATCCGGATCGTCAACCAGGCCGGCGGCGCCGAGATCGCCCGCTACGACCTGAGCGAGGACGCGGCGACCGAGACCGCGATGGTCTTCGGCGAGCTGTACCGCAACGGCGCGGAGTGGAAGTTCCGCGCCGTGGGCCAGGGGTACGCCTCGGGCCTCGTCGGCATCGCGCAGGACTTCGGCGTCAGCGTCTGACGCCCCCACCGCGGCCGCCCGCGCGGCGGTCGTCACCGAAGTGCCCCCGGCCCGTCCGCCGGGGGCACTTCCGCGTGTACGGCCGGATGCCCGCGCCGCTCGCCGCCGGGCGCCCGCCGCGCGCACCCGCCCGCCTCCCCGGACCCCGCTCCCCCGCCTGCCCCAACTGCCGCACGCGCGGCTGGAATTAGTCGCTCAACGGACAGGACCAACCTGTTTTCGGACACGATCAGGTCAAATACTTGTCGGGTCACTGTCAAGAAGTGGTCACCGGCTGGCAGTCTCCAACTCGCCCCCACGGAACGAGTGAAGGAGAACACCGAGTGCGAACCACTCTGCGTGCCGCCGCTCTTGCAGCATCCGCCGCCATGGTCGTCGTCGGCGTACAGGCCGGCTCGACCGCCGGCGCGACCGACCGCGCCGCCGGCGCCACCGCGCTCGACCTGACCAGCGCCCAGCGCTCCGACGCCCTGCGTTCGGCGCAGGACACCGCGCCGGCCACCGCCCAGCGGATCGGCCTCGGCTCCCAGGAGAAGCTGGTCGTCCGCGACGTCATCAAGGACGCCGACGGCACGGTCCACACCCGCTACGAGCGCACCCTCGACGGCATGCCCGTCCTCGGCGGCGACCTCGTCGTGCACTCCTCGAAGGACGGCGCCCTCAAGGGCGTCACCAAGGCGACGGACGCGAAGATAGCCGTCGCCACCACGACCTCGCTCAAGGCCGCCCCCACCGGCTCGCGCAAGGTCGTCTGGGCCGCCACCGGCAAGCCGGTCCTCGCCTACGAGCGCACCGTCACCGGCACCCAGCCGGACGGCACGCCCAGCCGCCGTGACGTCGTCACCGACGCCACCACCGGCGCCCAGCTCTTCTCCCACGAGGAGATCGAGACCGGCACCGGCACCAGCGAGTACTCCGGCACGGTCACGCTCGGCACCACCAAGAGCGGCTCGACCTACAGCCTCACCGACGCCGCGCGCGGCGGTCACAAGACGTACGACCTGAAGGGCGGCAGCTCCGGCAAGGGCACGCTGTTCACCAAGTCGACCGACACCTGGGGCAACGGCTCGCCGTCCAACCGCGAGACCGCCGCCGTCGACGCCCACTACGGCGCCGCCGAGACCTGGGACTTCTACAAGACGGAGCTGGGCCGCAACGGCATCGCCGGCAACGGCAAGGCCGCCTACTCGCGGGTCCACTACGGCAACGCGTACGTCAACGCGTTCTGGGACGACAGCTGCTTCTGCATGACGTACGGCGACGGCGAGGGCAACAAGAAGCCGCTCACCGCGCTGGACGTGGCCGGCCACGAGATGAGCCACGGCCTGACCGCCGCCACCGCCAAGCTGAACTACAGCGGGGAGTCCGGCGGCCTCAACGAGGCGACCAGCGACATGTTCGGCACCTCGGTCGAGTTCTTCGCCAACAACGCCTCCGACAAGGGCGACTACCTCATCGGCGAGAAGATCGACATCAACGGCAACGGCACGCCGCTGCGCTACATGGACAAGCCGAGCAAGGACGGCGCGTCGGCCGACTACTGGTCGAGCGGCGTCGGCAACAAGGACGTGCACTACTCGTCCGGCCCGGCCAACCACTTCTTCTACCTGCTGTCCGAGGGCAGCGGCGCGAAGACCATCAACGGCGTGAGCTACAACTCGCCGACGTACGACGGCTCCAAGGTCACCGGGATCGGCCGGGTCAAGGCCTACAAGATCTGGTACAAGGCGCTCTCCACGTACATGACCTCGACCACCAACTACAAGGCCGCGCGTGCCGCGACCCTGAAGGCGGCGGGCGACCTGTACGGCACCACCAGCACCGAGTACAAGACGGTGGCGGCCGCCTGGACCGCCATCAACGTGAAGTGACCCGCACGCCCTAGGTCACCTCGCACCCAGCTCGACCCACCTGGTTCTACGGGGAGTCACTCGGCGGCCGCTGGCTTGCCGTCCCCGTAGAGCCAGGTTTTCCACACCGTGGACAGACGGCGCCCCGCCGCCTCGTCCACGAAGCGCGTGAAGTCCTTGGTCGAGGCGTTGCCGTGCCGGTGGACGCGGAGCCAGTCCCGCACCAGGGCGGTGAAGCGGGCGTCACCGAGGGCCTCGCGGATCTTGTGGACGACCATGGCACCGCGCACGTACACCGGCCGGCCCGACACCTCGGCGGCGGTCGGCGGCGCGGCCGGCGGGAAGGCCCAGATCTCGTCGTCGTCGCCCTTGGCGTACTCCGTGTCGAAGGTCTCCCGGGCGCTCGGCCCGCCGTGGTCCTCGCTCCACAGCCACTCCGTGTACTGCGCGAACCCCTCGTTGAGCCACATGTCGCGCCAGGTGGCCGGAGTGACGGAATCACCGAACCACTGGTGGGCCAGTTCGTGCACCAGGGTGCCGGCGTCGAAGTGGTCCAGCGGAAGCGTCGGCCGGTTCTGCGTCTCCAGGGCGTAGCCGGAGGCCTTCGCGGGCGCCACGATCACCCCGGTGGACGCGAACGGATAGGGCCCGAACCGCTTCTCCTCCCAGGCCAGTATGTCCGGCAACTGCCGCACCACGTCGGCCGTCTGCTCCTTCACGCCGGGGTCGACCGCGGTGTAGACCGGGATGCCGGAGGGGGTCGTCCCCTTCTCGATCCCGTACGGGCCGATCGCGACCGTGGCGAGATAGGTGGCCATCGGCTCCGCGGTGCGCCAATGAAAGGACGCGCGCCCCGCGTTGACGGTCCGCGACACCAACTCCCCGTTGGACACCACCTGTTGACCGTCGGGCACGGTGACCTTGATGTCGTACGTGGCCTTGTCGCTCGGGTGGTTGTTGGACGGGAACCACGCCATCGAACCGGTCGGCTCGCCCAGCGCCAGCACGCGCTCGCCGGGCGAGCGCAGCCAGCCCTCCTGCGAGCCGTCGAGGTCCGTGATGGTTTTGGGTCGGCCCGCGTAGCGCACGTACGCGGTGAACGTCTCGCCCCGGGTGAGGTCCTCCTCGGGGCGCAGGGTGAGTTCGTCGCCCGCGCGGTTGACGGCGGCGGGCTCGTCGTCGACGGTCGCCGACCGCACCTCCATCCCCGCCAGGTCGAGATCGAAGGCGCTGAGGTCCTTGACCGCCCGCGCCACGATGGTGGCCCCGCCCTCCAGCTGCCCGGTGGCGGGGTCGTAGTCGAGGTCGAGGGCGTAGTGCTGGACGTCGTAGCCGTCGTTGCCGAGCCGGGGGAACAGCGGGTCGCGGGCGCCCGAGGCGCCCGGGGTGCCGAGCACGCCGCCGGTGCAGGAGGTGACGGTGAAGACGGTCAGGAGCACGACGGCGGCGAGGCGCCCGCGCCGGCCGCGGACGGCCACGGGTCGGTGCGGTGCCGTCCGCCTCTCCGGTCGTTTGTCCACGTCTGTGATCCTACGGGCGCCGGTCCTGGGGGCGCCACGGAGTCGCGCCCGGCCGGGATCAGGGCTACTTGCCCAACGTGGCGACGCCCGCCTGCGCGAACTTCTCGTCCAGGTCGCCGCTGGGCGCCCCGGCCACCCCGATGCCCGCGACCGGCGCGCCCTTGGCCTGGACGGGGGCTCCGCCGGCCAGGAAGAGGGTGCCGGGGATGTCCTTGAGGTTCGGCGCCTGGGCGAGGCGCTTGGCCAGCTCGGACGTCGGCGCGTTCCAGGAGACGGCGGTGTACGCCTTGCGCACGGCCGACTCCGGGGACTGCGGGCCCGCACCGTCGCCGCGCAGCGTGACCAGGGTGTTGCCGTCGCGGTCGACGACGGCGACGGACACCTTCTGGTGCTCCTTGTCGGCGGCGTCGAGCGCGGCCTGGGCGGCCTTGGTTGCGGCGGCGACGGTCAGGTGGGTGGTGGTGGTGAGGTTGTGCTGGGAGGCGGGGGCGGGCGCGGCGGGCGCGGCCTTGGCGGGGGTGGTGGCGGCGTTCGCGGTGACGACGCCGAAGGTGCCGGCTGCGGCGATGGCGAGGGCGGCGGCGGAGAGGGCGAGCCGCTTGGTGCGCCTGGAGGCCGGGCTCGTGGCGTTCGGGGTGGTGGTGGTCGGGGTGGCGTCGGCGTTCTGCGGGGTGAGGTTCATGCTTCGATCCTCCCGGCGCACCCGGCCCCGTCCCCTCGGCGTACCGGCTGCTCACCCGCGGCGGGACGGCGGATGGGCCCGTCGGCCGATCGGTTGATGCGGGGGTGGTCCCGGCGGGTCAGGATGAGTACGTGCTGCTTGCATAGGCGCAGGTGGGCGGGCTGCGGCGGGCTCGGGTGGGCCTGCGGCCTGCTCGGCTCGGGTGGTTTGGGTGGTGGACTTCGGTTCGGACGGAGGTGAGCGGATGAGCGGGGTCGAGGACGTACCCGGCGCGCCCGGGGGCGAGGGCGAGCGGTGGCTGCCCCTGGTCATGCACAGCGCGTTCTTCCTGCTGCTCGGCGCCTCGCTCGCGCGGTTCCTGATCCGGCACCCCGGCGAGGCCCGCACGCCCTGGATCATCGCCCTGTCGACGGCCCTCGCCGTGCTGTACGTCCTCGGCCCCGCGCTCGGCTCGCGGCCGACCCCGCGCCGGCTCGGCTGGCTCGGCGGGGTCGTCGCCACCTGGATGGTGCTGGTACTGCTCGCGCCGAGCTTCGCCTGGTGCGCGGTGCCGCTCTTCTACACCGGTCTGCGCACGCTGCGCCCCCGCGCGGCCGTGGTGCTCGTCGCGGTCCTGACGGTGTTCGTCGTGACGGCCCAGGTCGAGCTGTCCCACGGCGGCTTCGACCCGAACCTCGTCATCGCCCCGCCCGCCGTCGCGGCCATCGCGACGGCCGTGTTCGTCCAGATGCAGCGGCACGCCGAACGACAGCGCCAACTGGCCGACCAACAAAGGCAGTTGATCGGCGACCTACTTCGCACGCGGCGCGAACTCGCCGCGACCGAGCGGCGCGAGGGCACGCTGGCCGAGCGGCAGCGGCTCTCCATGGAGATCCACGACACCCTGGCGCAGGGCCTGTCCAGTCAGCAGATGCTGCTCCAGGCGGCCGACCGGGTGTGGGCCGCCGACCCGGACGCGGCGCGCCGCCACGTCCGTACCGCCGAGTCCATCGCGGAGCGCAACCTCGCCGAAGCGCGCCGCTTCGTCCACGACCTGGCCCCGGCCGAACTCGCGGAGGGCGGCGGCCTGGACGCCGCGCTGCGGGCGCTCGCGGCGCGGGAGTCGGCGGAGTCGGGGGCCTTCGAGGTGCGGTGCCACATCGACGGGGCGCCGGCCGCGGCACTGCCCGACCGGGTCGGCTCGGCCCTGCTGCGCATCGCCCAGGGCGCCCTCGCGAACGTACGCGAGCACGCGGCGGCGACCACGGCCGCGCTCACCCTCACCTACCTGGGCGACCAGGTGGTGCTGGACGTCGCCGACGACGGCCGGGGCTTCGTCCCCGGTGCCGGCTCCGCCTCCCCGCCGTCGGGAGTACGGGGCCACGGGCTGCCCGCGATGCACGCGCGGGTCCGCGGTCTCGGCGGCAGCCTGACCATCGAGTCGGCGCCCGGCGAGGGCACCGTCCTGTCCGCGGCGATCCCCCTGGAGCCCCTCCCATGACCGACCGTCCCGCGACCGACCGTCCCGCGACCGGCCGCGCCCCGGCCGAGCCCGTACGGATCCTGCTCTGCGACGACCACGCGGTGGTACGGGCCGGGCTGCTCGCGCTCATCGGCAGCGAGCCGGACATCGAGGTGGTCGGCGAAGCGGGCAGCGGCGAAGAGGCGGTGGCCTCGGCGGCGAAGCTGAGGCCGGACGTGGTGCTGATGGACCTCCAGCTCGGGCCCGGTATCGACGGTGTCGAGGCGACCCGGCGGATCTCGGCGAGCGGGGTGCGCGTGCTGGTCCTGACGACGTACGACACGGACGCGGACATCACCCGGGCGATCGCCGCGGGCGCCACCGGTTACCTCCTCAAGGCGGAGCGCCCCGAGGAGCTGTTCGCCGCGATCCGGGCGGCGGCGCTGGGGCGCACGACGCTGTCCCCGCCGGTGGCGAGCCGCGTCATGAACCAGCTCCGGGGGGCGTCCGGGCCCGCCCTGACCCCCCGCGAACTCGACATCCTGGCCCAGTTGGCGAACGGGCTCGGGAACCGGGAGATCGCGCGGGCGCTGTTCATCAGCGAGGCGACGGTGAAGACTCATTTGGGGAGGGTTTATGGGAAGTTGGGGGTGGATACGCGGGCCGGGGCGGTAGCTGTGGCCAAAGAACGCCGCCTACTCCCTTAGCCCTGGGGCCCGCCCCAGCCCCCCGGGGGTTCGCCCACCCGCCCGCCCGTGCAGGGGGGTGAAGGGTTCAGCCCCTGGGGCTGCGCCCCAGACCCCCAGGAGGCTGCCCACCCACCCGCCCGTGACGGGGGTTGAAGGGTGCCCGGCCCTGGGGCTGCGCCCCAGACCCCCTGAGGGGCTCCGCCCCTCGAACCCCGGCGGGTTTGCCCACCCGCCCGCCCGTGCAGGGGGTTGAAGGGTTCGGCCCCTGGGGCTCCGCCCCAGACCCCCCGAGGGGCTCCGCCCCTCGAACCCCGCCGGGGGCTGCGCCCCCTGCACCCCCCTTTCGCGCCTGAACGGCGCTCGTCCTCAAACGCCGGACGGGCTGAGGATGCGCATGCGGGCCAGCACCGGTGCAGTTAGGGGCGCGGGGAACTGCGCGAGAAGCGACCACGGCCCGCAGACGGCCAGGGTTTTTGGGGCGCGGGGAACTGCGCGAGGCAGGCCGGGATGCGCATGCGGGCCCGCACCAGTCCCGCCAAGGGTGCGCGGAGAACGACGCACACCCCGGGCACCCCCGATCCCGCCGGGGGCGCGGGGAACTGCGCAAACCCCGGGTTCCCCCAGCACCGCCAGGGGCGCGGGGAACTGCGCGAGAAGCGAGCACGGCCCGCACACGACCGCGGAGCCAAGGGGCGCGGGGAACTGCGCAAACCCCGGGCGCCCCCAGCACCCCCAGGGGCGCGGGGAACTGCGCGAACGGGGCCGCGCGCCGGTAGGGGGCTCGGGGGGCGGGGCGGAGCCCCGAGGGGGGCGTGGCACCATCGAGGCGTGCTCGACATCGGCTACTCCCTGTCCCCCCGCTTCCCCGACCCCACCCGCATCGACTACGCCCGCGCAGACACCTACACCCTGCGCCACGACCTCTTCTGCGGAGACGTCTACCTCGCCGACACCAAGGCGGACCGCGAAGTGTCCACAGCCTGGGGATGGGTCCCGGTGCTCGACTTCGCCTGGGCACTGTGCGACACCGTCGAGCGCCTCGACCGCGACCCCATGGGCTCCCGCGCCGCCCGCCCCCAGTACGCCGAGATCGACTTCACCGAGTCCAGCGACCGGATGCTGTTCGAGCGCCGCTTCGGCTGGGTCGACGTGGAGGCCGACTGGATGCCCGGCGACGAACCCCCGCTCACCTTCTCGCACACCGAACTCCGCCGCGAGACACGGGACTTCCTGCACGACCTCGTCGCAGACCTCACCGATCTCCACGAGGGGCTCGGCGACAACCCCATCGTCTGGGACCTCCAGGCCCGCTTCCCCCGAACCGACTGACGCCGCCAGGACGTACCGAAGCCCGAACCGACCGGCACCCACGCCAAGACCAACACCCGGGCCGGGCCGGACCGCCCCAGGGGCCCACCGACCCCCGCGCCCGGCGAACCCCCGAACCGACTGACGCCGCCGGGACGGACTGAGCCGGGACCAAACCGTCACCCCTCCACCCGCACCCCCACCTGCGCCGCGAACGCCGGTGCCAGGTCCAGGAGTTGGGACGGGCTGATCACCGCCCCGGACAGTCGTTCCACCCCGCGTGCGATGTCGAGCAGGGTCGCCCCGCGCAGGTCCACGTCCTTGAGGCGGGCCCCCGTGAAGTCCGCCCCGCGCAGCTCGCACCCGTGGAACTCGACCCGCGCCAGCGAAGCCCCGCCGAAGTCCGGCTCGGTGAGCACACAGCCCTCGAAGACGACGTCGCGCAGCTCCGCCTCGCGCAGGTTCAGATAGTCGATCTTCCCGCCCTTGACGAGCACGCGCTCCAGGACCGAGCCGTGCAGCTGCACCCCGCCCATCCGGACGTCCCGCACCTCCACATCGCGCAGGCTCGCCCGCGCCAGGTCCGTACCCACACCGCGGACCCCCGACAGCACCGAGTCGATGAACCGGGCGCCGGTCAGCTTCGTATCGTCCAGGACGCAGCCGTACAGGCCGCAGTCGAGGAAGCGCGCACCGACCGCCTGCTGCCGCGCCAGATCGAGGTCCCTGAACTCCAGCCCGTCATAATCGCCCTCCGGCTCCAGCTCCCCGGCACCGAACGGCGCCAGGGGTGGCAGTCGCACCTCCACCCTGCGGGCACCCGCCGTAGCCGCCGTCTTCTTCGCACTCCGTGCCGCTGCCATGTCCCCATGCTGGACCATGACACTGACAATCACCCCTGCTCGCGGCAGGGGGAAGCCCCTCCTCCGCACATTCGCGGCCCGGACATGTCACATTCCGGCCCCCCGCGCAGGCCTGTTCCGTACGCCCTTCACGAGCGGCCGGGGCCCCGGCCGGGTCACCTGTGGCCGCGGCACGGGCCGCATCACCCGCGCGGGCGGCGGCCAAGCCCGCGCACCCCCGAACTCGCCCCGCTCGACGCTCACTTCACCACCCTGCCCAGCCGACGAAGGGAACTGGCGGCCCGGTTCATGGTCTGCGTTCCGGACACCCCGGGATGGCCGGAACGCTCCACCGCAGCAGGGCTTCCTCACGGGCGTCCGGCAGTGCCCAGCTCCTCCAGTGCCGTATCCGTCAGGCGGTACACCGTCCACTCGTCCTGAGGACGGGCGCCCAGGGCTTCGTAGAACGCGATCGACGGGGTGTTCCAGTTCAGCACCGACCACTCCAGGCGCTCATAGCCGCGGGCCACGCAGATGCGGGCCAGCTCCGTCAGGAGGGCCTTGCCGTGGCCGCCGCCGCGGGCCTCGGGGCGCACGTACAGGTCCTCCAGGTAGATGCCGTGCACCCCGCGCCAGGTCGAGAAGTTGAGGAACCAGAGCGAGAAGCCGGCGGGGGCGCCCGACGCGTCCTCGGCGATGTGCGCGAAGGCGGCGGGGTGCTCGCCGAACAGGGCCTCCTTCAGCTGCGCCTCGGTGGCGCGGGCCTCGTCCAGGCACTTCTCGTAGTCGGCGAGCTCGCGGATCATCGCGTGGATGACGGGGATGTCGGCGGGGGTTGCGTTGCGGATCATGTCCGCAGGGTAGGCCGCCCATCCGCTCGCCCCTCCCCCGGTCCGCCCCCGTCCGCTCACCTCTCCGCCGTGTCCGCCCCCGTCCGCTCGCCCCTCCCCCGGCCGGCCGTTCGCCCGGTCCGCCGGTCCGCCCGGCCATGCGGACCCACGACAGCCGCGAGAGCCAGGGCCGGGGCCGGGGCCGGGGCGGGCGGGGCCGGGGCCAGGGCGGGGCCGGTCGCCCCGGGGGCGGATGTCGTTCCCGGTGCCCATCCCGCCCCCGTGCGTGAATCGACGCATGAGGCCCTTCCCCCGTGGCGCCCGGCCGCTCCGGTGCGTGGTGCGCTACGTCCGCAGCGCGCCCGGCACCTACCTCTGGCTGGCCGCGCTGTTCGTGACCACCATCGCCATGCACCACATGTCACCGGAGTTCGAGGAGAGCTTCCTGCGGCAGCGCTCCACCAACATCCACGAGCTGTCGACCAACCCGCGCCGGGTGCTCGTCGCCAGCGCGTTCTGGACGGACGGCGGCAGCTGGCTGTCGTACGCCGTGCTCTACAGCGTCTTCCACGCCCAGGCCGAACGCTGGCTGCGCACCCCGCGCTGGCTGCTCGTCGCCTTCGGGACGCACGTGGCCGCCACCTTCATCAGCGAGGGCGCCCTGCTGTGGGCGATCCGGCACGGCTACGCACCGCAGTCCGCCGTCAACACCCTTGACGTGGGCGTGAGTTACGCACTCGCGGGGGTGGTGGCCGTTTTCACGTACCGGATCGCCGTGCCGTACCGCTACGTCTATCTGCTCGGCGTCCTCGCCGTCTACGGGCCGCCGCTGGTCGGCGGGCGCACCTTCACCGACCTCGGGCACTTCGCGTCCGTACTCATCGGACTCGCCTTCTACCCCCTCACCCGCGGCGTGGGCGGGGCGCCCTGGAACCCGGCCGACGGCGTCCGGCGGACCTGGGCGGCGGCGCGGCGGCGCGGGCGGGCCCGGCGTGCGGCCCGCCGGGGGGTCGGATCCCCCGACCGCCGCCCCGGGAGCGACTAGGAGACGCCGGCGTCGGCCAGCACCTTCTGGAAGGCGTCCGCGGTCAGCATCGCCCGGCCGTCGCCGGACGGACGCTCGCCGTCGATCAGGACCGTCGGGGTGCCGGTGAAGCCCGAGCCCTCGAAGGCCTTCTCCGACGCGCTCACGAAGTCCTTGTACGCGGTGTCGCGCACGGTCTTGTCGAAGGCGGCGCCGCGCAGCCCCGGCACCTTGGCGGCGATCTTGAGGAGGTTGTCGGCGGTGAAGGCGTCGTCCGTCTCCTCCGCCGGCTGGCTGGCGAACACCGCGGCGTGGAACTCGGCGAACCCGCCCCGGTCCACCGCGGCCCGCATCGCGTTGACGGCGCTCTTCGAGCCGCTGCCGCCGAAGTTGCGGTCGAGGAACGAGGCCAGGGTGTAACGGACCTTGACCTTGCCCTCGGCCGCGAGCCGCGCGACCGCCACCCCGCCGCCCTCCTCGAAGTGGCGGCAGATCGGACAGCGCGGGTCCTCGAAGACCGTCACGGTGTGCGGCGCCTTCGGGTCCCCGACGACGATTTCCGCACCCTCGACCCGGGCGGGCAGTTTCGCGAGCGTGGCGGCGAGGGGCGAGGTCTTCGCGGTCAGCTCCGCGTCCTGCGCCGAACCGCCCGATCCGGAGCCACCGGAGCAGGCGCCCGCGGTCAGGCCGAGCGCGGCGGCCACCACCGCCGCGACGGCGGCACGACGGAAACTGCGGACACCCATGACGACCCAACCCTTCGGCGCAAACCGCGCGAAACGACCCGACCTTCGACACTAAACACCCACTTCGACCCCCCGGCCCGCCAAAGGTCCCGCCCCGTACCGCCGTTGGTCCCGCGAATTCCGCAACCGGCCCGCCACCTGCGGATTCCAAGGGTGGACAGCGAGCGGGGGCGGGTGTACGAACAAGCCCCATGAGCGCGATCAACGGTGGAATCTCCTTCTGGTACGCAACCGACGGCCTCCCCACCCCCCGCGAGCCGCTGCCCGGCGACAGGACGGCCGACGTGGTGATCGTCGGCGGCGGCTACACCGGCCTGTGGACCGCGTACTACCTGAAGAAGGCCGCCCCCTTCCTCGACATCGCCGTCCTCGAATCCCGCTTCTGCGGCTACGGCGCGTCGGGACGCAACGGCGGCTGGCTCTACAACGGCATCGCGGGTCGCGACCGGTACGCGAAGCTGCACGGCCAGGACAGCGCGGTGCGTCTGCAACAGGCGATGAACGACACCGTGGACGAGGTGGTGCGGATCGCCGGCGAGGAGTCCATCGACGCCGACATCCATCAGGGCGGCGTCCTCGAAGTGGCGTACACGCCGGCCCAGTTGGCGCGCCTCAAGGACTACCACGCGGCCGAGGTCGCCTTCGGCGAGAAGGACCGCGTACTGCTCGGGGCGCGCGAGAGCGCCGAGCGGATCCGGGTCAGCGGGGTGGTGGGCGCCACCTGGACCCCGCACGGCGCGCGCATCCACCCCGTGAAGCTCCTCAAGGGCCTGGCGGACGCGGTCGAGCGGCTCGGGGTGCGGGTGTACGAGTCGACGCCGGTCACCGAGATCCGCCCCGGGCACGCCGTCACCCCCTACGGCACGGTCCGTGCGCCGTACGTGCTGCGCTGCACGGAGGGCTTCACCGCGTCCCTCAAGGGCCGGCGCCGGACCTGGCTCCCGATGAACTCCTCCATGATCGCGACGGAGCCGCTCGGCCCGGAGGTGTGGGACGCGATCGGCTGGGCGGGGCGCGAGACGCTGGGCGACATGGCGCACGCGTACGTGTACGCGCAGCGCACCGCGGACGACCGCATCGCGCTGGGCGGCCGGGGCGTGCCGTACCGCTTCGGCTCGCGCACCGACAACGACGGCCGCACCCAGCCGGCCACGATCGAGGCGCTGCGGGACATCCTGGTGCGCTTCTTCCCCCAGCTGGCCGGGGCGCGGATCAGCCACGCCTGGTCGGGCGTGCTCGGGGTGCCGCGGGACTGGTGCGCCTCGGTCACCCTGGACCGCACGACGGGACTCGGCTGGGCGGGGGGCTACGTGGGCTCGGGCGTCGCCACGGCGAACCTGGCGGCGCGGACCCTGCGGGACCTGGTCCGCCAGGACTCGGGCCAGGCCGGCCCGACCGCCCTGACGGCGCTGCCGTGGGTGAACCACAAGGTGCGGATGTGGGAGCCGGAGCCGTTGCGGTGGGTGGGGGTTCGGGGGATGTACGCGCTGTACCGCGGAGCGGATCGGCGCGAGCTCCTCTCCCACCGCCCGACCACGGACCCCGCAGCAACCCTGGCCAACCGAGCCACCTCCCGCCACCCCTGACCCGGGCCCACCCGGCCCCGCCCTGCCGCGACCTGTTCCGCCCTGCCGCGCCCTGCACCGGGGCCGACCCTGCGCCCGGGTTCCCCTGGCGGCCCCAGCCCCGTCGGGTGCGTGCGGACCGCGCCCGCCGGCTCGCGCAGTTCCTCGCGCCCCTGGGGGTGTTGGGGGTGCCCCGGGTGCTGGGGGTGCCCGGGGTTTGCGCAGTTCCCCGCGCCCCTAACCCCTCGGCCGTCTGCGGGCCGTGGTCGCTTCTCGCGCAGTTCCCCGCGCCCCTGGCAGGACCGGTCCTGGGCAGCATGTGCGCCCCAGCTTGCCTCGCGCAGTTCCCCGCGCCCCTTGGCTCCGCTGTCGTGTGCGGACCGCCCCTGGCAGGACCGGTGCTGGCCCGCATCAGGCCACCTCAGCCCGTCCGGCGTTTGAGGACGAGCGCCCTTAAGGCGCGAAAGGGGGTGCAGGGGCGAAGCCCCGCCGGGGTGAGAGGGGCGGAGCCCCTCAGCGGGTCTGGGGCGCAGCCCCAGGGCCCGGCACCCTCCAACCCCCGTCACGGGCGGGCGGGTGGGCAAGCCCCCCGGGGGTGCAGGGGCGAACCCCCGCCGGGGTCAGAGGGGCGGAGCCCCTCAGCGGGTCTGGGGCGCAGCCCCAGGGCCCGGGCCTATCCAACCCCCTGCACGGGCGGGCGGGTGGGCAAATCCCCCGGGGCCTGGGGCGGAGCCCCAGGGAGCCGGGCCCGTCAAACCCCCCGCACCGCCGCCAGGCAAACCCCCCGGGGGCCCTGGGGCACAGCCCCAAGAACCCAGCGGGTCGGGACCTCACCCCACCGCAACCCCAAACTCCCCCACCACCTCCCCCAACCCACCCCGATACCCCCTCCCCCCCGGGACGAAGTCCCAGTCCCCCGCCCCCCGCCGTCGAAAGGACCCCAGCACCAACGCCCTCTCCCCCGCCCGCCCGTCCGCCACGGGCAACCGGTCCAGCTCGACCCCCGCCGCATCCCGCAGGCAGATCGCCGCCGAGGTGAACCCCGCCAGATCGCCCTCCGGATCGGCCTCAGGGTCGACGGCCGCGACCAGCACCAACCGATCCGCCTCCGACGGCAGCGCGTCGAAGTGGACCCGGACCGCCGCCCGGTCACCCCCGACCCCCGGCACCATGCGTACCGAACTCCCGGGATTGGACGGGTTGTTGAAGAAGACGAACTGGTCCTCGGCCAACACCCGCGACCCCCGGCACACCAGCGCACACACATCGAGCGCGACCGCACCGGCCCACACCATGCCGAGCAGGTTGAAGTCCCCGGACCCGTCCGCGTCCGCGACCCCGTCCGCGCCCCCGCCCGAATCCCCCCGCTGCCCCGGCACCCCACCCGCACGCACGGCACCCAAGGCCGCACCAGCACCAACCTCGCCCCCCGCACCACCACCAGCAGCACCACCACCACCAGCACCAGCAGCAAGCCGCCCCCGCAACCCATGCTGATGCAACAGCTCGACCAGCTCCGCCCCCGACACCAACGTCAACGGCTTGCCCTCGGCGAACCCGTACGACCCGGGCCCGAACCCCGAAGTCGTCACCAGCACCCCCTTGTTGGCCCCGGCCCCCTGCACCGTCCCGTACAGGTCGCGCACCGCCGTAGGCGGGACCGTATTGCGGTAGCGCTTGACCTGGACGATGATCCGGCCCCCGCTGATCGGGTCGGGGTCGAGCGCCTCGACGTCGACCCCGCCGTCGTTGGAGCGCTGCGTGGTGAGCGCCTGCATGCCCCGGGCCCGGAACAACTCCGCGACCAGGCCCTCGAATTCAATGGGGTCCATCGTGAAGAGATCGGGCTCGTCCCCACCCCCGTGCGACACCACCCCCGAGCCCACATCGGCGGGCCGGCGCCCCGGACGTACCGCCGCCCGCTGGTCGGGCCGCGCCGACAGCTGCCCGCGCAACGCCTCGACCAGGCACTCGACCGCACTGACCTGCCCGAGGTTGAGCGGCTCGAACACGGCCCGCGGCACACTCACCGCCGCCAGGAAGATCTCGGCGCGCCGCCCCGTGGCGGGATCGACGTCATCCACGAAACCGTTGACGACGACCGACTCCAGCACGCCGAACTCATCGGCCGCGTACAGGTCCCGCAGCACGAGCAGCACGCACTGCGCGAGCGCGTCCCGGTAGAGCGCGCGCCGCTGCGTGACGGGACGGGCGGTCTCCTTCTCCTGGTCCGAACCCACCACGTACCGAACGGACTTGACGTCCGGGACCACGTCGATGGAAGGCAGCTCCCAGTCGAGTACGAGCTGACGCGCCCCCCGGTCGAAAGCGGCGGCGACCTGACGAGGAAACCCCTCGGGCCAGGCTCCCGACGCGTACAGCGCGGCCGAGAAGTAGTCGACCGCCGCGCCCGGCTCACCGGCCCGCAACGCGTCGACGAGTTGGGCGAGCCCCGCGTTGTGCGCACGCACCTCGGCGAGCTGCTGCGCCGCCCACGCGTCGTACTGGGCGCGGTAGTCGGCGAGTTGGCGCTGTCGCTGCGCTTCGGCGGCCTGCGCGGCGTGCCAGTCGTACTCGTAGCGGGCCTGCGCCTCCTGCTGGGCCTGCGCCCGCCGCCCGGCCGTCCAGCCGCCCTGGGCCTGGTAGTGCGCGGGGTCCGGCATCGGTACGGGGTGCGCGAGCGGCCCGGGCTCGAACGGCGCGAGCGCCTCGGGCCGCGTCAGCGCCGCCACCCGGAACGGCGCGGCCCGGCACCCTTCGCTCAACAGCGCCCCCAGCGCGGCTACTTGAGCCTCCAACTCCTCGGTCCGCAGCCGCGCGTCCGCCTCCCGCCCCTGCCGGTACGCCGCCTGCTGCTCGCGCTGGGCCCGCGCGAGATCACGCTCGTACGCCCGCTGCTGCCGCTGCTGCTGCACGACCGCCCGCTGCTGCGCCTCCTGCTGGCGCTGCTGCTGCCGCTGCGCCTCGGCCCACACCCCGACAAGACCACTGGAACGCCGGCTCATCCGCTGACTGCCTCTCTCCCCACACCCCGACCCCCCAAGTGTCCCGGACCTGGACGGATGGGCGCACACCCGCATCGAGATCGCCGGCAGACACCATCATCAAGCTCAGCGAAACAGCCGCCGGAAAGGACAGACCTCCCACGCCCCGTCGCCCCCCCGATCGACCGACCTCCACCAGAGGTGCCGACCGGCACACCCCGCGAGCGCGTGGCAGGCCCGCCTCCCGTCGTCCTCCCGAGTGCCGAGCACGAGCCCACGGCCGGTCATGGGTTCACCACACTGGGGACACCCCAGGACACCCTCGCTCACGACCGCGCCGTCGCCGCCACTTATGACCGCCCCGTCGCTCAGCCCGCACCCTAACCAGCCGCCCCGACCACCCACCTCGGCCCGCCTCACCCCGTCCGTCCAAGTTGCTCAGCACGAGGAGGCAAACACCATGACCCAAGCCCTCACCAAAGGCGCCAACGCCCCACTCCCCAGCGGAAGATGCACGGTCACCCTCACCATCCCCCTCACCGCCAACCACACCGGCATCGACGTGTGCGCCGTACTCCTCTCGCGGGACGGCAAGGTGCGCGGCGACGACGACTTGGTGTTCTTCAACCACCCGTCCCAGGACGGCGTCACCCTCACCGGACGGTCGGTGAGCGCGGACCTGTCGGCGATACCCGCCACGGTCGACCGCATCGCCATCGCCGCGAGCGTCGACCCCCAGACCCCGAACGCACACTTCGACGCCGGCACCACCCCCGCCGCGGCCGTCGACTCCGAGGGCACCCGCCTCACCTTCACACCCCCACCGTTCACCCACCGTGAGACCGCCGTCGTCCTGATCGAGCTCTACCGGCGCGCGGAGGGTTGGAAGGTACGCGCCGTGGGCCAGGGCTGGGACACCGGCCTTGCGGGCCTCGCGACCGACTTCGGGGTCACCGTGGACGACGACGGCTCGGCTCCGCAGCCCGCCACACCGGCCCCCGAACCGAACAACGGAGCCCCGCCCACACCCCCGCCCACGCCCACGGCCGCACCCTCACCCACACCCGCACTGGCACCCGCATCCTCGACCCAGCCCACACCAACGCCTTCTCCGGCCATCAGCCTCGACAAGATGCAGCGATCCGCGCCGGGTCTCGTGAACCTCTACAAGGCCGCGCACGTCGCCCTGGAGAAGAACGGGCTCGCCGGCCGGCGCGCGGCCGTCTACCTGGTCCTCGACCACTCCGCGAGCATGTCCGGGTTCTACCGGGACGGCACCGTGCAGCACCTCGCCGAGCAGGTACTGGGACTGTCGGCGAACCTGGACGACGACGGCACCGTGCCGCTGGTCTTCTTCTCCCACGGGGTCGACCTGGTCGCGGACATCGGCCTGGACAACCACGCGGGCCGCGTCGACACCCTGCACAGGTCACTGGACTGGGGCGGCACCCGCTTCGCGCCGGCCATGCAGGCCGTGATCGACCACTACCGGGCCGGCGGCTCCACCGACCCGGCCTTCGTGATCTTCCAGACCGACGGGGAACCCTTCGACCGCAAGAAGACCCGCGAACTGCTGCGACAGGCCGCCACCCTGCCGATCTTCTGGCAGTTCGTCGGCTTCGGCCCCGCCCGCCACCTGCGCTTCCTGCGCAGCCTGGACACCCTGGACCACCGAGCGGTGGACAACGCGGGCTTCTTCGCGGCGGGCCAACACCCGAGAACCCGCCCGGACGGGGAGCTGTACGACCTCCTGATGACCGAATTCCCCACCTGGCTCAGGGCCGCCCAATCCGCAGGCATCCTCCACTGACGCGGCGCGAACACCGGCCGACGACCCACGCATTACCCCGCCCGACACCCAGCCGACCGCCTGACCGAGTCGGCCCGGCGTTCCCGAACCGGCCGGCCCGATCAGGCGTCGAAGTCGTACTCCAAGACGTAGGAGGCCGCGTCGAGAGTCATCTCGTTGACCTCGACCGGCCGCCCCTCCGCCGTGAACGCGGTACGGCAGATGAGGATGACCGGGGTGCCGGACGCCATGCTCAACCGTGTCGCCTCGTCCTTCGACGGCATCCGAGAGCGGACCTCTTCGCGGAAGTGGACGGGCCCGTGGCCGAGTTCGGCGAGCCGCGCGTAAATGCCACCCGGCCCCGTGTCTTCCTGGGTGATCGCGGACCCGGCCACCACCGACAGGGGTAGGTAGCTCGCGGCCAGCAGCACAGGCTTCCCATCGAGCACGAAGCGTCGGCGCCTGACGCAGACGGCTTCGTCGTCCCCCAACTCCATGACCGCACCGATGTGTTCGGGCGCCGCCTCCTCGAAGACGGACACCTGGTCGACGTCGAGCGCACGGTCACCGGCGTCCGCGCTCCGCGACGACCGCACCGACCCCCTCGGGCGGCGACGCCCTCCCGAGACCCCCGAAAACGCCCGACCACCAGTGACCGTCCGAGCCGCCACCCCGAACCCACGACAAAGGGCCCCGGCCGCACCCGGCCAGGACCCTTCACCCTTGAGCCCCCTGTCGGGTTCGAACCGACGACCCCCGCTTTACAAGAGCGGTGCTCTGGCCAGCTGAGCTAAGGAGGCAACGCGTGAAGTGTAACCAACGCTCGCCCGGGCGCGGCCGAAAATCCGCTGGGGCCGGACCGGCCCGGCCCAGGCAAGGCGCCCCAGCCCGGCCCGGCCCGGTCAGAACGCCCGGGCTCGGCCCGAGTCAGGCACACCGCCCCGGCCAAGGCCCCCGGAACTTCGCGCCCCAGAAGTGCTGACAACCCGGACGACCCCGGGTAGCGTCCTGACCCAGTCCACCCAGGTGGACTACACCACTTCTCCCTCTACTCGGATCGTCCGGCACGTTCCTGCCGGTGAAGGGACACATCAGTCATGGCCACTGTCACGTTCGACAAGGCGACCCGGATCTACCCGGGCTCCACCAAGCCCGCGGTCGACGGGCTGGAGATCGAGATCGAGGACGGCGAGTTCCTCGTCCTCGTCGGTCCCTCCGGATGCGGAAAGTCCACCTCCCTGCGCATGCTCGCGGGCCTGGAGGACGTCAACGGCGGAGCCATCCGCATCGGCGAGCGTGACGTCACGCACCTGCCGCCCAAGGACCGGGACATCGCGATGGTGTTCCAGAACTACGCGCTGTACCCGCACATGACCGTCGCCGACAACATGGGCTTCGCGCTCAAGATCGCCGGCGTCAACAAGGCGGAGATCCGCAAGAAGGTCGAGGAGGCGGCGAAGATCCTCGACCTCTCCGAGTATCTGGACCGCAAGCCCAAGGCGCTCTCCGGCGGTCAGCGCCAGCGTGTGGCGATGGGCCGTGCCATCGTGCGCGAGCCGCAGGTCTTCCTCATGGACGAGCCGCTGTCCAACCTCGACGCCAAGCTCCGCGTCTCGACGCGTACGCAGATCGCCTCGCTCCAGCGCCGGCTCGGCATCACCACCGTCTACGTCACGCACGACCAGGTCGAGGCCATGACGATGGGCGACCGCGTCGCGGTCCTCAAGGACGGTCTGCTCCAGCAGATCGACTCGCCGCGCAACATGTACGACCGCCCCGCCAACCTCTTCGTGGCCGGCTTCATCGGCTCGCCCGCCATGAACCTGGTCGAGGTGCCGATCACGGACGGCGGCGTGAAGTTCGGCAACAGCGTCGTCCCGGTCAGCCGCGAGGCGCTGGCCGCCGCCGCCGACCGCGGTGACCGTACGGTCACCGTCGGCGTCCGCCCCGAGCACTTCGACATCGTCGAGCAGAACGGCGCCGCCGCGACCTCCCTCACCAAGGAGTCCGCGGACGCCCCGGCCGGTCTCGCCGTCACGGTCAACGTCGTCGAGGAACTCGGCGCCGACGGCTACGTGTACGGCTCCGCCGACGTCGGCGGAGAGACCAAGGACCTCGTGGTGCGCGTCAACGGCCGCGCGGTGCCGGACAAGGGCACACAGCTTCACGTCGTCCCGCGTCCGGGTGAGACCCACGTGTTCTCCACCTCTACGGGCGAGCGTCTTACAGACTGATACCGGTACGCGGCCACCACCAGGGGGTCTTCGGCTGGGGCGGTCCCGCACTCGCGTGCGGGGCCGTCGTCCGTTGTCGACAAATACCCCGGCGCACCGCCCATTTCGAATCACGTTCGTCAACACGTGATTCGAAAAGCGACGTCGAACCATCCCCCGACAGGGTGACTAAATGTCGCCAAATCATCACTCCCCGCTACGCTCGCCTCCGTGACGCACACAGCCCGCCGAATCGGCCGAACCCTCGCCCTCGTCCTGCCCGTAGTCCTCGTGCTCTCCGGGACGCTCGCCGTCACCCGGGTCAACTGGGCCGGCAACGAGTCTCAGATCCTCACCGCCTCATCCGAGAACGTCTCCGTACGGGCCAAGTCCCGTGCCCCGCAGGACGTCCTGCGCGACGCGCTCCTGACCGAACTCCAGGAGAAGGACCCCGGCACCGCGCTGACGCACCTCCAGCGCGAGGTCGAGCACCGCCCCTCGCTCGCCCAGCACTGCATGTCCATCGCCCGGGCGCTCGGCAGGGCCGCCGTGGAGCACTACGGCCCCGTGAAGGCCCAGTCCTTCTCCCGCCCCGTCTGCGACACCTCCTTCGCATCCGGCGTGGCCCAGGAGCGGTGACGTCCCGCTGCGGGGACGCCTATCGTTCACCGCATGACTGCGAGCGCAACCGCGACATTCCCGACACAGGCCGTGGTCCTGGCAGGCGGCCAGGGCTCACGGCTTCGTCCGTACACCGACGACCGCCCCAAGCCGATGGTCGAGATCCCGGGCACCGGGGTCCCGATCATCGGCCATCAACTGGCCTGGCTGGCCGCCGAGGGCGTCACTGACGCCGTCGTCTCCTGCGGCCACCTCGCCGACGTCCTGAAGGACTGGCTGGCCCACGCCGACCTTCCGCTGCGGGTCACCACGGTCGTCGAGGACGAACCGCTGGGCCGGGGCGGGGGCCTCAAGTACGCGGCGGCTTCGCTGCCCCACCCCGACCGGCCCTGGTACGCCACCAACGGCGACATCTGGACGCGGTTCTCGCTGCGCGAGATGGCCTCCTTCCACGGCGAGCGCGACGCGACCGCCACGCTGGCCCTGGCCCGCCCCCGCATCCCGTGGGGCGCCGTCGAGACCGACGCCTTCGGCCACATCACCGACTTCATCGAGTCGCCGCCCTCGCCCTACCTCATCAACGCGGGCGTGTACGTCTTCTCCGCGGCCTTCACCGCGATGCTGCCCGACGTCGGCGACCACGAGCGCACCACGTTTCCCCGGCTCGCCCGGGAGCGCCGGCTCGCCGGGTTTCCGTTGCCGCACGGGGCGTACTGGCGGGCGATCGATACCGCCAAGGATCTCACTGAGGCTGCCAAGGAGCTTGCTCTGCACCGCAGTTGAGGCTGCGGTCACCTACGCGGGGCTGCGCCCCGGGCCCCGCCAGGTCCTCGCGTGCGGGGCCCGGGTGCCGGGTCGCGCAGTTCCCCGCGCCCCTGGCAGTGCTGGGGGCGCCCGGGGCCCATCCAGCCCCCGGCACCCCCAACCCCCCGTCCGCCCGCGGACCGTGCCCGCTTCTCGCGCAGTTCCCCGCGCCCCTGGCAGCGCTGGGGGCGCCCGGGGCCCAACCAGCCCCCCACGCCCCCAACCCCCCGTCCGCCCGCGGACCGTGCCCGCTTGCTCGCGCAGTTCCCCGCGCCCCTGGGGTGCGGGGCTGACGGCGCCGGTAAGTCCGGCCCCCTGGGGGCGCGGGGCACTGCGCGCCCAGCCACGCACGGTCTGCACGTGAAAACGGGGTTGGGGGCGCGGGGAACTGCGCGAGCGGCCACGCAGGTGGAGGGGGCCGGGTTGGTTCGGCCCCCTCCGACTCTCAACTCCCGGCGCTAGCCCAGCAGTCCGCCGATCGGGTTGCGGTTGGTGCCCGTGCCGCCTCCGTGGGTGGCGCCCGAGCCGGTGCCGCCCGAGGACGTCGGGCCCGCGCTGGTGGGGGCCGGGGCCTTCGGGGTGGTGCCTCGGTGGTGGGTGGGGGCCTGGCCGCCGGTGCCGGCCGAGTGGCTCGGCTGGCCCGTGGTGCCGGCCGTGGCCGTCTGGTGCGCCTTCGGCTTCTTCGACGGCTTCGCCGACGGGCTCGCCGAACTCTTCGCCTTCGCCGAGGGCTTGACGGCCTTGGGCGTCGCACGGGGCGCCAGCGCGGGGCCCGTCTCGCTCGGCAGCGGGGTGCCGGGGAGGTAGTTGGTCGGGTCGTCGTCGGGGCCCGGCACCGTCACCACGGTGGTCGAGCGGACCGCGCCGCCGAGCAGCGCCCCGGTGGTCAGGGTCAGACCGATGACGACGGTCGTCATGACCAGACCCCGGCGCAGCACCCGCCGCCGCAGTTCCCAGAGTTCGGAGCGCGGACCCAGCTTGCGCCAGGCTTCACCGGCCAGCCGCGCGTCCAGCGAGTACACCGGGGCGCCCGCGATGATCAGCGGGGACCAGGCGGCCAGGTAGATGATGTCGGGCGCGTCGTAGGCGCGTACGGTCTGCCAGCTCACCGTGACCAGCAGCGCCGCGGAGAGCAACGCCCCGAACACCGCCGCCACTCGCTGCCACAGGCCGAGCATCGTCAGTACGCCGACGACGACTTGGAGGAAGGCGACGGTGAGGCCGGCGCCCACCGGGTGCTGGAGCGCGGAGTCGCGCAGCGGCTCGGCGAGGGCCCAAGGGTGCAGCGAATGAAGCCACTTGACCATCGAGCCGCGTTCGCCGCCGTCGAAGTACACGGGGTCGCACAGCTTGCCCATGCCGGCGTAGACGGAGATGAAACCGAGGAAGACGCGCAGCGGGAGCAGCACGACACCGAGGTTCATCCGGCGCCCGGGGTAGTAGGCGTGCCGGACGGGATCGGCGCCGCGCCGCCTGGCGGGCGAGCCGTCGTCGAGCTCGCCGTCCGGGCCGTCGAAGTCCTCGAACTCGGCCTGCTCGTACGGCTGTTGGCCGTACGGCGTGCGCATCTGCGGGAGCAGTGCGGTCTCCGGGCCCGCGCCGGGTCCGGAGACCAGCGGCGTCGGCATCGTGTCCTCGACGGAGACGCGCGGGATGGTCTGCGTGGCGCCGGTCTCGTAGCGCTCGCCGCCGCCGGCCGAGGTGGCGCGGACCGCCTGGAGCAGTCCGCTCGCCCCCGGCGCCGACTTCCCGCTCCACACCACGGGCGCCCTGCGGCGCGCCGTGGTGCTCGACATCACGGGCTTGGGCAGCGACTTGGGCGCGAGCTGCACCCTGAAACTGGCGTGGTTGACGATGACCTGCGCGGGGTCGCAGTCCACCTTGGCCATGCTCAGGGCAGGCTGGTCGTCGAACCCGGGCCGGGGCGTTCTGGTGTCCACACTCATCTAACCGAGTGACGGGTGTTTAGGACACTGCTTGACGGGTCCGAATCTGTCCGAGACCCGTCAAGATCACCCAGCTCAGCCGCGTCGGCGGGCCGCCTCGTAGAGCACGATGCCCGCCGCCACACCGGCGTTGAGGGACTCGGCGCCGCCCGGCATCGAGATCCGCACGCGGAAGTCGCAGGTCTCGCCGACGAGTCGGCCAAGTCCCTTGCCCTCGCTGCCGATCACGATGACGACCGGGCCGCCGAGCTGCTCCAGGTCCTCGACCGTGTGCTCGCCGTCGGCCGCGAGACCGACGATCGTGAGGCCTTCCTTCTTGTACGCCTCAAGGGCGCGCGTCAGGTTGGTGACGCGCGAGACCGGGGTGCGCGCCGCGGTGCCGGCGGACGACTTCCAGGCGCCCGCCGTCATGCCGGCCGCGCGCCGCTCGGGCACGACCACGCCGTGGCCGCCGAACGCGGACGTGGAGCGGACGATCGCACCGAGGTTACGCGGGTCGGTCACGCCGTCGAGGGCGACGATCAGCGGGTCCTCGCCGTTGTCGTACGCGTGCGCCGTCAGGTCCTGCGGGTCGGCGTACTCGTACGGCGGGACCTGGAGGACCAGGCCCTGGTGGTTGAGGCCGTTGGTCATCCGGTCCAGCTCGGCGCGCGGGGCCTCCATCAGGTTGATGTTGCCGCGCTCGCCGGCGAGCTGGAGGGCCTCGCGGACCCGCTCGTCGTTGTCGATGTACTGCTGCACGTAGAGCGTGCTGGCCGGGACGCCGTCGCGCAGCGCCTCGAAGACCGGGTTGCGGCCCACGACCATCTCGGACGCGCCCTTGGCACCACCGCGCCGCGGGGCGGGACGACGGGTCGCGGCCTGCTTGGCCTTGGCGGTCGCGATGCGGTTCTTCTTGTGCTTCTTGCGGTCCTCGGCCTTGGGCGTGGGGCCCTTGCCTTCCAGACCCCTGCGCCGCTGGCCACCGCTGCCGACCGTAGCGCCCTTCTTGTTGGACGTGCGGCGGTTCCTGCGCTGGCTGTTCCCGGCCATGACCTACCTATTTCCTCAGTGAATCCGCGATCCACATGCGGATGCAGATCGTGTACGTACGTATATGCAGTGTGCCGCCCGATCGCCCGGGCGGCACATCGCGCGGGGTTTCAGCGCGGGCCCAGCGTCCAGCGGGGGCCGCTGGGGCCGTCCTCGATGACCAGGCCGGACTGGGTGAGCTGGTCGCGGATCGCGTCCGCGGTCGCCCACTCCTTGCGGGAGCGGGCCGCCTCGCGCTGCTCCAGGACCAGGCGCACGAGCGTGTCGACGGCCCCGTGCAGGTCCTCGCCGCGGTCGGTCTCCTCGGCCCAGTGCGCGTCCAGCGGGTCGAGGCCCAGGACGCCCAGCATGGCGCGGACCTCGGCCAGGCGCTCGGTCGCCGCTTCCTTGTCGTCGGCGGCGAGCGCGCTGTTGCCCTGGCGGACCGTGGTGTGGATGATCGCGAGGGCCTGGGGCACGCCCAGGTCGTCGTCCATGGCCTCGGCGAACGCCGGGGGCACCTCGGCCGCGGGCTCGACGACGCCCCCCGCCTTCTCCACCACGCGCTGGACGAAGCCCTCGATGCGCGCGAACGCCGACTCGGCCTCGCGCAGGGCCTCCTCGCTGTACTCGATCATCGACCGGTAGTGCGGGGTGCCCAGGTAGTAGCGCAGGACGATCGGGCGCCACTGCTTGACCATCTCGGAGACCAGCACGCTGTTGCCCAGCGACTTCGACATCTTCTCGCCGGACATCGTCACCCAGGCGTTGTGCACCCAGTACGACGCGAAGTCGTCTCCGAAGGCCTTGGCCTGGGCGATCTCGTTCTCGTGGTGCGGGAAGATCAGGTCGAGGCCGCCGCCGTGGACGTCGAAGGCGCTGCCCAGGTACTTGTGGGCCATCGCCGAGCACTCCAGGTGCCAGCCGGGACGGCCGCGTCCCCACGGCGTCTCCCAGTCGGGCTCGCCCGGCTTGGAGGCCTTCCACATCGCGAAGTCGCGCGCGTCGCGCTTGCCGGAGATGCCTTCCTCGGCGGGCTGGCGCAGGTCGTCGATGTCCTGGTTGGACAGCGCCAGGTACTCGGGGAAGCTGCGCACGTCGAAGTAGACGCTGCCGTCCGCCTCGTAGGCGTGGCCGCGCTCGATGAGGCCGCGCATCATCTCGACCATCTCGGTGATGTGGCCGGTCGCCCGCGGCTCGTAGGTGGGCGGCAGGCAGCCGAGCGCCGTGTAGCCGTCGTTGAAGGCGCGCTCGTTCTCGTACCCGATCGACCACCAGGGGCGGCCCTGCTCGGCCGACTTCTTGATGATCTTGTCGTCGATGTCGGTGACGTTGCGGATGAACGTGACGTCGTAGCCGCGGTACTCGAACCAGCGGCGCATGATGTCGAAGTTGAGGCCCGAGCGGATGTGGCCGATGTGCGGGGCCGCCTGAACGGTGGCACCGCACAGGTAGATCGAGACACAGCCCTGCGTGAGCGGGACGAAGTCACGGATCTGCCGGGCGCTGGTGTCGTACAGGCGAATGGTCACCACACCAGGGTAGTGGGCCCATACCAGTGCCCCGCGACCCTTTACGGGCCTCGGGGCACACAATTTGGCGACTGTTGGGTGTCAGAGCATCCCGACGATCTTGTGCGGGGTGATCCGCACGACGACACGGGTGCCGTCGTTCACCGAGTCCGGGTTGAACTCCCGGTACTTCTTGCCCGAGTACTTCACCGACAGCTCGTCGATGAGTTCCTGGCCGCCCTCGGTCGTGAGTTCCGCGGTGCCCCGGATCTCGGCGTACGTGTACGGGGCGTCGAAGGGCTGGACGAGCACGGTGACCCGCGGATCGCGGCGCAGGTTCTTCTCCTTGCGCCGGTCCGCGGTCGTCGAGATGAGGACGTCGTCGCCGTCCCGCTTCACCCACACCGGGGACACCTGGGGGCTTCCGTCGGGCTGGATGGTGGCGATGTTGACGAAGACGGGGCTGTCGAGCAGCTCCTTGAGCTTGTCGCTGAGTGCAGCGGACACGGGGCGGTCCTTCCGGGAGGAGTCGGAATGGTCGCCTCCTCTACTACCCCACGGCGTCGCGTTTCTACGGCAACCGGTACACCATCGCCGTGGCGATCGCGGCGAGCCCTTCGGCACGGCCGGTCAGGCCGAGCCCGTCGGTGGTGGTGCCGGAGACCGAGACGGGCGCGCCGGCCGCGGCCGACAGCGCCTTTTGCGCCTCGTCGCGCCGCTTGCCGATCTTCGGGCGTACGCCGATGACCTGCACCGCGACATTGCCGATCCGGTACCCCTCGGCCCGCACGATCCGGGCGGCCTCGGCGAGCAGGGTCACACCCGACGCGCCGGACCACTCGGGGCGGTCGGTGCCGAAGTGGGCGCCGAGGTCGCCGACGCCGGCCGCCGAGAACAGGGCGTCGCACGCGGCGTGGGCCGCGACGTCACCGTCGGAGTGCCCGGCCAGGCCGTACCCGGCGTTCTCGGGACCGTCCCAGAGCAGCCCCGCGCACCACAGCTCGCGGCCCTGCTCGAAGGCGTGCACATCGGTGCCGATCCCGACGAGGGGGATCACCGGGGCGGGGGTCTCAGAAGCCATCGTTGGCCCTCCGTCGTGCGAGTACGGCCTCGGCGAGGACGAGGTCGAGCGGCCGGGTCACCTTGAAGGCCTCCTCGTGGCCGGGCACCACCACGACGGTCAGGCCGAGCTGCTCGATCATGCTCGCGTCGTCGGTGACGTTCTCGGTGACGCTCTCGTGGGCGCGCACCAGGGTGGCGTGGTCGAAGCCCTGCGGGGTCTGCACGGCGCGCAGCCGGGCCCGCTCGGGGGTGGCGACGACCGGCTCGGGCGAGCCGTCGGCGCGCGGCTCGACCTGCTTGACCGTGTCGGCGAGCGGGAGCGCGGGCACCACGGCGGGCGCTCCGTCGCGCACCGCCTCGATGACCGCGTCGACGGTGTCGACCGGGACCAGGGGGCGCGCCGCGTCATGGACCAGTACGGCGTCGAAGCCGGGCGGCAGCGCGTCGAGGCCGAGCTTCACGGACTCCTGCCGGCTCTCACCGCCGGGCACCACCAGCACGTCGGTGCGCTCCGGCAGGGCGTGCTCGGCGAGCAGGTGCTTGACCTCGGCCGCGCCGTCCGGCGGGGCCACCACCACGACCAGCGAGACGGACCGGGACGCGGCCATCGCCCGGACCGCGTGGATCAGCATGGGGGTGCCGCTCAGCGTGCGGAGCGCCTTGGGGGCACCCGGGCCGAGCCGTACACCGCGACCGGCCGCGGGGATCACCGCGGCGGTGCGGAAAGGGCGCGATTCGTCAGACAAGGTTTGTGTCCTCAAACGACATGGGTATGGCCTGGGAGTACCCCCGGCTCCCGGAGCCTGGGGGTGTGCCCGGCGCGACGCCCTGACCGGCCCTTCCGTGACGTCCGGTCAGGCGAACCGCCCGGGCCCGGCACACCGCACCGTGTGGATGTGAACGGTGCGGGCATGAGCGGTACGAGCGTGAACGGTGCCGGTGCGAGCGGGCCGGGGATACGAACATGCCGCAGCGCCCGGCGACGCAGCAGTTCTCACTGCTGGTCAGCGGGCACCACGGCAAAGCCGGGCATTCCGGGGCGGGCTTCCGCTTCGCGGGCGGTGTGGTCCCCGGAACTAACGGCGTCAGGACGCGAGAACCTCGTCGAGAAGGGCCTCGGCCTTGTCTTCGTTGGTGTTCTCCGCGAGGGCGAGCTCGCTCACCAGGATCTGGCGCGCCTTGGCGAGCATGCGCTTCTCACCTGCGGACAGACCCCGCTCGCGCTCGCGACGCCACAGGTCGCGCACGACCTCGGCGACCTTGATCACATCGCCGGAGGCGAGCTTCTCCAGGTTCGCCTTGTAGCGACGCGACCAGTTCGTGGGCTCCTCCGCATACGGCGCGCGCAGCACCTCGAAGACCCGGTCGAGCCCGTCCTGACCAACTACATCGCGGACACCGACGAACTCCGCATTGTCTGCGGGAACGCGCACAGTCAGGTCGCCCTGGGCGACCTTGAGCACCAAGTAGGTCTTGTCCACGCCTTTGATCTGGCGAGTTTCGATGGCCTCGATCAGCGCGGCCCCGTGATGGGGATAGACCACGGTGTCGCCAACCTTGAACGTCATGTGACAGGTACCCCTTCCGTGGCTATCCAGGGTAACACGGATACGGCTTCTTCTGAATGGCGTTTTCGCAGGTCAGGGCATATCTCGGGGCTTGACAACAGCGACAGGAACGTGCTGCGGAGGGCTTCCGGAAGGCGGTATTCGCAGGTCGGAGCAGCTGCGAAGGGCTTGCGAAACGCGTACGTTTCCCACCCGCCAGGGGCCTCCCAGGAGGCCGAACGTCCCGGTTTGCCGGGTTCCAGGCGGTGAACTTCATCTACTCCGTTCGGCGCTCGTTCACTCGTTCGGCCGCACGGGATTCTTTCCGGAATTGATCAACGAACAGCGTGGCCGGACCAGTCCGGAGGATTTTCGGTAAGGAATGTGTGGCGGCCCGGCCAATTGATCACCCGCCGATATGTGAACGGCGTGCGAATGACCTGGATGCGCGGGTGATCCACCCGACTTCCTCGGGCCGGTCCCCGGTAGGGGCGGGTCGGGTGCGGGGCGCGCGGAACGGCTCGGTAATCTAGGCCCGCTGACACACCCTTAGCCGGCCACCAGGCACGCGGCCGGCTGACCCGCAGCCCGTCCGAAGCAGTCCGTCTCGTACGTCCAAGGAGTTGCCGCCGCCGTGAGCCGCAGCCTTCGACGCGGCGCCCTCGCCGCTTCTGCCATCGCGTTCTCGCTCCTCTCGCTCTCCGCCTGCGCGGCGGGCAACAAGGCCCAGACCCTCGGAGTCAAGGCGGACAACGCCTACGTCACCGTCGGAGACATCAAGGTCCAGAACGCGACGGTCGTCACCCAGCCGAAGGCCGACGCCGAAGGCCCGGCCGTCGTCGCGGCGACCCTGTTCAACAACGGCGCGGACCCGCAGACCCTGGACTCCGTCCAGGTCGGCAGCGCCGCCGTCAAGCTCTCTCCCGCCAAGGGCGGCGGCGCCATCACCGTCCCGGCGCACGGCTCGGTCGTCATCGGCGGCAAGAACAACGCCTCCGCCGTCGTGGAGAACGGCCGCGAGGCGGCCAAGAACGGCGACGCGCAGAAGGTCACCTTCCAGTTCAGCAAGGCCGGCGCGGTGAGCCTGGAGGCGTTCGTCGTCCCGGCGACCAGCTACTTCGAGGGCGTCGGCCCCAGCCAGCTGCCCAAGCCCAAGGAGACCCCGGCGGGCGAGCCCAGCGGCGAGCCCAGCGGAAAGGCCTCCGGCTCGCCCTCCGGCACCGCCTCCCCGAACGCCGGCACCAGCGGCAAGCCCGCCGGCTCCGGTTCCCCGTCGCACACCGCGGGCACCGGCACGGGTCACTGACACCCGGCGAGCAGACGCAGCGACCACGAAGGAGGGCGGCCCCGGTCGGGGCCGCCCTCCTTCGTGTCGTTCCTCGTGCCTTCTCGCCGACCTACGGCTCGAACTTGTAGCCGAGCCCGCGGACCGTCACCAGATAGCGCGGCGCGCCCGGGTCCGGCTCGATCTTGGCGCGCAGGCGCTTGACGTGGACGTCGAGGGTCTTGGTGTCGCCCACGTAGTCCGCGCCCCACACCCGGTCGATGAGCTGCATACGGGTCAGCACGCGGCCCGCGTTGCGCAGCAGCATCTCCAGGAGGTCGAACTCCTTGAGCGGGAGGTCGACCTTGGCGCCCGAGACGGTGACCACGTGGCGGTCGACGTCCATCCGGACCGGGCCGGCCTCCAGGGCGGCCGGGGCGACCTCCTCGGGCTCGCCGCGGCGGCGCAGCACCGCACGGATGCGGGCGACCAGCTCGCGCGAGGAGAACGGCTTGGTGACGTAGTCGTCGGCCCCTATCTCCAGGCCCACCACCTTGTCGATCTCGCTGTCCTTGGCGGTCACCATGATGACCGGCACGTTGGAGCGCCCGCGCAGCTGGCGGCAGACCTCGGTGCCCGGCAGGCCCGGCAGCATCAGGTCGAGCAGGACCAGGTCGGCGCCGTTGCGCTCGAACTCGTCCAGGCCGTCGGGCCCGGTGGCCGCGATGGCGACCTCGAAGCCCTCCTTGCGGAGCATGTAGGACAGGGCGTCGCTGAAGGATTCCTCATCCTCGACGACGAGCACTCGGGTCACGGAAGGACCTCCGGGGCAGGAACGATGACTGGGGATTGAGGCACAGCGGATTGAGGCACAGCGGAACTGAAGGTCTCGTACGGGACGTCGTCGTCCTCGTCGACCGTGGCCGGGCCGCGCCCGGCGGAGCGGTCCCGTACGGCGCCGGCCTCCGGCAGCCGCAGGGTGAAGGTGGAGCCCTGACCCTCGGAGCTCCACACCGTGACCTCCCCGCCGTGCGAGGCGGCCACGTGCTTGACGATGGCCAGGCCGAGCCCGGTGCCCCCCGTGGCACGGGAGCGGGCCGGGTCCACCCGGTAGAAGCGCTCGAAGACGCGCTCGCGGTCCTTCTCGGAGATGCCGATGCCCTGGTCGGTCACCGCGATCTCGATCAGTCCCCCAGTACCGAAAGCCTGGGAGGTGCCCCCACCGCCGGGCGCCGCGATGCGCCGCGCCGCGATGCCGACCCGGGTCCTGGCCGGCGAGTAGTTGACCGCGTTCTCGACCAGGTTGCCGAGCGCGGCGGCGAGCTGGCCGCGATTGCCCCACACGTACAGGTCACCGGTGCCGCCGGAGGCCATGGTGATCTGCTTGGTGGAGGCGGGGTGGCGCGAGCGGTCCATGGCCTCGGCGACGAGTTCGTCGACGCGGACCGGCTCGGCGTCCTCCAGGGGGTCGTCGTTCTGGACCCGGGAGAGGTCGATGAGCTCCTGGACCAGATTGGTGAGCCGCGTCGCCTCGATCTGCATCCGGCCGGCGAAGCGGGTCACCGCCTCGGGGTCGTCCGAGGCGTCCATGACGGCCTCCGACAGCAGCGAGAGGGCCCCCGTCGGGGTCTTGAGCTCATGGCTGACGTTGGCCACGAAGTCACGGCGTACGGCTTCGATGCGGCGGGCCTCCGTGAGGTCCTCCACCAGGAGCAGCACCAGCCGCGAGCCGAGCGGGGCGACCCGGGCCGAGACCGCGAGGGCCTCGCCGCGGCCGGTGCCGCGCCGGGGCAGATCGAGCTCGACCTGGCGTATCTCGCCGTCGCGCCGGGTGTCGCGGGCCATGTGCAGCATGGGCTCCACGGCCAGCTTGCCGCCCCTGACCAGACCGAGCGCGTACGCCGCCGAGCTGGCCTTGACCACCGAGTCGCCCTCGTCGAGGACGACCGCGGAGGAGCGCAGTACGGACAGCACGGTGTCCACGCCCGGGGGCAGGACCGCGTCGGTGTGCAGGGACGTCCGGGTGGGCCGCGCCTGGTCGCGCTCGCTCCAGCGGAACGCCAGCATGGCGATCACGCCGGTGCACACCCCGGCGATCGCTGCCAATGCGGCAACCGCCGCGTTCACGTCCATGCGTCCAGGTTATGCGGGGCGCCGGGCACTCTCCCAGCCAAAAGGGTGGGCGCTCGAACGTTCGTCGCCCAGAGTTCACCGAGGTGACGGGGACGGTTCACTTCCTATGGCCGAGTCGGACGCGTAGCGGACCGAACGTGGGAGCGTGGGGGTCACAGGCACCCCCGGCCCCCGGAGACCGTTGAGAGAGGGACACCCATGCGGGACGCGTACCACGAGGAACTGGACTCGATCGGCGAGGGTCTGGTCGAGATGGCCCGCCTCGTCGGGTCGGCGATCGGGCGCGCCACCACGGCCATGCTCGACGCCGACCTCAAGCTCGCCGAGACCGTGATCGCGGCCGACCAGAAGGTCGACGACCTCCAGCACGATCTGGAGGCCCGCGCGATAGCACTGCTGGCCCGCCAGCAGCCGGTCGCCACCGATCTGCGGATCGTGGTGACGTCGCTGCGCATGAGCGCCGACCTGGAGCGCTCGGGCGACCTCGCCCAGCACGTGGCCAAGCTGACCCGGCTGCGCTACCCCGACCGCGCCGTGCCGCACGACCTGCACGCCACGATCCTGGAGATGGGCCAGCTCGCGCAGCGCCTGATGGCGAAGGCGGCCGAGGTCATCATCACCAAGGACGTCGACCTGGCGCTCCAACTGGAGCAGGACGACGACGAGATGGACCTGCTGCACCGCACCCTGTTCCAGCACCTGATGGACGACCGCTGGAAGCACGGCATCGAGACGGCGGTCGACGTGACGCTGCTCGGCCGCTACTACGAGCGCTTCGCGGACCACGCCGTGTCGGTCGCCAAGCGCGTGGTGTACCTGGTCACGGGCGAACACGCCGACGAACTCCAGGCGTCCGCGCCGATCGAGGGGGCGTGAGGGCGGGGGCGGCGGCCTGACGCCGGCCACGGTCCCGGCCGCGGGGGCGGGGCCCCCGGGCCGTCCGCCCCCAACAGGCTTGCGCACATGCGCCGTTGACACGCCCGCTTCCGTGGGCATGCAATGGGCGAAGGCTCGTCGCGTCTGGCTGACCCCGGGAGGGACCCATGGCCGATTCACCCACGAACGAACCACGCCGGGAAGCACCCGTCACACCCGTAGAAGTGCTCCGGCTCCCCCTGATCGGCGCGTGCGGCTGCGGCTCGGGCTGCGGGTGCGGCTGCCAGTCGGGCGCACCCTGCCAGTGCGGGGGCTGCTCCGGCTGACGGCGCCACTGCCCGCGTGAGGGGCCCCGCCCGTTCCCGGGCGAGGCCCCGATCTGCGTCCCTACGGGGTTACTTCACCGTGACGGTGACCGTCGGCGAGGTCACCTCGCCGTACTTGACCCGCAGTTCCTGCTTGCCCTTGTCGTTGAGCTTGGCGTCGAAGGTGTAGCTGCTGCCCTGCTTGACCGTGCCGCCGGCCTGCAGGGTCGTCCACTTGCCGCCCTTCTTGTGCTGGAGCACCAGCTTGCTGCCTATCGGCATGCCCTTGGTGCGGCCCGTGAAGGTCACCTTGTCGCCGGACTTCACCGAGGTCACCGAGGCCTTCACGGTGATGGAGCCGGACGCCGCGGAGGCGGACGGAGTGGGCTTGGGGCTCGCGGCGGCCCAGGCGAAGGTGCCGGCGCCGCCCCCGGCGAGCAGGCCGGCGGCCAGCGCCCCGGCCGCGAACGTCCGGACACAGCGGCTGCGCAGAGTGGCTTTCACGTCGTGGTCTCCCGTCGTGGCGAACCCCCCGAACGATGCGCCCCGCACGCGGCCGGACCGGAAGGGGTGGAGTGCCCGGGCCGCGCGGATCACGCGCCTTCGAGGCTATGCGGAGGGGGGCGGGTCGGCGACCGGAGAGCAACCGGCGCTCACGGACCGTGACGCACGGAGCCCCCCGCCGCGCCTGAGCGCGAGCGGGGGGCATCCAGCGAACCAGGTCGTCCCTTCACGGCAACGGGCGACAGGCCACGCCGCCGCCGGGGGCCACGCGAGGTGCCGACCCTTGAGTGGAGCGGATCGGAGCGGTCCGGGCTACTTCTTGCCCTGGTTCTTGACCGCCTCGATGGCCGCGGCGGCCGCGTCCGGGTCGAGGTAGGTGCCGCCCGGCTTGACCGGCTTGAAGTCGGCGTCCAGTTCGTACACCAGCGGGATGCCGGTCGGGATGTTCAGGCCCGCGATGTCGGCGTCGGAGATGCCGTCGAGGTGCTTGACCAGGGCGCGCAGGGAGTTGCCGTGCGCGGCGACCAGGACGGTCTTGCCGTCGAGCAGGTCCGGGACGATGCCGTCGTACCAGTACGGCAGCATGCGCGTGACGACGTCCTTGAGGCACTCGGTCTGCGGGCGCAGCTCCGGCGGGATCGTCGCGTACCGGGCGTCCTCGCTCTGCGAGAACTCCGTGCCGTCCTCGAGCGGCGGCGGCGGGGTGTCGTACGAGCGGCGCCACAGCATGAACTGCTCCTCGCCGAACTCGGCGAGCGTCTGCGCCTTGTCCTTGCCCTGGAGCGCCCCGTAGTGGCGCTCGTTCAGGCGCCAGCTGCGGTGCACCGGGATCCAGTGGCGGTCGGCGGACTCCAGCGCGAGCTGGGCGGTGCGGATCGCGCGCTTCTGGAGGGAGGTGTGCAGCACGTCGGGGAGCAGGCCGGCGTCCTTGAGCAGCTCACCGCCGCGCGCCGCCTCCTTCTCGCCCTTCGGCGTGAGGTTGACGTCCACCCACCCGGTGAACAGGTTCTTCTCGTTCCACTCGCTCTCGCCGTGGCGGAGCAGGATCAGCTTGTACGGTGCGTCGGCCATGCGTCCGAGCCTAATCGACGTCCGGAGGCCACCGCGCGCGCGGGGACCGAAGGGGCGGGGGCGTCTCGATTGACGGACGCCGTCAATTCGGTGGCCCCCGCAAGCGGCGCCCTTGTAACTTGCGAGCGTCGATCGCACCACTTACATGAGTGCCACAGTCCCCGGGGGAAGCCGTATGTCAGTCGCCAGTCTCAGGCGCGCCGCGCGAGAAACCGTCTCGGGTCTGCCCCGGGAGTTCTGGTGGCTGTGGACCAGCACCCTGATCAACCGGCTCGGGGCGTTCGTCGCCACGTTCATGGCCCTCTACCTCACCCTGGACCGGGGCTATTCGGCCTCGTACGCGGGGCTCGTGGCCTCGCTGCACGGGCTCGGCGGGGTCGTGTCGTCCATCGGCGCGGGCGTGATGACCGACCGGTTCGGACGCCGCCCCACGCTGGTCGTCGCGCAGACCGCGACCGCCCTGTCCGTCGCGCTGCTCGGCTTCATGACGGACCCGGCGGCCATCGCGGGGGTGGCCTTCCTGGTCGGGATGGCGAGCAACGCCTCCCGGCCCGCGGTGCAGGCGATGATGGCGGACATCGTGCGGCCCGAGGACCGGGTGCGCGCGTTCTCCCTCAACTACTGGGCGATCAACCTGGGGTTCGCCGTCTCGTCCATGACGGCGGGCTTCATCGCGCAGTACAGCTACCTGGCCGGCTTCCTCGGCGAGGCGACACTGACGATGGTCTGCGCGGTCGTGGTCTTCCTGAAGCTGCCGGAGTCCCGCCCGGTGCAGACGGCCGAGGAGAAGGTGGCGGAGCCTGCGATCGGCATCGGAACGGTGCTCAGGGACGGCCGTTTCATGGGTGTGGTCGGCCTGTCCTTCCTCATCTCCCTCATTTTCCAGCAGGGTTACGTGGGTCTGCCCGTCGCGATGGGCACGGACGGCTTCTCCAGCGCGGACTTCGGCCTCGCCATCGCGGTCAACGGCATCCTGATCGTGGCGGTGCAGATCCCGGTCACCCGCTACATCCAGCACCGCGACCCGCGCCGCCTCCTGATCATCTCGGCACTGCTCGCGGGGTACGGCTTCGGCCTGACGGCGTTCGCGGGTTCGGTCGCGGTGTACGCCCTGACGATCTGCGTCTGGACCCTGGCCGAAATCGTGAACGCCCCGACCCAGACGGGCCTGGTGGTCCGCCTCTCCCCCCTGCACGGCAGGGGCCGTTACCAGGGCGTCTACACGATGTCCTGGTCGGTGGCGGCCCTGGTGGCCCCCCTGATGTCGGGCTACGTGATCGACCACTTCGGCGCCCAGTGGCTGTGGGCCGCGTGCGCGGTGCTGGGGACGGGGGCGGGGGTGGGGTACTGGGCCCTGATGCGCGGCCTGACGCCGGAGCCCAGCACGCCGGCTCCGACGGGGGTGGGCAACGATTCGGCTCGGGTTGGCGGGGATACGTCTTCGGCTCCGGCCGGTGGGGCTATGGGTTCGGCTCCGGCCGGCGGGGCTGTGGGTTCGGCTCCGGCCGGCGGGGCGGTGGCTGCGGGGGCGGAGGCTTCGGCGGTTTGAGGGGCGAGGCCCCGCCCGGGGGTGCAGGGGGCGCAGCCCCCGCCGGGGTCAGAGGGGCGAGGCCCCGCCCGGGGGTGCAGGGGGCGCAGCCCCCGCCGGGGTCCGAGGGGCGGAGCCCCTCAGGGGGTCTGGGGCGCAGCCCCAGGGCCAGGCACCCTCCAACCC
>NZ_JBIDBD010000042.1:0-44968 GCF_043202815.1 Streptomyces sp. NPDC048111
GCCTGAACGGCGCTCGTCCTCAAACGCCGGACGGGCTGAGGTGGCCTGGTGCTGCCCAGCACCAGGCAGTTAAGGGGCGCGGGGAACTGCGCGAGGCAGGCTGGGCCACGCGTGCGGGCCAGCACCGGCCCTGCCAAGGGGCGCGGGGAACTGCGCGAGAAGCGACCACGACCCGCACACGACAGGGGGTTGAGGGGCGCGGGGAACTGCGCGAGGCAGGCCGCACACGCCATGCGGGCCCGCACCAGTCCTGCCAGGGGCGCGGGGAACTGCGCGAGGAGCGAGCACGGCCCGCAGACGGCCGAGGGGTTGGGGGCGCGGGGAACTGCGCAAACCCCGGGCACCCCGGGCACCCCGGGCACCCCGGGCACCCTACGCCGGGGCCGGGCGGCGCAGACGGTGGCTTCGGCGGGGTGGGGGGGTGCGGCGGCCCAGGCCGATCCAGAGGCGTACCTCCGTGCCGCCCAGCACGGAGTGCCCGATACGAACGTCCCCGCCCGTCGACTCGGCCACCCGCCGGACGATGTCGAGCCCGAGCCCCGTCGACCCGGCCCGCCCCCCACTGTTCCCCCGCACCATCGCCGCCCGCGGATCGGCGATCCCCGGCCCCGCGTCGGAGACCAGGACGATCACCGCCTCCTCGCCGTTGTGGACGTCCACCGAGAACGCCGTGCCCTCCGGGGTGTGCCGGAACACGTTGCCGAGCAGCGCGTCGAGCGCCGCCACGAGGTCGGCCCGGGCGACCGGGATGCGGACCGGGCGGTCCACCCCGGCGAGGCGCACCTCGCGGCCCTCGTCCTCGGCGAGCGCCGACCAGAACGCCATCCGGTCCAGGATCACCTCGCAGGCGTCACACCCCGCGCCCGGCCCGTCGGGCTGGGTCTTGGGCTTGGCCTCGCGGGCGGTGCGGATGATCGTGTCGACCTCGCGCTCCAGCTGTTCGACCGCGGCCCGGGTCTGGTCGGCCGCGGGGCCCTCTCCGAGGGAGGCGGCGTTCAGGCGCAGGACGGTGAGCGGGGTGCGCAGGCGGTGGGAGAGGTCGGCCGCCAACTCCCGCTCGTTGGCGAGGAGTTGGACTACCTGGTCGGCCATGGAGTTGAACGCCACGGCGGCCTGGCGCAGTTCGGTGGGGCCTTCCTCGGGGACCCGCGCCCCGAGCTTGCCCTCGCCGAGGTCCTGCGCCGCGCCCGCGAGCCGCTGGGCCGGGCGGACCATGCGGACGCCCAGCCGGTCGGCGACCGCGACGGAGCCGATGATCAGGCCGATGCCCACGCCCGCGAGGACCAGCCAGGCCGTCGCGACCCCGTTGGTCACCTCGGCCTCCGGCACGAAGACCTCGACGATCGCGATCTGGCCGGAGCTCAGCGCGGTCGGCTGGAGGAGGACGGAGCCGCCCGACACGTCGGTGGTCGAGGCCTTGATGACCTTGCGGGTGGTCGCCAGGTCCTCGTCGGGGGCGCGCTGTCGGCCGATCTCGACGGGGGCGCTGCCCGTGACCGCCGGGTCCGCGGGGACGTGTACGGCCATCCGGTTCTCGGCGCCCGACTGCGTGGAGGCGACGGCCCGTTCCAGGGCGTCGCGGTCGGTGGTGATGGACAGCGTCGGGCCGATCGCCGCGGCCTGGCGCTCGGCGTTGGAGAACGCCCGGTCGCGGGCCATCTCCTTGATGACCATGCCGAGCGGCACCGCGAAGGCGACCACGACCATGACCGTGACGGCCAGACAGACCTTGACCAGTGCCCACCTCATCGCGGCGGCTCCAGCTTCACGCCGACGCCGCGCAGGGTGTGCAGATAGCGGGGCCGGGCCGCGGTCTCGCCCAGCTTCCGGCGCAGCCACGACAGATGGACGTCGATGGTCTGGTCGTCACCGTAGGACTGCTGCCACACCTCGGCGAGCAGCTCCTTGCGGGCCACGACCACTCCGGGCCGCCCGGCGAGGAAGGCGAGCAGGTCGAACTCCCGCCGGGTCAGGTCGAGTTGGACGCCGTCGAGTTCGGCCTGGCGGCGCAGCGGATCGATGCTGAGGCCGCCGACGGTGAGCACCCGCGAGGGCGGTTCGGCCCCGGTGGCGGCGCGCGCCCGGCGCAGTACGGCGGCCATCCGCGCGGAGAGGTGCTCCACGGAGAACGGCTTGGTCAGATAGTCGTCGGCGCCGTCGTTGAGCAGCCGTACGATCTCGCTCTCGTCGTCCCGCGCGGTCGCGATGATCACCGGCACGTCGGTGATGCCGCGCAGCATCTTCAGCGCCTCCGACCCGTCCAGGTCGGGCAGGCCGAGGTCGAGGATGACCACGTCGAAGCGGAAATGGGCGACTTCGCGCAGCGCCTCAAGTGCCGTGCCGACGCTCCGTACCGTGTGGGAGGCCTCGGTGAGGTGGCGGATGAGGGCGGAGCGGACAAACTGGTCGTCCTCGACCACGAGCACACTTGCCATGGCCCGCACCGTACGCCATCCGTGGGGACCCGGTCCCCCGCGGGAGTGGACTCGGCGGTGGGGGGACACGGGTGGGGCGCGTGGTGCAGTATGGCCCGGATGCACAGAGGACTCGTACACGGTTTGGCCTGGTCGCTCGCCACCGGAGCGGCCGTGACGCTCTCCTGGTGGGGCGTCCACACGGTGATGGCCGGCACGGCGTACGACCCGCCCCTCGCGCTGCCGATCAGCGGCGACGCGCACCTCGGCCCGGGCTCTTCGCCGGACACGTCATCGACCCGGCGCCCCGGAGGGACGCCCGCCGCGCCGTCCGCCCCGGCCTCGCCGACGCCGTCGAAGGACGCCGGGAGCCCCAGGCCGTCGGGCAGCAGGACGCCCGCCGCGGGCCAGGGGGGCGCCAAGTCGGCCCCGCCGTCCGGGAGTTCGGACAATGCGGCCAACTCGGGCGCCGTACAGGGGTACAACGTCTCGGGCGGCCGGGTCGTCTTCGACCTCGGGGACACCTCCGCCCAGCTGGTCTCGGCGACGCCCGCCTCGGGCTGGCGGATGGAGCGCTGGATCCAGACGCAGTGGATACGGGTCACCTTCACCCGGGGCAGCGAGACCGTGTCGGTGTTCTGCACCTGGAACGGCCATCCGCCCGCCGTGGAGATCAACAACACCTGAGGCCCGGACGGCCCTTCAGTGAAAGGCCCCGGCCGGTGGCGCCGGGGACGGTTTGGCGCTCGCGTCGCTCACCGCGAGGGCCCCGCCCGTGAAGTCGGCCAGCTCCCGCCCGTGCTGGACGCGTCCGGGGTGCGGGTCGCCCGCGATCCGCCGGGTCAGCTCGGCGACCGGCAGCGCCACCGCGGAGCAGACCAGGACCGCGTTGCCGAACCGCTTGCCGCGCAGCACCGTCGGGTCGGCGGCCAGCGCGAGTTCGGGGAAGACGGCGGCGGCCGTGGCGATCTGGCCCCGCAGATGCGCGAGCGGCGGCCCGTCGGCGAGGTTCGCCGCGTACGTCCCGCCCGGCTTCAGCACCCGGCGTACGTCCGCGAGGAACTCGGTGCTGGTCAGATGGGCCGGGGTGCGGGCGCCGCTGAAGACGTCCGCGATGACGAGGTCGGCCCAGGCGTCGGGCAGCTTGGCGAGCCCGGCCCGGGCGTCTCCGCCGCGCACCCGGATCCGGGCCCCCGGGTCGAGGGGCAGTTCGCGCCGGACAAGCTGGACGAGGGCGGCGTCGAGTTCGACGATCTGCTGGGTCGAGCGGGTGCGGGTGGCCGCGATGTAGCGGGCCAGGGTGAAGGCGCCGCCGCCCAGGTGCAGGACGTTCAGGGCCTGGCCGGGCGGGGCCGTGAGGTCGATGACGTGGCCGAGGCGGCGCTGGTACTCGAAGGTCAGCCGGTCCGGGGCGCCCGGATCCACATGGGACTGGGGCGCGCCGTCGAGCAGCAGCGTCCACCCGCCGGATCCGTCGCGGTCGGGTATGAGTTCGGCGAGGCCGCCGTCCACCGTCTGGACGACGGGTTCGGGCCCGCGCCGCCTGCTGCTCTTCGCCATCCCGCCATTATCGTTCGGCCGGACGGGTGCCGCCTTCCCGGCCGGGGCCGCTCAGCGCCCCTCGGCCCCGCCGGCCGCCAGGAACCCGTGGGCGGCCTCGCTGATGCCGTCGGCGGCCTCGATCATCCGGGCCGCCTCGCCGAGGGCCTCGCGCAGCAGGGCCGGATCGGTGACCTCGGTGGTGTTGGGCGGGAGCAGCCAGCCCGAGCCGGTGACGGGGGGTGCGACGGGCAGCCCCTCGATGCGCAGCCCGCGCCCGTTGGTCTCCGTACAGGCGCTGCCCGGCACGTCCCAGGCGGCGGCGGTGCCGGGGGGCACGAGGAAGCCGAGGGTGTCGCAGGCCCCGTCGTGCAGGACGGGGCCGACGGCGGTCGGGGCGGCGGCGCGGCGGATGATGTCGACGGCCTCCAGGCCCTGCCGGGCCGGCACGGTCACCAGGTCGCACGGCTCCTCGGCGCGGCACCCCTGCGGGGCCGGCGGGGCGCTCGCCTGTGGTGAGTGCGGATGGCGGACTGTCGTCGTCCGCGTACCGGAGACGGTGAGGTCCAGGTCGGTGTCGGTGTCGGTGTTCACGCGGTCCTCCAACAAGGCAAGCCCTCCACAGTCCCTGCGGTGTCTGGCGCTCTCCGCATGGTTCAACGCCCGTGCGCGTCAAGGGGAACGGCGGCACGCCGCCGCAAAGGATGGCAGTTCATGGCGGATCGCGGGTGAGATATCCCTTTTGTAGGTAAACGCAGCGTGAACGAGCCGTCACAGCAGGTACGTTCTTGCCCCGCATCACCCCGCCGGAGAGAGCTGTCCAGCCATGGCGCCGTCACCAGATCCCCAGCCGGAGCACCGGGTGAACGCGCCGACGCCGCGGGCGCCGGACCGGTCCGCCCGCGAACCCAACGCGGCCTTCCGGCAGTTGAGGGGCGCCCGCTCGCCCGGCGAGTTCGCGGCCGCGGTCCGCCGGGCCGCCCGCGAGATCGGCGAACAGGTCGCGTGCGACGCCCGCTACATCGGACGCGTGGAGAACGGCGAGATCCGCTGCCCCAACTACGCCTACGAAAGGGTCTTCCGGCACATGTTCCCGGGTTTGGACCTGGCCGATATGGGGTTCTCGGCACGGGAGACGGTACGGGGCCGGGCGGCCCGCCCCCGGCCCCCCGCCCCTCCGCTCCAGCTCACGCCCCGCCCCCCTGCCCCCGCTCCCGGCGCACCACCGGCCGCGCAGGACCGCACCCGCCCCGACCCGCCCGACCGCGACCGGCCCGCCGCCGGCCACGGCTCCCCCCACCACGATCACCATCACGATCACCACCAGAACGACGAGGAGAGCGACGTGCTGCGTCGCGCATTCATGACCGGCTCCACCGCCGCGGTGGCGGCCGTATCGCTGGGCCTCGGCCCGGCAGCCGCCCAGGCCGTCCAGCGCGTCGGCGAGGCCGAGGTGAGCGCCGTCGAGGAGGCGGTGCGCAGAATCCGGCTCCTGGACGACCGGCACGGCGCGGACGGCCTCTACCGGCGGGCCGCGCAGCCGCTGCGCACCGCCTACGCCCTGCTCGACGCGAGCGCGACACGGCGCTCCACACAGCAGCGGCTGCACATCGGCGCGGGCGAACTGGCCATCTCCGTAGGCTGGTTGGCGCACGACTCGGGCCGCTTCGGCGAGGCCAGGTCGCACTACGCGGAGGCCCTCGCGACGGCGCGGCTCGCGGGCGACCCCGGCCTTGAGGCGCACGCCTTCTGCAACATGTCCTTCCTGGCCCGGGACATGGGCCGGCCCCGCGAGGCGATGCGAGCGGCGCAGGCGGGCGAGCGCGCGGCCCGTCCGCTCGGCTCGCCCCGGCTGCTGTCCCTGCTCGCGCTGCGCGAGGCGGGCGGCTGGGCGGGGCTTGGCGACCGCTCGGCCTGCGAGGACTCACTGACCCGGGCCCACGCCCTGTTCGCCCGGGGCCCCTCGGACGCCGACCCCGAGTGGATGACCTTCTTCGTCGAGGCCGAACGGGAGATGCTCCAGGCGCAGTGCTGGTCGGCGCTCGGGGACTGGGGGCGGGCGGCGCGGCACGCACGGCGGGCGGCGACCGTGCAGGACCCGCACTTCACCCGCAACCTCGCGCTGTACCGGGCGGAACTCGCGGACGACCTGGCCCGGGCGGGGGCGCCGGGGGAGTCCGCGGCGGCGGGGCAGCAGGTTCTGGACCTGTTGCCGCAGGTCCAGTCGGCCCGGATCCAGGCGATGCTGGCGGACACGTCGCGCCTGTTGGCGCCGCATCGGGGGGCGCCGGAGGTGGGGGCGTTCTTGGAACGCCAAGCAGGGGTGGCGGTGTAACCCCCTCCCCCCAACCCCCTGGCCCCGCACGGCCCGACCCCGCTCACCCCGGCCCCGCGCGGCCCGGTCCCCGCTCGCTTGCGCAGTTCCCCGCGCCTCTGGCGGGACTGGGCGTGCCGGGGGTTTGCGCAGTTCCCCGCGCCCCTGAACCCCTCGGCCGCCTGCGGACCGTGCCCGCTTGCTCGCGCAGTTCCCCGCGCCCCTGGCAGGGCTGGTGCCGGTCCGCATGCGTATCCCAGCCTGCCTCGCGCAGTTCCCCGCGCCCCCAACCCGTCGGTCGTGTGCGGGTCGTGGTCGCTTCTCGCGCAGTTCCCCGCGCCCCTTAGCGGCATGGTGCGGGCCGGCACCGGCATCCTCAGCCCGTCCGGCGTTTGAGGACGAGCGCCGTTCAGGCGCGATGGGGGGGGTGCAGGGGGCGGAGCCCCCGCCGGGGTTCGAGGGGCGGAGCCCTTCAGCGGGTCTGGGGCGCAGCCCCAGGGGCCGAACCCTTCAACCCGCTGCACGGGCGGGCGGGTGGGCGAACCCCTCGGGGTCTGGGGCGGAGCCCCAGGGGCCGGGCCCATCCGACCCGCTGCACGGGCGGGCGGGTGGGCAAACCCCCCAGGGGGGCAACCAGCACCCCCCGGATCACCGCTCCAGATGCCCCGTATCGTTCCACCGCTCCAGGGCCGGCGCCCCATACGCCCACCCCAGCACCGACAACGACGTCGGATCGAGCCGGACCCGGGCCGCGAAGGACACGTCCTCCCCCAGCCACCGCGCAGCGATCACCCGCAGGATGTGCCCGTGCGCGAACACCAGCACATCGCGCCCGGCCGACCGCGCCCACCCCACCACCTCGTCCGCCCGCGCCGCGACCTGCGCCAGGGCCTCCCCGTCCGGCACCCCGTCCCGCCAGATGAACCAGCCCGGCCGCACCGCCTGGATCTCGGCCGGCGTCATCCCCTCGTACGCGCCGTAGTCGTACTCCATGAGCGCGTCCCACGGCTCGGCCCGCTCCGCGAAGCCCGCGAGTTCGCAGGTCTCGGCGGCCCGTACCAGCGGGCTGGTGCGGACCTCGACGCCGGGCAGCCCGCCCCACGGCCCCCGGTGCAGCCGCTCGCCGAGGAGCTTGGCCCCGCGCCGCCCCTCCTCCAGGAGGGGGATGTCGGTGCGGCCGGTGTGCTTGCCCGCGAGCGACCACTCGGTCTGCCCGTGCCGGGCCAGCAGGATGCGCGGTGCGGCGGCTGCCATGGGTGTTCTCTCCCGATCCGTACGACTTGTTCCGTTCCCATCATCGCGCAGGCCCCCGGAGCAACCGGAAGCCCCGACCTGGGCGTCTGACCCCAATACCGGGGTGCTGCGCGAAAGGGATCACTTACACCGTACGGTTGAACGCACGTCGAAAACCCGGAGGCCCCCCGAGGGCAGCCCGAGTACCAGTTGGGGGAACCTGCCGGATGCAGCCGCCGCAGCACGCCACGCGACCGCGCTGGTGGACCGAACTTCCGCTGATCGCGCTCGTGTACGGGGCCTACACGGCAGGACGTCTGATCGTACGGGGCGACGAGTCGCGCGCCGTCGACCACGGCCTGTCCCTCCTGCGCATCGAGAAGGCGCTGCACCTGAACGCCGAGCACCCGCTGAACCGGCTGTTCACGCACACCCCGGCGCTCGGCATACCCGCCGACTTCCTCTACGCCTCGCTCCACTACCTCATAACCCCGGCCGTCCTGATCTGGCTCTTCCACCGCCGCCCGACCCACTACCGGGCCGCCCGCGGCTGGCTGATGACCTCCACCCTGCTCGGCCTGATCGGCTTCACGTTCCTGCCGACCTGCCCGCCCCGGCTGCTCGCCCCGGTGTACGGCTTCACCGACACGATGGCCCAGTACAGCTCGTACGGCTGGTGGGGCGGCGAGGCCAGCGCGCCCCGTGGCATGGGCGGCATGACGAACCAGTTCGCCGCGATGCCCAGCCTGCACGTCGGGTGGGCCCTGTGGTGCGGGGTGATGCTGTGGCGCCTCGGCGGCAGCCGCCTCACGAAGACCGCCGCCGTCGCGTACCCGCTGACCATCACGTTCGTGGTGATGGGCACCGCCAACCACTACCTCCTGGACGCCGTCGCGGGCGCCGCGGTGATGGGTCTCGGCCTGCTGCTCTCCAAGCCCGTACTGCGCCTCGCGCAGCGCGTGCGCTCCCGCTTCGCACCCGCCTCCTCGGCCACCGGCGCCCCGATTGTCAGTCCCGGATGCGAGACTTCGGCGGGTGAGCGCATCCCTGGGCAGCGGACCTCCTCCGGCACCCGAGCAGAAGCCGACGACAGCGCTGCGTCGACGGCTCGCTGAACTGCGCGGCCCGGCCGTCCCGGCCCGGCCGCTGGACGCACGGGCGCTCGCGGCCCTCGCCGCGAACCCGGGCTGCCGCAGACGCGCCCTGCTCGACGGCGCGGGGGTGGACAAGGGCGCCCTCGCCGAGGCGATCGGTTCGCCGTCGGCCGCCTTCGGCCAGTCCCAGTTCGCGTTCATGCGCGGCAACGCCTTCGAGGCGAAGGTGAAGGGCGACGGCGGCACCGAACTGCTGCGCCTGGTGCACGAGCGGATGGCCGCCGGCGCCGAGCCGCCCGGCGACGCCCTGACCCCCGACCTCGCGGCGGCCGGCCCCGAGGGCCGCGCGGCCCGCACCGCGCTCGCCCTGCGCGAGGCCACGGCGGCCGGCGCCTGGGCCCTGCTCGACCATCCGATGCTGGCCCTGGAGGTCGCGGGCTCCCCCGCCTACCTGGAGCCGGACGCGGTGGTGGTGCACCCCGACGGGCGGTGGACGGTCGTCGAGATCAAGTCCTTCCCCATGATCGACGCGGCGGCCGACCCGTCGAAGGTGGGCGCCGCCGCCCGCCAGTCCGCGGTGTACGTGCTGGCCCTCGAACGGGTCGCGGAGCGCACCGCGGGCGCGTCAGTGGACCACTCGGTCCTGCTCGTCTGCCCCAAGGACTTCTCCAACCTGCCGACCGCGTCCGTGGTCGACGTGCGCAAGCAACTGTCCGTCACCCGGCGGCAGTTGACGCGCCTGGCCCGGATCGAGGACATCGCGGACGAACTGCCCCCGGACACCACCTTCGACCTGGACGGCCAGTCCGGCGCGTCCCTGGCCGAGGCGGTCGAGGCGGTCCCCGCGGTGTACGCGCCGGAGTGCCTCGCCGCCTGCGAGCTGGCCTTCCACTGCCGGGGCCGGGCCCGCGACGAGGGCGCGGTCGGCGCGCTGGGCCGCTCCCTGCGGGGCGAGCTCGGCTCACTGGCGACGGTCGGCGAGGTCCTGGCGGCGGCGCGCGGCGAGGCGGGCGACCCGGCGGATCCGACGGTGGCGGCGGTGCGCCGCGCGGCCGCCCTGCGCGCGCAGGCGGTGACCCCGTGTCGCTGATCTCCACCCTGGCCCGTCTGGAGGCCGTCGAGTCGGGCCGCGCCCAGCCGCTGGCCACCGTCCGCCACCGCCATCTGAGCGAGCGGCCCCTGGTGTTCGTGCCGCTCACCACGGCGGGCGAGGCGGGCGCCCCGCTCGGCGCCCTGGTCGGCACCGAGCGGGACGCGCCGACCCTGCTCGTGGTCCCCCAGCCCCGCGACCGCGACCTGCGCTTCGCCTTCCTCGCGGACCTCGCCGAGGCCGTGCTGCCCCACCTCGACGCGTACGCGGCCGACATCGAACCGGCCGAACGCTCCGAGACGGATCCGGAGACGGGCAAGAAGGTCAAGGTCGAGGTCGAACTGTGCGCCGACGCACCGCAGTTGATCGTCCCCGGCCGGGCCGGCATCGACTTCGTCCGGCTGCTCGGCCGCTCCATGCGCTTTCGCCGCACCGCCGAGCAGGACCCCGACGCGCCGCATCCGGCGCCGCCCCGCGTCCCGCTGCTCGGCCGCTGGTTCACGCACTACGCCGAGCGCGCCCGCACACCGGGAGCGGCCCTGCTGCTCGCCGCGACGGACCTCCTGAACCGGCACTGGGCGACCGGCCAGTCCAGCCTGGAGGACCAGCACCTGGGCGCCCTGCTCGCCTGGATCGATCCGCCCGCCGGGGAGTCCGGGGCCGAGGCGGCGCTGCGCGCCGAGCTGGCGCGCGGGGCGGACGGCCAGCTCCTGTGCCCGCCGGCCGGCCCCGCCACCGACCCGGCGTTCGACAACCGGCTGCTCGCGCCCGCCGTTGAGCGCTACGACCGGGCCCGCCAGGCGCTGCACTCCGCCGAGGACGGCCCGATGGCGGACGAGCGGCTGGGGCAGCTGACCGCGGCGGAGCGGGAGATCAGGCGGCTGCTCGCGGCCCAGCTCATGCCCACCTGGTCGGCGGTGTGGCGCGCCCTCGACCTGCTGCGCGAGCTCCCCGAGGGCGAGCGCGCCGCCGCGCGCTGGACGAGCGACCGCTGGTCGTTCACCGGCCACCGGGACCGTGTCACGGCGGGTGAGCCGCCCCAGCCCCGCCGGGACGACGCGGTGACGGCCGCCACCAAGCTGCTGCGCCGCGAGCGCGCCCAGGCCGAGCTCGAAGCGGGCGAGGCGCTGGACGACCCGCTGGTGATGGCGGCCCGCAGGCTGTCGGGCGAGGCGTTCGCCGGCGAGGTCGTCGAGGTCACCCCGGCGTGGACGGAGACCAAGCGCCCGAGCCCGCGCCCGCTGCTCACCCTGCGCACGGACGACGCACCGCACCTGGCCGAGGGCGCGAAGGTCTTCCGCTCGCTCGACGGCAAGCCGCAGAAGGCCGAGTTCGTGGCGTACGAGCCCGGCGGGGCGCTCGTGCTGCGCGTCCTGGACAAGATGGGCCGCGCCAAGGACCCGGCACCGGGCTCGGTCCCGGAGAAGGGCGACCGGATCTGCTGGACGCTCTTCGAGCACGAGCAGCGCGGCGCCCCCAAGCTGCCCGACCCGGAGGCCACGCCCTGGACGCACGGCGGCCCGCCCGGCGCGGCCACCGCGGAACAGCCCGATCCGCCGACCCCCGAGGATCTCCTGTGACCGTCTTCGACCCCGGGGCGGCGGCCACCGCCGCGACCGACGCGATCCTGGCCGACACGCTGCACGGCACCTCGCGCGGTGTCGTGGTGGACTCGCCGCCGGGCGCCGGCAAGTCCACGCTCGTGGTGCGCGCGGCGCTCGAACTGGCCGCCGCGGGGCGCCCGTTGATGGTGGTCGCGCAGACCAACGCGCAGGTCGACGACCTCGTCGTACGCCTCGCCGAGAAGGCGCCCGACCTGCCGGTGGGCCGGCTGCACAGCAGCGACAGCGACCCGTACGACAAGGTGCTCGACTCGCTGGAGAACGTCCGCAAGTCCGCGAAGGCGGGCGACCTCGCGGGGCTCGACGTGGTGATCTCCACGGCCGCGAAGTGGGCGCATGTGAAGGACGTCGAGCCCTGGGGGCACGCGATCGTCGACGAGGCGTACCAGATGCGCTCCGACGCGCTCCTCGCGGTGGCCGGGCTCTTCGACCGGGCGCTGTTCGTGGGCGACCCGGGCCAGCTCGACCCGTTCGCCATCGCCGACGCCGACCAGTGGGCGGGGCTCTCCTACGACCCGTCGGCCAGCGCGGTCTCCACGCTGCTCGCGCACAACCCGCAGCTGCCGCAGCACCGGCTGCCCGTGTCGTGGCGGCTCCCGGCGTCGGCGGCGCCGCTGGTGTCGGACGCGTTCTACCCGTTCACCCCCTTCCGCAGCGGCACCGGCCACGGCGACCGGCGGCTCGCGTTCGGGGTGCCGTCCAACGGCTCGGCGCCGGACCGGGCGCTCGACGAGGCGGCCGAGTCGGGCTGGGCCCTGCTCGAACTGCCGGCCCGGCACACTCCGCGCACCGACCCGGAGGCGGTCCACGCGGTGGCCACCGTGGTCCGCCGCCTCCTGGACCGGGGCGGGGCCGCCACCAGCGAGCGCTCGCCCGATCCGGCCCCGCTCACCGCGGACCGGATCGCGGTCGGCACCGCGCACCGCGACCAGGCGGCGGCGGTCCGCGCGGCCCTGGCCGAGCTGGGCGTGAGCGGCGTCGCGGTGGACACCGCGAACCGGCTCCAGGGCCGCGAGTTCGACGTGACCGTCGTCCTGCACCCGCTGTCCGGCCGCCCGGACGCGACGGCCTTCCACCTGGAGACGGGCCGCCTGTGCGTCCTGGCCTCGCGCCACCGGCACGCGTGCGTCGTGGTGTGCCGCGCGGGCGTGAGCGACCTCCTGGACGACCACCCCTCGACGGAGCCGGTCCAGCTGGGCGTGACGGTGAAGTTCCCCGACGGGTGGGAGGCGATGATGGCGACCTGGGACCACCTCTCGCACCACCGGGTGCCCTGGACGCCGTGACGCCGCGAGCGGCACCTTGACGCCCCTTTGCCCCGACGCCGTCCCGGGCGCGGCCCCTCGGACGCCCCCTTGCGCCGGGGCGGGACAATGGACGGTGGCCGGGGCGCCCCGGGCCCGAGCGTCGACCTGCCCTGGGAGGACAGACATGCCGGAGCACGAGCGGAAAGAGGAGCGGCGGCGGTTGCGGCCGGCGCCGCTGCTCTTCGAGCCCTCCGAGGCCACCGCCGACCCGGAGCACTTCTTCGACCTGGAGTCCATCGACGACCCCCGCGCGCTCCTGAGCCGTTCGACGGAACTGGCCCTCGCCTTCCGCGCCGCCGCGGACCGGGCGGTGGAGTTCCAGGCCGTCGCGGCCGCCCAGCTCGCCGACCCCCGCCGCTTCGACCGGCTGACCCCCGCCGACGTGGCGGAGCGGGCCCAGTGGACCGAGGACTACGCGAAGAAGATGATCGAGTTCGGCCGCGACCTGCTGCGCGGCAGCGACGTGCCCTAGCCCCCGCCCCGGACCGGCGGGCCAGGACGCCGGGCGCACGCTCAGCGGCTCACCGACAGCCCTGCCAGGCGCCCGGACCACGCGCCCCGGGCATATGCCGGGGCGCAAGATACGCCCTGCCACCCGGCTCTGTCCCGGTTTCCGCCAAGCCGCCGGAGGCGATGGTGGCCGCCCGGTAGACGTAGAGCATGAGCAGTGACAACGGCAGGGGAATCGGCGTCCGGGACACGAGGACGCCCGGCGGTCCGCGTACGGCGTCCGGCGAGCGCGGCGGGCCGGCCGACGGCCGGGGCGACCTCGACATCTTCCGCTTCCTGCGGGACGAGGGCGAGCACCGGGTCGGGGAGGTGACCGCGGCGGGCGCCGCCTGGCTGTCGTCCGCGGCCACGCATCCGCGCAGCACCCTCGCCCTCTGGGAGGGCCGCCCCACCGCCCCCGGCGTGCTGCCCTGCGGCACGGTGTTCGACGTGGTGAACGTCCCGTCGATGTTCGGCCGCCGCATGCTGGACCGGCTGTGGGCCGAGGGGCCCGGCTCGGGCCCGGTCGCGATCCACCGCGGGCGCATGTTCCTGTTCGCCGCGCCCGGCACCGCCCAGCGCCTGCCCTCGCTCCTGGAGTGGGAGGAGTGGCACGGCGCCGGCGGCACGACCCCGCCGCTGCTGTGCCACGGCGCGGGCGACGCCGTGACCGTCCCGGCACTCGTCCGCCCGGACCGCGAGAACCCGGGCGCCGCCCGCTGGCTGGTGGCGCCCGACACCCGCCGCCCGTGGCTGCCGGGCCCCGACGTCCTGCTCTGGGCCTGCGTACGGGCCGCCAGGAACGAGGGCACCCGGACCCCGCGGATTTCGATTTTTCCTCGCGCGGATCAGGATGCTAATGTCTACGACGTCAGCAGGCGCCGCTAGCTCAGTTGGTTAGAGCAGCTGACTCTTAATCAGCGGGTCCGGGGTTCGAGTCCCTGGCGGCGCACAGACGGAAGAAGCCCCTCGCGCGAGCGGGGGGCTTCTTCGTGTCCCGGTGCGGGCGGCCGGGGCCGGACTCAGTGCGAGACCTTGACCGTCCAGGCACCCGACTTGGAGCGGGACTCGGCCTCGATCCGGATGCCCTCGCCGGGCACCGTGAACGTCTCGCCGAGCCCGATCGGCGCGTCCGCGAGTGCCGGGTAGACCGACTTCTCCCAGCAGCCCTCGGTGTCCGGGTGCGCGTCGAGCACCTCGATGGGACCGCCGCCGGAGGCGGATCCGCTGCGGACCTTGTAGACGAGCAGGCCCTGCTCGCAGCTGGCCCGGTCCAGCCCCTGCGAGTCCCGCACCTCGATCGCGACGGCCCGGTCCTCGCCGGTGCGCAGCACCGCAAGACGCCTGGCGGCGAGGCCGGCCCTGGCGGGGGACGCGGACAGCGGCTCCAGGGTGAAGCGGCTGGTTCCGTCGCCCGTCACGCAGGTGACCTCCTGCCGGTCGAGCCAGCCGAGCTTCCACTTCTGCCAGCCGAACAGGTCCGGTGCCGTACCGAACTGACTGCCCATCACGTCCCAGTCGCCGACATAGGTGTCCCAGTCGCCGTTCTTGCCGTCCTGCGGCCGGTGGTAGAGATCGGGCAGGTCGAAGACGTGACCGGTCTCGTGGGCCAGCACGTTGCGGTCCGGCGGATGGTGCTCGAAGACGGTCACGGCCCGGTTGATGTCCCGCCCGTCGGCGCGCACCGGCCGGTCGAAGTTGACGACCTTCGTCGCGTCGGAGTCGACGCCGGGCGCGTCGGGGTCGGCGACCAGATAGACGATGTCGTACTTCGAGAAGTCCGTGGTGGGATCCGCCGCGCGGATGGCGTCCTTCAGATAGCGGCCGCGCTGGGCGGGGTCCCAGTCGCGCTGTATGCGGTAGGAGGTCGACGCGGCCGGCATGCGCACCCAGCGCCGCTGCGGCTCGGCGTTCAGGCGGAACTTGCCGTACGAGGCCTGCTCGAAGAAGCGACTGGTGGCGGGAAAGTAGTCCGCGGCCAGATCCTCGGGGGCGGTGGCGGGCTTCGAGTCCGGGAAGGACAGGAAGACCATGACCGCGCTGAGGGTGCGTACGGGCCGGGGGTAGGCCGGGTTCCAGGTGTCGACGCCGAGCGAGTGGTGGGCGTCGGTCCTGGGCAGGGCGCACGGCACCGCGGAGTTCGCCGCCACGGCGGGCCCGGACACCAGGGAGATGGCGGCGAGCGCCGTGAGGGAGGTGAGCGCCGCCACGGCACTGCGCAGCCGGACACGCTCCACTCCCCCGGGTGTCTGCTGACGCTGCACGTCGACCTCCGGGAGCGGGATGCGGGACATCCCACCCACTCTGTGCACATTTATGGCAATATGCCCCGTTTGACTGCCCCGGACGAGTGAGGGGGCCGACACCCCGGTGACTTACGCAAAGTCACGACCGATCACCGAGGGGACGAGCCCGGCCACACCCGCGCAGAAACGATCGGTCAACGATCGGCACGGAACGCCGGGTGCTCTTGATCACGAGGGGGAAGCTGGATCGCGCTGCGCGCCAGCCTCTATGATCGGCACACTTTCCAGCGTGGATCCGGCCTCTTGGGGCCGTCGTCCACTCCGGCCGAAGACCCCGAACCACTCCGTCCTACCTCTGCAAACTTCGATGCACTGCGGGAGCCAGCGGTGAGCGGAACCTCCGAAGGACCGGGTCAGGCACCCGGGACCATCCGGCCGCCCGTCACAGAGCGTCATACGGACCGCATCGCGGGCGCCCTGGCGGAACGCCCGGCGGCACGCACCACAAGCACCTCGTCCCAGCACCCCCCGCCGGAGCGCCCCTCCTCCGAGCACGCCTCCCCCGAGCGCCCCGCGTTCGAGCGCCCCGCCGACCAGCGCGCCCTCACAGCCGACACCTCCGCGCCGGACGCCCCCGCGCCTGGCACCTCCGCGCCGGACGCCCCCGCGCCCCACGCCTGTGAGCACGACGGCGCCGCCCCGCGGCACACCGGATCGCTCGCCGCCCGGGCCGCCGAACTCCTCGCCGCGCTGCGGGCCGAGCGGGCCGGCCCCGCCCCGCGGCACGGCGTCGGACGGCCGGCCTCCGAACTGCGCGACTACCGGGCCGCGTTCAACGCCGCCCACCTCGCGATGGCGATCGTCGACCGCGAGGGCGCCGTCGTCGTCGCCAACGACGCGTTCGCCGACCTCCTCGGCACCGACCCGGCCGCGCTGCACGAACAGGACGCCGCCGACCTCGTCGACCTCGCCGCCGACCACCGCACCTGGCACGCCTACCGCGAAGTGCTGCGCGGCGCCCGCAGCCGGTTCCGCTGCACCCGCCGCCTCAAGCACCCCGACGGGCACTCGCTCTGGGCCGAGGTCACCGTCGCGCCCGTACCCGACAGCGCCGGCGTGCTGCTCTCGATCGCGGACATCAGCGACCGGCGCGAACTCCAGGCCCGGCTGCGCCACCTCCAGATGCACGATCCGGTGACCCGCCTGCCCAACCGCACCCTCTTCTTCGAGCGCCTCAACTCGGCGCTGGAGGCGTCCCTCTACGACGACGGCGGCACCGGGCGCATCGGCATCTGCTACCTGGACCTCGACGGGTTCAAGGCCGTCAACGACACCCTGGGCCACCGGGTCGGCGACCGGCTGCTCAGCGCGGTGGCGAGCCGGCTCAGCGAGTGCGCCGACCAGTGCGGCTACGCCCGCGGCGGCGGGCACCTGGTGGCGCGGCTCGGCGGCGACGAGTTCGCGGTCCTGGTCGAGGACTCCACCGGCACCGAGCAGCTGGCCGACCTCGCCCGCTCGGTCCTGCACGCCCTCCAGCGGCCCTTCGACCTCGCGGGCCAGCGCCTGTCGGTGTCGGCCTCGATCGGGGTGGTGGAGCGGGCCAGCGCCGGGACCACCGCCACCGGTCTGATGCAGGCCGCCGACACCACGCTGTACTGGGCCAAGGCCGACGGCAAGGCGCGCTGGACGCTCTTCGACCCGGAGCGCAACGCCCACCGCATGACCCGGCAGGCGCTGTCCTCCACGCTGCGCCCGGCGGTCGAGCGCGACGAGTTCACGCTGGAGTACCAGCCGCTGGTGGGCATGGCCGACGGGGTCGTGCACGGCGTCGAGGCGCTGGTCCGCTGGAACCACCCGCAATTCGGGACGCTACCGCCGAATCGGTTCATCGGAATTGCCGAAGAGGACGGCTCGGTCGTGCAGTTGGGGCGCTGGGTCCTGCGCACCGCGTGCCACCAGGCCCGCCGCTGGCAGATCGAGCACCCCGACGTCCCGCCGCTGTTCGTCAGCGTCAACGTCGCCGTGCGCCAGGTGTGGGACTCCGATCTGGTGGCGGACGTGGCGGAGATCCTCGCGGAGACCGAACTCGCCCCGCATCTGCTCCAGTTGGAGCTGACGGAGTCCGCGGTGATGGGCTCGGCCGGCCGCCCGCTCCAGGCCCTCCAGGCCCTGTCCGACATGGGCGTGCACATCGCGATCGACGACTTCGGCACGGGCTACTCCAACCTCGCCTACCTCAGCCGGCTGCCGGTCTCCGTCCTCAAGCTGGACGGCTCGTTCGTGCGCGGCTTCCAGTACGACGAGGGCGGCGCCCACCCCAACCCGGCGGACGAGACCATCGTCGAGGCGATGGTGCAGCTCGCCCACCGGCTCGGGCTCACCGTCACCGCCGAATGCGTGGAGAGTTCCGAACAGGCCGCCCGGCTCGCCCGGATCGGCTGTGACACCGGTCAGGGCTGGCTGTACTCGCGTGCGGTCGCCCCCGACCGCATCGCCGAGATGATCGCGCACAGCCCGCAGAAGGTCTGAGGCGGCCCGCACGACGGCCGCCCCGCTCCTCCACGGGGGAAGGAGCGGGGCGGCCGTCGGTGCGCAGGGGTACGGGATCGGGTGGTCAGCAGGCGCCGAGGTCCACCCAGACGCCCCACTGGCCGGTGGTGCCGGGCTGCTCGCCCTTCGTCCACCACTGGGCCTTCCAGGTGTGGCCGCCGTAGGAGACCTGGTTGCCGCCGGTGTAGGTGGCGGCGCTGTCCCACGCGGCGGCGGTGCAGCCACCGGGGGTCGGGGACGGGCTGTTGGTGGCGGTCGGCGTCGGCGACGGGGAGTTGGTGGCCGTCGGCGTCGGGTCCGGGGTCGAGGAGGGCGAGGAGCCGACCGCGTCCGCGATCTGGTTGAGCAGGGTGGTCTTGTCGTCGAGGCCGAGCAGGCTGTACATCATGGCGCCGGCGAGACCGCGCTGGTGGGCGTAGTCGGCGCGGGCCTGGATGGACTGCTTGTCGAGGCCGGTGAAGAACTCGCCGTCCTTGTAGAAGTACGAGGCCTTGGCGTCGGCGTCCCAGAACGTGGTCGCCGGGTTGTCGACGATCCCGCCGAGCTCCTTGTAGAGCGCGGTGCCCGCGACCTGGCTGGTGGGCCGGGCGCCCGAGGGGCCGGTCGCACTCTGGCCGAGCCCGTTGTTGGTCGCCGGAACGCCCTTCCAGCCGCGGTAGTAGAACTCGTACCCGAGCGTGATCTTGTTGGCGGGGAAGCCGCCCGCGATGCCGTAGGCCGCGTTGCCGTCGATCCAGGAGTCGATCGCGTTGGAGATCGAGTACTTCTGGGTGCCGGGCTTGATCACGTCGGTGGGGTCGTTGGCGGGCGAGACCAGCGGGGACTGGTGGTAGGCCGGTCCCGTCGCGTTCCAGGCGCCGTGCATGTCGTACGTCATGATGTTCGCGTAGTCGAGGTACGCGCCGATCTTGTCCGTCTCGATGTTCTTGATCTTGTCCTGGCCGGCCGGCATCGCCGCCGTCAGGAGGTAGTGCTTGCCGCCGTGCGCGCTGCCGTACGCGTCGAGCTGCTTGCGGAACTCGGCCAGCAGGGCGGTGTAGTTGGCCTTGTCCTCGGCGCCGTAGTGGTTGCCGAGGTGGCCGTCGGGCGAGCCCGGGTACTCCCAGTCGATGTCGACGCCGTCGAAGATCCCGGCCGCCGCGCCCGCCCCGCCGTACCCGCCCTCGACCGGCAGGTTGCCGGCGATGTACTGGTCGATGCAGGAGGACACGAACTTCTTGCGGCTGGCGTCGGTCAGGGCGGCGTCGTGGAAGTACTTCGAGTACGTCCAGCCGCCGATCGAGATGTTGATCTTCAGCTTGGGGTACTTCGCCTTCAGTTCCTTGAACTGGTTGAAGACGCCCACGATCGGCTGGTTCCAGGTGTCGGCCACGCCGCTGACGCTGTCGGCGGCCGAGAACGACTTCTGGTAGTCGGCGAACGAATCGCCCGCGCCGTCACCGGCGTTGGGGTTGTTGTCGTCGCCCGCCGCCTTGTTCGCCTCGAAACAGGTGAGGTCGGTGGGGTGGATGTTGCCGAACGAGTAGTTGATGACGTCCAGCTTGCCCGCTATGCCCCGGGTGTCGAGGTGCTTGGGGTAGAAGGCGTTGCCGTACACGCTCCACTGGTCGTAGTACGCGATCTTCACGCCGCCCGTCGAGGGGGCGGCGGCGCTCGGGGCGGTGGTCGCGGCGGATGCGGTGCCGAGGCCCGCGAAGGCGGCCAGGGCGCCGGCGGCGAGCACGGCGGTGCTCAGGGCTGCGACTAGGGGTCTGCGGCGTTGCAAGACGGCCTCCGGGGGGTGGGGCACGGGGGGTGCGGGGAAGGGCGGTTGAGGAAGTGATAGCGATCCGATCCCGGCCACGTCAATGGTCTGAACCAAATTGAGGACTAGACCAATTCGCGCTCTGCCGCCCTAGTCAGCCCCCTGCCGCCCCCGCGACCCCCGCCCGGAACCAGCCATCCCGCCCCGGGCCGCCCACTGAACCACTGGCCCCGGGGAGCCCACCTTTTACCTCCGGCCCCAACCCTGCCCTGGGCCTCGGGGGCCTCACCCCGCGCCCCTGGCCGGGCCGGGGGCGGAGCCCCCTAGAGGATCGGGAGGCCGTAGGCGTCGGCGATCAGGGCGTAGGAGCGGAGGCGGGCCTGCGGGCTGTGCGCGTTGGCGGTGAGCATCAACTCGTCCGCCCCCGTCCGCTTCTGGAGGTCGTCGAGCCCGACCCGCACTTCCTCCGCCGTCCCGTGGATCACGTTGGCCAGCCAGCTGTCGACGAACTCCCGCTCCATCGCGCTGAACGCGTACGCCTCCGCCTCCTCGGGCGTCGGCACGAGCCCGGGCCGCCCCGTGCGCAGCCGGACCATCGAGAGCGCGTTGGTCAGCGCCTGCCGCCCCGCCTCGCGCGCGTCCTCCGCGGCCAGCGCCGAGACGCCGATCAGGGCGTAGGGCGCGTCGAGCACGGCGGAGGGCCGGAAGGACTCCCGGTACAGGTCGAGCGCCGGGACGGTGTTCGCCGCCGAGAAGTGGTGGGCGAAGGCGAAGGGCAGCCCGAGGGTGCCGGCGAGACGGGCGCTGAAGCCGGAGGAGCCGAGCAGCCAGATCGGCGGGCGGGCGGACGGGCCCTGCACGGGGCCCGGCACCGCGTGGATGCGGGCGTAGGGGTGGCCGTCGGGGAAGTCGTCGTCGAGGAACCGGGTCAGCTCGGCGAGCTGCTGCGGGAAGTCCTCCGCCCCCTCGTTGAGCCTGTCGGAGCGGCGCAGCGCCGCCGCCGTCGCGCCGTCCGTGCCGGGTGCGCGGCCGAGCCCGAGGTCGATGCGGCCCGGCGCCATCGCCTCCAGCGTGCCGAACTGCTCGGCGATCACCAGCGGCGCGTGGTTGGGCAGCATCACGCCGCCCGAGCCGAGCCGGATGCGCGAGGTGTGGGCGGCCAGATGGGCCAGGATCACCGCGGGCGCGGACGAGGCGACGCCCGGCATGGAGTGGTGCTCGGCGACCCAGTGCCGGTGGAAGCCGCGGCTCTCGGCGAGCCGCGCGATCTCCACACTGGTGCGCAGGGCACGGTTCGCGGTGTAGCCGTTGCCCACCGTCACCAGGTCGAGTACCGACAGGGGTACGGGGGCGGTCCCGGCCGCCGTTCCTCGAATCGCGTCCACGTCCACCGCTCCACGCCTCCAGATCGTCCTCGGGCCGCCGTCGTCGGCACGACCCGCGCGCCGTCCGTGCGCGCCCTGTCACCAACAGGAGGCGGTCTCCGTTTTATTCCGAAGCGTCCCGGGCCCGCCCGGGGCGGCTTAGGAAGCCGGTCAGGAACCAGGGCGGAGCCGACGCCCCACGTGACGCGGTACGAAGTTGGGTACGACACCCCCCATGACCGAGCCGAGCGAACTCACGAAACTGACGGCACGTCAATTACTGGCCGGATACCGGGCGGGCACCTTCTCGCCGCTCGACGCGACCCGCGCGGTGCTGGCCCGCATCGAGGAGATCCAGCCCACCCTGAACGCGTTCGTCCGCATCGACACCGAACCGGCCCTCGCCCAGGCCCGGGCCGCCACCAAGCGCTGGCGCACGGGCGAGCCGCAGGGCCTTCTCGACGGGGTGCCGGTGTCCGTCAAGGACACCCTGCTCCAGGCCGGCGGCCCCACCTACAAGGGCTCCAACACCACATCGGACAAGGGGAGTTGGAGCGAGGATGCCCCCGCCGTCGCCCGGCTCCGCGAGCACGGCGCGGTCCTGGTCGGCAAGACGACGACCCCCGAGTTCGGCTGGAAGGGCGTCACCGATTCACCGCGCACCGGCGTCACCCGCAACCCCCACGACCCCGGGCGCACCTCGGGCGGATCGAGCGGTGGCAGCGCGGTGGCGGTCGCGGCCGGGGCGGGGCCCCTCTCGCTCGGCACGGACGGCGGCGGCTCGATCCGCATACCGGCCTCGTTCTGCGGGGTGCTCGGGCTCAAGGCGACGTACGGCCGGGTCCCGCTGTACCCCGCGAGCTCCTTCGGCTCGCTGTCGCACGTCGGCCCCATCGCGCGCGACGCGGCGGACGCGGCCCTGCTCCTCGATGTGATCAGCGGCGCGGACCCGCGCGACCCCACCGCCCTGGAACCCCCCGCCCACGCCTACTCCGCCGCCCTCGCCGAGGACGCGGCGGCCGGCGTCAAGGGTCTGCGCATCGCCTACTCGCCCTCGTTCGGGGGCCAGGTAGCGGTGCGTCCCGAGGTGGCCGCCGCGGTGCGCGGCGCGGTGACCCGGCTCGCGGAGCTCGGCGCGTACGTGGAGGAGGCGGATCCCGACTTCGCCGATCCGATCGGGGTCTTCCACATCCTGTGGAACACGGGAGCGGCCCGCCTGGTCGAGCAACTGGGCGCGGAACAAAGGGAGTTGCTCGACCCGGGGCTGCGGCGCACCGCCGCGCGAGGCGCCCGGCTCTCGGCCATCGACCTGGTGGCCGCCGGGGAGGCCCGGGTCGAGCTCGGCCGCCGGATGGCCCGCTTCCACCAGCGCTACGACCTGCTCGCGACGCCGACCCTGCCGATCACCGCGTTCGAGGCGGGCCGCGAGGCACCGGCGGACTCGGGGCCGCAGCGTTGGGCCGGCTGGACACCGTTCACCTATCCGTTCAACCTGACCCAGCAGCCGGCCGTCACGGTCCCCGTCGGGGCCGACCCGGAGGGGCTGCCGATCGGGCTCCAGCTGATCGCCGCGCGCTACGGCGAGCGGGCCGTACTGCGGGCGGCGGCGGCCTTCCCCGCGTCCGAGCCCCGGTAGGCGCGGCGGACGGGGCCGGGACCGGCTCGGAAAATAAAGGGCATGGGCTGATCGAAGTCGGGTAGCCGCGCCGCCATGGCACGAGCAACCTCAGGCCCCAGACCCTCGATACCCAGGCGAACGCTGCTCACCGGCGCCGCCGCGGTCGCCCTCACCGGCGCGGCCGCCTGCTCCCGCGTACCCGAGGGGGACGCACTGGCCCGGCTCAAGTCCCGGGGGACGGTGCGGCTCGGTATCGCCGGTGAAGTCCCGTACGGGTATGTGAACGACCAGGGGGAATTCACCGGCGAGGCCCCGGAGATCGCCAAGGTCATCTTCAAGCGGCTGGGCATCGGCCGCGTCCAGCCCGTGGCCACCGACTTCTCCTCCCTGATCCCGGGCCTCAACTCCCAGCAGTTCGACGTGGTGTCGGCCGGGATGTACATCAACAAGGAGCGCTGCGCGCAGGTCCTCTTCGCGGATCCCGAGTACCAGATGCTCGACGCGTTCATCGTCCGCAAGGGCAACCCGAAGAACCTGCACACCTACGAGGACGTGGTCCGTGCCAAGGCGCGGTTCTCGACCGGCACCGGCTACGCCCAGATCGGCCACGCCACCGCCGCCGGCCTTCCCGAGAAGAGCGTCGTCATCCTCCAGGACCAGGTGGCGGGCCTGAACGCGGTCGAGTCGGGGCGCGTCGACGTGTTCGCCGGCACCGCGCTCACCGTGCGCGAGGTCGCCAAGAAGAGCGGCCGGGCCGAGGCGGCCCAGGCCTTTTCTCCCGTCGTCGACGGGAAGAAGCAGATCGACGGCGGCGGTTTCGCCTTCCGGCCCACCGACGGCGCCCTGCGCGACGCGTTCAACGCCGAGATCCACCGCATGAAGCAGAGCGGTGAACTCTTCCGGATCATGAAGCCGTTCGGTTTCACCCGGGACGAGATGACCACCCTGACCGCCAAGGAGCTGTGCCGATGACGGCGGGACTGTGGCAGCACTGGGTGCTTCCGGGCATCTGGATCACCATCCAACTGACCCTCTACTGCGCCGCGTTGGCCACCGTCGTCGCCTTCGGAGTCGGCCTGGCCCGCACCCACCGCTCGCGCCTGGTGCGCTTCCTGGCGGCCGCGTACACCGAGGTCTTCCGCGGCACGTCGGCCCTGGTGCTGATGTTCTGGCTGTTCTTCGTGCTGCCGCCGCTGGCCGGCTGGCAGCTGGTGCCGATGTGGGCCGCGGTCCTCGCCCTCGGCCTGTCCTACGGGGCGTACGGCGCGGAGATCGTGCGCGGCGCGCTCAATTCGGTGGCCCCCGCCCAGCGCGAGGCGGGCATCGCGCTCAGCTTCACGCCCTGGCAGCGCGTGCGGCTCGTCCTGCTGCCGCAGGCGGTGCCGGAGATGATCCCGCCGTTCTGCAACCTGCTGGTCGAGCTGCTCAAGGGCACCGCCCTGGTGTCCCTGCTCGGGGTGGGCGACGTGTCGTTCGCGGCGTACCTGGTGCGCCTGGCGACCCAGGACAGCGCGCGGATCTACTCGGTCACGCTCCTCATCTACTTCGTCCTCGCCTTCGCGATCACCCGCGGCATGAAGGCACTCGAACGCCGCACCAAGGCGAACCTCGGGGTGAGCACCAAATGAACTGGGACTGGTCCGCCGTCGGGGACTTCATGCCGCGCTTCTGGGACGGCGTGCTCACCACGCTGGAGATCCTCGCGCTCGGCTCGCTCATCTCCTTCACCCTCGGCCTGGTGTGGGCGCTCGCCTTCCGGGCACCGACGCGCTTCGTGCGCTGGCCGGTCCACCTGGTCACGGAGTTCATCCGCACCACCCCCCTCCTGGTGCAGCTGTTCTTCCTGTTCTTCGTGCTGCCGGAGTGGGGCGTGAAGTTCTCCGCGCTGACCACTGGCATCCTCGCGATCGGCCTGCACTACTCGACATACACCGCCCAGGTCTACCGCGCCGGCATCGACGCCGTGCCGAAGGGCCAGTGGGAGGCGGCCACCGCGCTCAGCCTGCCCGCGCACCGCACCTGGTTCGCGGTGATCCTGCCGCAGGCGGTGCGCCGCATCGTGCCGGCGCTCGGCAACTACGTCATCTCCATGCTGAAGGACACTCCGCTGCTGGCCGGGATCAGCGTCCTGGAGATGCTCCAACAGTCCCGCCTGGCGGGGGCGAGCACCTTCCAGTACACCGAGCCGCTGACCGTCGTCGGCATCGCCTTCATCCTCATCGCCTATCCGGCTTCGCTGTTCGTACGAGCCCTGGAGCGCCGCCTTGTCCGCTGACACCCAGATCGAGATGCCCGTGAAGAAGAAGAGCGGCGCCGAACTGATCCGCTTCGAGAACGTGACCAAGCGCTTCGGCGACAACACCGTCCTCGACGACCTCTGCTTCACCGCCCGCAAGGGCAAGCACGTCACCCTGATCGGCCCGTCGGGTTCGGGAAAGACCACCATCCTGCGCCTGCTCATGACGCTGGAGACGCCGGATTCGGGGACCATCCAGGTCAACGGGAACCGGCTGTTCCCCGCGGACGAGAAGGAACGCAGAGAGGCCCGCAAGAAGATCGGCATGGTCTTCCAGCAGTTCAACCTGTTCCCCAACATGAGCGTCCTGCGCAACATCTCCGAGGCGCCGGTCCGGGTGCTCGGGCTCTCGGCGGACGAGGCCGAGGTGCGGGCCCGCGAACTGCTGGACCTGGTGGGCCTCGACGAGAAGCGCGACGCCAAGCCCTCCCAGCTCTCCGGCGGACAGCAGCAGCGGGTGGCGATCGCCCGGGCGCTGGCGATGCGGCCCGAGGTGCTCCTCCTGGACGAGGTGACCTCCGCGCTCGACCCGGAGCTGGTCGCCGGCGTCCTCGACCTGCTGCGCGACATCGCCCGCAGCACCGACATCACGATGCTCTGCGTCACGCACGAGATGAGCTTCGCCCGGGACATCTCGGACGAGGTGATGATGTTCGACGCCGGCAAGGTCATCGAATCCGGGCCGCCCGAGCAGATCTTCGGCGCTCCCGAACACGAACGCACCCGGGAGTTCCTCGGCGCGATCGCCTGACCACCCACCGTGCACGGCGCTGACCTCCGGCTCCGGCCGCCTCGGCGCCCGCACGATCGTGCCTCTGGCATATGCCACGGTGGCGCGCCCCAGGACAGAGCCCTGGAGCGCGCCACCCATCTCGTCAACAGCCCCACCACGAAAGGGTCTTGGCGGCTATCGTGGAACGGCAGACCTGCCACCTCCGCTCCAGACGAGTTCCGCCGGACAGGCCCTAGGGGGACAATGTGGCGCTGAAACCGGAGCCGACCGCGCCGTTCCATTCGGTGCACTACGTCCTGCGGGTCCTCGAGGCGATCTCGCGGCACGGCGGGGGCGTGACCGACGCCCAGATCGCCCGCGAGGCGGGTCTGCCCGCCGCCCACCTCACCTCCATGCTCCTCATGCTGCGGCGCGAGGGCTATGTCGAGCAGGTGGCCGACGGGGCGTACGCGATCGGCGACTCGATGGTCCTGCTGGGCTCGGGCGCCGCCCGCGAGCAGGCCCTGGAGGCCAAGCTCCAGGACACCCTCATGTCACTGCGCGACTCGGTGGGCGCGGCCGTCTACATCAGCCGCTACATCGACGGCGAGGTCAAGATCACCCAGTACGCGGACGGGCCGCGCGCCCCCAAGGTCAACGAGTGGGTCGACTTCAAGTCCGCGGCGCACGCGAGCGCGGTCGGCAAGTGCCTGCTCACCCAGCTCGACCAGAACGGCCGCCGCGACCACCTCTCCCGCCACAAGATCGCCCGGCTCACCTCGCGGACGATCACCAGCGAGCGCGTCCTGTTCTCCAAGCTCGACAGCCAGCCCGCCACCGTGCCGGTGCTCGACCTCCAGGAGTACGCGGTCGGCACGGTCTGCGCGGCGGTTCCGCTGACCGCGGGCTCGGCGGTGGGATGCCTGGCCCTCTCGATGCCGATCGAGCACGCCCACCGCCTGCGCGCCGCGGCCGACACCCTCAACCGCGGGGCCGCGCCCATGGCGCTCTCGCTCGCCATCTGAGGCCCGGCCCGGGGCTCCCGCGGCGGATGGTCATGAGCACCCTGGAGGACCGGGTAGTATTTTCTCTGTCAGCAGGCGCCGCTAGCTCAGTTGGTTAGAGCAGCTGACTCTTAATCAGCGGGTCCGGGGTTCGAGTCCCTGGCGGCGCACAGACGGAGAAAGCCCCTCGCAGCAGCGGGGGGCTTTTTCGTGCGCCCGCGCGCACCCCGCCCGCGCGCATCCCGCCCGCACCTGCGCGCCCGCACCAGGCCGCCGGTTCCGCGCCGGCCCGCCCGAGCCCCCTCCCCTTCCCCGGATCACCCGTCCCCACATCCATACGGCCGTCTTACACGTAAGTACTAGACAACCGTTTAAGACGCTCGTACATTACTTCCCATGACGCACTCGACGAGCACCACAGCGAGCACCACCGGCGGGCCCGGACTCCGCGCAGGGCGCAAGGAATGGACGGCCTTCGTCGTCCTCCTGCTGCCCCTCCTCCTCGTCTCGATGGACGTCTCCGTCCTGTACTTCGCGCTCCCCTCCATCAGCCGCGAGCTCGACCCGTCGGCCACCCAGCAGCTGTGGATCATCGACGTCTACGCCTTCGCCCTGGCCGGCCTGCTGATCACGATGGGCTCGCTCGGCGACCGGATCGGCCGGCGCAGGCTGCTGATGTTCGGCGCCGCCGCCTTCGGCCTCGCCTCGGTGACCGCCGCGTACGCCACCAGTGCCGACATGCTCATCGCCGCGCGGGCCCTGCTCGGCGTCGGCGGAGCCACCCTGATGCCCTCGACGATGGGCCTGGTCCGCAACATGTTCCGCGACGACAAGCAGCGCGGGCAGGCCATCGGCATCTGGTCCGGCGCCATGGCCGGCGGGATCGCGCTCGGTTCCGTGCTCAGCGGGATCATGCTGGAGCACCTGTGGTGGGGCTCGGTGTTCCTGATCAACGTGCCCGCGATGCTGCTGCTCCTGGTGCTCGTGCCCGTCCTGGTACCGGAGTTCAAGGACCCGGAGCCCGGCAGGTTCGACCTGTTGAGCGTGCCCCTGTCGATGGGTGCGGTGCTGCCGATGGTGTACGGGCTCAAGGAGCTGGCCGCCAACGGGTTCTCCACCACCAGCGCGGCCTGTGTCGCGGCGGGCCTGGTGCTCGGCGTCGTCTTCGTCCGCCGTCAGCTCACCCGGCGCGACGCGATGATCAGCCGCACGCTGTTCCTGCCCGGCCGCGGCTTCGGCGCCGCGATCTCGCTCAACACGATCGCCGCGTTCGCCATGATGGGCTCGGCGTACTTCACCACCCAGTACCTCCAGTCGGTGCTCGACATGAGCAGCCTGCGGGCCGCCCTGTGGAGCGTCGCCCCCTCGCTCGCCATCGGCGGCGCCGCCCCGGCCGCGACCGCCATCGCCCAGAAGGTGAACCGGGCCTACGTCATCGCCGCGGGCTTCCTCGTGGGCGGCGCCGGATACGCGCTCCTCGCCCTGCTCGGCACCGACTCGCTCTGGCTCCTGCTGGCCGGTACGGCGATCATCGGCATGGGGATCGTCACGGTCATGGCGCTGGTCTCCGACATGGCGCTGGCTTCGGCCCCCGCCGAGAAGGCCGGTTCGGCGGCCTCGCTCCTGGAGACGGGGCAGGAGTTCGGCGGGGCGCTCGGGATGGCGGTGCTGGGCTCGATCGGCACCGCGGTCTACCGAGCGGACATGCCGGCCTCGGCTCCGCCGGCCGCCCGCGAAACCCTGGGCGCGGCCGTCGCCGGCGCCGACCGGGCCCTGGCCACGGTGGCCCAGGAGGCCTTCGTGCACGGCATGCAGTACGCGGCGGCCGGCGGCACGCTGCTCCTGCTGATCGCGGCGGTCGTCGCGGCCCGCCTCCTGAGGGGCCCGGCCGAGGCGGCTCGGGCGGCGGCAGCGGCGCAGGACGAGGACTCCGCGGAGGCGGGGCCGGTCCGGGCCGCCGCGCAGCCGGCGGTGAGGTGACACGAGAGGTACGGGGGCGCGCCGCGCACGCCGAAGGGCCGGTCATCCATCCTGGGATGCCGGCCCTTCGGCGTGCGCGGTCCGTACGTGCGTGCCTGCGTGGTTACTTGCCTGCCTACGCGGCGAGGGGAGCGTCAACCACCCAGCGCGCGCAGCACCGTTGAGGCCTGGTGGTCGGCGCCGAGGCGGTTGGGGTGGAAGGGGACGGCGAGTCCGGGCGGGTCGGTGGACAGCGGCAGCAGACCCTCGACCCACCGCTTGCCGGGCGGCTCGCAGATGTCGTGCCCGACGCTGCCGCGGTACGTGTCGACGAACGTGGCCCCGCCGTCGCGGGCGGCGGAGGCGAGCATGGCGTTCAGCTCCCGGAGCCGGGCGCCGAACCAGACGAGGTCCTCGTCGAGGATCGGCACCGTCGGGTAGCAGCCGTGTTCGGCGCCGACGCCGGCGAGGTAGTCGACCACCAGGACGGTCGCCCGGGGCGAACGCCGGTGGATCCCGTCGAGGACCGCCGTGATCCGCGACCGGGCCGCGGCGATCCGCTGCGACATCAGATCCTCGCCACCGGCCCCCGCGAACCGGGTACGGCACGGACGGGCCAGCGGACCGGGCAGCGGGTTGACGCAGCCGACGACGGCGCCGGCGAGGCCGATGTCATTGCCCCCGATGCCGACGGTGACGAGGTCGGTGTCCGGGGTGAGCCGGTCGAACTGGGCCGGGTTCACCCCGGCGGCGAGCAGGGGTACGTGGCCGACGTGCTGCGGGCTGGTCATCTCGGCGGTGGTCGCGCCACCACACGTGGCGTCCCGGAAGGTGCGCACACCGAGCTTGGCGGCGACCTGCTTGGGATAGTTCCAGGTGCTCTGGGCGCAGCCGGTGGGGGCGTAGGTGTGATCGATACCGATCAGGGTGACGTCGGCGGACCAGGAGTCGCCGAGGGAGACGTATTCGCGGTAGTGGGCGCCGGGGGGCGGGGCGGCGCCTGCGGTGGGGATGGCCAGGAGGGTGCTGGTCGCCGTCAGCAGTGCGGCGAGGAGGAGGCGGCAGTTCACACCCCCACCCTTGAGGTTCCGGGTGGGTCCGCGCGGCATCCCGCCCCGAATTCACCCGTTCCGTCCACACGGGTGCCCGGGATCAGCCCGGGCGGAGGGCGCTCACGTCCTGCGGGGTCAGGAGGCGGTAGGGGGCCGTGGGGGTGGGCCGGTGCCAGACGGGGCCGGGCGACCAGAAGCCCTGTTCCCGCAGCACTCCGCGCCGCACCTTGTTGGTGGCCGTGACCGGCAACCGCTCCACCACCCGCACGAACCGCGGCGCCATCTTGGTCCCCAAGTCCCGCTGGGAGGTGAGGAATTCGAGGAAGGCGGCCGGGTCGAAGGACACGCCCTCGCGCAGCGAGAGCGCCGCCATCACCTGGTCCCCCGTCACCGGGTCGGGGACGGCGTACACCGCCACCCCCGTCACGCACTCCCACCGCGCGAGGATGTCCTCGATCATGGCGGCCGCCAGGTTCTCGCTGTCCACCCGGATCCGGTCGTCCGTACGCGCCGCGAAGTAGAGGAAGCCGTCCGCGTCGCGGAAGAAGAGGTCACCCGTCCAGTACCACCCGCCCCGGCGGCGCTCCGCGTCGGCGGGCGGGTTGCGCCAGTAGCCCTCGAAGGGGTTCGGCGCCCGGTTCACCAACTCCCCTATCGCGGCGCCGCCGTTGAGCAGGCGCCCCGCCGGATCGAAGCGCGCCCGCTCGCACTCGCGGCCCGTCTCCGGGTCGACCACCGCGAGGTCACCGCCCGGCGCGGCCCTGCCGATCGCGCCCCGCGGGGTGCCCGGGGTGCGCTGGATGGCGGCCCCGCCCTCGGAGGATCCGTACCCCTCGGTGAGCCGTACCCCGAACCGCTCGGCGAACCGGTCCGCGTCGGCGGCCCCCGCCTCGGTCCCGAACCCGGCCCGCAGCCGGTGGTCCCGGTCGTCGGGGCGGGCGGGCGTGGCGAGGAGGTACTGCACGGCCCGGCCCACATAGGTGAAGTACGTGGCCCCGTGGGCCCGTACGTCGTCGAGGAAGCCCGAGGCCGAGAACCGGTCCCGCAGCGCCACGGCCGCCCCGGTGGCCAGCGCCGGGGCCCAGTTGGCGATCACCGCGTTGCCGTGGAAGAGCGGCATGCAGATGTAGTGGACGTCCTCCGGGCCGAGCCGGAAGTGCGCGGCCAGGGACTCGCCCGCCGCCGCGAGCCGCCCCTGGGTGCAGATCGCGGCCTTGGGCGCGCCCGTGGAGCCGGAGGTGAAGTACAGCAGGAGCCGCCTCGACGGGTCGACCGGCCCGACCGTCGCCTCGCCCGGCTCCGCGCCCGCGTACGGCGCGAGCAGCGTCTCGTACTCCTCGGTCCCGGTGACCAGGACCCGTACGCCCGGCAGGTCGAGGCCGTCGAGCAGGGGACGGCGGGCGGGCCCGGTCACCAGGACGCGACATTCCGTGTGCAGGATGTCGCGGGCCAGTTCGGGCCCGCGGCGGGTGGGGTTGATGCCCGCGACGGCGGCCCCGGCGAGGGCCGCCGCGCTGAGCCAGAGCGGGAATTCCGGAGTGTTGTCGAGCAGGACCCCGAGGTGCGGCTCGACACCTCGGGGCAGCAGCTCGGCGAGGAGTGCGGCGCGGGCGGCGGCGCCCGCGGCGACCTGGTGGTGGGTGAGCTCCAGATCGCCGTACCGCAGTCCGGTCCGGTGGTCGTTCCACTGGCGCCGTACGTAATCCGACACGGTCGGCACACGCTTCGTCATGGCGCCGCACGGTAGTTGACGTACCGTCAGAACTGAACGTCCGAGCAGGCGTAGAAGGCGTTCCCGGTGTCCGCGACCGTCCACACCGCGAGGACCATCTGGTGCCCGGTGCGGCCGGCGGGGATCGTCCCCTGGTGCGAGAGCGTGGCCGGGGGCTGCTTCCCGCCGTACGGGACCACCAGGAAGGGCTGGGTGTCGAGGGCGGCGCGGGTGAGCTTCTGCGTGGGGTTCCAGCCCTGCTTGGTGAGGTAGTAGCGGAAGTCGGTCGTCGCGTGGCGGGCGGTGAACTGCCAGCGGAAGGTGTAGGTCTGACCGCCCGTCAGTTTTGTGGTCGGCCAGCCGGTGCCGCCGCGCGGCGCGTCCAGCTCGGCGAACCTGCTGTTGCCGCCGGCGCAGATCGCGCCGTCGGGGGGCCCGCCGGCCGGAAAGCCCTTGGGCCCCTCGACGGACTGGGGCTCCCACTGGATGTCACCGCACCCGGTGACCGTTCCGTTGGCGCAGAGCTTCTGGCGGCTGATCGGCTGGTCGGTGTAGCCGTGGCTGCTCGCACTGCCGGTCGCGAGCAGGGACGCGCCGAGCGCGGCGAGTCCCACCACAACGGCACCGAGCCGCTGCTTCTTTCGCATGCTGTCACTCCTGAAAGAACGTGGGGAGTTCAGGGATGGAGCTGCACGCGTGCGGTTGTTCATGTTCCGGTCTAGACCAAGTAACAGATTATTGACGGGAGTTGGGCGTGTCCAGGCCAAGAACCCCACCAGATTCCCCGGGGCCCCTCAGGCGCCCTCCCCCGCGCCCCGGCCGGTGTAGAACGCCACCGTCAGGTCCTTCACCAGGACCTTGCGCTCGTACGCGTCGAGCTCCACGAGACCCCGCGAGGTCAGCCGCTGCACGGTGTCGTCCACCGCGTCGACCACCGAGGTGAGCACCGCGTCCCGGTGCCGGGCGTCGATGGCCGCGACCCGCTGGCGCCGCATCGCCGCCGCGACCTCGGGGGCGTACTCGATACGGGTCGGCTGCGCCGAGTACAGCTCGATGCCGACGGGCTCCGCCTCCGCCTTGAGCATGCGGGTCAGCGCGTCGCCGACGGCCTCCGCGTTGCGCAGGGTGGGCGCGTCCTCGTGGAAGGCGTCGGCGGGGAGCTGGGACAGGACGCGCGCCATGGCCGCCTCGACCTGTTCGCGCAGGTAGCGCTCGTGGTCGGCGACGGCGAGGGTGGCCCGCGCGGTGTCGCGCACCCGCCACACCACCAGGACCACGACCCTGAGCGCGGTGCCGTTGGCGTCCACCGCGCCCATCGGCTCGCTGCGCCAGTGCCGCAGCCGCAGATCGACCCGGCGGCGCAGCAGCAGCGGGCTCGTCCACACCAGGCCGGTGCGCCGCACGCTGCCCCGGTAGTCGCCGAACAGCGAGAGCACCCAGGCATGGCCGACGTGGCCGCGACCGAGCCCGCCGAACGCGAGCACCGCGACGACGACGCACAGCGTGAGCAGCCCCCACTGTTCGAGCCGTACGCCGTGGTAGGCGTGGACCGGAAGGCGCAGCAGCGCGGTGACCGCCCGGGGCAGCGCGCCGGCCCACCACGCCACCGCCCCGCACCCCGCGAGGGCGAGGACGCCGACGGCGACGGCGACCGGGCCCGCGACCATCGGCCCCGGCCGCTCCGAGATCCCCGGGTCGACGGGCGTGGCGGGCCTGGCCGGGACGGCGACGGCCGTGCGCACACCGGCCTGCTTGGGCGGACGGGCCACCGGGCGCGGCGGCGCCGGTCCGACGGCGGCGACCACCGGGTTCGGGCCGGTGTCGTCGCGGAACAGCAGGTGGACGGGGATCTCCGCGGTGTTCTCACTGCGGATCACGGCCACCCTGCGCCCGGTGTCGGGCGTCGCGGCGGCGGGGCCGCGCGGGGGTTCGGCGCCCTGGGGGGCGGGTGGGGTGGGTGGGTGCATGCTCGTGTCTCCCTCCGTCATGCGAAGAGCCGCCGCCAGGTCTCGGGGCCGGGGTAGCCGTCGGCCTCGGCACCCGACCAGCCCTGGGCCCGCTGGAACGCCTCGACGTTGCGCCGGTCCGCCTCGCCCCAGCGCGGCCCGGGGCCCGAGGTGTAGTAGCGGCCGAAGCCCCTGGCCACGAGCCGGCGGCCGAGCTGGGTGACGTACGCGTTGTCCTGGCCCACCCGGAAGAAACTGCGGCCGGGGTAGGCGGGCAGGCCGGCCGGGGTGCCCGCCTGACCGGTCGCCGGCCCCGGGGTGGGCGCCGGCGCCGGGGCCGCGGGGGCGATGTCCTTGCCGCCGCCCTGGACGAGCAGCGCCCAGGTCGCCGCACCCGGGATCCCGTCGGCGTCCGCCCCGGTCCAGCCCTGGGCCTGCTGGAAGGCGCGGGTGGCGTTGAGGTCGGCCGAGCCCCAGCGCGGGCCGGGGCCCTCGGTGTAGAAGCGGGCTCCACCGCGCTTGACCAGCATCTGTCCGAGCCGGGTGACATGGGCGTTGTCGGCGCCCGGGCCGAACATCGAGGCTCCGGGGAACGCGGCCGACGGATTCTGGGCACCCGCGTCGGTGGCCGTGCCGGTCTCCCCGCCGCCGGTCCCGGTGGCCAGGCCCTTGTACCGGTAGGGCACGTAGTTCGCCGAGTTCTTCCAGTACGCGTACGGGGTGGCCTGCTTGCGGGTGCCGGGCGGGGTCTGTTCGTAGGCCGTGTAGTAGCTCTTGGTGTGGTCGGTCCAGCCGCCGAAGATCACGACGTGCGAACCCTTGGTGGGGTTGCTCGGGTTGTGGAAGAGCAGGATGTCGCCGGGCTGGAGCTCGTCACGCGTTATCCGCACCGCGAACTGGGCCAGGCTGCCGGTCCACTCGTTGGTGCCGAGGTCCCACGCCATCGACACGAACCCCGAGCAGTCCTGCCGGTAGCCGTCGGTCCAGAACGCGTCCATGTTGTACGGGACGGGCGCGGCCACCCAGGCCTTGGCCCGGTTGATGATCTCGGCGCGGGTGATGGGCCGCAGGTGGGCGGGCGCGCCCTGGGCGGGTCGGCCGGGCGCGCCGTGCAGCCCGCTCTGGCCGCCCTGTTCGGTGGGCGGGCCGGGGTCGGCGGCCCGGTTCGTGCCGGGGCCCTCGGCCTGCGGGGCGGGGGCCGCCGCGGCCACCGCGCCCCCGCCGAGCACCACCGAGGCGGCGGTGGCCGCCACCAGCGCGCGCCGGGCGCCGCCGGCCGCGGGGTGTCCGCCGTCGCGCACCGGGAGCAGCCGGGTGCGCCGCCGGTCCGCGCAGCCGGGGCAGGCACAGGCGCCCTTGGGCTCGAAGTCCTCGAACACCGGCCCCGGTGCGCTGGATCCCATCGGCGCTCGTTTCGGTTCTTCCATCCGCTGCCCCTCCCGCTCGTCTTTTTTTCGCGTTTCGGTCCGGACAGAGGTGTCCCAGCTGTCCCTACATGCGGCATTTTGACGGAACGAAACGGATAAAACGAACATCTGACAGCGTGGCGCTGGTCAAAACCACCCTCAGGAGTCCGGTAAAGTTTTCCGTGTCAGCAGGCGCCGCTAGCTCAGTTGGTTAGAGCAGCTGACTCTTAATCAGCGGGTCCGGGGTTCGAGTCCCTGGCGGCGCACGCACCACCGAGGCCCCCTCGCCCAGCGAGGGGGCCTCGGTCGTTTCCCGTGGCGGATCCGCGCCTCAGCGCGAGTTGTCCGCGAGCGCCAGGGCGTATTCGGGCCACCAGGTGCCCGCCGGGGGCCCACCCCGGCACGGGCCGTCCGACTCCCCCGGCCGCTTGGCCCAGACGTACGCGTCGACCGCGCCCCCTCCGGTGTCCGCCGTCGGGCGCTCGCCGAGGGCGCGGCCCGGCGGGTTGCACCAGTTCTCGGCCGGGTCGCCCCCGGTGTAGGGGCCGTTGCCGTTGCGGCTGGTGTCGATCACGAAGTGCTTGCCGCCGACCTTGGCCGAGAGCCGCTCGCCGAAGGCCCGGCTCGCCCGCGTGGTCTGGAAGTTGGACACGTTGACGGCGAATCCGTCGGCGGCCTCGATGCCCGCCCGCCGCAGCGGTTCGTCCAGGGCGTCCGGGGAACGCCAGCCCGCGTTGCCCGCGTCCACGTACACCTTGACGGCGGGCTGGCGCTTGAGCCGTTCGACGGCGCCCTTCAACAGGGCGTACCGCGCCTCGTGGAACGGCTCGGGCGTACAGCCGTCGACCAGGTGCAGCACCGCGTCCGGCTCCAGGACGACGGTGGCGGGGCGCTCGCCGATGCCCCGGGCGACCTGCTCGACCCAGCGGCGGTAGGCGTCGCCGTCGGGGGCGCCGCCGCGCGAGAACTGGCCGCAGTCGCGGTGCGGGATGTTGTAGAGGACGAGCAGCGCCGTGCGCCCGGCGCCGGCCGCGGCCCCCGTGTAGCCGCGCACGGCGGCCTCGGGGTCGCCGCCGGCGATCCACTCGCCCACCGGCTGCTCGGCGATCTTCCGGATGAGCGCGGCCTTCGCGTGGTCCCCCGCTCTGGTGTACGCGGCCAGCTGACGGGCCGCGCTGGTGTCGGGGTCGACCCAGAACGGGCCGTGCCCGGCCGCCGGCCGCGCCGCGCCGGGGCCGTCCGGGCGCCCGCTCGCGCCCGGGTCCGCGCCGCCACCGGATCCGCCGCACCCCGCGACGAGCAGCGCCGCGGCCAGGGCCGGGGCCCAACTCCCGTACCGGCGCGCCTTCGTGGGGCGTCCCGGGCGGAGCGGGCAGTCGGCGCTCAACTGCTCAGCAGCACAAGGCGAGTTGGCGGTTTTTCGACCTGGGCCCGCGGTCCCGGGCGGTCCTAGAGTGGTGGGGTCGGCCCCATGCCCGGACGCCTCACGACCATGCCCGCCGGAACCTCCCGCGGCGCCGGGCTTCTCCCGCAGCCCGCGCGCCGGCGGTCGAGGACCGGCCCGGCCGGCGGTTACGGGGGGAGCGGGCCGTCGGCCGGGCCAGGTACCGCGCGGCCGTCCGCGCTCCGGTGCCGGCCGCCCGCGCGGCGCGCTCAGGGGTCCGACGGCTTCGAAGGGGCCGCGTCCCTCGCGTCGGTCAGATAGGCCGAGACGACCACGTTCGCGGTGTACGCCTTGGTCGTGCGGTCGTAGGTGCCGCCGCAGGTGATCAGGCGCAGCTCGGCGCGACCGCGCCGGCGCGGCCCGTACGCCTTCGCCGCGTCGAAGTGGGTGCGGGGGAAGACCTGTACGTCGTCGATGGTGAACTCGGCGACCGTGCCGTCGGCCCCGGTCACCTCGACGTGCTGGCCGGGACGGGCCGCGCTCAGGCCGTAGAACACGGCAGGCTTGCTCCGGGTGTCCACGTGCCCGACGAGCAGGGCCGTACCCGCCTCGCCCGGCCGGCTGCCGCCGCCGAACCAGCCGACCGTGCCGGCCTGGGCGTAGGGCGGCGGGTCGACCGCTCCGTCACCGTCCAGACCGCGCGGCACGACCGGTGCCGCTATGCCCAGGGCCGGGATCTCCACCCGGCGCGGTTCGGCGCCTTTGAGCGGGTCGTGGGCCGGCGGCAGCGGCACGCCGAGCGGCCGGCCCACGGCGGCTATGTCACCGGTGGTGGGCGCGGACGTGCTGCCGGTGCCGCCGGTCGCGTCCCGGCCCCACAGCCACAGGCCGAGCAGCAGCACGGCCCAGGCGAGGCCGGTCACCAGCCGCCCACTGCCCCGTGCCGAGGACATGTCAGCCGCCGTTGCGCCGGCGCCGGACGCTGCGGGACGCCACGGCGACCGCCGCCACCGCCGCGAGCCCGAGCCCGATCACCGCGTGCCGGGTGCCGGGGCCCTGTTCCTTGGCCTCGGCGGCCTCCTGGGCCGCGAGCGTCGCCGTGCCGCCGCCGCCCGCGTGCACGGGCCGGTACGGAGTGGGGCGCCCGTGGTCGTGGTCGTGATCGTGGTGGTCGCCGCCGTGCACGACGGTGAGGCGGCCGCTGGCCTTGCCCGAGCTGTCCTTGCAGTTGACCCAGATGTCGTAGTCCCGGTCCTGCGCGTCCGAACGGATGCGGGCCTGGGCGTAGAGACCGCCGTCGGCGGCGGGCTTGAAGTGGGCCTCGGAGACGAACGCGTCGGACGTGCCGATCGCCTCACGGCCGCGGCACACGCTGACCCGCAGGTCGACCTCCGCGCCGGGAGCGGTGGTGCCGGGGGTGACCCGCACCGATCCGTGCGGCTCGGACTCGGCCACCGCGGGGGACGCGGGCAGCACGGTCAGGGTGGCGGCCGCCACGGCCGCACAGAATGTGATGGGACGGATGCGCATCGTGAACCTCCTGCACCGAGATTCACGTGCGGGGCCGCATTCCGCATCCCGAGGGCGTGGCGACTGGGCCGGATGGGCCAAGCCGCCCGCCCCCGTACGGCTCAGACCAGCTTCACCAGGTCGGCGATCGAGTCCACGATCTTGGAGGGCCGGAACGGGTAGGACTCGACGTCGGCGGGCCGGGTCAGACCGGTCAGGACCAGGAAGGTCTGCATGCCCGCCTCCAGACCCGCGAGGACGTCGGTGTCCATCCGGTCGCCGATCATGGCGCTGGTCTCGGAGTGGGCGCCGATCGCGTTGAGGCCGGTGCGCATCATCAGCGGGTTGGGCTTGCCCGCGAAGTACGGCTTCTTGCCGGTCGCCTTGGTGATCAGGGCGGCGACCGCGCCGGTGGCGGGCAGCGGGCCCTCCTGGCTCGGGCCGGTCTCGTCCGGGTTGGTGCAGATGAAGCGGGCCCCGGCGTTGATCAGCCGGATCGCCTTGGTGAGCGCCTCGAAGCTGTAGGTACGGGTCTCGCCGAGGACCACGTAGTCCGGCTCGTGGTCGGTCAGGACGTACCCGATGTCGTGCAGGGCCGTGGTCAGGCCCGCCTCGCCGATGACGTACGCGGTGCCGCCGGGCCGCTGGTCGTCGAGGAACTTCGCGGTGGCGAGGGCCGAGGTCCAGATGTTGTCGACCGGCACGTCGAGACCCATCCGCAGCAGGCGGGCGTGCAGGTCGCGCGGGGTGTAGATGGAGTTGTTGGTCAGGACGAGGAAGGGCCGGCCCGACTCCTTCAGCGTCTTGAGGAACGCGTCCGCACCGGGGATGGGGGTGCCCTCGTGGATGAGGACACCGTCCATGTCGGTGAGCCAGGATTCGATCGGCTTGCGCTCTGCCATGGGTGCGGACTCCTGCGTTCTGCGCGGTCTTCTCGCGCTGATGAGCTATCAGCTGGGGCGCCGGCGCACCGCACTGTGCGTTGCCGGCGCCCCCAGCCTAGTCAGAACCGCCGGTTCTCGACCCGGTCGATCGCGGTACGGACACGGCTCAGCTGCTGGTGGCGCTCTTCCAGGCGTCCACGTACGCGGGCAGGTTCTTGGCGATGTCCATCCAGTCGGGCTGGAAGACGTCGACGCCCCGCATCAGTCCGGCGAGCGCGACCGCGTTGGCGTCGGTGGCCTTGATGTCGGTGCGGGCCGCGAACCCGCCGCCGATCTCGCTGACCGCCTTCTGGGCGTCCTCGCTCAGCATGAAGTCGAGGAGCTTCTTGCCGTTGGCGGTGTGCGGGGCGCCCGTGACCAGGCCGGCCGCGTACGGCAGGCCGAAGGAGGACGGCTTGGTGCCGCTCGCGGTGCCGGGGAACCAGATCCCGAGGTTGGGCATGGTCTTGGCCTGCGCGAAGTTCATCTGGACGTCCCCGTTGGCGGCGAGCAGCTCGCCCTTGTCGACCTTGGGCGCGAGCTTGCCGGTGGAGGCGGACGGGCCGACGTTGTTGGCCTGGAGCTTGTGCAGGTACTCCATCGCGGCCTCCTTGCCGCCGAAGTCGTGCATCGCCTTGATGACGAGGGCGGTGCCGTCGCCCGCGACGCCCGGCGTGGAGTACTGGATCTTGTTCTTGTACTGGGGGCCGAGGAGGTCGTCCCAGTTCTTCGGGGCCTCCTTGAGGACCTTCTTGTTGTAGACGAACCCGAAGTAGTTGTTGACGACGGCGGTCCAGGCACCGTCGGGCGACTTGGCGCCCCCGTCGACCTTGTCGGCGCCGGCCGGTACGTACCGCTGGAGCAGCCCCTTGCCCTGGGCCTGCTGGATGAAGGGCGGCAGGGTGACCAGCACGTCCGCCTGGGTGTTGGACTTCTCGCGGACGGCGCGCTGCACCATCTCGCCCGAGCCGCCCTCGACGTACTCGACCTTGATGCCGGTCTTCGTCTCGAAGTCCTTGAAGACCTTGTCGTACCAGCCGTCGCCCTTCTCGCCCTTGAGGCCGTCGGCGCTGTAGACGGTGACGGTCCTGGCGTTCGCGTCGGCCGACGAGTTGCCGCCGCAGCCGGTGAGGGCGGCGGCGAGGACGAGGGCGCCGGTGACGGCGGCGGCCGGCTTCCGTGCGGGGAGGGTGTTCTTGAGCATGAGGGTCCGACTCCTGGGGTTCGGGGCGGGGCAGATCGCGGCGAGGGGGTGCCGGGGATCGGGCGAGGGGTGCTGCGGATCAGCGGAAGGAGGCTCTGGTGCGGATGCGGGAGACGGCGAGCAGGACGAGCAGCGTCGTACCCATGAGCACCACGGCGACGGCCGCGCCGGTGAACAGGGACCCGCGGTCGGTGGCCGCGAAGATCTGCACCGGAAGCGGGGTCCAGTCCGGCGGGTAGAGCATCATCGTGGCGCTCAACTCGCCCATGGACAGGGCGAAGCAGAGCCCCGCGGCCGCGGTCAGGGACGGGAGCAGCAGCGGCAGCCGCACCCGCCACAGCACGGTCAGGGGCCGGGCCCCCAGACTCGCGGCGGCCTGTTCGTACATCGGGTCGAGGCGCCGCACGGCCGCCGAGACCGACTGGTGGGCGAAGGCCATGACCAGGACGGTGTGGGCCAGGATCACGATCCAGCGCGTCCCGTTGAGCAGCACCGGCGGCCGGGAGAACGCGACGAGCACCGCGAGTCCGACGACGACCGACGGCACGGCGACGGGCAGCACGAACAGCGTGTCCATGAGCCGGCGTCCGCGCCGCTCCAGGGCGGCCCCGGCGAGCGCCGCCCACGCGCCGACGGTCAGCGCGAGGACGCTCGCCACGAGAGCGGTGACCAGGCTCGTGGTCAGCGCCCGCAGCGAGTCCCCGGTGGTGGCGGCCCCGTAGTGGGAGGCGGTGAAGCCGGACGGGAAGGCCCCCGACCAGCTGGTGGCGAACGAGGCCGCCACGATGACGAGGAGCGGCAGGGCGAAGACGGGCAGGAACAGGACGAGGAAGACGGCCCAGGTGGCACGGCGGGCGGTCCGGCTATGCACCAACACGACGGCTCACCACCCGGTAGAGGCCGTAAAGGCCCACGGACATCGCGACGTTGACGACGGCGACGGCACAGGCGCCCGGATAGTCGGACTCCAGGATCGCCTTGCTGTAGACGAGCATGGGCAGGGTGGTGACCCCCTTGGCGCCGGTGAACAGCACGATGCCGAACTCGTTGAGGCACATCACCAGCACCAGCGAACCGCCGGCCGCGAGCGCGGGCAGGGCCTCGGGGAGGATCACCCGCCGCACGACCCTGGCCGGTCGCGCGCCCAGCGAGGAGGCCACTTCCAGCTGGGCGGTGTCCAGTTGGGAGAACGCGGCGAGCAGCGGGCGCATCACGAACGGCGTGAAGTACGTGATCTCCGCGAGCAGGACGCCCCAGGGCGTCGTCAGGAACTGGAAGGGCCCGCCGGCCGCCCCGGTGACGTCCGTCCACAGCCCGTTGGCCAGGCCGGTGGAGCCGTAGACGAACAGTAGGGCGAGCGTGATCAGGAAGGACGGGAAGGAGAGGAAGACGTCGATGAACTTCGCGACGGCCTTCCCGCCGGGGAACGGCACGAAGGCGATGACCAGCGCGAGCACGAACCCGAGCGCGAGGCATCCCGCGGTCGCTCCGGCCGCGAGCCACACGGTGGTGCCGAGCGCGTCGCGGAACGCCGCGGAGGCGAACACGTCGGCGTAGGGCTGGACGGAGGTGCCCCCGGAGTCGGGCGAAACCGACTGCCGCACGACGAGGGCGAGGGGGTAGAGGAAGACGGCGGCGAGGACGAGGACGGGGGGCAACGCCCATACGGCGCGCGGCACTTGACGCTCCCGCCGTGCGCCCTGGGCCGCGCCGCCGTGACGCCCGACGGACGGCTCGGGCGGTGCGGAGGACTCGGGCGGTGCGGGCGCCGCGGGCGGTGCGGAGGACGCGGGCGGTGCGGCGTCCCGGGTCGGGAGGGCTGCGTCCGGGAGGGCTGCGAGGGGCGCGCCCCTGTCCACGGCGCCCCTGCGCACAGCGTCTCTATTCACCGCTCACCCCCGCGGCCAGCAGCACCGCGTCCTCGGCGGCGAAGTGCAGGGCGACCTCGTCGCCCGGGGCGGGGGTGACCCGCAGCTCGCGGACGTCCGCCTTCACCCGGTGTCCGGCGACCTCCACGTACACCCGGTGCGTCGAGCCGCGCCACTGCACCTCCGCCACCGTGCCGCGCAGTTCGTTGGGCCCGCTCCCGAGGCCGACCAGGTGCGGCCGTACGCACAGGGTGGCGGTGGCACCCCGGGCGGCCCCGGCCGTGGCGACCGCGAGCTCGGCGCCGCCGAACAGGACCGAGCCGTCGCCCACCCGCACGGGCAGCAGATTGGCGTTGCCGACGAACGAGGCGGTGAAGGGGGTGCGGGGTCGCCGGTAGAGGTCCTGCGGGGTGCCGCAGTCCCGCAGCCGAGCCGCGTCCATCACGGCGATGCGGTCGGCCAGGGTGAGCGCCTCGACCTGGTCGTGGGTGACGTACAGGATCGTGACGTCGGGCAACTCGCGGTGCAGGCGGGCGAGTTCGGCCAGCATGTCGGAGCGCAGCCGGGCGTCGAGCGCGGAGAGCGGCTCGTCGAGGAGCAGGACGCCGGGACGGATGGCGAGCGCGCGGGCGATGGCGACGCGCTGCTGCTGGCCGCCGGACAGCTCGCGCGGATGGCGCCGGGCGAAGCCCTCCATGCCGGTCATCGCGAGGGCCTCGGCGACCCGTCCGGGGATCTCGGCCCTGGGCACCTTGTGGGCCCGCAGGCCGAACGCGACGTTGTCCGCGACCCGCAGGTGCGGGAAGAGCGCGTACTGCTGGACGACCATGCCGATGCCGCGCCGGTGGGGCGGCAGCCCGGTCACGTCGCGCTCGCCGATGAGCACCCGCCCCCGGACCGGCCGGACGAACCCGGCGACCGCCCGCAGCGCGGTGGTCTTGCCGGACCCGGAGGGACCGAGCAGGGCCATGACCTCGCCTGGCTCGACGGTGAGGTCGAGCGAGTCGAGGACCACGTTTCCGTCGTAGGCGACGGTGACGCCGTCGAACCGGACGCCGCCGCGGGATCCGCCGGGCGGGGCGCCGCCGCTCATGCGTCCTGCTCCAACTCGCCTATCAGAGACGGCAGTTCGGCGACGGATCCGAGCACATGGGTGGCTCCGGCGCCGGCCAGCGCCTCCTCGTCGTGGGCCCCGGTGAGCACCCCCGCGACGAGCGAGGCACCGGAGCGCACCCCGCTCAGCATGTCGTACGTCGTGTCCCCGGCCACCGCGATGTCGTGCACCCGGTCCACGGCGCCGGTCCGCAGGAGGGCGCTGAGCACCATGTCGGGGTAGGGGCGGCCCCGGCCGCCCGCGTCGGCGGGGCACAGGGTGAGCGGGACGAGGTCCCGCCAGCCGAGGGCGTCGAGGATCGCGTCCTGGGTGACGCGGGCGAACCCGGTGGACAGGACGACGGTCCGCCCCTGCGAGGCGAGCGTTTCGACGGCCTCGCGGGCGCCCTCGACCGGCGCGACGAGTCCCTCGCCGACGAGCGCGCCGTACGCCTCCTCGAAGGCGGCGTTGGCGCGGCGTGCCCTGCCCTCGTCACCGAAGAGGTGCCGGAAGACGGAGATCTTGGACTCGCCCATGGTGGCGCGGACGTGGTCGAGCATGGTGGCGTGCTCGGCGGAGCCCGGCTCGACGCCGAGGCGGTCGGCGGCGGCGCCGAAGGCCCGCTCGACCAGCCCGCCGTCGGCGACGGTGGTGCCCGCCATGTCGAGCACGATCAGCCCGTACGTTGTCATCGAGGTCAACTCCCTTACCAGCCCAGCTCGTTCGCGGTCTGTTCGGCGATGGCGGGCGAGCACGTCATGCCGCGTCCGCCGGGTCCGGTCACCAGCCACACGCCGTCCCGCACCTGCTGCCGGTGCACGACGCGCGAGGTGTCGGTGCACTGGGCGTAGACCCCGGCCCAGCGCCGCTGGATCCGGGGCAGCGGACGCCCGAGGAAGGACTCGACGACCCGGGTCAGGTGCTCGTACGGCTCCTCCAGCACATCGAAGGCGAAGGGGTGCTCGTACTCGTGCGTGTCGCCGATGGTGAGCCCGCCGTCCGCGCGCTGCACCATGAGCAGCTGCATCCTGTGCGCCGCGGCGGCCGGTTCCTGGGCCTGCCCCGCGTTCAGGGCGTCGAGGGCCTCGCTCGCGTACGCCGGGTAGTAGCGGAAGCTGTCGGCGTCGGCGACGGAGGTGGTGAGCGGTTCGCCCAGCGGCGCGGTCTGCATCATCTGCAGCCGTACGCGGCGCACGGGCAACCGCGGCGCGAGTTCGCGCACGAGTCCGCCCAGCCAGGCGCCGGTGCAGAGCACGACGGCGTCGCCGCGGTGGACGTCCCCGTGGTCGTCGCGGACGCCGGCCCCGTGGGGGCCCTCCAGGACCTCGCGCACCTCGCGTCCGCCGAGGTAGGTGTACGAGCCTGATGCCAACAGGGCCTGCTTCAGCGCGAGTTGGGCGGTACGGGGCTCCACGGCCGCGTCGCGCTCGCACCACAGGGCGGCGTCGAAGCTCCCGCGCAGGGCGGGGTTGAGGGCGCGGGCCTCGCCTGCGGTGACCAGCTTGTAGCCGCGGGCCGCGGCGTCTTCGCGGGCCAGCGCGGCCTCGGCGACGGCGCGTTCGAGCTCGGTGCGCAGGGGGGTGAGCGAGCCGTTGGGGCGGAAGCCGAGCCCCGGGACGCGCTCGCCGATCCCCTCCCACAGCTCGCGGGCCCGCAGCGCGGTCGCCAGCTCCTCGCCGCCGGCCCGGCCGCTGACCCATATCTGGCCGAAGTTGCGGAGCGAGGCTCCGCGCGCCTCACTCTCGCGCTCGATGTGTACGACCTCGTGGCCGCGTTCCACTGCGTGCCAGGCGTGCAGGGTTCCCAGCACGCCGGCTCCTACGACGATGACTCTCACGGGGGTAACGCTGTGGGGGGTGGGTTTCGGGGGGTGGGCTGGGGGGCGGCGGGGGGGTGAACGGGCCTGCAAGTTTGGCCTAGACCCGTTACGGGTCCGTTATCTGGCGCGGGGGGCGCCTCCGGGGGGGTTGCCCACCCGCCCGCCCGTGCAGGGGGCCGGAGGGTGCCTGGCCCTGGGGCTCCGCCCCAGACCCCGGCGCGCTTGCCCACCCACCCGCCCGTGCAGCGGGTTGACCCGGCTGAGCCCTGGGGCTCCGCCCCAGACCCCCAGGGGGCTTGCCCACCCACCCGCCCGTACAGGGGGTCGGAGGGTGCCGGGCCCTGGGGCTGCGCCCCAGACCCCCTGAGGGGCTCCGCCCCTCGGACCCCGGCGGGGGCTGCGCCCCCTGCACCCCCCTATCGCGCCTGAACGGCGCTCGTCCTCAAACGCCGGACGGG
>NZ_JBIDBD010000043.1:0-43178 GCF_043202815.1 Streptomyces sp. NPDC048111
GTAGCCGGTTGAGCGCGTTGCGGGGGCCCCGGTCCCGGTACGGGGGGCGGGGTTGTCGGTGGGCGACAGTAGGGTGGTGGGCATGGCAGACCCCTCCAGCTACCGCCCCAAGCCGGGACAGATCCCCGACTCGCCGGGGGTCTACAAGTTCCGCGACGAACACCGCAGGGTGATCTACGTCGGCAAGGCCAAGTCCCTGCGAGCCCGGCTCGCCAACTACTTCCAGCCGCTGACGAGCCTGCACCCCCGCACCGCCACCATGGTCACCACGGCCGCCTCCGTGGAGTGGACGGTCGTCGCCACCGAAGTCGAGGCGCTCCAGCTCGAATACTCCTGGATCAAGGAGTTCGACCCCCGCTTCAACGTCAAGTACCGCGACGACAAGAGCTATCCGTACCTCGCGGTGACGATGAACGAGCAGTTCCCCCGGGTCCAGGTGATGCGCGGCGCCAAGAAGAAGGGCGTGCGCTACTTCGGCCCGTACGGGCACGCCTGGGCGATCCGCGAGACCGTCGACCTGATGCTCCGCGTCTTCCCCGTGCGCACCTGCTCCGCGGGCGTCTTCAAGCGCTCGGCCCAGATCGGGCGCCCCTGTCTGCTCGGCTACATCGGCAAGTGCGCGGCCCCCTGCGTCGCCCGCGTCACGCCGGAGGAACACCGCGAACTGGCCGAGGACTTCTGCGACTTCATGGCCGGCCGCACCGGCGCGTACCTGCGCCGCGTCGAGCAGCGGATGATGGAGGCGGCCGAGGACATGGAGTACGAGCGCGCCGCCCGGCTGCGGGACGACCTGGGGGCGCTGCGCAAGGCCCTGGAGAAGAACGCGATCGTCTTCAACGACGCCACCGACGCCGACCTCGTCGCGCTCGCCGAGGACGAGCTGGAGGCGGCCGTGCAGATCTTCCACGTGCGCGGCGGCCGGGTCCGGGGCCAGCGCGGCTGGGTCACCGACAAGGTGGAGGCCGTCGACACCGCGGGTCTGGTCGAGCACGCCCTCCAGCAGCTGTACGGCGAGGAGACGGGCGACTCGGTGCCCAAGGAGGTCCTGGTCCCCGCCCTGCCGGAGGACGCGGACGCGGTGGGCCGCTGGCTGGCGAGCCGGCGCGGTTCGGCCGTCTCGCTGCGCATCCCGCAGCGCGGCGACAAGAAGGCCCTGATGGAGACGGTCGCGCGCAACGCCCAGCAGGCGCTCACGCTGCACAAGACCAAGCGCGCGTCCGACCTGACGACGCGCTCGCGGGCCCTGGAGGAGATCGCCGCGGCCCTCGACCTCGACAGCGCGCCGCTGCGCATCGAGTGCTTCGACATCTCCCACCTCCAGGGCGACGACGTGGTGGCGTCCATGGTCGTCTTCGAGGACGGCCTCGCCCGCAAGAGCGAGTACCGGCGCTTCCAGATCAAGGGCTTCGAGGGCCAGGACGACGTCCGGTCCATGCACGAGGTGATCAGCCGCCGCTTCAAGCGCTACCTGGCGGAGAAGGCGCGCACGGGGGAGTGGGCCGACGAGGAGGGCGAGGGGCCCGGGCGCGACGGCGCGCAGGCGCTCGGCCCGGAGCCCGGCGCGGTCCCGGCCGCCGCGCCCGGGGCAGCCGCGTCCGGCACGGTCCCCGACACCCTGCCCGCGGCGGTGTCCGGCGAGGTCTCGGCGCTCCAGGACGAGGACGGCCGCCCCAAGCGCTTCGCCTACCCCCCACAGCTCCTGGTCGTCGACGGTGGACAGCCGCAGGTCGCCGCGGCCAAGCGGGCCCTGGACGAGCTGGGCATCGACGACATCGCGGTGTGCGGCCTGGCCAAGCGCCTCGAAGAGGTCTGGGTGCCCGAGGAGGACGACCCGGTGGTGCTGCCCCGCTCCAGCGAGGGCCTCTACCTCCTCCAGCGGGTACGGGACGAGGCCCACCGCTTCGCCATCACCTACCAGCGGGCCAAGCGGACCAAGCGCTTCAAGGCCGGGCCCCTGGACGCCGTGTCCGGCCTCGGTGACACCCGCAAACAGGCGCTGATCAAGCATTTCGGCTCGGTGAAGAAGCTCAGGTCGGCGACAATCGAGGAGATCTGCGAGGTCCCCGGCATAGGCCGCAAGACGGCCGAGACCGTTGCCGCGGCCCTCGCGGAAGCGGCCCCGGCCGCACCCGCCGTGAACACGGCGACAGGAGAGATCATGGAAGAGGACGACGGGGGCAGCACGAGATGACCGAGCAGCACGATGAAGACCGAGAAGCGGGAGTAGACGTGAGTACGGGCACGACGATCGAGGCCGGCGGGGCCGATGCGCCCATCCCCGAGCTGGTGATCATCTCCGGCATGTCCGGTGCCGGGCGCAGCACCGCGGCCAAGTGCCTGGAGGACCTGGGCTGGTTCGTCGTCGACAACCTGCCGCCCGCGCTGATCCCCACCATGGTGGAGCTCGGCGCCCGCTCCCAGGGCAACGTGGCCCGCATCGCCGTCGTCGTCGACGTACGCGGCCGCAGGTTCTTCGACAATCTGCGCGAGTCCCTCGCCGACCTGGACGCCAAGGAGGTCACGCGGCGGATCGTCTTCCTGGAGTCCTCCGACGACGCCTTGGTGCGCCGCTTCGAGTCGGTGCGCCGCCCGCACCCGCTCCAGGGCGACGGCCGCATCGTCGACGGCATCGCCGCCGAGCGCGACCTGCTGCGCGAGCTGCGCGGTGACGCGGACCTGGTGATCGACACCTCCAGCCTCAATGTCCACGAGCTGCGCGCCAAGATGGACGCCCAGTTCGCCGGCGACGAGGAGCCGGAACTGCGCGCCACCGTCATGTCGTTCGGCTACAAGTACGGCCTGCCGGTCGACGCCGACCTGGTGGTCGACTGCCGCTTCCTGCCCAACCCGCACTGGGTGCCCGAGCTGCGCCCGTTCACCGGTCTGAACGAGGAGGTGTCGGGCTACGTCTTCAACCAGCCGGGCGCCAAGGAGTTCCTCGACCAGTACAGCGAGCTGCTCCAGCTGATCGCGACGGGCTACCGCCGCGAGGGCAAGCGGTACGTGACCATCGCGGTGGGCTGCACCGGCGGCAAGCACCGCTCGGTCGCCATGTCGGAGAAGCTCGCGGCCCGCCTCGCCTCCGAGGGGATCGAGACCGTCGTCGTACACCGGGACATGGGGCGCGAGTGAAGGTGTACCGCCGGCGCACCGCCGGACCGGTGCTGCGCACCGGCCGCAAGCGGGGCGCCCAGCCCAAGGTCGTCGCCCTCGGCGGCGGCATGGGCCTGTCGGCCTCGCTCGCGGCGCTGCGCCGCATCACGGGCGACCTGACGGCCGTCGTCACCGTGGCCGACGACGGCGGCTCCAGTGGCCGCCTGCGCGCCGAGCTCGGCGTGCTGCCCCCCGGGGACCTGCGCAAGGCGCTCGCCGCCCTGTGCGGGGACGACGACTGGGGCCAGACCTGGTCCCGGGTCATCCAGCACCGCTTCCAGTCCCAGGGCGAGCTGCACGAGCACGCGGTGGGCAACCTGCTGATCGTCGCCCTGTGGGAACAGCTGGGCGACCATGTGCAGGCCCTCGACCTGGTCGGCAAGCTGCTCGGCGCGCAGGGCCGGGTCCTGCCGATGTCGGCCGTGCCGCTGGAGCTCGAAGCGCTGGTACGGGGCCACGACCCGGCGCGTCCCGAGGACGTGGACACCGTGCGCGGCCAGGCCACGGTGGCGCTCACGCCCGGCGAGGTGCTCTCCGTCCAGCTGGTCCCGCACGACCCGCCGGCCGTCCCCGAAGCGGTCGCCGCGGTGCTCGACGCGGACTGGGTGGTGCTCGGTCCGGGCTCCTGGTTCTCCTCCGTCATCCCGCACCTGATGGTCCCCGAACTGCTCGACGCGCTCACCGGGACCAAGGCCCGCAAGGTCCTCTCGCTGAACCTCGCGCCACAACCGGGTGAAACCGATGGCTTCTCTCCGCAGCGTCATTTGGAGGTTTTGGGACGACACGCCCCTAAACTCGCCTTCGACGTGGTGCTGGCCGACGAGGCCGCCGTGCCCGACCGGGGGAGCCTGACCGATGCCGCGAAACGGCTCGGAGCCGAGGTCGAGCTGGCGCCCGTGGCCAGACCCGATGGTTCTCCGAAGCACGATCCGGAGCTGTTGGCCGCCGCGTACGACCGTATTTTTCGGATGCATGGAAGGATCGGCCCATGGCGATGACGCCGGCGGTGAAGGACGAGATTTCCCGGCTGCCCGTCACCCGGACCTGCTGCAGGAAGGCGGAGGTCTCGGCGATTCTTCGATTCGCGGGCGGGCTGCATTTGGTGAGCGGCCGCATTGTGATCGAGGCGGAGCTGGACACCGCGATGGCGGCACGCCGGCTCAAGCGGGACATTCTGGAGATCTTCGGGCACAGCTCCGAGCTGATCGTGATGGCTCCTGGCGGTCTGCGCAGAGGCTCACGGTTCGTCGTACGGGTCGTGGCGGGCGGCGATCAGCTGGCCCGCCAGACCGGGCTCGTCGACGGCCGCGGCCGTCCCATCCGCGGCCTGCCGCCCCAGGTGGTCTCGGGGGCCACCTGTGACGCCGAGGCCGCCTGGCGCGGCGCGTTCCTGGCGCACGGCTCGCTCACCGAGCCGGGCCGCTCCTCGTCCCTCGAGGTCACCTGCCCGGGCCCGGAGGCCGCCCTCGCCCTGGTCGGCGCGGCGCGGCGGCTCCAGATCGCGGCCAAGGCCCGCGAGGTCCGCGGTGTGGACCGGGTGGTGGTCCGCGACGGCGACGCGATCGGCGCGCTGCTCACCCGGCTCGGCGCGCACGAGTCGGTGCTGGCCTGGGAGGAGCGGCGGATGCGCCGCGAGGTCCGGGCCACCGCCAACCGCCTGGCCAACTTCGACGACGCCAACCTGCGCCGCTCGGCGCGGGCCGCGGTCGCCGCCGGGGCACGCGTCCAGCGCGCCCTGGAGATCCTGGCCGACGAGGTGCCCGAGCACCTGGCGGCGGCCGGCCGGCTGCGCATGGAGCACAAGCAGGCCTCCCTGGAGGAGCTGGGCGCGCTCGCCGACCCGCCGCTGACCAAGGACGCGGTCGCCGGCCGCATCCGCCGCCTGCTGGCCATGGCCGACAAGCGGGCCCAGGACCTGGGCATCCCCGGGACGGAGTCCAACCTGACCGAGGAGATGGCGGACGGCCTGGTCGGCTGAGCCGTCCCGACCCTCAACCCGCCCGGTCCGGCGCCCACTTGATGGGCGCCGGTTCCGTTTGCGGGCAGGCACTGTCGGCGGATCCGGCACTATTGACATGATCATGAAGTGTCATGAGCCTGGCGTCTGTCCACTTCCGTGGCACACACCAGCAAGGGGGGCTCATGAGACGCAGAGCGAGAGCGATCCTCGCCGCTGCATCACTCCTGACGGCCGGACTGGCGGTGGCACCCGCCGCCCAGGCCCGTCAGAGCGGACCGGACGGCGAGGGCATCGTCGTCTGGAACGCCCAGGTCAGCCGGGCGCAGCTGCCGCTGCTCCTGGAGGCCGGCGCCGATGCCCAGGAACTGGGCGCACGCCTGCCCGCCAAGGGCTCGGCCGGCGTCGAGCTGTACCTGACCGCGTCACAGGCCGCGGCCCTGCGCGGCAAGGGCGTCGAGCTCACCGAGCACAAGGTCCCGGCCCAGGCCCAGAACCGCCTCAAGGCCGCGGGCGACGGGGTCTTCCGCCCGTACAGCGGCCCGAACGGTCTGAAGCAGGAGATCCTCGACACGGGGAAGGCCAACCCCTCCCTCGCCAAGGTCGAGTCGATCGGCCGGACCACCAACGGCCAGGACATCCTCGCCGTCAAGCTGACCAAGGGCGCGAACAAGTCCCGGGACGGCTCCAAGCCCGCCATGCTGTACATGTCCAACCAGCACGCCCGTGAGTGGATCACCCCCGAGATGACCCGGCGGCTGATGCACTACTACCTCGACAACTACGGCAAGGATCCGCGCGTCACCAAGATCGTGGACTCCACCGAGCTGTGGTTCGTGCTCTCCGCCAACCCGGACGGCTACGACTACACCTTCACGCCCGGCAACCGGCTGTGGCGCAAGAACCTCCGGGACAACGACGGCGACGGGAAGATCACGTCCGTCGACGGTGTCGACCCGAACCGCAACTTCCCCTACAAGTGGGGCTACGACAACGAGGGTTCGTCCCCCGACCCCTCGGACGAGACCTACCGGGGACCCAGCGCGGGCAGCGAACCCGAGACCAGGGCGCTGGACTCCTTCGAGAAGCGGATCCACTTCAATTACGCGATCAACTACCACTCCGCCGCCGAGCTTCTGCTCTACGGCGTGGGCTGGCAGGTCGCGACGCCGACCCCCGACGACGTCATCTACAAGTCGCTCGCCGGGACCCCCGACAAGCCCGCCATCCCGGGCTACCTCTCGGAGGTCTCCTCCGCGCTCTACACCACCAACGGCGAGGCCGACGGACACGCGGCGAACGTCAACGGCACGATGATGTTCACCCCCGAGATGTCGACCTGCGCCACGGCCTCCCGCGTCGACCCGAACGACGAGTGGAACGCGGCGGACTGCCCCTCCGACTTCAACTTCCCCGACAGCGAGAAGCTGATCCAGGGCGAGTTCGAGAAGAACATCCCCTTCGCGCTCTCCGTCGCCGAGACCGCCACCCACCCCGACCAGCCGTCCTCCCCGGTCGGCATCGAGGCCCCGGACTTCACTCCGGACGCCTTCGCCACCTCCTACGCCCGCGACGACGACCAGCAGATCGCCGTCACGGCCCGCAGGTCGGTGCGCGACAAGACCCTCAACTACCGCGTGGGCAACGGCCGTACGCACACCGAGGAGCTGAAGCCCTGGAAGGGCGGCGAGCGGTACGGCGGCCAGGACAACATCCGCTTCGACCAGTACCGCGCCAGGATCGAGGGCCTGGACGCGGGCGACCGCGTCCAGGTCTGGTTCACCGGGCGCACCGCCGCCGGGAAGAAGACCTCCAGCACCCCCTTCACGTTCACCGTGGCCGAGCGGCCCCGGGCGGACACCCTGGTGCTCGCCGAGGAGGGCGGTGGCGCCCCGGCGCAGAACGCCGCGCTCTACGCCCGGGCGCTCGCCGACAGCGGCCACCGCGCCGCCGTCTGGGACGTGGCGGCCCAGGGCACCCCGAGCGCACTCGGCGTGCTCAGCCACTTCAAGAACGTGCTCTGGTACACCGGGAGTTCCCGGCCGGCCGCGGCCACCATGTTCACCGTGCGCGACTTCGTGAACGAGGGCGGCAAACTGGTCACCGCGGGCGAACAGGCCGGCGGCAGCGTCGATCTGGGCGGCGGCGCCCTGTCCGACGACTTCTCGCAGTACTACCTCGGCGCCTACAACAAGGCCGGCCTCAAGTCGCCGCCGGCGTTCGCCGGGACGGGACGGCTCGCGGGCACCAAGGCGGCGCTCGCCGCGGGCCCCGGCAGCCCGCTCACCGCGGCCGGTGCGTACACCATCACCTCCGACACCCTGGACCCGAAGACCTTCCCGCAGTTCGCCGGCGCCTCGGCGGGTGACTATCCGGGCGTGCGCAGTCCGTTCGAGCCCGCCGAAGGCTCCTGGTTCGCCGCGGCCAGGCACCGCGACGACGCCTATATGCGCCTGGCCCGCACCGTCGATCTGACCGGGACGAGCGCCGCGCAGAAGCCGAGCCTGGACTTCCAGCTCAGCTACGACACCGAGCCCGGCTACGACCAGGTGATCATCGAGGCGCACACCGTCGGCCAGGACGACTGGACGACGCTGCCCGACCTGAACGGCGCCAGCACCACCGGCGTGCCCAGCCAGTGCGAGCAGGGCTACCTCCTCCAGGAGCACCCCTTCCTCACGCACTACCTCACACCCGGCTCGCCCTCCTGCACCGCGAGCGGCACCAGCGGCGCGTGGAACCGCTTCACCGGCTCCTCCGACGGCTGGCGGCAGGTCTCGGTCGACCTCGCCGCCTACGCCGGCAAGCAGGTCGAGCTGGCCGTCGCCTATGTGTCCGACCCGGGCACCGGCGGCCTCGGCGCCTTCGTCGACGACACCCGCCTGGTCATCGGCGGCGCTCCCTCGGGAGCCGAGGGCTTCGAGACCGCGCTCGGTCCCTGGAGCGTGCCGGGAGCGCCGGCCGGCAGCCCCGGCAACAGCGGCGACTGGGCGCGCTCGCAGGCGCTCTTCCACTCCTCGGCCGCCGTGACCACCCGGGACACGGTGCTGCTCGGCTTCGGCCTGGAGAACGTCCCCGCCGCGGCCGACCGCGCCCGGCTCGTCGGCCGGGCGCTCAGCGCACTGCACCGCTGACACCGTGTAGTGGGGCCGAAGGTCCCCGGTGGCCCGTACCCGCAGGTAGGTACGGGCCACCGGGCCGACCCGGGCACTGATTCGGAACCTTCCGGACGCGCTCGATGTCACTTCGGCGCCCTTGGGGAGGTAGGGTCGTAACCGGTCGGGGACATCCCATACAACTCGCCGGCGTCGAGAAACCCGGCGTACCTAACGAGGAGATCGGTTCGTGACGATCCGCGTAGGCATCAACGGCTTCGGCCGCATCGGGCGCAACTACTTCCGGGCGCTCCTTGAGCAGGGTGCAGACATCGAGATCGTGGCTGTCAACGACCTTGGTGACACCGCGACCACTGCGCACCTGCTGAAGTACGACACCATCCTGGGCCGCCTCAAGGCCGAGGTCACCCACACCGCCGACACCATCACCGTGGACGGCCACACCATCAAGGTGCTCTCCGAGCGCAACCCGGCCGACATCCCGTGGGGTCAGCTGGGCGTCGACATCGTCATCGAGTCGACCGGCATCTTCACCAAGAAGGCCGACGCCGAGAAGCACATCGCCGGTGGCGCCAAGAAGGTCCTCATCTCGGCTCCGGCCAAGGACGAGGACATCACGATCGTGATGGGCGTCAACCAGGACAAGTACGACGCGGCCAACCACCACGTCATCTCCAACGCCTCCTGCACCACCAACTGCGTGGCGCCGATGGCCAAGGTCCTCGACGAGAACTTCGGCATCGTCAAGGGTCTGATGACGACGGTCCACGCGTACACCAACGACCAGCGGATCCTGGACTTCCCGCACTCGGACCTGCGCCGCGCCCGCGCCGCCGCCGAGAACATCATCCCGACCACGACCGGTGCCGCCAAGGCCACCGCCCTGGTCCTGCCGCAGCTCAAGGGCAAGCTCGACGGCATCGCGATGCGCGTGCCCGTGCCCACCGGCTCGGCCACCGACCTGGTCGTGGAGCTCCAGCGCGAGGTCACCAAGGACGAGGTCAACGCCGCGTTCAAGAAGGCCGCCGACGACGGCGACCTGAAGAACATCCTCTACTACACCGAGGACCCGATCGTCTCCTCCGACATCGTGGGCGACCCGGCCTCCTGCACCTTCGACTCCTCCCTGACCATGGTCCAGGAGGGCAAGACGGTGAAGATCCTCGGCTGGTACGACAACGAGTGGGGCTACTCCAACCGCCTCGTCGACCTGACCGTCTTCGTCGGCGGCCAGCTCTGACCTCGGTACGGTAGGCACCTGATGTGAGCGACAGGGCTCGGGCAGCGCAACGAAGCGCTGTACGGGCCCTGTCGCCTGTCCAGACCGTCCGTCCCGTACCTCGCAAGGAGTCACCCCCGAATGAAGACGATCGACGAACTTCTCGCCGAAGGGGTCGAAGGCAAGCGGGTATTCGTCCGCGCCGACCTCAACGTGCCGCTGGCCGAGGGCCGCATCACCGACGACGGCCGCATCCGCGCCGTGCTGCCGACCGTCAAGGCGCTCGTCGCCGCCGGTGCCAAGGTCGTCGTGGCCTCGCACCTGGGCCGCCCCAAGGGCGCCCCTGACCCGCAGTTCTCGCTGCGCCCCGCCGCCGACCGGCTCGCCGAACTCCTGGGCACCTCCGTCGCGTTCGCCGAGGACACCGTCGGCAGCGCCGCCCACGACGCGGTGAACGGGCTCGGCGCCGGTCAGGTCGCGGTCATCGAGAACCTGCGGTTCAACGCCGGCGAGACGTCCAAGGACGACGCCGAGCGCGCCGTGTTCGCCGAGCGGCTGGCCGCCCTCGCGGACGTCTACGTCGGCGACGGCTTCGGGGCCGTGCACCGCAAGCACGCCTCCGTCTTCGACCTCCCGGCGCGCCTGCCGCACTACGCCGGCTACCTCATCGCCACCGAGGTCGGCGTCCTCAAGAAGCTGACCGAGGACGTCAAGCGCCCCTACACCGTCGTGCTCGGCGGCGCCAAGGTCTCGGACAAGCTCGCCGTCATCGACGAACTGCTCGGCAAGGCCGACCGGCTGCTCATCGGCGGCGGCATGGCCTACACCTTCCTGAAGGCCAAGGGCTACGAGGTCGGCATCTCGCTGCTCCAGGAGGACCAGATCCCGGTCGTCCAGGAGTACATGAAGCGGGCCGAGCAGACCGGTGTCGAGCTGGTCCTGCCGGTCGACGTGCTGGTCTCCAAGGACTTCCCGGACCTGAAGACCAAGGCCCCGGCCACCTTCCGGACCGTCGACGCGGACAAGATCCCCGCGGACGAGGAGGGCCTGGACATCGGCCCCAAGTCCCGCGAGCTGTTCGCCTCGAAGATCACCGACGCCGAGACCGTCTTCTGGAACGGTCCGGTCGGTGTCGCCGAGCACCCCGACTACGCGGGCGGTACCACCGCCGTCGCGCAGGCCCTGCTCGACAGCAAGGGCTTCACCGTGGTCGGCGGCGGCGACTCCGCCGCGGCCGTCCGCAACCTGGGCTTCGACGAGTCGAAGTTCGGCCACATCTCGACCGGTGGCGGCGCCAGCCTCGAATACCTCGAGGGCAAGACGCTTCCCGGCCTCGCCGCACTGGAGGACTGAACACCTGTGAGCACCCGTACCCCGCTGATGGCGGGCAACTGGAAGATGAACCTCAACCACCTCGAGGCCATCGCGCACGTCCAGAAGCTCGCCTTCGCGCTCGCCGACAAGGACTACGAGGCCGTCGAGGTCGCGGTCCTGCCGCCCTTCGTCGACCTGCGCTCCGTGCAGACCCTCGTCGACGGCGACAAGCTCAAGATCAAGTACGGCGCCCAGGACATCTCGGCGCACGAATCCGGTGCCTACACCGGTGAGATCTCGGGCGCCATGCTGTCCAAGCTGAAGTGCGCCTACGTCGCCGTGGGCCACTCCGAGCGCCGGCAGTACCACGCCGAGAGCGACGAGCTCTGCAACGCCAAGGTGAAGGCCGCCTACCAGCACGGCCTGACCCCGATCCTCTGCGTCGGCGAGGGCCTGGACGTCCGCAAGGCCGGACAGCAGGTCCCCTACACGCTGGCCCAGCTCGACGGCGGCCTCAAGGACGTCCCGGCCGAGCAGGCCGAGTCCATCGTGATCGCGTACGAGCCGGTGTGGGCGATCGGCACCGGCGAGGTCGCCACGCCCGAGGACGCGCAGGAGGTGTGCGGGGCGATCCGCGCCCGCCTGGCCGAGCTGTACTCGCAGGAGCTCGCCGACAAGGTGCGCATCCAGTACGGCGGCTCGGTGAAGTCCGGGAACGTCGCCGCGATCATGGCCCAGCCCGATGTGGACGGTGCCCTGGTCGGCGGCGCCGCCCTGGACGCCGACGAGTTCGTCAAGATCGTCCGCTTCCGCGACCAGTAAGTATGCGGTAGCGCGGATCCGTCGTACCCTTGCGGGGGCCGGAACAGGGATGTCACATGTCCCCCGGCCCCCGTCGCCATATCAGTCCTAGGAAGTTGGTCCAGCCGTGATTGTCGGGTTCTCGATTGCCCTGATCGTCTTCAGCCTGCTGATGATGCTGCTGGTGCTGATGCACAAGGGAAAGGGCGGCGGCCTCTCCGACATGTTCGGCGGCGGCATGCAGTCCTCCGTCGGCGGTTCCTCGGTCGCCGAGCGCAACCTCGACCGCATCACCATCGTGGTCGGTCTCTGCTGGTTCGCGTGCATTGTCGTACTTGGTCTGCTGATGAAGCTCAAGTAAGCCGTCGTCGTTCGGCGTTTCGGGGGTGGGGTGTAACTCCAATCACTGGACGCGCGTTGGGCCTTACGTAGACTGGGGCATCTTCGAGCACCATCACGCAGGGAGTTACGACCGTGGCAAGTGGCAACGCGATCCGGGGAAGCCGGGTCGGAGCGGGGCCGATGGGGGAGGCCGAGCGGGGCGAGTCCGCACCGCGCCTCCGCATCTCCTTCTGGTGCTCGAACGGGCACGAGACGCAGCCGAGCTTCGCCAGTGACGCACAGGTTCCGGAGACGTGGGACTGCCCGCGCTGCGGATTCCCCGCAGGACAGGACCGGGACAATCCGCCGGACCCGCCGCGCACCGAGCCGTACAAGACACACCTCGCGTACGTGCGCGAACGGCGCAGCGACGCGGACGGCGAGGCGATCCTCGCCGAAGCACTCGCCAAGCTGCGGGGCGAGATCTGACAGAGGAAGGGCCCCCAGGGTGAACTCGGTTCATCCACAGGGCCCTTCGGTGCATCCGGGCCCGTCCGATTGTCAGTGGCGCCCCCTACCGTGTGAAGCAGGCGATCACGAGGGGGAGTTGTGGCAGCAACGCAGGCCGTGGAGGGGGCGCGGGCGACAAGTCCCGCCTGGCGCGGGGGATTCGGCCGGCTCTGGACGGCCGCGGTCGTCAGCCGTTTCGGTGATTCCCTGCGCACCGCCGCGCTGCCCCTGCTCGCCACCACCCTCACCACCGACCCCTTCCGCATCGCGCTCGTCACCGCCTGCGGCTACGTTCCGTGGCTGCTGTTCGGACTGCTCGGCGGCGCGGTCGCCGACCGGGTCGACCAGCGGCGCGCGATGTGGGCCGTCGATTTGGTCCGCGGCGCCCTGGTCGCCGCCTTCGCCGCGGCCGTCGCCCTCGGGCACGCCTCGATCGCCCTCCTGATGGCGCTCGCCTTCGCGCTCACCGCCCTCGGCACCCTCTTCGACAACGCCGCCACCGCCCTGCTGCCCTCACTGGTGCCCGCCGAGGCGCTGGGCAGCGCGAACGCCCGGGTGATGACCGGACAGCAGATCGCGGGCAGCTTCCTGGCGGGCCCGCTCGTGCCGCCGCTGCTCGCCGTATCGGCCGCCGCGCCCTACGGGGCGGACGCGGTGAGCTACGTCCTGGCCGCCGCCCTGGTCGCCTCGCTGCGGCCGGCCGCCCCCGAGCGGGCCGCCCGCGCGACCGGATCCACCCTGCGGGCCGAGATCCGGGCGGGCCTGCACGCCCTGTGGGCCGACCGGGCGCTGCGCGGGCTGTGCGCGGCCACCACCGTCTGCAACATCGGCATGGGCGCGCTCATCGCCACCCTCGTCCTGCACATCACCGGCTGGCTCGGCGCCGGCCACGCCGGGTACGCGGCGACCATCACGGCGTACGGGGCCGGCAGCGTGGCCGGCGGCCTGATCGCCCAGCGCCTGGCCCGCGGGCTGGGCCGGATACGGGCGGTGCTGCTCGCCGGCGCCGTGCAGACCGGCTGCCTGGTGGCGATGGGCTGCGTGCGCGCCCTCGGAGTCACCGTCGCCGCGATGGCGGTGTTCGGTCTCATGGGCATGGTGTGGAACGTGAACCTGACGACCCTGATGCAGGAGCGAGCCCCCGCGGCGATGCTCGGGCGGGTGAGCGCGGCCTTTCGCACCCTGGCGGTGGCGGGCGCGCCGCTGGGCGCCCTGATGGGCGGAGCGGCCGCCGCGTCCTGGGGGCTCAACACCCCGGCCCTGCTGGCGTCCGGCTTGTTCGTGGCCGCCGTCGCCGCGCTGATTCCTGCCCGCGCCGCCTGATCAATTAGGTTGGACGGGCAGCGGGGCAGGTACGCACGTACGAGAAGAAATGGGCTGATGCCGCAGATGAACGCAGGACGCCGTACCAGGCTCAACCAGATGCCCGAGTGGATCGCACTGGGCAAGCACCGGGAGCAGTTGGGCGACACCCACCTGCGGGAGCTGTTCGCCGCCGAGCCCGGCCGGGGCACGGCGTACACCCTGCAGGTCGGCGATCTCCACCTCGACTACTCCAAGCACCTGGTGACCGACGAGACCCTCGCGCTGCTGCGTGAGCTGGCCGCGGCCACCGACGTCGCGGGGCTGCGGGACGCCATGTTCCGCGGCGAGAAGATCAACACCACCGAGGACCGCGCCGTGCTGCACACCGCGCTGCGCGCCCCGCGGGACGCCGTGATCGAGGTCGACGGCGAGAACGTGGTGCCCGGCGTGCACGAGGTCCTCGACAAGATGGCCGCGTTCTCGGACAAGGTCCGCTCGGGGGAGTGGACCGGCCACACCGGCAAGCGCATCAAGAACGTCGTCAACATCGGCATCGGCGGCTCCGACCTCGGCCCGGCGATGGCGTACGAGGCCCTGCGGTCGTTCACCGACCGGGAGTTGACGGTCCGCTTCGTCTCCAACGTGGACGGCGCCGACCTGCACGAGGCGGTCCGTGACCTGGACGCGGCCGAGACGCTGTTCATCATCGCGTCCAAGACGTTCACCACCATCGAGACCATCACCAACGCCACCTCGGCGCGCGACTGGCTGCTCACCGAGCTGAAGGCCGGTCAGGACGCCGTCGCCCGGCACTTCGTGGCCCTGTCGACCAACGCCGACAAGGTCGCCGAGTTCGGCATCGACACGGCCAACATGTTCGGCTTCTGGGACTGGGTCGGCGGCCGGTACTCCTTCGACTCGGCCATCGGGCTCTCCCTGATGATCGCCGTCGGCCCGGAGCGCTTCCGCGAGATGCTGGCCGGCTTCCACCTCGTGGACGAGCACTTCCGCACGGCGCCCGCCGAGTCCAACGTGCCGTTGCTGATGGGCCTGTTGGGCGTCTGGTACGGAGCGTTCTTCGACGCCCAGTCGCACGCGGTGCTGCCGTACTCGCACTACCTGTCGAAGTTCACCGCCTACCTCCAGCAGCTGGACATGGAGTCCAACGGCAAGTCGGTGGACCGCGACGGCAACCGGGTCGACTGGCAGACCGGGCCCGTGGTGTGGGGCACCCCGGGCACCAACGGGCAGCACGCGTACTACCAGTTGATCCACCAGGGCACCAAGGTCATCCCCGCCGACTTCATCGGCTTCGCCGAGCCGGTCGCCGACCTGGAGCCGGGCCTGGTCGCCCAGCACGACCTGCTGATGGCCAACTTCTTCGCCCAGACCCAGGCCCTCGCCTTCGGCAAGACGCCCGACGAGGTCCGGGCCGAGGGCGTCGCCGAGGAGCTGGTGCCGCACAAGACGTTCCAGGGCAACCACCCCACCACCACGATCCTGGCCAAGGAGCTGACGCCGTCCGTCCTCGGCCAGCTCATCGCGCTCTACGAGCACAAGGTGTTCGTGCAGGGCGCCATCTGGAACATCGACTCCTTCGACCAGTGGGGCGTCGAGCTCGGCAAGGTCCTCGCCAAGCGCGTCGAGCCGGCCCTGACCGAGGGCGCCGACGTGCCGGGCCTGGACGCCTCCAGCACGGCGCTGGTCGCCAAGTACCGCGCGCTGCGCGGGCGTTGAGCCGCCGGGGGCGCGGCGCGCCCGCATGACGAAGCGGCCCGGTCCACCCCCGAGGGGGCGGGCCGGGCCGCTTCGCGTGCGCGTCAGGCGGAGGCCGCGGGATACAGCGAGCGCGGCAGCTCGGAGGCGGCCGCCGCGTCCAGGAGCCACAGCGTGCGGGCCCGCCCGTAGGCGCCCGCCGCCGGGGCCTGTATCTCGCCCGCGCCGGACAGGGCCAACTTCGCCGCGTGCGCCTTGTCCTCACCGGCCGCGAGCAGCCAGACCTCGCGCGCCGCCCGGATCGCCGGGAGGGTGAGCGAGATCCGGGTGGGCGGCGGCTTCGGAGCGCCGTGCACCCCGACGACCGTCCGCTCGGTCTCCCGCACCGCGGGCAACTCCGGGAACAGCGACGCCACATGGGTGTCCGGGCCGACGCCCAGCATCAGCACGTCGAACGTCGGCACCGGGCCGTGGTCCTCGGGACCGGCCGCCTCGGCGAGCTCCGCCGCGTAGGCGGCGGCCGCCGCGTCCGCGTCGTTGCCGTACGCGCCGCCGGAAACGGGCATGGCGTGCACCCGCTCGGGATCCAGCGGCACGGCGTCGAGCAGCGCCTCACGGGCCTGGGTGTCGTTCCGCTCGGCGTCGCCCTCGGGCAGGAACCGCTCGTCGCCCCACCACAGGTCGAGCCGCGACCAGTCGATCGCGTCCCGGGCCGGGGAGGAGGCCAGCGCCGCCAGCAGCCCGTTGCCGTTGCGGCCACCGGTGAGCACCACGGACGCGGTGCCGCGGGCGGCCTGCGCGTCCACCACCCGGGTGATCAGACGCGCCGCCGCGGCCTCGGCCATCAGCGCCTTGTCCCGGTGGACGACGAGTTGCGGCGTGCTCACTTGGCCGCTGCCTTCTTGGCCGGGGCCGCCTTCTTCGCGGGCGCCGCCTTGGTGTCGGCCGCGGAGCCGGCACCGTTCTGGGCGCCGGCGGCCGAGGCGGACTTCTCCTCGACGCCCGAACCCAGCTTGTCCACGCCGTACTTGAGCGCGGAGGCGTAGGTGTCGTCCGGGTCGAGACGGCGCAGTTCCTCCGCGATGAGCTCGGCGGTCTCGCGCCGCTTGAGTGCCACCGCGCGGTCCGGCTGGCCCTGCACCGAGAGGGTGGCGAGCGAACCGTCCGCACGGTCGAGGACGATCGGGCCGCCGTCCGTCTCCATGCGGACCGCGGTCAGACCCGGGCCCGCCGACAGGGTGCGCTTGACCGGCACGTCGAGCCGGTCGGCGAGCCACATGCCGAGCAGTTCGCAGCTCGGGTTGAACTCCTCGCCCTCCACCTCGACCCCGGTCACCTTGCAGGCGATCTGGTCGAGGGCCGCGGCCAGCATCGAACGCCAGGGCGTGATGCGGGTCCACGACAGGTCGGTGTCGCCGGGGGTGTACGCCTCGGCGCGCGCGGTCAGCTCCTGGATGGGCTGCTCGGCCGCGTAGGTGTCGGTCACCCGGCGCTGGGCGAGCGCGCCCAGCGGGTCCTGCGCCGGGTCGGTCGGCGCGTTCACCGGCCACCAGACGACGACCGGCGCGTCCGGGAGCAGCAGCGGCAGCACCACCGACTGGGCGTGGTTGAGCACCTCGCCGTACAGCCGCAGGATCACCGTCTCGCCGGTGCCCGCGTCCGCGCCGACCCGCACCTCGGCGTCCAGGCGCGAACTCGTGCGGTCACGGGGCGAGCGCGAGACGCGCTTGATGACGACCAGGGTGCGCGAGGGGTGCTCGCGCGAGGCGTCGCCCGCGGCGCGCAGGGCGTCGTAGGCGTTCTCCTCGTCGGTGACGATGACGAGGGTGAGCACCATGCCGACGGCCGGGGTGCCGACCGCGCGACGGCCCTGTACGAGGGCCTTGTTGATCTTGCTGGCCGTGGTGTCCGTAAGGTCGATCTTCATGGCCGACGCCAGCTCCGTCCGTCTCGTGCGAGCATTTCGTCCGCCTCGTCCGGACCCCAGGTCCCCGAGGGGTACTGGGCGGGCTTGCCGTGCTTGTCCCAGTACTGCTCGATCGGGTCGAGGATCTTCCAGGACAGCTCGACCTCCTCCACGCGCGGGAAGAGGTTGGAGTCGCCGAGGAGCACATCGAGGATGAGGCGCTCGTAGGCCTCGGGGCTCGACTCCGTGAAGGACTCGCCGTAGGCGAAGTCCATGGAGACGTCCCGGACCTCCATCGAGGTGCCGGGCACCTTGGAGCCGAAGCGCACGGTGACGCCCTCGTCCGGCTGCACCCGGATGACCAGGGCGTTCTGGCCCAGCTCCTCCGTGGCGGTGTGGTCGAAGGGGGAGTGCGGGGCGCGCTGGAAGACCACCGCGATCTCGGTCACGCGCCGGCCGAGGCGCTTGCCGGTGCGCAGATAGAACGGGACGCCCGCCCAGCGGCGGTTGTCGATCTGCAGCTTGATCGCGGCGTAGGTGTCGGTCTTCGACTTGGGGTCGATGCCGTCTTCCTGGAGGTAGCCGACGGCCTTCTCGCCGCCCTGCCACCCGGCCGCGTACTGGCCGCGCACCGTGTCCTTGCCGAGGTCCTTGGGCAGCCGCACGGCGCCGAGCACCTTGGTCTTCTCCGCCGCCAGCGCGTCCGCGTCGAAGGAGGCGGGCTCCTCCATGGCGGTCAGCGCCAGCAGTTGGAGCAGGTGGTTCTGGATGACGTCACGGGCCGCGCCGATGCCGTCGTAGTAGCCGGCCCGGCCGCCGATGCCGATGTCCTCGGCCATCGTGATCTGCACATGGTCGACGTAGGAGCGGTTCCACAGCGGCTCGAACATGGTGTTCGCGAACCGCAGGGCCAGGATGTTCTGAACGGTCTCCTTGCCCAGGTAGTGGTCGATCCGGAAGACCTCGTTGGGCGGGAAGACCTCGTGCACGACCTGGTTGAGCTCCTCGGCGGAGACCAGGTCGTGGCCGAACGGCTTCTCGATGACCGCGCGGCGCCAGGAGCCGTTCTTCTGGTCGGCGAGCCCGTGCTTCTTGAGCTGCTGGACGACCTTGGGGAAGAACTTCGGCGGTACCGACAGGTAGAAGGCGAAGTTGCCGCCCGTGCCCTGCGCCTTGTCGAGCTCCTCGATCGTCGACTTCAGCGTCTCGAACGCCTCGTCGTCGTCGAAGTCGCCCTGTACGAAGCGCATCCCCTGGATGAGCTGCTGCCAGACCTCCTCGCGGAACGGCGTACGCGCGTGCGCCTTGACCGCGTCGTGGACCTCCTGCGCGAAGTCCTCGTCCTGCCATTCGCGGCGGGCGAAGCCGATCAGCGAAAAGCCCGGCGGAAGCAGACCCCGGTTGGCGAGGTCGTACACGGCGGGCATCAACTTTTTACGGGACAAATCGCCCGTGACGCCAAAGATCACCAGGCCCGACGGCCCCGCGATGCGCGGGAGCCGTCGGTCTGCGGCGTCACGCAGCGGATTGCTGCTTGACAAGATCTACGCCTCCGAGGGTGCGAGGCGCTTGAGCTCCGCCTCGGTGGACTTGAGCAGGTCGTTCCAGGCGCCCTCGAACTTCTCGACGCCCTCGTCCTCGAGCAGCTGCACGACCTCGTCGTAGGAGATCCCGAGCTTCTCGACGGCGTCCAGGTCGGCGCGCGCCTGCTCGTAGGTGCCGGTCACCGTGTCGCCGGTGATCTGCCCGTGGTCGGCGGTCGCCTCCAAGGTGGCTTCCGGCATGGTGTTCACCGTGTTCGGGGCGACCAGGTCGTCCACGTACAGGGTGTCCTTGTAGGCCTTGTCCTTGACGCCGGTCGAGGCCCACAGCGGGCGCTGCTTGTTGGCGTGCGCCTTGTCCAGGGCGTTCCAGCGGTCGGAGGAGAAGACCTCCTCGTAGGCCTGGTAGGCCAGGCGCGCGTTGGCCAGACCGGCCTTGCCGCGGGCGGCCTTCGCCTCGTCGGTGCCCAGCGCGTCGATCCGCTTGTCGATCTCGGTGTCCACGCGGGACACGAAGAAGGACGCCACGGAGTGGATCTTCGACAGGTCCAGGCCGCGCTCCTTGGCCTTCTCCAGGCCGGCGAGGTAGGCGTCCATGACCTTGCGGTAGCGCTCCAGCGAGAAGATCAGCGTGACGTTGACGCTGATGCCCAGGCCGATCGTCTCGGTGATCGCCGGCAGGCCGGCCTCGGTCGCCGGGATCTTGATGAGCGTGTTCGGCCGGTCCACCAGCCAGGCCAGCTGCTTGGCCTCGGCCACGGTCGCCCGGGTGTTGTGCGCCAGGCGCGGGTCGACCTCGATGGAGACCCGGCCGTCCTGGCCGTCGGTGGCGTCGAAGACCGGGCGCAGGATGTCGGCGGCGTCCCTCACGTCAGCCGTCGTGATCATGCGGATGGCCTCTTCGACGGTCACCTCGCGGGCCGCCAGGTCGGTCAGCTGGGTGTCGTAGCCGTCACCCTGGCTGATCGCCTTCTGGAAGATGGACGGGTTCGTCGTGACGCCCACCACGTGCGACTGGTCGATCAGCTCGGCCAGGTTGCCGGACGTGATCCGCTTGCGCGACAGGTCGTCGAGCCAGATCGCGACGCCTTCGTCGGAGAGGCGCTTGAGTGCGTCTGTCATGAGAAATGCATCTCCTACTAGTTCGTGTACCGGCGTCAGCGCGCTGCGGCCGCGAGAGATTCCCGGGCCGCCGCCGCCACGTGGTCGGCGGTGAAGCCGAACTCCTGGAACAGCACCTTGCCGTCGGCCGAGGCACCGAAGTGCTCCAGCGAGACGATGCGGCCCGCGTCACCCACGAAGCGGTGCCAGGTCAGACCGATGCCGGCCTCGACCGCGACCCGCGCCCTGACGGACGGCGGAAGCACGCTGTCCCGGTAGGCCTGGTCCTGCTCCTCGAACCACTCCACGCACGGCATCGAGACCACACGGGTCGGGATGCCGGCGGCCTGGAGCTGCTCGCGCGCGCCCACGGCCAGCTGGACCTCGGAGCCGGTGCCGATGAGCACGACCTGCGCGTCGCCGCCTTCGGCGTCCAGGAGCACGTAACCGCCCTTGGCGGCGTCCTCGTTGACGTCGTACGTCGGCACGCCCTGACGGGTCAGCACGAGGCCGTGCGGGGCCCCCTTGCCGTACACCTTCGTGTAGCGCTTGAGGACCTCGCGCCAGGCGATGGCGGTCTCGTTCGCGTCCGCGGGGCGCACGACGTTGAGGCCGGGGATCGCGCGCAGCGAGGCCAGGTGCTCGACCGGCTGGTGGGTCGGGCCGTCCTCGCCGAGGCCGATCGAGTCGTGCGTCCACACGTAGGTGACCGGCAGGTGCATCAGCGCGGACAGCCGCACGGCGTTGCGCATGTAGTCGGAGAACACCAGGAAGGTGCCGCCGTAGATGCGCGTGTGGCCGTGCAGCGCGATGCCGTTCATCTCCGCGGCCATGGAGTGCTCGCGGATGCCGAAGTGCACGGTGCGGCCGTACGGGTCGGCCCCGGGCAGCGGGTTGCCGGCCGGCAGGAACGACGACGTCTTGTCGATGGTCGTGTTGTTCGAGCCGGCGAGGTCGGCGGAGCCGCCCCACAGCTCGGGCATGACCGCGCCGAGCGCCTGCAGGATCTTGCCGGAGGCCGCGCGGGTGGCGACGCCCTTGCCCGTCTCGAAGACCGGCAGGTGCGACTCCCAGCCCTCGGGCAGCTCGCCCGCGTTGATGCGGTCGAACTCGGCGGCGCGCTGCGGGTTGGCGGTGCGCCACGCGGCGAAGGACTTCTCCCACTCGCCCTTGGCCTCACGGCCGCGGTCAAGGGCCCGGCGGGTGTGCGCGAGCACCTCGTCGGCGACCTCGAAGCTCTTCTCCGGGTCGAAGCCGAGGACGCGCTTGGTGGCGGCCACCTCGTCGTCGCCGAGCGCCGAGCCGTGCGCGGCCTCGGTGTTCTGGGCGTTCGGGGCGGGCCAGGCGATGATCGAGCGCATCGCGATGAACGACGGCCGGTCGGTGACCGCCTTGGCGGCCTCGATCGCGTCGTACAGGGCCTCCGGGTCCAGGTCGCCGTCCGGCTTGGGCGCGACGCGCTGGACGTGCCAGCCGTAGGCCTCGTACCGCTTGACGGTGTCCTCGGAGACCGCGGTCTCGGTGTCGCCCTCGATCGAGATGTGGTTGTCGTCCCACAGCAGGATCAGGTTGCCGAGCTTCTGGTGGCCGGCCAGCGAGGACGCCTCGGAGGAGATGCCCTCCTGGAGGCAGCCGTCACCGGCGATCGCGAACACGAAGTGGTCGAACGGGGAGGTGCCGGGGGCCGCCTCCGGGTCGAACAGGCCGCGCTCGTACCGGGCGGCCATCGCCATGCCCACGGCGTTGGCGACACCCTGGCCCAGCGGGCCGGTGGTCGTCTCGACGCCGGTGGTGTGGCCGTACTCCGGGTGGCCGGGGGTCTTGGAGCCCCAGGTCCTGAACGCCTTCAGGTCATCCAGCTCCAGGCCGAAGCCGGCCAGGTACAGCTGGATGTAGAGGGTCAGTGACGAGTGGCCCGCGGACAGGACGAACCGGTCGCGTCCGACCCAGTCGGCGTCCGCCGGGTCGTGGCGCATCACCTTCTGGAAGAGGGTGTACGCGGCCGGGGACAGGCTCATCGCCGTACCGGGATGGCCGTTGCCGACCTTCTGTACGGCATCCGCTGCCAGTACGCGGCCGGTGTCGACGGCCCGCTGGTCCAGCTCGGTCCACTCGAGGTCTGTGGTGGTCGGCTTGGTGCTCACCCTGAGTCAGGGCTCCTCTCCACATGTCGAATCCCGGTGACTGAGGGCGCACCGGGCGCTGTCGAGCCTACCCCTGACGGAACGCTCATTTTTTCGACTGACTGCCCGTTGAGACGGACAGCTCCAGGGTGCCGGGAACCGGTGAAATCCGCCTCCCGGACAACCACTCCCAACACGACCCCACCCCCGGGGACGGCGGCCTATGGGCAACGTCTACAGTGGCGTGGTACGCGCAAGTCTTTACCGGGCCTTCACGTCCGGGAACGGCCCGGATCACCGGGGACTTGCTGGGAATTCTCTGTCAGGGGTGTGCGTGACGGCCGTCGAGTCCCGACCCGCAGGGGTCGTCTTGACTCCCAGCCCGGGGGGCCATCGGCCATTCGGGGCCCGCGTCAAGGCCTTTGTGGCGCTGACCAAGCCACGAATCATCGAACTGCTCCTCATCACCACCATTCCGGTGATGTTCCTTGCCCAGCAGGGCGTGCCCCCGCTGTGGCTGGTCTTCGCGACCACCTTGGGCGGGTACCTCTCCGCGGGCGGCGCAAACGCCCTGAACATGTACATCGACCGCGACATCGACGCGCTGATGGACCGCACGTCCCAGCGTCCCCTGGTGACCGGCATGGTGTCGCCGCGCGAGTGCCTGGTCTTCGGCATCTCCCTCGCCGTCTTCTCGACGCTGTGGTTCGGCCTCCTGGTCAACTGGCTGTCGGCGGCCCTGTCGCTCGGCGCGCTGCTCTTCTACGTCGTCGTGTACACGATGATCCTCAAGCGCCGGACCTCGCAGAACATCGTCTGGGGCGGCATCGCGGGCTGTCTGCCGGTGCTCATCGGCTGGTCCTCGGTGACCAACTCGATGTCCTGGGCGCCGATCATCCTGTTCCTGGTGATGTTCTTCTGGACGCCGCCGCACTACTGGCCGCTGTCCATGAAGGTCAAGGAGGACTACGCGCGGGTCGGTGTGCCGATGCTGCCGGTCGTCGCCTCCAACAAGGTGGTGGCCCGCCAGATCGTCCTCTACAGCTGGGTGATGGTCGCCGTCTCGCTGCTGCTCACGCCGCTCGGCTACACCGGCTGGTTCTACACCGCGGTGGCGCTCGTCTCCGGCGGCTGGTGGCTGTGGGAGGCGCACGCGCTGCATTCGCGCGCCAAGTCCGAGGAGCCCGGCACCAAGCTGAAGGAGATGCGGCTGTTCCACTGGTCCATCACCTACGTCTCGCTGCTCTTCGTGGCCGTCGCGGTGGACCCGTTCCTGCGCTGACCTCGTCGCTCGCACACCGAAGGGGCCAGTGGCGCAAGCCACTGGCCCCTTCGGTCGCTCCCGTGACTACCCGCTAGTAGCATCGCCGCATGGCAGACACCCAGGTTGACGAGAAGCAGGCCGCCCGGGCCGAGAAGCGGGCGGAGCGGCTGGCCCGGCAGATCGGCTCCTTCGCCAAGGAGCACGGCGGCGCCGAGGGCCAGGTCGCGTACATCGGAGAGAAGGGCGCGCGCATCGTGCTCGTCGGCGGGGACGGCGGCTGGGGCGACCTGGTGGCCCCGAGCCACGCCATCGCCGTCAGCGCCGTCGAGAAGTCCGGCATCACCGTGCACGAGGACTTCGACGGCGAGTTCGCGGCCAAGGTCAGGACCGGCCCGTACGAATGGAGCCGCATGGCCGGAATCCAGGTCGGCGGCCCGAAGAACGGCTGAGCGCCGGCCGATCAATACCGATCCGGGGCCCACCCGTTAGGAGGGGTACAAGCGCGTCCACCCCAGGGAGCCCCGGATGATCGACACCCCGACCCTGGTGGACCAGCATTGCCACGGCGTGCTGCGCACCGAACTGGGCCTCGGCACCTTCGAGACGGCGCTCGGCCGCACCGACGCCCTGCCCGCGCCCGGCACCACCTTCTTCGACACCCAGACCGGCTTCGCGGTACGCCGCTGGTGCCCCCCGCTCCTGGGCCTCGAACCGCACTGCCCTCCGGCCCGCTATCTGGCCCGGCGCCGTGAACTGGGCGCCCTGGAGGCGGGCCGGCGCCTGCTGCGGGGCTCCGGGATCGCCACCTATCTGGTGGACACCGGGCTGCCGGGCGATCTGACCGCCCCGCACGAGATCGCCGCGGCCGGCGCGGCCGAGGCCCACGAGATCGTCCGCCTCGAACCCCTCGCCGAGCAGGTCGCCGACACCTCGGGGAGCGTCGAGTCCTTCCTCGCCAACCTCGCCGAGGCCGTGCACACCGCCGCCGCCTCCGCCGTCGCCTTCGCCTCCGCGGCCGCCGGGCGCGCGGGGTTCGATCCGGCGCCGCCGGGCCCGGGGGAGGTGCGCGGCGCGGCCGGGCGGTGGCTGGCCGGACGGTGCAGGCACGGCCGCCTGAGCGATCCCGTCCTGCTGCGCCACCTGCTGTGGAGCGCGGTCGCCACGGGCCGCCCGCTCCAACTGCGGCTGGGCATGGCCGATCCGATGCCGCTGGCCGCGTTCGCGAGCGCGACGGGCGGGCTCGGTACCGACCTGGTGCTGCTGCACGGCTACCCCTACCACCGCCAGACGGCCCACCTGGCCGGCGTCCACCCGCATGTGTACGCCGACGTGGGGCCCGCCCTGGTGCGGACGGGGGCCGGGGCCGCCGCGGTCCTCGCCGAGGTCCTGGAGCTGGCCCCGTTCGGGAAGCTGCTCTATTCGAGCGGCGCGCGCGGGCTTCCCGAACTGCACGTGGTGGGCGCCCGGTTGTTCGGCGAGGCTCTCGGGCGGGTGCTGGGCACCTGGGTGGCCGAGGGCGCGTGGGCACGCGCCGACGCGCAGCGGGTGGCGCGGATGATCGCGGCGGACAACGCGCGCCGCGTCTACGGTCTGTCGGACGCCGGCTAGCGCGGCGGTCCGTCGGGCGCCGGCCGGCGCGGCCCGTCAGGCGTCGGCCAGCGCGGCGTCGGCCCGCACCGGCACCTCCGCGGTGACCGCGGGCCGCTCGCGCAGCGACAGCAGGACGCGCAGCACGGCGATCCACACCAGGCACGAGCCGAGCATGTGCAGGGCGACCAGCACCTCGGGCGTCTTCAGGAAGTACTGGACGTAACCGATCACGCCCTGGGCGAGGAGCACCAGGAACAGGTCACGGGCGCGGGCGCGCGGGCCGGGCGGGGCGTCGACGGCCTTCAGGACGAACCAGACCGCGACCGCCAGCGCCACCACGACCCAGGCGAGGTCCGCGTGCAGCTGGGTGATCATCGTCCAGTCCAGCGGAACGCGCGGCACGTCCTTGGAGTCGCCCGGATGGCGGCCGGCGCCGGTGACGATCGTGCCGACCGCGATCAGCGCGGCGCAGGCGCCCACCAGGAGCCAGGTCAGCTGCACAACCGCCTTGCCCACCAAGGGCCTTGGCGCGCCGTCGCCCTCCTGGGTGCGCTGCCAGGTGACCACCGCGACCGCGATGAGCGCGCTGGAGAGCAGGAAGTGCGCGGCCACCGTGTACGGGTTGAGGCCCACCAGGACGACGATGCCGCCGAGGACCGCGTTGCCCATGACCACCCAGAACTGCACCCAGCCGAGCCGGGTCAGCGGGCGCCGCCAGGGCTTGGCGGAGCGGGCGGCGATGATCGCCCAGCCGACCGCGGCGCACAGCACGTAGGTGAGCATGCGGTTGGTGAACTCGATGGCGCCGCGGAAGCCCATCTCGCTGGTGGCGGTGAGGCTGTCGGCCGTGCACTTGGGCCAGGTGGGGCAGCCGAGCCCGGAGCCGGTGAGCCGGACCGCGCCGCCGGTCACCACGATGGCGACAGCCATGACGAGGGCGGCGAGGGCCGCGCGCCGCACGATCTTCGGGGAGGCGGTCCAACGCTCCGCGATGTAGAGAAGCGGATTGCGCGCCGCTGCGGTCACATCGGCGGGGGTCACTTTCGGCATGGGCCCTATCGTAGGCGCCCGATTGTGCATGTTTTCACGAGGGGGGTGCGCCGGGCCGTACCGGGAGGAACGTCACCGTCCGGCAGGGCGGCGGCTCACTCCCAGCGGAAGAACGTCGCGGCGGCGCCGAGCCCGAGGACGGCCCACACCGCCAGGATCCCGAGGTCGCCCCAGGGCATGGCCGCACCGTGCTGGAGCACCGAGCGCAGCCCGTCGGACAGGGCCGAGATGGGCAGCAGGTCGAGCACGGCCCGCACGCCGCCGGGGAACTTGTCCATCGGCACGATGACGCCGCCGGCCACGAGCAGCAGCAGGAACACCAGGTTGGCCGCGGCCAGCGTCGCCTCGGCCTTGAGGGCGCCCGCCATCAGCAGCCCGAGTCCCGAGAAGGCCGCGGTGCCCAGCACCAGCAGGAGCAGCACCGCGAGCGGGTTGCCGTGCGGGGACCAGCCGAGCGCGAAGGCGATGACCGTGAGCAGGGCGACCTGGAGCACCTCGGTGACGAGCACCGCGAGCGTCTTGGACGTCATCAGGGCCCAGCGCGGCAGCGGCGAGGCGCCGAGCCGCTTGAGCACCCCGTAGCGCCGCTCGAAGCCGGTCGCGATGGCCTGGCCGGTGAAGGCGGTCGACATCACGGCGAGGGCGAGGACGCCGGGCGCGAGGAAGTCGACGGACCGGCCCGCGCCGGTGTCGATGATGTCGACGGTCGAGAACAGCACCAGCAGCAGGCTCGGGATGATCACGGTGAGCAGCAGCTGTTCGCCGTTGCGCAGCAGCATCCGCGTCTCCAGCGCGGTCTGCGCCCCGATCATCCGCCCCAGCGGCGCGGCCCCGGGCTTCGGTGCGTACGTACCGGCGCTCATGCGCGCAGCTCCTTGCCGGTCAGGTCGAGGAAGACGTCCTCAAGGGTGTGGCGCTCGACCGCGATGCCGTCGGGCAGCACGCCGTGCTGGGCGCACCAGGTGGTGACGGTGGCGAGCAGCTGGGGGTCGACGGTGCCGGTGATGCGGTAGGAACCGGGCATCGGTTCGGCCGCGGCGGTCCCGTCGGGCAGCGCCTTGAGGAGGGAGTTGAGGTCGAGGCCGGGGCGGCCGGTGAAGCGCAGGGTGTTCTCGGCGCCGCCCCGGCACAGCTGCTCGGGGGAGCCCTGGGCGACGACCCGGCCGGCGTCCACGATGGCCACGTCGTCGGCGAGCGACTCGGCCTCGTCCATGAAGTGCGTGGTGAGGACCACCGAGACGCCGTCGGCGCGCAGTTCGCGCACCAGCTCCCACGTGGCGCGGCGGGCCTGCGGGTCGAGGCCGGCGGTCGGCTCGTCGAGGAAGACGAGCTCGGGGCGGCCGACGACGGCCATCGCGAGGGCGAGGCGCTGCTGCTGGCCGCCGGAGAGCCTGCGGTAGGTGGTGCGTCCGCAGCCGCCGAGGCCCAGGCGCTCGATGAGGGCGTCCACGTCCAGCGGGTGGGCGTGGAGCTTCGCCATGTGGCGGAGCATCTCCTCGGCGCGGGCGCCGGAGTAGACGCCGCCGGACTGGAGCATCACGCCGATCCGGGGCTTGAGCCGTTCGCCGTCGGCGACGGGGTCGAGGCCGAGGACGCGGACGGTGCCCGCGTCGGGCCTGCGGTAGCCCTCGCACGTCTCGATGGTGGTGGTCTTGCCGGCGCCGTTGGGGCCGAGGACGGCGGTCACGGTGCCCGCGCCGACCGTGAGGTCGAGGCCGTCCACCGCGGTCTTGGCTCCGTACCGTTTGACCAGGCCGGTGACCTCGACGACGGGACGCGACCCGCCGGGCCGCCCCGCGGGGCGGCGGCCGGGAGACGGCAGGGCGGGCTCGCTGTTCATGACCGGCAAGTCTAGGCGGGCGCCGACACCCCTCCGGCGCGGGGGCCCGGGGCCCGCTTCAGTCCGTGCGGGGGCGGTGCGCCGGCAGCCAGCGCTCCGCGTACGCGACGGCGTCGCGGACCGGGAAGAGGCGGCAGACGGCGGCGCCGACCCGGCCGCGCACCACCGTGCCCGCCCCCCGCTCCAGCGCCTCCCGCTCGAAGTCCGCGCCGAGCCGTGCGAAGTCCGCGCTGTCGAGCGCCGTGTCCCGGACCGTGAGCCACCGCCGGCCCCCCGCGGTCCCGGCCGCGAAGGACACGTCGGCCTGCGGCCCCTCGACCCGGTACTCGGCCAGATGGAAGCAGGTGCAGGAGCCGAATCCCGCGCCGAGCAGCAGCACCCGGGCGCCCTCCTCCTCCAGGCGGGCCAGCGGGCTGCGCTCGCCGAGCGCGCAGTCCTGCGGGTGGCCCGCGGTGATGCGCGACGCGCCCGGGCCGACGGCCGCGAAGGACGTCTGCGGATGGGCGCTGCGCCGGGCGCCCGGCCAGGTGCGGACGGTCTCGGGGAGCACGCCGATGCCCCGGGTCGGCGTGGTGAGCGGGTCGTAGGCGGGCATGGCCTCACGGATGGCCGGCCACCACGCCTCGGGGACCGGCGGGTGGCTCCATTCGGCGGGGTCGGAGTTCTCCCCGGAGTGCGCGGGGACCACCAGGGTGCCCGTTTCGCCCAGCGTGTCGAGCAGCGCCTGGACGACCGCGACGGCCCCTCCGCAGACCCAGCCGAGGGATTTCAGGGAGGAGTGCACGAGGACGGTCTCGCCGGGCCGCACGCCGAGCTCGGAAAGATCGGCGGCGAGGGAGGCGCGGGTGCACAAAGGGCCGGTCACCAGGGGTGTGGACATGGTCGGAGAGTGTGCCGCAGGCCCGTTTCCAGGGCCACTCGATTCGGCGCGGACCGATCGATCAAAGATCGTTTCCGCAGGTCACGTTAGGTATACCTAAGTGAGGTACCGCACCGGCCGATGATCGGAACGTGGGTTGTCAGGCCCCGAGGAATTACGCAACAATGGTGTTGTGAAAAACGTCGGCGAGGCTCCCCAGGAGGAACTCGCGACCGGTGAGCGGTCCACCCGCAACCGGGTCGCGCGCTCCATCCTGGACCACGGGCCCTCGACCGTGGCGGACCTCGCCAAGCGCCTCGGCCTCACCCAGGCCGCCGTCCGCCGCCACCTCGACGCCCTCGCATCCGACGGGGTCGTGGCGCCGCGCGACCAGCGCGTGTACGGGGCGCGGACCCGCGGCCGCCCGGCCAAGGTCTTCGCGCTCACCGACTGCGGGCGGGACGCCTTCGAGCAGTCCTACGACAAGCTCGCCGTCGAGGCCCTGCGCTGGATCGAGCAGTCGGCGGGCGGCGGCGCGGCCGGCGAGGAGGCCGTGGCGGCGTTCGCGCGGGCCCGCGTGGAGGCTCAAGCCGGGGCGTACAAGGACGCGATCGAGGCCGTACAGCCTGAAGAACGCACCCAAGCCCTGGCCAGGGCCTTGAGCGCCGACGGGTACGCTGCTACGGCGCGCAGCGCGCCCCAGCCCCAGCGGGGCGAGCAGCTCTGCCAGCACCACTGCCCGGTCGCCCACGCGGCCGAGCGGTACCCGCAGCTGTGCGAGGCGGAGACCGAGTTCTTCTCCCGCCTCCTGGGAACCCATGTGCAGCGCCTGGCGACGATCGCCCACGGCGACGGCGTCTGCACCACGTTCATCCCGCACGGCGCGCCACCACAGACCACACACCAGCAAGCATCTGCAAGCACGGCCGGGAGGAACCCCGCATGACTCTCCCCACGGAGACTGCCCACCCTGAGCTCGATGGCCTGGGCACGTACGAATACGGCTGGGCCGACTCCGACGCGGCCGGAGCCGCTGCCAAGCGCGGTCTCTCCGAGGCTGTCGTCCGCGACATCTCGCAGAAGAAGAACGAGCCCGAGTGGATGCTGAAGCTGCGCCTCAAGGGCCTGCGGCTGTTCGACAAGAAGCCCATGCCGAACTGGGGCTCCGACCTCTCCGGCATCGACTTCGACAACATCAAGTACTTCGTGCGCTCGACCGAGAAGCAGGCGGCGTCCTGGGAGGACCTGCCCTCGGACATCAAGAACACGTACGACAAGCTCGGCATCCCCGAGGCGGAGAAGCAGCGCCTGGTGGCCGGTGTCGCGGCCCAGTACGAGTCCGAGGTCGTCTACCACCAGATCCGTGAGGACCTGGAGGAGCAGGGCGTCATCTTCCTCGACACCGACACCGCCCTGAAGGAGCACCCCGAGCTCTTCCAGGAGTACTTCGGCACCGTCATCCCGGTCGGCGACAACAAGTTCGCGTCGCTGAACACCGCGGTGTGGTCCGGCGGCTCGTTCATCTACGTGCCCAAGGGTGTTCACGTCGACATCCCGCTCCAGGCCTACTTCCGGATCAACACCGAGAACATGGGCCAGTTCGAGCGGACGCTGATCATCGTCGACGAGGACGCCTACGTCCACTACGTCGAGGGCTGCACCGCCCCGATCTACTCCTCGGACTCGCTGCACAGCGCCGTCGTGGAGATCATCGTCAAGAAGGGCGGCCGCTGCCGCTACACGACGATCCAGAACTGGTCGAACAACGTCTACAACCTGGTCACCAAGCGCGCCGTGGCGTACGAGGGCGCGACCATGGAGTGGATCGACGGCAACATCGGTTCCAAGGTCACCATGAAGTACCCGGCCGTCTACCTGATGGGCGAGCACGCCAAGGGCGAGACGCTCTCCATCGCCTTCGCGGGCGAGGGCCAGCACCAGGACGCCGGCTCCAAGATGGTCCACATGGCGCCGAACACCTCCTCCAACATCGTCTCCAAGTCGGTGGCGCGAGGCGGCGGCCGCACCTCCTACCGCGGTCTCGTCGAGATCGGCGAGGGCGCCCACGGCTCCAAGTCGAACGTGCTCTGCGACGCCCTGCTCGTCGACACGATCTCCCGCTCGGACACCTACCCCTATGTGGACGTGCGCGAGGACGACGTCTCCATGGGCCACGAGGCGACCGTCTCCAAGGTCTCCGAGGACCAGCTCTTCTACCTGATGAGCCGCGGTCTGACCGAGTTCGAGGCGATGGCGATGATCGTGCGCGGCTTCGTCGAGCCGATCGCCAAGGAGCTCCCCATGGAGTACGCCCTTGAGCTCAACCGGCTGATCGAGCTGCAGATGGAGGGCTCGGTCGGATAACGACCGTTCCCCGTCCGGCAGTTGAGCAGATTCTGATTCAGGAAGAGAGCACTACGACAGCCATGGCTGAGGCTCAGAACATCCCGGCCGGTTCCACCACGGCCGGCTCGATCGCGGTGGCCGCCGAGTCGACCGTCGCCACCCGCATGAGCGCCCCCCCGTCCTTCGACGTCGCGGACTTCCCGGTCCCGCACGGCCGTGAGGAGGAGTGGCGGTTCACGCCGCTGGAGCGGCTGCGCGGGCTGCACGACGGCACCGCCGTCGCCACCGGCGACGGGGTGAAGGTCGCCGTCGAGGCGCCCGAGGGCGTCACCGTCGAGACCGTCGGGCGCGACGACGCCCGCCTCGGCAGGGCCGGCACCCCGGTGGACCGCGTCGCGGCCCAGGCCTACTCCTCCTTCGAGCAGGCCTCCGTCGTGAGCGTCCCCAAGGACACGGTGCTCACCGAGCCGATCCGCATCGCCGTGCACGGCGAGGGCGGTGTGGCCTACGGCCACCAGGTCATCGAGCTCGGCGCCTTCGCCGAGGCCGTCGTGGTCATCGACCACACCGGCGACGCGGTGCTCGCCGCCAACGTCGACTACCTCCTGGGCGACGGCGCCAAGCTGACCGTCGTCAGCGTCCAGGACTGGGACGACAAGGCCGTCCACGTCTCCCAGCACAACGCCCTGATCGGCCGCGACGCCACCTTCAAGTCGTTCGTGGTCACCTTCGGCGGCGACCTGGTGCGGCTGCACCCGCGGGTCGCCTACGCCGGCACCGGCGGTGAGGCCGAGCTGTTCGGCCTGTACTTCACCGACCACGGCCAGCACCAGGAGCACCGCCTCCTGGTCGACCACAACACCCCGCACTGCAAGTCCAACGCCGTGTACAAGGGCGCCCTCCAGGGCGAGGACGCGCACGCCGTGTGGATCGGCGACGTCCTCATCCAGGCCGCGGCCGAGGGCACCGACACCTACGAGATGAACCGCAACCTGGTTCTGACCGACGGCGCCCGCGTGGACTCCGTGCCGAACCTGGAGATCGAGACCGGCGAGATCGCCGGCGCCGGTCACGCCTCGGCCACCGGCCGCTTCGACGACGAGCAGCTCTTCTACCTGATGTCCCGCGGCATCCCGCCGATGGAGGCCCGCCGCCTGGTCGTGCGCGGCTTCTTCGCGGAACTCGTCCAGCAGATCGGCCTGCCGGACGTCGAGGAGCGCCTGCTGGCGAAGATCGAGACGGAGCTGGAGGCCTCCGTCTGATGGCCTTCGTCAAAGCCTGCGCGCTGAGCGAGCTGGAGAGCGACACCCCCAAGCGGGTGGAGATCGACGGCACGCCGGTGTCCCTCGTCAAGACCGGGGGCGAGGTGTTCGCGATCAACGACATCTGCTCGCACGCGAACGTGTCGCTCTCGGAGGGCGAGGTCGAGGACTGCGCCATCGAGTGCTGGCTGCACGGCTCCAGCTTCGACCTGCGCACCGGCAAGCCCTCCGGCCTTCCCGCGACGCGCCCCGTGCCCGTATACCCCGTACAGATCCAAGGGGACGATGTGCTCGTCTCCGTCACCCAGGAGTCCTGAGTTCCCCATGGCAACGCTTGAAATCCGCGACCTGCACGTCTCCGTCGACACCGAGAACGGTACGAAGGAGATCCTCAAGGGCGTCGACCTGACCGTGAAGCAGGGCGAGACCCACGCCATCATGGGCCCCAACGGCTCCGGCAAGTCCACCCTGGCGTACTCGCTGGCCGGGCACCCCAAGTACACGATCACCAGCGGCACCGTCACGCTCGACGGCGAGGACGTCCTGGAGATGTCCGTCGACGAGCGCGCCCGCGCCGGCGTCTTCCTCGCCATGCAGTACCCGGTCGAGGTCCCCGGCGTCTCGGTCTCCAACTTCCTGCGCACCTCCGCCACCGCCATCCGCGGCGAGGCGCCCAAGCTGCGCACCTGGGTGAAGGAGGTCAAGTCCGCGATGGAGCAGCTCCAGATGGACCCGGCCTTCGCCGAGCGCAACGTCAACGAGGGCTTCTCCGGCGGTGAGAAGAAGCGCCACGAGATCCTCCAGCTGGAGCTCCTCAAGCCGAAGATCGCGATCCTCGACGAGACCGACTCCGGCCTCGACGTCGACGCGCTGCGCCAGGTCTCCGAGGGCATCAACCGCGTCCGTGAGAACGGCGAGGTCGGCACCCTCCTGGTGACCCACTACACGCGCATCCTGCGCTACATCAAGCCCGACCACGTCCACGTCTTCGCGGGCGGCCGCATCGTCGAGTCCGGCGGCGCCGAGCTCGCCGACAAGCTGGAGTCCGAGGGCTACGCGTCGTACACGAAGGGTGGCGCTTCCGAGTGACACAGCTGCCGGGCCTCCTCACCGAGTCCGCTCTCCTGGACGAGGCGATCCGCAAGGACTTCCCCTTGCTGGACCGTGTGGTCCACGACGGGAAGAAGATCGTCTACCTCGACAGCGCCGCGACCTCGCAGAAGCCGCGCCAGGTGCTCGACGCGCTCAACGAGTACTACGAGCGGCACAACGCCAATGTGCACCGTGGTGTGTATCTGGTCGCCGAGGAGGCCACGGCGCTGTACGAGGGCGCCCGTGACAAGGTCGCCCGTTTCATCAACGCGCCGAGCCGCGACGAGGTCATCTTCACCAAGAACGCCTCGGAATCGCTCAACCTGGTCGCCAACATGCTGGGCTGGGCCGACGAGCCCTACCGCGTGGACAGCGACACCGAGATCGTCATCACGGAGATGGAGCACCACTCCAACATCGTGCCGTGGCAGCTGCTCGCACAGCGCACCGGAGCCAAGCTGAAGTGGTTCGGCCTGAGCGACGACGGCCGGCTCGACCTGTCGAACATCGACGAGATCATCACCGAGAAGACGAAGATCGTCTCCTTCACGCTGGTCTCCAACCTGCTCGGCACCCAGAACCCGGTCGAGGCGATCGTGCGCCGCGCGCAGCAGGTCGGCGCGCTGGTCTGCATCGACGCCTCGCAGGCCGCGCCGCACATGCCGCTGGACGTCCAGGCGCTCCAGGCCGACTTCGTCGCCTTCACCGGCCACAAGATGTGCGGCCCGACCGGCATCGGCGTGCTGTGGGGCCGCCAGGAACTCCTGGAGGACCTGCCGCCGTTCCTGGGCGGCGGCGAGATGATCGAGACGGTCTCGATGCACTCCTCCACCTACGCGCCGGCACCCCACAAGTTCGAGGCCGGTACGCCCCCGATCGCGCAGGCCGTGGGCCTGGGCGCGGCCGTGGACTACCTCTCCGCGATCGGCATGGACAAGATCGCCGCGCATGAGCACGCGATCACCGAATACGCGGTCAAGCGCCTCCTGGAGGTTCCCGACCTGCGGATCATCGGCCCCACCACGGCCGAGGACCGCGGCGCCGCGATCTCCTTCACGCTCGGCGACATCCACCCGCACGACGTGGGCCAGGTCCTGGACGAGGAAGGCATCGCCGTCCGCGTCGGCCACCACTGCGCGCGCCCGGTCTGCCTGCGCTACGGAATTCCCGCGACCACGCGAGCGTCGTTCTATCTGTACTCCACGCCCGCCGAGGTCGACGCCTTGGTGGACGGCCTGGAGCACGTACGAAACTTCTTCGGCTAGGAGTCGACACGTGAAGCTGGATTCGATGTACCAGGACGTCATCCTGGACCACTACAAGCACCCGCACGGCCGGGGCTTGCGGGACGGTGACGCCGAGGTGCACCACGTGAACCCGACGTGCGGCGACGAGATCACCCTGCGCGTGAAGTACGACGGCTCCCGCATCGAGGACGTCTCGTACGAGGGCCACGGCTGCTCCATCAGCCAGGCCAGCGCCTCCGTCCTCAACGACCTCCTGGTCGGCAAGGACCTGGCCGACGCGCGGCGCATCCAGGAGACCTTCCTGGAGCTGATGCAGTCCAAGGGCCAGCTGGAGCCCGACGACGCGATGGAGGAGGTCCTGGAGGACGCGGTGGCCTTCGCCGGCGTCTCCAAGTACCCCGCACGCGTGAAGTGTGCTCTGCTGAGCTGGATGGCCTGGAAGGACGCGACCGCCCAGGCACTGGGCGAGGTCGCCGAAAGGAAGACGGCATGACCGAGAACGCACAGGCGGCGATCAAGCCGGCGACCGAGGAAGAGATCCGCGAGGCGCTGTACGACGTCGTCGACCCCGAGCTGGGCATCGACGTCGTCAACCTCGGCCTGATCTACGGCATCCACATCGACGACTCCAACGTCGTCACGCTGGACATGACCCTGACGTCCGCGGCCTGCCCGCTGACCGACGTGATCGAGGACCAGGCGAAGGCCGCGACCGACGGCATCGCCAACGAGCTGAAGATCAACTGGGTCTGGATGCCGCCGTGGGGCCCCGACAAGATCACCGACGACGGCCGCGAGCAGCTGCGCGCCCTGGGCTTCAACGTCTGAGCCGACCGTCGTGCACAAAAGCCCCCGCCACCCATGGTGACGGGGGCTTTCGCATGGCAGGGTGCGGGAACGGATTCCGGGCGCCGCCCCGGCCGGGCGACCGCTGATCGGCCGACGTTCGCCCGCCGGACGCCTCCCGTACGCCCGCGCGTGGCGCGGCGACCGGAACCTACTCGACGAGACCCCGCCGACGAGAGGCAACCCCGTGCCGCATCACCCCCCGCTCCGCCGTACCCGGGCCGCCGCGGCCACCACCGGAGTCCTCGCCCTGGCCTCCCTCGGACTCAACCCCCCGGCGCACGCCGCGAGTTACGGCACGCCCACCATCGCGCTCTCTGCGTCCTACCTGTCCGGAGCCGTCGGTGCCAGTGGTGACCCCGTGGTCACCGTGACCGTCGCGCAGAGCGGCGCCGACGCCTCCGCGCTCACCGTCGCCGCGTCCGCCAGCAGCAGAAGCTCCGTCGCCGCGACCGGGGACGTCCACGTCAGCGGGACCGGCGCCGGGCGCCAGGTGTCCGTGACTGCGCACCAGCGCGGCTACACCGACCTCACCCTCAAGGTCACCGGCCTCGGCGGCAAGAGCGCCACCAAGACGCTGCACTACGCCGCCTCCGCCGCCGTGCGCGGCGCCGCCGACACCCGCTACCTCACCGGCTCCAGCGACGCCTCCGCCGCCGTGGACGTGGGCGGCGGCTACGTCGTCGTCGCCGACGACGAGTCCAACACGCTGCGCCTGTACGACCGTTCGGCCTCCGGCGCGCCGGTCAGGACCTGGGACTTCAGCTCCCGGCTCGGCGTCTCCAAGGAGATCGACATCGAGGGCGCGGCCCGCGTCGGCAACACCATCTACTGGACCGGCTCGCTCGGCAACAACAAGGACGGCGAGTACAAGGCCGACCGCAACACCGTCTTCAGCACCACCGTCACCGGCTCCGGCGCCGCCACCCAGCTCGGCGTCGGCGGCTCGTACAAGAAGCTGCGCGACGGCCTCGTCGCCTGGGACCACGCCAACGGCGACCGCTTCGGCTTCGCCGCCGCGACCGCCGACGGGCAGGCACCCAAACAGATCGACGGATTCAACGTGGAGGGCCTGGAGTTCGCACCCGGCTCCACCAGCACCGCCTACCTCGGCTTCCGCGCCCCACTGGTCCCGCCGGCCAACGGCGGCAAGGCACTGATCGTGCCCGTCACCAACTTCGACAAGGTGGTGGCCGCCGGCGCCAAGCCCGCCTTCGGCACCGCCATCCAGCTCGACCTCGGCGGACTCAGCATCCGCGACATCCGCAAGAACGCCGCCGACCAGTACCTCATCGTCGCCGGGTCCTGGGCCGCGGACGACAACTCCGACCCCTACGCGGTCTACTCGTGGGACGGCGTCGCCGCCCACGCCCCCGTCAAGCGCGCCGACCTGCCGACCGACGACCCGGGCGGCTGGGAAGCCGTGGTGGACGTGCCCGACCTCCAACAGCCCGGCGCCCGCGCCCAGTTCATCACCGACGACGGCTCCGCCGACCTCTACGGCGACGGCACCGACGCCAAGGACCTCACCCACGCCGAGTGGAAGAAGTCCCGCGCCACCTGGTTCACGGTGACCGGCTGACCCGCCGCTACCAGGAGCCCGCCGGCGCAGCCGCCGCCGGCGGGACACCGGCCGCCCGGGCCAGGCCGGGAGCCAGCTCCTCGCGGCGGATGCGCTGGTCGATGTAGAGCAGCCCGGCGCCGAGCTGGGGCAGCGTCGTCGTCAGGAACTGACTGATGACCGTGCCGACCAGATACAGCACCACGAGGACCACGACGGCCCCCACCGCGGCCCCGGCCGAATGGCTCGACATCGCCAGCGGCATGGCGGCGAACAGCCCGCCGTAGGTGAACGGCAGCTGGACGAAGTAGCCGATCACCCCGCTGATCACGGCCACCAGGGCCAGAATGCCGAAGGTGCGCCACCAGGCGCCCTTCACCAGCCGCGACGACCGGCGCAGCGCCTCGACGGGCCCCTGGTTCTCCAGCACCGCCGCCGCCGGCGCGAAGGCGAAACGCACCCACAGCCAGATCCCCACCGGGGTCAGCGCCAGGGTGGACAGCGTGAACCCGACCATCAGCAGGACCGGCAGTTCGCGGTGCGCGGAGCCGGCCAGGAGCCCCGCCACCATCAGGGCGACGAACAGCAGCGTCGCGGCCAGCACGACGCCCCACTGCGCGGCCAGCGTGCCGAGCACCGCCGGAAAGCGCGACCAGGCCTTGCGCCACACCGCCCCGAACGGTGAACGCCGGCCGAGCACCGCGTCCTGGAGCACGGCCGGCGCCACCGCGTACATCAGCGCCGTCGCCACCAGCCACAGCGCCATCGCCACCACCAGGACGACCGCCCCGGCGATGATCACCGGATCCACGTCCGAGCGCGCCACGTGCCACGTGCCGTAATGCGCTTCGAAGACCGGGTCCACGTGGTCGTGGACCGCGGCCACGGCGATCGCGACGACCCCGCCGAACACCAGCGCCGCGACCCCGTACGCGATGAGCGCCACCCCGAACAGCTGCTTCCAGTGGCGGCCCAGCGCGCTGAAGGAACCGCCGAGCACATCGCCGAGGGCCAGCGGCCCGAGCGGTATCACTCCGGGCTTCGGCGGCGGCGGCGTCCAGCCCCCGCCCCAGCCGGGCCCCCACATCGGCGGCGGCCCGCCCGGGCCCCATCCGGGCGGCGGCCCCGCCGGACCACCCTGGCCACCAGGGCCCCATCCCAGGTCGTGCGTCATCGCGAACCCCCCGCTTCCCGTGCGACCACGCACGTCCCGTCCCCTGACCGATCGCCCTTACGGTAGTGGGCCCCACCTGCCGGTACGGTCGGGGGCATGCTCTGTGACCTGGCCGGAACACGCGGGGACCGCTGATGGGCCGCCGTTACGACCCCGACCGGCGGCGGCGCATCATCGACGCGGCGATCCGGGTGGTCGGCGAGCGCGGCATCGCGGGCCTCAGCCACCGCAGCGTGGCCGCCGAGGCCGATGTGCCGCTCGGCTCGACGACGTACCACTTCGCGACCCTCGACGAACTCCTCGTCGCCGCGCTGCGCCAGGCCAACGAGGGCTTCGCCGCGGCGGTGCGCGACTGCGCGAGCCTGGAGGCGCCCGGCGCCGATCTGGCGGTCGAACTGGCCCGCCTCATGGGGGAGTGGCTCACCGGGGACCGGGCCCGCGCCGAGCTGGAGTACGAGCTCTACCTCGCGGCGCTGCGCCGCCCCGCCCTGCGGCCGGTCGCCGCCGAGTGGACGGAGTCGCTGGCCCGCCTCCTGGGCCGGCACACCGACGAGGTCACCGCACGCGGACTGGTCGCCGTGATGGACGGCATCTGCCTCCAGTCCCTGCTCACGGGCGACGCGTACGACGAGACGTACGCGAAGGAGCTGCTCGGCCGGGTGGCGCGCCGGACGCGGTAGTGCGGTTGCGCGGCAGGGCAGTGGCGCGCCGGACGCGGCAGGGCGGCAGCGCGGTTGCGCGGCAGGGCGGTGGCGCGGCAGCGCGGTGGCGCGGGAGGGCGGTGCGCGATGTGTACGGGTGTACGCATCGACGGATATCCTTCCCCCATGCCCTACGTCCTGCTCGCCTGCGCGATCGGCTCGGAGATCGTCGCGACGTCCGCGTTGAAGTACAGCGAGGGCTTCACCCGGCTGTGGCCCTCGCTGATCACCGGCGCCGGGTACCTGCTGGCCTTCTTCCTGCTGTCCCTGACGCTGAAGTCGATGTCCGTGGGCACCGCGTACGCGATCTGGTCCGGAGTGGGCACCGCCGTCATCGCCGCCGTCGGCATGCTGTTCATGGGCGAGGCGATGACGGCCGCCAAGCTCGCCGGGATCGCCCTGATCATCGGCGGTGTGGTGCTGCTCAATCTCGGCGGCGCCGCGCACTGAACGACGTCACGCGCCGGCCCGCACCACCGCGTCGAGCGCGGCCCGCACGCTCTCCTCGATGTCGGTGATCGGATACAGCGCCTCGATCACCGTACGGTCCCGGTCGACCACCAGGGTCAGGCGCTTGAGCCGGCTCACGCCCGCCGTGCGGAAGGTCGGCAGGCGGAGCGCTGCCGTCAGGTCGAGGCCGGCGTCCGAGAGCAGCGGGAAGCGCAGGGCCTCCTTGTCGGCGAACGCGCGCTGCTCGTCCGGGCGTTGGGTGGAGACGCCGTGCACGCTCGCGCCGGCGGCCGTGAAGGAGGCCAGCTGGTCGCGGTAGGTGCAGGACTCCAGGGTGCAGCCGCGCGCGCCGGGGATCCCGGCCCAGCCCGGCGGGTAGGACTCGGCGCGGGCGTAGGCGCCGGGGAAGCAGTACAGGACCGTGTAGGGCGTCGACGGGGCGACGGGATCCCTCAACTGTCCGTCAAAATCTGTCAGTTGAAGCTCCGGCACCCGGGTGCCGACCAGCTCCCGCACCCGGTCGGTCTCGCCCGACGCCTCCGTCGAGGTGGCCATGGTCTCTCCTTCTCCCAGCACCCAGGTGTCTCCCCAGTCCTGGAGTGCGATCAGTACGGGCAGCAGGGCACGGCCGCGCGGGGTGAGGCGGTACTCGTGGCGCACCGGGCGCTCCTGGTACGGCTCGCGCACCAGGACCCCGTACTCCACGAGCAGCTTGAGGCGTTCGGTGAGCACCTTGCGGGACATGCCGAGCTCCCGCTGGAGCGCGTCGAAGCGGTGCACTCCGCGCGCCGTGTCGCGCACGATCAGCAGGGTCCACCAGTCGCCCACCACGTCCAGGGCCTGGGCGATGGCGCAGTGTTCGTCGTCGAGTCGGGTGCGTTGGGGCATGCGCCCATCCTTCCGTGACGGGGGTGGCCCTTCGTCCCCACCCGGTTGACCTGCCGAGAAGCATGCTGCCATAGTCAGTTCCCATAAGGAACTCACACCGGTCCGTCAGGGGCCGCGAGCTCGGGGGGCGGGCGGAGTGACCACACTGCGGGCGGTACCGAAGGCCGTACGGCTGCTGTGCTGCGGCATCTTCTTCAACGCCGTCGTCAGCTTCACCTTCATCTACCTCTTCGTCTGGCTGACCGGCCCGCGCGGGCTCACCGTCGCCCAGGCCGGACTGATCAGCGGGATCGGCGGGGTCGGTCTCGTCGCCGGGAACTTCACGGGCGGGTGGTTCGGCGACGTGTACGGCCACCGCCGGGCCCTGCTGGCCGGCGCCGCGCTGAGCGGCAGCGCCCTGTGCGTCGTCGCGCTGCTGCCGACCGCCGCCCTCTACGTCGTGCTGCCGCTCGCCCAGTACGCGGCCGGCGTGGTCAGGGCGGCCACCTCCGCACTCATCGCGGTCGGGGTCCCCGAGGGCGCCCGCCGCCAGGGCTTCGCCGTGATGCGCTTCGCGAGCAACGCCGGATTCACCATCGGGCCGCCGCTCGGCGCGCTCGCCGCCGCGCGCTTCTCCTACGACTGGCTCTTCGTCGCCGACGGCGTGGGCACCCTGCTCTTCGCCGCGTACGCGGCGCGCGTGCTGCCCGGACGCGGCGCCGGCCGGCCGGCCGTACCGCGCGCCACCGGGGGGCCGGGGCTGGCCGCCGAACTGAAGGCGCGCCCCGCCGTCCTCGTCCTGCTCGCCGCGATCGTCTGCGTCGACCTGGTCTACCGCCAGCAGTACTGCACCCTGCCCGTCTTCCTCGGCGACCACGGCTTCGACGCCCGCGCCTACGGCTGGCTCCTCGCCATCAACGGCGGCGTCATCCTCTGCCTCGAACTCCCCGCCGCCCACGCCCTGCGCCGGCACGCCCCGCTCCCCGTGATCGGCGCGGGTCTTGTCCTGGTCGGACTCGGGTACGCGGCTCTGGTGCCCGGCGCCTCGCCCGGAGCGGCCGTCGCCCTGATGGTGTCGCTCACCCTCGGCGAGATCCTCTACAAGACCACCGCCACCGCATACGTCGCCGACCAGGCACCCGCTCATGCCCAGGGCCGCTTCCAGAGCCTGTACGCGGGCGCGTCCATCAGCGGGCAGGTGCTCGCCCCGCCGCTCGGGGGCGCCCTGTACGCGGCGGCGCCCGGACTGCTCTGGCCGCTGTGCGCGGGGCTCGCGGTCCTGGCGGGCGTGGTCGTGCTGGGTGCGGGGCGGCTGCCGGGACGGGGCCCCGCCGCGGACACGGGCCCGTCACTTGAGACCGGTTCGCCCCGGCGGGCCGCGGCCGGTTAGGTTTTGGGTCATGACCGACACGACTGCTCCTGCTTCGACCGGCGCCGCGGCCGCCGGACTCGCCACCATCGCCGCCGACGGCACCGTCCTCGACACCTGGTTCCCCGCCCCCGAGCTCCTCGCCGTCGCCGAGCCGGGCCCCGCCGGAACCGAGCGGCTGTCCGCCGAGCGTGCCGCCGAACTGCTGGGCGCCGGTGCGCTCAAGGCCGTCGGCGCCGACGAGCGCCGCGGGGTCGAGGTCGTCGCCGTCCGTACGGTCATCGCCTCGCTCGACGACAAGCCGCTGGACGCGCACGACGCCTACCTGCGTCTGCACCTCCTCTCGCACCGGCTCGTCAAGCCGCACGGCCAGAACCTGGACGGCCTGTTCGGGCTGCTCTCCAACGTGGCCTGGACCTCGCTCGGCCCGGTCGCCGTCGACGATCTGGAGACCGTCCGCCTCAACGCCCGTGCCGAGGGGCTGCACCTCCAGGTGACGTCCGTCGACAAGTTCCCGCGCATGACGGACTACGTCGCGCCCAAGGGCGTACGCATCGCCGACGCCGACCGGGTGCGCCTCGGCGCGCACCTCGCCGAGGGCACCACGGTCATGCACGAGGGCTTCGTGAACTTCAACGCGGGCACGCTCGGCACGTCCATGGTCGAGGGTCGCATCTCGGCCGGGGTCGTCGTCGGCGACGGCTCCGACATCGGCGGCGGCGCGTCCACGATGGGCACGCTGTCGGGCGGGGGCAACGTCCGCATCGTCATCGGCGAGCGGTGCCTGGTCGGGGCCGAGGCCGGGGTGGGCATCGCGCTCGGCGACGAGTGCGTGGTCGAGGCGGGGCTGTACGTCACCGCCGGTACGCGGGTCACCATGCCGGACGGGCAGATCGTGAAGGCGCGGGAGCTGTCGGGGGCGTCCAACATCCTGTTCCGGCGGAATTCGGTGACGGGGGCGGTTGAGGCTCGGCCCAACAATGCGGTGTGGGGTGGGCTGAACGAGGTTCTGCACGCTCACAACTAAGGTTCTGAGCTCTTGGCCGGCCCGGCTGACCCCCGCGGTGCGCCCCGGCCCCGGGTCTGGCCCCGGGCCTGCCCCGGTTCTGGTTCCGGGCCTGCGCCGGCCCCCGGGGTGTGCCTCGGCCCCGGGCCTGCGCCGGCCCCGGACCTGCCCCGGCCCCGGACCTGCCCCAGCCCCCTGGGGTGTGCCGGCCCCGGGTCTGGCCTCGGCCCCCGGGCCTGCCCCGGCCTCCGGGGTGTTGGGCGGCCCGTCTGTGACGGGGGTTGTACGGGCCGGTCTGGGCGGGGCTGGGCCGCGGGCCCCGCAGTGCTGACCAACCGGTCTGTCCGTGACGGGGGTTGGATGGGCAGCCGGCCTCCTGGGGCTCCGCCCCAGACCCCGAGGGGTTCGCCCACCCGCCCGCCCGTGCAGGGGGCTGGATAGGCCCGGCCCCTGGGGCTGTGCCCCAGACCGCTGAGGGGCTCCGCCCCTCGGACCCAGGCGGGGCTTTGCCCCTGCACCCCCGGGGGTTTGCCCACCCGCCCGCCCGTGCAGGGGGGTTGGAGGGTGACGG
>NZ_JBIDBD010000044.1:0-40636 GCF_043202815.1 Streptomyces sp. NPDC048111
TTTTGGCACGCTGTTGAGTTCTCAAGGAACGGACGCTTCCTTTGTACTCACCCTCTCGGGCTTTCCTCCGGGCGCTTCCCTTCGGTATTTCGTGTCCCGACTCTATCAGACTCTTTCGTGTCCGATTTCCTCGGTGCCTTTCAGGTTCTCCCTCTCGGGTTTCCCTTTCCGGCGGTTCCGACTCTATCAGATCCTTTCGGGCCCGATTCCCGGTCTCCCGGAGCCAAGTCGGCTTGTCTTCCCGGCTGTTGGGCCGTTCCGACTCCCGAACTCTAGCGGATTCTTCCGGTGACTCGTAATCGGGTCGGCCCGGCCCGATTCGAAATGAATTCGGCATGCCGAAAACAATCCCGGTCGGGAGATCGTGCTGAGTTGGGTGGCCGCAGAATCTGCGGCGGATGGGTCGCGCAGAACCGTATCGGCTCCGCACAACTCGAAGAACCTTACGGACCGGGCCGGGCCGTGTCAACCCCGGCCCTGGCTGCTGTCCACTGATTTTTTCGCGGGGGGCGACGGTGTGCCGCGACCCGGCCGTGGGCGGCGCCCGTCAGTCCAGGTCGGTGAGGCGGCCGCCGGCGTCAGGCTGGGCGTGCTCCACCCTGCGGAGCAGGCGGATCAGCATCTCGCCGAGGACACCGCGCTCCTGCGGGGAGAGGTCCTGGAGCAGGTCCTCCTCGAAGTCGCTGGCCATGCGCATGGCCTCGAGCCACTTCGAACGGCCCTCGTCGGTGAGCTCGACGATCACGCGCACCCGGTTGTTCTCGTCCCGGTCGCGGGTCACCAGTCCCTCGCCGGCCATCCGGTCGATGCGGTGCGTCATGGCGGCCGGGGTCAGGCCGAGGCGCTTGGCGAGTTCGCCGGGGCCGAGCCGGTAGGGCTCGCCCGCGAGGAGAAGGGTCTTGAGGACCTCCCACTCGGCGTTGCTGATGCCGAGGGCGGCGACCTGGCGGCCGTACGCCACGTTCATCCGCCGGTTGAGCCGGCCCAGGGCCGAGACGACCTTCTCCACCTGGGGGTCGAGGTCGCGGTACTCCCGCTGGTACGCGGCGATCTGCTCGTCGAGGGTCGGCTCCTGGGGTCCGTCGGGCTCGTCGGGCTCGGTGGTCTCAGCCATGTCGCGAGTATGGCACGGGGGCCGTTGGCGTCTAAGTCCTTGAGTGTGTATTGTTAAGGATCTAATTTTAGCGTTGAAGTCTTCAGACCTGAGGCCTTCGGGTTCGAGCCCTTCGGCTCCCCGGGCGCGGGCTCTTCGAACTTCCAGACCTTCAAGGTGGTGAGTGTGACCAAGGCGATGGGTGCAGCGATGCGCCGGATCCAGGCGGGGAACGCGCTGAGCGCGTTCGGACTCGGGTTCACCGTTCCGTACCTCTATGTCTATGTGGCCCAGGTGCGGGATCTGGGTGCGACCACGGCCGGCGTCGTGCTCGCCGTCTTCGCCATGGCCGCACTCGTGGTGCTGCCCTTCACCGGTCGGGTCATCGACCGGCGCGGGCCCCTGCCGGTCCTCGTCGGCGCCGCGCTGCTGGCGGCCGTCGGCGCGCTGAGCATGGGCTTCGCCTCCAGCGTGCCCGCGGCCGTGGCCTCGGCGGCGCTGCTCGGCGCGGGTACCGCGGTCATGCAGCCGGCGCTCGCGACGATGATCGTCTGGTGCTCCGGTCCCGCGACCCGTACCCGTGCCTTCGCCATGCAGTTCTTCCTGCAGAACCTCGGGCTCGGCATCGGCGGGCTCATCGGCGGCCAGATCGTCGACGAGAGCCACCCCTCCAGCTTCACCCTGCTCTTCTCCATCGAAGCGGCGATGTTCCTGGTGCTCGCCGCCGTCGCCGGCTCCGCGCGGATGCCGCGTTCGGTGACGGTGTCGGACGCGCGTCCCAAGGGTGAGCAGAGCGCCGGCGGCGGGATCCGGGCGATCCTCGGACACCGGGCGATGGTGCAGCTGTGCGTGCTCGGCTTCGTGCTGTTCTTCGCCTGCTACGGCCAGTTCGAGTCCGGCCTCGCCGCGTACGGCACGGAGGCGGCCGGGATCCAGCCGTCGACGCTCGGGATCGCACTCGCCGCCAACACGGCCGTCATCGTGGTCGCGCAGTTCCTGGTGCTGAAGTTCGTCGAGCGCAGGCGCCGCAGCCGGGTCATCGCGTCCGTCGGTCTGATCTGGGCCGTCGCGTGGATCGCGGCCGGTTACGCCGGGCTCGGCCACGGCAGCCAGGCGATGGCGACCGCCGCCTTCGTATCGACGTACGCGCTGTTCGGGCTCGGTGAGGCGATGCTGTCGCCGACCGTGGCGCCGCTGGTCGCCGACCTGGCGCCCGAGTCGATGGTGGGGCAGTACAACTCGGCGTTCGCGCTGGTCAAGCAGCTCGCGCTGGCCGTCGGGCCGGCGGTCGGCGGGCCGATGGGGGCCGCGCTGCACGGCCCGTACATCGTGACGTTCGTGCTGTTCTCGCTCGGCATCACCGTGCTCGCGCTGCGGCTCGGCAAGAGGCTCGGCCTCGCGCAGGACCATCCGGCGCTCGCGGCGAAGTCCCGCGTGGTCGCGGTGCACCTGCCGGAGCAGGCGACCGCGAGCGCCTAGGCGGGCAGCGCGAACTCGCACCACACCGCTTTGCCGCCGCCCGGTGTGCGGCGCGAACCCCAGGACGAGGCGATCGTCGCGACGATCGAGATGCCTCGTCCTGCTTCGTCTCCCGGGTCGGCGCGGCGGCGGCGCGGCAGGTGGTCGTCGCCGTCCGTCACCTCGATGATCAGGCGGCGGTCGGTGCGGCGGAGCCTCAGGCGCATCGGCGGGGTGCCGTGCTGGAGGGAGTTGGCCACCAGCTCGCTCGCCGCGAGGACGCCCAGATCGCGCAGCTCCACCGGGAAGCGCCACGAGGCGAGGACCCCCGAGGCGAACGCCCGGGCGCGCGGCGCCGCCTCGATGCCGCCCAGCAGATCGAGCGCCGCGTTGTGGAAGAGCTCGGCCGCCGGGCCGGTGCGCGCGGGATGCTGGCAGACCAGGACCGCGACGTCGTCGTCGTGCTCGGCCGTGACGCCGAGGGCGCGCAGCAGCCGGTCGCACACCACCTGCGGGGTGCCGACCGCGCCGGACAGCGCGCGCTCCAGGGCGGCCACGCCCTCGTCGATGTCCTCGCGCCGGCGTTCGACCAGGCCGTCCGTATAGAGGACGGCCGTGGCGCCGGGCGGCAGGGCGATCGTGCCGGAGGTGTGCAGCCAGCCGCCGGTGCCGAGCGGCGGGCCCGTCGGGTCCTCGGCGCGGTGGACGGTGCCGTCCTCGTGGCGTACGAGGACGGGCAGGTGGCCCGCCGACGCGTACACCAGACGGCCCTCGTTGGGGTCGTGCACCGCGTAGACGCAGGTGGCGATCTGGCTGGCGTCGATCTCGGCGGCCAGCCCGTCCAGGAGCTGGAGCACCTCGTGCGGCGGGAGGTCCAGGCGCGCGTACGCCCGCACCGCGGTGCGCAGTTGGCCCATGACGGCGGCGGCGCGCACGCCCCGGCCCATCACGTCGCCGATGACGAGCGCGGTGCGGCCGGCGCCGAGGGTGATCACGTCGTACCAGTCGCCGCCGACCGCCGCGTCCGTGCCGCCGGGCTGGTAGGTGGCGGCCACCCGCAGGTCGTCGGGCTGTTCCAGTTCCTGCGGGAGCAGCGAGCGCTGGAGGGTGACGGCCGTTTCGCGGTGGCGGCGCTCGCTGGCGCGCAGCCGCTCGGCGGCCTCGGCGTGGTCGGTGACGTCGGCGGCGAAGACGAGGACGCCGCCCTCGTCATGGCCGGGGACGGCGACCGGGGTGCAGGTCACCGTGTACGACCCGGCGCCCTGGATCCGGCGGGACTTGACCGTACGGGGCGTGCCGCTGCGCAGCACCTGGTCCATCAGCGGGAGCAGGCCGAGCTCGTCCAGCTCGGGCAGGGCCTTGGCGGCCGGGGCGCCGAGCGGGCGCGGGCCGAAGGCCGCCGCGTACGCGTCGTTGACGTACGCGACGCGGTGCTCGGGGCCGTGCAGGAGCGCGACCAGGGCGGGGAGCCGGCCCAGGACCTCGCGCACGGAGAGGTCGTCCAGGGCCGGAAGCCCGGTCGCCTCGTCCGGCCGGGGCTGCGGCCCGGACGCGCCGCGGGCCGCGGGCACGGAGCCCCGGTCGGCGCGGTCGGTCCGTGCGGCGGCGCGGCGTTGCGTGCCGGGGAGCCGGGCGCTCCAACGCGTGAAGTTCACGGTGTTCCAAGCCTCGTGTGTTGCCGCGGGTGCGGTGCTGCCGGTGCGGGGGTGCTGGGTCGCTGGGTCGCTGAATCGATGGGAGCGGTGGGATCGGCGGGGGTGCCGGATCGTGGGTCGCCGGATCACTCTGTGCAGGTGTGAGCCCACCTATGGTCACACGTCCAGTGTGACCGAGCGCACTGACAACCGTCAGTCGTCGTGCGGTGCGCGGCCCTTGGCCGGCGGGCCGCCGCCCGCGGCGATCTCGAACTCGGCCCGCGGGTGCTCCAGGGAGCCGAGCGAGACGATCTCCCGCTTGAAGAGCCCGGCGAGCGTCCACTCGGCGAGCACCCGGGCCTTGCGGTTGAAGGTGGGGACGCGGCTCAGGTGGTAGGCGCGGTGCATGAACCAGGCCGGGTAGCCCTTGAGTTTGCGGCCGTAGACGTGGGCGACGCCCTTGTGCAGGCCGAGCGAGGCGACGGAGCCGGCGTACTTGTGCCGGTACTCGGTGAGGTCACCGCCGCGGACGGCCGCCGCGACGTTCTCGGCCAGCACCCGGGCCTGGCGGACGGCGTGCTGTGCGTTGGGCGCGCACTCCTTGCCCTTCTCCGTCGCGTTCAGGTCGGGCACCGCTGCCGCGTCGCCGGCCGCCCACGCGTGCTCGGTGCCGGCGACGCGCAGCTGGGCGGTGCACTCGATGCGACCGCGCTCGTTCAGGGGCAGGTCGGTGGCGGCGAGGAGCGGGGCGGGCTTGACGCCCGCGGTCCACACGACGGTGCGGGTGGGGAAGCGGGCGCCGTCGCTGAGGACGGCGACACGGTTCTCGCAGCTGTCGAGCCGGGTCTCCAGGCGTACGTCGATGTTGCGGGCGCGCAGCTCGCGGATCGCGTACTGGCCCATGGCCTCGCCGACCTCCGGCAGGATGCGGTCGCTGGCCTCGACGAGGATCCACTTCATGTCCTCGGGGCGGATGTTGTGGTAGTACCGCGCGGTGTAGCGGGCCATGTCCTCCAGCTCGGCGAGCGCCTCCACGCCCGCGTAGCCGCCGCCGACGAAGACGAAGGTGAGGGCGGCGTCGCGGACGGCCGGGTCGCGCGTCGAGGAGGCGATGTCCATCTGCTCGATGACGTGGTTGCGCAGCCCGATGGCCTCTTCGACGGTCTTGAAGCCGATGGCGTAGTCGGCGAGGCCGGGGACCGGCAGAGTGCGGGAGACCGAACCGGGTGCGATGACGAGCTCGTCGTAGCCGATGCCGATGGCGCCGGTGCCGTCCTCGGGGGACGCCAGGGTGGTGACGGTGGCGGTGCGCCGGGCGTGGTCGATGCGCTCGGCCTCGCCGATGACGATCCGGCACTTGTCCAGGACCCGGCGCAGCGGCACCACGACATGGCGGGGCGAGATGTTTCCGGCCGCCGCCTCGGGCAGGAACGGCTGGTACGTCATATAGGGGTCCGCGGCCACCACGGTGATCTCCACCGCGCCGCCGCGCAGCTCGGCGGCGAGCCGCCGTTGCAGACGCAGCGCCGTGTACATCCCGACGTATCCGCCGCCCACCACGAGAATGCGCACAGGTTCTGTCACCTCCCCATGACGCAACGGGCCTCGGGCTTTGTCCACAGGCCCGACAAATTGTGTGACTGGAGGCCGCTCCTGGGGCGGTCGGCTCGATCTCCGCGCCGTGCGGGCAGATATGCAGGTCAGCGGCCAAGTGACACGTGATGGGCCGGGTCCGATTCGGTCAGGTTTCGGTCCTTGGTCCGATCGGGGGGCACGCCGAGCGGAAGAACCTCTTCTGAATTGAGTCCGGCTCAACTATGTTCGTATCCCGTCGGGTGTGGGTCAGGGACCGCCCCGGCTGTCAGGGGCGGGGAGTCTCCGGGGGGAGACGTCATTACCGGGGGACACACATGCACATTCAGGATTCTCATTGGCAGACCGCCGTCGTCGCCGCGTCCGAGGGGAACGGACGGGTGGGGACGGCCCCGGGCGGGGGCGGATCGCGCCCCGCACCGCTGCGGGTGGATGCCCAGCGCAACCTGGAGCACGTCCTGCGCGCGGCGCGCGAGGTCTTCGGTGAACTCGGGTACGGGGCGCCGATGGAGGACGTGGCACGCCGGGCCCGGGTCGGGGTGGGCACCGTCTACCGGCGCTTCCCCAGCAAGGACGTGCTGGTGCGCCGGATAGCCGAGGAGGAGACCTCGCGCCTCACCGACCAGGCACGCACGGCCCTCGGTCAGGAGGACGAGCCGTGGTCGGCGCTCTCCCGCTTCCTGCGCACCTCGGTGGCGTCGGGGGCGGGCCGGCTCCTGCCGCCGCAGGTGCTGCGGGTCGGGGTGGACGGTGAGGAGTCCGGCGCGTCCGCGGACGGCGTACGGGGGGAAGGGGCGCGGCCCGAGGCCGTGCGGCCCGGGGTGGACGAGGCGCGGGTGCCGCAGCAGCGGCATGTCGGCCAGGCCGATGCGGGTGCGGGCTGGGGCCGGGTGGTCGAGCAGCGGACGGCGCCCGAGCAGGAACTGGACGACGCGGGCGCGGCCGAACTGCTCGCTGTGGTGGGCCAGTTGGTGGAGCGGGCGCGGGCCGCCGGTGAGCTGCGCGGCGATGTGACCGTCGCCGATGTGCTCCTGGTGATAGCCACCGCGGCGCCTTCGCTGCCGGATGCCACCCAGCAGGCGGCGGCCTCGGCGCGGCTGCTCGACATCCTCCTGGAGGGGCTCCGCTCGCGGCCGGCGTGACGGGGCGCGGGCATCGCCGGGCCGTCAACTCACTTACGCACCGCGACGATTGAGGGGGCCGGTCCGCAAGCGCCGAGAGAGGCAGCCTTCCCCGAAAGAGTGACGGCTAGTGCTCGGGTGCGGTAAGTCTCCCCGGATGAGTGGTTGCCGGGTCTGAGGCTCGGCTCCGCTTGCGCTCTGTGGCACGCTTGCCCGGTGGTCGGGTCTGAGCGTGCTTACGGGAGCTTCCGCTATGGGCGTTGAAGAGCGGGACGAGTCGCTCCCCGGCGGCGGCGGTCCGGAACCGGGCGGCCCCGAGGGCGGCCCTCCACCGCGTCAGGTGCCCAGCCAGGGCGGCCCCGGCAAGGCCGTGCCGAACGGGCCGGTCCCCCTTCCCGGGCAGGCCGTCGGCGGTTCCGGTCACCCGGGCGGCGCGGACGCGGGCGGGCGCGACTTCGGCGGGGCCGAGTTCGGCGGGACGGTGCTGCCCGGGCCCTGGGGGCCCATGGACGGCATCGGCGACCCGGGCACCAGCGTGCCGACGCAGCGCGAGGGCGGGCTGCGCGACGGCATGGCCCTGGAGATCCCCGGGACCGGCAAGTCGGACGCCGACCTCATCCACGCCATGCGCAGCGGTGACGACAGCGCGTACGAGGAGCTGTTCCGGCGCCACTCGGAGGCCGTGCGCCGCTACGCCCGCACCTGCTGCCGCGACGCCCACACCGCCGACGACCTGACGGCGGAGGTCTTCGCGCGCACGCTCCAGGCGGTACGCGGCGGGGCCGGGCCCGAACAGGCCGTGCGGGCCTACCTGATGACGACGGTCCGCCGGGTCGCCGCGTCCTGGACCCGGACGGCCAAGCGGGAGCACCTGGTCGACGACTTCGCGGTCTTCGCCCAGCAGTCCGCGCGGTCGGCCGAGGTGGCCGACGACGACACCATCGACCTGGGCGCCGACGTGCGGGCCATGCACGAGGCCGAACAGACGCTGGCCATGCAGGCGTTCCGCTCGCTGCCCGAGCGCTGGCAGGCGGTGCTGTGGCACACCACCGTCGAGGAGGAGTCGCCGAGCGACATCGCGCCGCTGTTCGGGCTCACCGCCAACGCGACCGCCGTGCTCGCGAGCCGCGCCCGCGAAGGCCTCAAGCAGGCCTACCTCCAGGCCCACGTCTCCACCGCGCTGACCTCCGGCGGGGACTGCGCGCGCTACGCCGACCGGCTCGGCGCGTACGCGCGGGGCGGGCTGCGGATGCGGGCCGAGCGCGGGCTCAGCAAGCACCTGGAGGAGTGCGCGAAGTGCCGGGTCGCGGTCGTCGAGCTCAAGGACGTCAACGCCGGGATCCCGGCGCTGCTCCCGGTCGCGGTCATCGGCTGGTTCGCCGCCGGGTTCTCGCTCAAGGCGGCCGGAGTGGTCGCCGGGGGCGCCGCCGGTGCCGCGGGGGCCGGTGCGGCAGCCGCGGCGACGGGTGGTTCGTCCGGCGGGGCGGCGGGGGGCGCCGCCGCCGAGGGGCTCGGCGCGCCGGCCAAGGCGGGGATCGCCGCGGCGGTGGCCGTCGCGGTGGCGGCGGGTGTCGTGTTCGCGCTGACCGGCAACGACTCCGCGCCGCCGGCGCCGGACGCGAAGCCGCCCGCGGTGGCTCCGCCCGTCGTGCCGAGCAAGCCGCCGCCCCCCGCGCCCGAGCCGCCGGCGGCACCGGCGCCCCGGCCCCCCGCGCCGTCGCCCGCGCCGAAGGCTCCGGCCGCCCGGCCCAAGCCGCCCGCGCCTCCCCGGCCGACCCCGCCCCCACCTGCCCCGCCCGCCCCGCCGAAGCCGGCCCCGCCCAGGCCTACGCCTCCGCCTCCCCCGCCGCCGCCCGCGCCGACGGTGTACCAGGTGAACCGACTGGACTACGGCCTCCTCGGCGACGGCACCAAGCCCGAGGTGCGGCTCGGCGGGTCCAGCTGGATCTGGCAGCGCTCGGGCATGTCCGTCGGCGACCACCGGTACGCGCACGGGGTGACCGTGCACGGGCGCTCCTCGGTGACGATCGACCTCAACCGGCAGTGCCGTACGTACGACGCGTACGCCGGGGTGGACGATCTGATGGAGGGGCTCGGGGCGGTGCGGTTCTCCGTGTACGGGGACGGGGTGCGGCTCTGGAGTTCGCCCGTGCTGCGGGGTGGGGACGGGGCGGTGCCGGTCCATGCGGACATCTCTGGGCGGCGCACGATCCGGCTCGTCGTCGAGCCCGCCGGGGCGTTCGGTGCGGCGGCCCTCGCGGACTGGGCCCAATCCGCCATCAGCTGCCGCTGACAGCCCCTTCGGCCCCCAACCCCCTTGGGGCGCGGGGGCATCCCTTCGGCCCCGAGCAGCTCCCAACCCCTTAGGGGCGCGGGGGCATCCCTTCGGCCCCGAGCAGCCTCCAGCTCCTTAGCCGCGCGGGGGCCATCTCCTCGCACCCGGGCAGCCCCCAACCCCCTAGGGGCGCGGGGAACTGCGCGCCCAGCCACGCACGGCCCGCAGCCGACTGCGTAGACCAGCCCCCCAGGGGCGCGGGGAACTGCGCGAACGGGCCCCGCGGTCCGCAGACGAGGTGGCCGGCACCGGAGTGGCGCGCTTCCGCGTGTGCGTGGATCGGTGCGGGCCGCGGTGGGCTGGGCGCGCAGTTCCCCGCGCCCCTGCAGGTGAACCAGCACCCAACATCCCCAGCTCGCCCCTGCAAGGGCACGCTTCCGCACCTGCGTGGATCCGTGCGGGCCGTCGTGGGCTGGGCGCGCAGTTCCCCGCGCCCCTAGTAGGTGACCCAGTGCCGGGACCCCCAGCCGGCGCCCCTAATAGGTGACCCAGCGCCCAATACCCTCAGCTCGCCCCAGCGGTCAGGGGGTCAGGAGGGGGAGGAGGAGGGTGGGGGTCAGGGGGGTGCCTTCGGACAGGGCCTGGGTGTAGGCGGGGGCGGGGAGGGCGGCCCGCGCACGGGACGTGATGGAGCGTTCGATGGCCAGCTCCGGCACCGACCGCGGAACCTGCTCCCGCCACGCCGAAGCCGCAGCCAGCACCCGTAGCGCGTCCGCATGGCGGCCGAGGTCCCCGAGGAACTGCGCCGCCCGCTCGGCGAGATGGGCCAGGACCAGTTCGGTGCACTGGGATCCCGCGGCGGTGCGCAGCGCGTCCGCCATACTGCGCAGTCCCGCCGACGGGCCGGACTCGACGGCCTCGATGCGGGCGCCGAGCGCCGCGAGGAGCGCCGCGAAGTGCGGGGGCGGCGAGACGGACGCGGCGGCGTCGATGGCCTGCGCGTGCAGGTCGCGGGCCAGCTCGGGGTCGCCCCGGTCGAGCGCGATGGTGGCGAGCAGCGAGCGGACGTACGGCATGGCGTCGGCCACCCGGTGCCGCTCGGCGTCCTCGGCGGCCTGCTTCAGGAACTGCTCGGCGGAGTCCAAGTCGCCCTCGCGGTAGGCGAGTTCACCGACCCGCGCGGTGAGGAACGGCGCCTCCTGGTCGGCGCCGACCTCACGGGCCAGTTCGAGCGCCTCCTCGTAGGCGGCCCGGGCCGGCTCGGTCAGGCCGCGCATCATCGCGGCCTCGGCGGCGGCGCCCGCCACCTGCGCGCGCATCCAGCGGTCCCCCACCTCGCGCCCGAGTTCGCGCAGCTCGGCGAGGTCCTCGTCGACGCCCTCGAACCCGCCGGGCATGTCGATGCTCATGTGGGTGCGGAACATCAGGGACACCGCGGTCGCCCACTTGTCGCCGTAGCGACGGCAGTTGGTGACGACCGCGTCGATGGACTCGCGCACCATGGCCGGGGAGTCGGTGAGGAACGTGGTGAACGGCCAGAGCAGACCGGGGAAGCGGGCCGCCTCCGGACCGCCGCTCTCGAAGGCCCGGCGCACCTGGACCAGGCGCTCGTTGGCGGCCGGGTCCTCGAGCGCGTCCGTGGCGTCGGCGAGCAGGAAGAAGCGGAGCAGGTCCAGGTGGAGGCGGGGCCAGTACAGCGGGTCGCCGGGGTCGGCCGGCGGCTCGCCGAGTTCGGCGACGGCCCGGGCCCAGGCGGCCCCCTCGGTCCGGTAGTTGCGCAGCCACCAGAACCAGCCCATGGCGATGACGAGTTCGGTGGCGGTCGCGACGTCGGCGGACGGGGCCATGGTGCGGCGCAGGACCGCGCGGATGTTGTCGAGCTCGGTCTCCAGGCGAGCGATCCAGGGCAGCTGCTCGTGCGAGCGGATGAGGGGTTCGGCCCGCAGGACCAGCGCGCGGTAGTACGCGGTGTGGGCGGCGGCGGCCTCGCGCAGCGCGTCGGGGGTATCGGCGGCCCGCTCGGCGGCGTACTCGTGGATCGTCTCCAGCATGCGGTAGCGCATACCACTGCCGTCGGTCGCGGGGACCGCGATGACCAGGGACTTCTCGACGAGGGCGGCGAGTTCGTCGGCGTCGCCGCACACCGCCTGGGCCGCGGTGAGGTCCCAGCCCCCGGCGAAGACGGAGGCCCGGCGCAGCACCGTGCGCTCGGGCTCGTCCAGCAGGTCCCAGGACCAGTCGACGACGGCCCGCAGCGTCTGCTGGCGCGGCAGTGCGGTGCGGCTGCCGCTGGTGAGGAGGCGGAAGCGGTCGTCCAGGCGGTCGGCGATCTGACGCGGGGTGAGCAACCGCAGGCGGGCGGCGGCTAGTTCGATGGCCAGGGGCAGGCCGTCGAGGCGGCGGCAGATCTCGAAGACGGCCCCGGGGTCGGCGTCCGCGTCGAAGTCGGGGCGTACGGCGCGGGCACGCTCGGCGAACAGGCGGTGGGCCGGCAGGGGCGGCAGCGGCTCGACCGGGCGGACCGCCTCGCCCGGCACGCCGAGCGGCTCGCGGCTGGTGGCCAGGATGCGCAGCCGCGGGCAGCGGGTGAGCAGGGCCTCGGCGAGGTGGGCCGCGGCGTCGATGACGTGCTCGCAGTTGTCGAGGACGAGCAGGGGGGCGGGGCGGCGGGACAGGTCGTCGACGAGGCGGGTGACGGGGTCGTCGTGGCCCGGCTGGGCCTCGCGCGCCAGCAGGGCCGTCTCGCGCAGGCCGAGCGCGGAGACGACGGCGCCGGGAACGGCCTCGGGCTCGTCCAGCGGGGCGAGTTCCACCAGCCAGGCGTCGAGCGGCGCGGCGGTCGCGGCCTGCTCCGCGAGGCGGGTCTTGCCGGTGCCGCCGGGGCCGGTGAGGGTGACCAGCCGCGAGCGGCTCAAGTCGCCCTGGATGGCGGCCAGTTCGGGCTCACGCCCGACGAAGGAGGTGAGGCGGGGGCGGAGGTTGCCGCGGCGGGGGGCGTCGGTCGGCGCCGGCGGTGCGGCGGGCTCGTCCTTCAACAACTCGGCGTGCAGGGCCGCCAGTTCGGGGCCGGGATCGGTGCCGAGCTCGTCGGCCAGGGTGCGGCGGGCCTTCTCGTGGGCGGCGAGCGCGTCGGCCCGGCGGCCCTCGTCGCGCAGGGTGCGGATCAGCTGGGCGTGCAGCGTCTCGTCGTACGGGTGGGAGGCGAGGAGTTCGGTGAGCTCGGGCAGCAGTCCGTTCGTGGCGCCGCGCCGCAGGTCCGCCTCGATGCGGTCGCGACGGGCGGCCAGGCGCTGGGCCTCGGGGCGTACGGCCGCGTCGCGCTCGGGCAGGTCGGCGAGGGCGGGGCCGCGCCACAGGGCGAGCGCGGAGCGCAGGGTGTCGGCGGCGGCCTCGGGGTCGCCCGCGGCGAGCTGGGCCGCGCCGTGGGCCGCGCGGTCCTCGAACACGTACAGGTCGATGGCTTCGCGCGGGGCGGTCAGGCGGTAGCCGGCCGGGCCGGACTCCACGGCCTCCCTGCCGAGGGCCCGGCGCAGTCGTCCGACCAGGGCCTGGAGGGCGGCGGGGGCGTCCTGGGGCGGGTCGGCCGCCCATACGTCGTCGATGAGCGTGGGGACGGTTACGGGGTGGGGGGTGCGCAGGGCCAGGGCGGTCAGCAGGGTTCGGACCCTGGGGCCGCCCAAGGGCAGGGGGGTGCCGTTGTCGTCGTGCGCCTCCGTGGCGCCCAGGATCAGGTACCGCACGGGTCCATTGTGCGGGGCGCGCCGACCCGGGGTGACCTCCCGGAGGGCGCGGGCAGCCGGCGCGGCCAGGCTTCCCCCCTGCCGCTCGCGCAGTTCCCCGCGCCCCCAACCCCGTTTTCCCCCGCGGACCGTGCGTGCCTGGTCGCGCAGTTCCCCGCGCCCCTAACCCCCGTTCGTCCTCGGACCGTGCGTGGCTGGTCGCGCAGTTCCCCGCGCCCCCAACCCCCTCTCACCTGCAGACCGTGCGTGGCTGGTCGCGCAGTTCCCCGCGCCCCTGAGCGGGTCGGACTTGCCGGCGCCGTCAGCCACCGCCCCCCAGGGGCGCGAGGAACTGCGCGAGACGCGAGCACGGCCCGCACACGAACGAAGGGTTAGGGGCGCGGGGAACTGCGCAAACCCCGGGCGCTCCCCAACACCCCAGGGGCGCGAGGAACTGCGCGAGAAGCGACCGCGGTCCGCAGGCGAAGGCGGGGTCAGGGGCGCCGGGGACGAACGCAGCACGGGCGGCCCCCCAGCCCCCTGGGGGCGCGAGGAACTGCGCGAGACGCGGCCACGGTCCGCGGACGAACGAGGGGTCAGGGGCGCGGGGAACTGCGCAAACCCCGGGCGCCCCCCAGCACCCCAGGGGCGCGGGGAACTGCGCGACCAGCCGAGCACGGTCCGCACACGAACCAGGGGCCGGGGCCGGAGGGGAGGGCTCTGGGCGGGCCCGGGTCAGGGGTGGAGGGTGGGGCGGCGAGGGGGGGTTACACCAGCCGCCACCGCGCGCCGCCGCGGAGCCGCGGACCCCGTCCAGCAAGTCCCCCGCCGAGCCAACAACCTCCGCAACCACAGCTCCGTAGAGATCAGATCGGCGAGCCCGTCCAGCGGCAGGGCCTCACCGGCCGCCGCCGCCCGTACCGCCTTGCGTACCGTGCGGGCCTCTATCAGGCCCGCGTCCGCGAGCAGCGGGGCTTCGAAGAGGGAGACCAGTGGGTCCGCCGAGCGGCGCAGGCCCGCGCGGGCCGCCGACGCCGAGGGGGCGTGGGAGGGCGCGCCCCAGCCGGGCGGCAGATCGCGCACCCCGGACGCGGACAGGACCGTCCGCAGGATCGAGGCGCGGGCGCCGGGCTGGACGCGCAGGGATTCGGGCAGCGCCCGGCAGGCCCGTACGACCTGGTTGTCCAGGAACGGGGCGTGCAGGCGCTGGCTGCGCACCTCCGCGGCCTGCTCCAGGATGCGGTGGTCCGCCGCGTACCGGGCGAGCGCGGCCGAGGCGCGGGCCTCGCCGGGCCGCAGCGAGGGGGCCGGGCGGGTGGCCGAGGCCATCAGGCGGACCGAGACCTCGGCCAGCGCCTCGCCGGTCAGCCAGCGCGCCGCGGGCCCGGGCCGGGTCCACGACAGGGCGGCGAGGGAGATGGACAGGGGTCCGGCCGCGTCGTCGAAGCGGAACTCGCGCAGCGCGTCGGCCGCCGACTCGATGCCGGCGCGGTAGGGCGTACGGGCGAGGCGGCGGGCGGCCCGGTAGACGGTGAGCGGGACGAAGAGGGAGTGCGCCGAGGGGCCGCCCGCCTTGGCGAGCGCGGTGGCCGGACGGAGCAGATGGCGTCGCTGACGGTCCATCAACAGATCGGCCAGCCGCGCCGGATGGGCGTCGAGGACCTGGCGCGCACCGCTGCCGGTGAAGTGGTCGGCGCTGCCCGCGAGCAGGCGCCGGCGGTGGCGGGGGGCGTCGATCAGGGACGGCCCCGGCTCGTCGGTGAGGGGGCCCTCCAGGTCCGCGTAGGGCAGGGACTCCTCGTCGCCGGTCACCACCACGTGGTGCAGGCGCGGGTTGGCGGCCATCGCGCCGGCCCGTTCCAGTTCGGCCTGGCGGCCGGCGCCCGGCACGGCGAGGTCGTTGAAGGTGACGGCGAGCAGACGCTCGCCCGCACCGGTGCCGTGGCCCAGTACGGTGCCGGGCACGCCCGGCAGGCCGGCCGCGAGCAGGGCGAGGGTGGCGGAGGCGGGGCCGCCGGAGAGGTCGGCCCCTATGCCGGGTGCCGGGCCGCCGCGGGCCGCGCGCCGCTCGGCGGGGCCCATGCCGGGGACGGGGCCGGGGTCGGGCGGCAGGGTCTCGGGGGCGTGCCGGGGGGCGGTGAGCCGGGCCCGCACCGCGGACACCAGCGCGTCGCGTACGCCCTCCACGGCCGCGGCGGGGGCGAGTTGGGGCGCGGCGACGGCGAGGGAGGCGACCGGTTCGTATCCGGTGATCGCACGCGAGCCCTCCCGCAGGACCAGGGCGTGCCCCGGCGGGATGCGCCGCACGCCCACGTAGGGGGTGGAGTCGCCGAGGGCCTCGGGCACGTCGGGGCAGGCGAGGAGGGCGGCGAGGTGGCCGATGTCGAGCTGGGCCTCGATGAGGTCGGCGAGCGGAAGGGCCGCCGTGCCGTAGGCGGTGCCGCCCGCCCAGGGGGTGTGGAAGACGGGCCGCGCGCCCGCGAGGTCACCAACCACCGTGATCCGTCTGCCCACTTGGGCGACGGCGGTGTAGCTTCCGGGCCAGGCCGAGAGGTGGCGCAGCGCGCCTCCGCGGGCGGCGAACAGACCGACGCGCAGCTCCTCGTCGGTGGCGGCGCAGCAGCCGAGGACCGCGAGGCGGGTGTCGGCGCCGACGCTGACCGTACGGATCTCGTCGGGCCGCCAGTCGCCGACCGCCCACAGCGGATCCGGGTCGCCCCACAGGAGCTGGGCGCCGACGGGGTGCACGGTGCGGCCCTCGTCGGGCTCACCGACGGCGCCGGCCGAGCCGCCCGCGGCAGGAGTGCCCGCGCGGAAGCTTGCGGCGACGCTGCTCCACCCCACCAACCATCGCATCGCGCCTCCACAGGCTGTGGACAACTCGTGGACAACCCCGGACCGGCCCGTACCGGCACCCGACGGGACGCGCCCGACAGGGACACCGCAGGGACGTTCCGTACAGGCCGAAGGAGGCCGGGCACCATGCTGCCACGACAACGCCGCCCCGGAGGGGCTACGGGTAGCGGGCGCAAAAAGTGAATTCGCTCCGGGGGGTGGCCGATTGGCGTCGGCGGCCGGACGTACGGGACGGGTCGGCCGCGAACGGGAACGCGCTGACGAACCGTCTGCGGAGGGGCGATATTCGGCCATTCTCGGGTGGCCGACCGGTCGCCACACGCGTCTCGGGCGACCCTCAACGCACGGTCCGGGAGGCGCTGTTCGCCTCCCGGACCGGTCCGCCGCCCGCGGGGATTGAGGCGGCGGTGTCCCCCAGCCCACTGGATCCATGCAGCGGGCCGACCCACGCATCACACATGGAAGCGCTCCCCCGGGAGGCCGACGAGAGCGCACGGCCGGGCGCACGGCCACACGGCGGGAGCGCGGCGGCGGCCACCGCCCCGGCACCCCCGGCGCAACGGCCCCGCGCCCCGGCCGCCGCCCCGCCCGTCGGCAACCGGCCGTACGGAAAACAATCTCGCCATACGGAACACCGCCCCTTAACGGTCGGGATGCGGCGAACTACGCTGTGTTTACTGCTGTTCCTCACGGGTGGCATATTCCCGGGGGCTCGGCCACGTGCTTTTGCGGCCGACGAACCGGACACCAGGCCGTCCGGGGGGAACGCCGTCTGTGTCGAGGGGTGGCGCATGTCCAGGGAGCAACGCGGGCCGAACGAGAAGCTCGGCACCGTTCTCGCCCTCGCGGGAATCAGCAATGCCGGCCTCGCGCGGCGGGTCAACGACCTCGGTGCGCAACGGGGCCTGACCCTTCGCTACGACAAGACCTCCGTGGCCCGGTGGGTCTCCAAGGGCATGGTGCCGCAGGGCGCCGCGCCCCATCTCATAGCGGCCGCGATCGGCGCCAAGCTGGGCCGGCCGGTGCCGCTGCACGAAATCGGCCTCGCGGACGCGGACCCGGCCCCCGAGGTCGGCCTCGCCTTCCCGCGCGACGTCTCGGAGGCCGTGCGCTCGGCCACCGACCTCTACCGCCTCGACCTGGCCGGGCGGCGGGCCGGCGGCGGCATCTGGCAGTCCCTCGCGGGCTCCTTCGCCGTCAGCGCGTACGCCACGCCCGCCTCCCGCTGGCTCATCACGCCGGCCGACTCCTCGGTGGCCCGCAGCATCGAGCTGACCGACCTCCCGCCGCTGAAGGTCGGCCACAGCGACGTGGCCAAACTGCGCGAGGCCGCCGAGGACGCCCGCCGCTGGGACTCCAAGTACGGCGGCGGCGACTGGCGTTCGTCCATGGTTCCCGAGTGCTTACGGGTCGACGCGGCCCCGCTGCTGCTCGGCTCCTACAGCGACGAGGTGGGGCGCGCCCTGTTCGGCGCCACCGCCGAGCTGACCCGGCTCGCCGGCTGGATGGCCTTCGACACCGGCCAGCAGGAGGCCGCCCAGCGCTACTACATCCAGGCGCTGCGCCTCGCCCGCGCCGCGGCCGACGTGCCGCTCGGCGGGTACGTCCTCGCCTCGATGTCGCTCCAGGCCACCTACCGCGGCTTCGCCGACGAGGGGGTCGACCTCGCGCAGGCCGCCGTCGAGCGCAACCGCGGGCTCGCCACCGCCCGCACCATGTCCTTCTTCCGCCTCGTGGAGGCCCGCGCCCACGCCAAGGCCGGCGACGGGCACCCCGCCGAGGCCGCGCTCAAGGCCGCCGAGTCCTGGCTGGAGCGCTCGCGCGAGGGCGACTGCGATCCCTCCTGGCTCGGCTTCTACTCCTACGACCGGTTCGCCGCGGACGCCGCCGAGTGCTACCGCGACCTGAAGGCGCCCCGCCAGGTGCGCCGCTTCACCGAGCAGGCGCTCTCGCGGCCCACCGAGGAGTACGTCCGCTCGCACGGGCTGCGGCTCGTGGTCAGCGCCGTCGCCGAGCTGGAATCGGGCAACCTGGACGCGGCGTGCGCTGCCGGCACCCGGGCCGTCGAGGTCGCGGGCCGCATCTCCTCGGCCCGCACCACCGAGTACGTCCGCGACCTGCTGCACCGCCTGGAGCCGTACGGGGACGAGCCGCGCGTCGCGGAGCTGCGCGAACGGGCGAGGCCGCTGCTCGTGACCCCGGCCTAGCGCGCTCCTGCGGGCGTGTACCGGGATTGTCAGTGGGCCGGTGCAGTATGGGGTGAGGGGGTCCGGGGCCGTCCTCCGGGAAGACATGACCGGGGTGGGAGGTGTGTGGGTGACGACGTACGACTGCGACGTGCTGGTGGTCGGCGGCGGGATCGTGGGTCTGTCGACGGCGTACGCCCTCGGCCGGGCCGCGCCCGGGACGCGGGTGGTGGTCCTGGAGAAGGAGAGCGGCCCCGCCCGGCACCAGACGGGCCGCAACAGCGGGGTCGTCCACAGCGGCATCTACTACCGGCCCGGCTCCCTCAAGGCGCGTTTCGCGGTGCGGGGCGCGGCCGAGATGATCGAGTTCTGCGCGCGGCACGGCATCCCGCACGAGGTCACCGGCAAGCTGATCGTGGCCACCGAGCGCGCCGAGCTCCCGCGGCTGCACGCCCTGGTCCAGCGCGGGCGCGAGAACGGCATCCCGGTGCGCGAGCTCGGCCCGGCCCAGATCGAGGCGTACGAGCCCGAGGTGCGCGGGCTCGCGGCGATCCACGTCGGCACCACGGGCGTGTGCGACTACGGGGCGGTGACCGCCCGCCTGGCGGCGCTGTCCGGCGCGGACGTGCGCTACGGCGCGGAGGTCGTCCGCATCGACCGGCGCCCCGAGCGCGGGGTCGCGGTGCGCACGGCGGACGGTACGGTGCTGCGCGCCCGGGCCCTGGTCAACTGCGCGGGGCTGCACTGCGACCGGGTGGCGCGGCTCGCGGGCGACGACCCCGGGGTGCGGATCGTGCCGTTCCGCGGTGAGTACTACGAGCTGGCCCGGCCCGGCCTGGTGAAGGGCCTGGTCTACCCGGTGCCGGACCCGGCGTTCCCCTTCCTCGGCGTCCACCTCACCCGGGGGGTCGACGGCTCGGTCCACGTCGGGCCGAACGCGGTGCCCGCCGCGGCCCGCGAGGGCTACGACTGGGGCACGGTGCGCCCGCGCGAGCTGGCGGGCACGCTCGCGTGGCCCGGCACCTGGCGGATAGCGGGACGGCACTGGCGCTACGGCGCGGGCGAGCTGCACCGCTCCTGGTCGAAGCGGGCGTTCACCGAGGCGGTGCGGCGGCTGCTGCCGGAGGTGCGGGAGTCCGATCTCCGTCCCGCTCCGGCGGGAGTGCGGGCGCAGGCCGTGCTGCGGGACGGGGTGCTGGTGGACGACTTCCTCATCCGTGCGGCGCCGCGCACGATCCATGTGCTGAACGCGCCCAGCCCCGCGGCGACGGCGGCGCTGCCCATCGGCCGAGAAATCGCCCGCCGAACCCTCCAGACCCTGCCCTAGCCCATCCCACCCGGCACGGCTCGCCGCGCCCCTGAACCCCGCTCCCGCCTGCGGACCGCGGCCGCTTCTCGCGCAGTTCCCCGCGCCCCTGGCGGGCCGAGGGGTGACGGCGCCGACAAGCCCGACCCGCTCAGGGGCGCGAGGAACTGCGCGACCAGCCACGCACGGCCCGCGGGCGAAAACGGGATTGGGGGCGCGGGGAACTGCGCGAGCGGCCAGCCACAGCCGGAGGGCGGGGCCGGGTCAGGGGGGCGTCGTAGACTTGGGGCATTGTGTCTGAGCAGCCCCGCACCCCAGAACCCGCAGCCCGGCCCACCGAAAAGGTGCTGCCCAGGGACAAGGCCCCCCGATTCCCCGGCGGCCCCGCCGCCGACCCGGCGGGCTCGCACCACGAACGCCGCATCCGCAGCTTCCAGCCCCGCCGCAGCCGCGTCACCACCGGCCAGGGCGAGTACCTGGAACGCCTGTGGCCGGTGTGGGGCTTCGACATCGACGGGCTGCGCAAGATCGACCTGGCCGAGATGTTCGACGGCCTCCCCGTCGTCCTGGAGATCGGCTTCGGCATGGGCGAGGCCACCGCACAGATGGCCGCGGACGACCCCGGCACCGGCATCCTCGCGGTCGACGTGCACACCCCCGGCCAGGGCAACCTCCTCGGGCTCGCCGAACGCGGCGGCATGAGCAACGTCCGGGTGGCCAACGGCGACGCGATCATCCTGCTGCGCGAGATGCTGGAGCCCGAGGTCCTGGACGGGCTCCGCGTGTACTTCCCGGACCCGTGGCCCAAGGCGCGCCACCACAAGCGCCGCCTGATCCAGCCCGAGTTCCTCACGCTGGCCGCGACGCGCATGAAGCCCGGCGCCGTCCTGCACTGCGCGACGGACTGGGCGGACTACGCCGAGCAGATGCTGGAAGTACTCGAAGCGCACCCCGACTTCGAGAACACCGTGGACGGCGGCGGCTACGCGCCCCGGCCCGCGTTCCGGCCGCTCACCCGGTTCGAGGGCCAGGGCCTGGACAAGGGCCACGTGGTCCAGGACCTGCTGTTCCGGCGGGTCGGCCGCAGCGGGTAGTGCGGGTGGTACAGGCACCGTCGCGCATTGTCGGTGACCCTCGTTAGGGTCGTCAGGTGTCCTTCGAGTCGCTTCCGCACCGCCCGCACCCCGGGCAGGCGCCCCAGCAGGCCGGGCCGGGTCTTCCGTCCCGGCCCGTCCCGGCGTACGCGGACGAGCCCCGCTTCGACGCCATGCCGCCGGACCGGGCGACCTGGCGCTACCGCCCGCGCCGCGGCTTCTGGCGTACCAAGGCGTTCCGGGCCGGCGCGCTGATCACCCTGCTCGCCCTGTGCGGCCTGGTCATCCTCGCGCTCGTACGCGAACAGACCGGCACCGAGGGGTTCTTGGTGGGCCTCGGGCTCGCGGTGCTCCCGGTGCCGCTGCTCGGCGCCGCGTTCCGCTGGCTCGACCGGGTCGATCCGGGGCCCTGGCGCAACCTCTTCTTCGCGCTGGCCTGGGGCGCGTGCGCCGCCGCCCTGGTCGCCATCATCGCCAACTCGTTCGCGACGCGCTGGATAGCCACCGCCACCGCCGACCCGTCGTCGGCCGATCACCTGGGCGCGAGCGTGATAGCCCCGATCGTCGAGGAGAGCGCGAAGGCGGCGGCCGTGCTGCTGCTGTTCCTGTTCCGCAGACGGGACTTCAAGGGCATCGTGGACGGAGTCGTCCTCGCCGGCATCACCGCGACCGGCTTCGCCTTCACCGAGAACATCCTCTACCTGGGCAACGCGTTCGGCGAGGACCAGGCGAGCCACAGCGGCGGCCTCGCCTCGACCACCGCGGCCACCTTCTTCGTACGGGTCGTCATGTCCCCGTTCGCGCACCCGCTGTTCACCGTGATGACCGGCATAGGCTTCGGCTTCGCCGCGCTCGCCCCGCCCGGCAGGAAGCTGCGCCGGGTCGTGCTCCCGCTGGTCGGCCTGGTGTGCGCGATGGGCATGCACGCCCTGTGGAACAGCTCAACGCTGTTCGGGGCGTACGGCTTCTACATCGTGTACGGCGGGTTCATGGTGCCGGTGTTCGGGCTGCTCACCTGGCTCGCCATCTGGAGCCGGCAGCGCGAGCTGCGGACGGTCGCCGCCGAGCTGCCCGCGTACGCGGCGGCCGGCTGGCTGGGCCCGGCCGAGCCGTTCGCGCTGTCCTCGATGCGGGCCCGCGCGACGGCCCGCGACTTCGCGCGACACCGCTTCGGCGGAAAGGCCGCGGCGCGGGCGGTCGCCGAGTACGAGGCGTTCGCGACGGCGCTCGCCTTCCTGCGGCACGGGGCGTACCGCAGCCCGGGAGCCACCGGGCCCGGCCCGGACTTCGCGGCCCGCGAGCAGGAGCTGCTCCACCATCTGTGGGAGCGCAAGCCCGTCGCAGCCCCGGCGCTGCTGTACGCGGCCGGGGCCACGGGCCGCATGTGGCCACCCCCGCACCCGGGCCCGCCGCACCCCTACACCCAGCACGCCCAGTACGCCCCGCACCAGCACCCGCACCCGCATCCGCACCCCGCACCGTACGGCCGGCCCGGCCCGTACAACCCGTACCTCGGCTGAACCGGCCCCCGGCGGGGTCAGCGGCACCGGGGAACGGCGCCGGGTGCCCGCGTCCGCACCGGTCTCAGGGGTTCAGACCCTTGGACTGGAGCCAGGCCATCGGGTCCACCCCCGTACCGGACGGCACATGCACCTCCAGGTGCAGATGTGGCCCGGTCACATTCCCCGTCGCCCCCACCCGCCCGATGACGTCCCCCGTCCCCACCCGCTGCCCCACACTCACCGCGAGCGACGACTGATGGCAGTACCAGAGCTCGCTCCCGTCATCGAGCTGGATGACCGTGCGGTACCCGTACGCCCCCGCCCACCCGGCCGACTTGACGGTCCCGGCGTGGATCGCCTTCAGCGGTGTCCCGGTCGGCGCGGCGAAGTCGAGACCGGTGTGGTGGCCGGAGGACCACATCGAGCCGGCCTCGCCGAACGTCGAGGTGAGCGTGTACGAGCCGACCGGCAGCGAGTAGCTCGCCGCGAGCTTGGCGAGGCGCTCCTCCTCCGCCTTCTTGGCCGCAGCGGCCTCGGCCGCCTCCGCCGCCTTCTTCTCGGCAGCCGCCTTGGCCTCGGCGGCGCCCTGCCGGGCCTTGGCCTCCTCGGCCGCCCGCTGCGCCGCCGCCTGCTGGGCCGCCGCCTTCGCTTCGGCGGCGGCACCGGCCTTCTGCTGCTCGGCCTGCTGCAGGATGCGCGCGCGCAGCGCCTCCCCCGCGTCGGTGGCACCCTGCTCGGCGTCACCACCGGACAGCCCCATCGCGGTGAGCGGCGCGGCAGCGGCCTCGGGGGCGTGGCCGCCGGACGCATCGTGCGCGTCGTGCGCGACGAGCGCGCCGACGCCGGGCAGCGACCCGAGGTCGGGCAGGTTCTCGCTGATGGCGTCCGGCAGGGATATGGAGACCGGCGGCTTGGGCTGCGCGGTGGCCATGCCGCCCGCGCCCACCGCCGCGATGACGCCCACCCCGAGCACGGTGGAACTGCGGGCGAGCCCGCCGCGCTGTCTCGCCACTCTGTGCCGGCCGCGGACGGGGCGCACCGATTCCTCGGTCGGGTCCCACTCCTCCCAGCTCTCGTGCTCGCCGGGCGCGTCCCCGTACAGGGAGACAGGAGGGAGGGGGGTGTCGAGAGCAGGCTCGTTGGACGCCACGGGAGGGCGCTCCTTTCCTTCCTTCTCGCCTGCCGGGTTAGCGGGTGGGGCCTCCTGGCCCGCAAGGCCAAGGGGGAGGGTTCGGAGCAGGAAGGTCTCCTACGGGCGCCCATGACGGACGTCCGATTCACCCTGGTTTGGTGGGTCCCCGGTTCCCCGAAGGGGATTCGGCGCAGGCGCGCGGTGCCGCCTTGGCGGCGGCTGGGACGACCGCGCTGCGTTATCGAACGTTAATAGACACCTGCCGTGGATTCCAAGCCGTTCCCACTGATCGTTAACGGTTCCGGCCAGGACGTAGCACTCACCTCCGGGGCAATTCGGGCGAGTTGACGCCCCCTTGGGCGCGACCCCGAGGCCTGCCACTTCTGACGGTGTGTCAATTGTTATGCGCAGGGAGACCCTTCGGACACCCACCGTGACGGTCCCGGCGGCCGTCCGCGCAGGGACGGCCCCTCACTTCACGATCCTGACCGTCCGCCGCCGGTCGGGCTGGCGCTCCGTCGGCCGGGCCACCGCGAGCAGCGCCATGTCGTCGCTCGAACCGCCGCCCGTGTAGCGGCGTACGTCGTCCACGAGCGCGTCCAGGACCTCGTCCGGGCCGGGGAAGATCGCGCCGCGCAGCCGGGCGGCCGGGTCGTAGAAGACACCCGCACGGTCGCGCGCCTCGGACAGGCCGTCGGTGTAGAGCAGCAGCGTCGACCCGGGCGGGAACGGGCACTCGTCCGCCCGGTCCGGCCACACCCCGAGGTCGGCCATGCCCAGCGGCAACGCGGGCTCGCTCGGCACGAGCGCGTCGAGCGAACCGTCCGGGTGCAGCAGGAACGGCTCGGGGTGGCCCCGGTTCACCAGGCGCATGGTGCCCTCGCCGCGGGGGATCTCGGCGAGCAGCGCCGTGGTGAAGCCCTCGACCGCGTCCAGCCGGTCGCGCCGGGTGCCCTCGCGGGCCAGCGCCCGCTCCAGCCGCCCGGTCACCGCCTCCAGGGACGACTCCTGCTCGGCGGCCTCCCGGAACGCGCCGATCACCACGGCCACCGCCTCCACCGCCTGAAGCCCCTTGCCGCGTACGTCACCGACGATGAGCCGGACGCCGTACGGGGTGTCCTGCACCGCGAACAGGTCGCCCCCGATGAACGCGTCCGCCTGCGCCGCCTCGTACCGCGCGGCCACGTGCAGACCGCCGATGCGGGAGGCGGGCGTGGGCAGCACGGCGCGCTGCGCGGTCTCCGCGATGACCCGCGCCGAGGCGAGCTGCTCGCCGCTGCGGCGCAGGATGCGGTTGATGACGAGGGCGAGCGCGCCCACCGTCAGCACGGTGAACAGCTCGCTCGCGCCTTCGCCGAGGTTGGGGAGGTCGTGTATGAACCAGAGCGCCACGACGGCGCTCACCGAGCCGAGCCCGACGGCGGCGGTGCCGCGCTCCGAGTAGAACGGGGCCGCGGCGACCGGGGCGCCCGCGAACAGGGCGGCGGCGGTCAGCTCGGGCGGGCTCAGGGCGTCGAAGGCGAAGCCCACGAGGACGAGCAGTACGGGTAGCGCCCGTACCAGGCGCCTCTCGCCCTCTGCTCGCTGCCGCACCCATCCAGCCTGGCCCCTCCCGGCCCCAGAGGCGACTCGGCACGTCCAAGCAGGTGGTCCCGGCCGGGGGGGCTGGGGTTATGGCGGGCTGGACGGGGTGAGCCCGGCCCGGGGGCCGGTGCCCGTGCGCCCAGGGCGATTCGCCGGCCGGACGGGGTGGCCCGGCCCGGGGCCGGGGAGCGGCTCGGCCCGGGTCCCGGGAGGCGGCCCGGCCCCGGTCCCGGGAGGCGGCTCGGCCCGCCCGGTCGGTGACCCCGGGAGGCGCGGCTCGGCCCGCCCGGTCGTCAATGGCGGCGGCAGCGATGGGGTCCCGGGCGTCCCCGGCTACAGCTTCCCCGGGGGTGGTGGTGGTTCGCGGCGCGTTCGGGGACGCAGGGCAGCTCGACCCAGCCGCCCCGGTTCAGCCGGCACCCATGGCCGGGGGACGCGGACTCGACCACCGGGGCACCCGCGGCCGGCAGTCCCGGCGCCGCCTCCCGGCACCCGCCGAGCCCGACCCCGACCCCGAGCCCGAGCACGCAGAGGGCCAGCCCCGGCCCCGTCCACCGCCGCCCCGCGCTACCCCGAACCCGAACCCGCACCCGCACCCGAACCCGCGTCCCCAGGACCCACACACGCCCGCACGCCCGCAAGACCCGCAGAACCCACACGAGCCCGCGCACCCGCAGAACCCGCAGAACCCACACGAGCCCGCGCACCGGGAGAACCCGCAGGACCCGCAGAACCAACAGGCCTCCCGCCCGCACCACCCACTCACTCATAGTGAGCGCGAGACTACCCCTCGCGAACAGGCCCGCCCTCCGCCCCCTCCCCACCACCCCCCTCCGCGAGGTGACGCTCCGCGTACACGGTCAGGGCGTCCCGCACGAAGGGGGCGGTGCCCTCGCCGTGCCGGTCGTAATGGGCGCCGAAGCGCGGGTCGTCCACGTACATCTGCCCGATCCCGACGACGTACGACCTGCTGACGCTCGTCGTGGTGGACAGCCACGCCACATGGCGCCGCGCGATGTCCTGCGCCACCTCGCCGTCGGGGGCGGCGCCGGACTGCCGTGCGCGGCCCCAGTCCCGGGCGATGTCCTCGTGCTGCTTCAGGAACCCGTCGCGCTGCTGCGCGGTGAGCGAGCGCCACCAGCGGTCGCCCTTCTCGTAGGCATCCCGCCCCCAGCGCCGGCTCACCTCCTCCTCGTACCGCGTGTGGTCGAAGCCGTCGAACACTTCCTCGGCCATGAGCTCCTCTCCCCTCTCGGTCTTGTGCAGGGTGGTCCGCACGGAGGCGATCTGCCGCGCGATGCGCTCGCGCTCCTGCTCCAGCAGGCGCAGATGGGTCCGCAGGGCGGCCGCCGGATCGCGTTCGCCCTCCAGGAGCTCGCCGATCACGGGCAGCGAGAGCCCCAGCTCCCGCAGCAGCAGGATCCGCTGGAGGCGGACCAGGGCGTCCTGGTCGTAGTAGCGGTATCCGTTGCTTCCGATGCGGCTCGGGGCGAGCAGGCCGAGGTTCCCGTAGTGCCTCAGGGTGCGGCTCGTCGTCCCGGCCTTCCTGGCGATCTCCTGGATCGACCACTCCTTGCCGTTCACAGCGAGCACGCTAGATCTTGACGTTGCGTAAAGGTCAAGGCGCGGCGGAGGGCCGGAGGGAACGCGAAGAGGCCCGGCACTTGAAACAAGTGCCGGGCCTCTTCGTTCAGTAGCGGGGACAGGATTTGAACCTGCGACCTCTGGGTTATGAGCCCAGCGAGCTACCGAGCTGCTCCACCCCGCGTCGGTAAACACAACTGTACGCCATGCGCGGGGGTGCTCCGAACCATTTACCGGTGGGCGACGGTCCACCGCGAGACCGAGGCCTCAACGCCCTTGCGGGGCCCGGCAGTTGACGCCGGACCCCGCGAGGAGGAGCAGATGGGGACGATCACATGGCCGAGCCGCGGCGGCGGCGGGCGCCGAGCAGGGCGACCGCGGCACCGATCGCGACCAGGGCGCCGGCGATGCCCGCGTAGAGGCCGGTGCGGGAATCGGCGCCGGTGTGGGCGAGGCTGCCGGTGGCCGAGGTGGTGGTGAGGTTGGCGTTGCCGGCCGTGACGGGCACGGCGGCGGCGGCCGTCACGGGCTTGGCGGAGGGCGTGCCGGTCGGCGTGCCGGTGGGCTTGGCGGACGGCTTGCCGGCCGGGACGGTCGCCTCGTCCTTGGTGCGCATGCCGAACTGCAGCTTGGCCGTCTCGAACGGGTAGGTGTTGCCCGAGGCGAGGCCGACACGGGCCTCGACCGTGACCGGGGTGAGCTTCTTGATCGCGGGCTGCTGGGCCACGCTGATGCGCAGCGGCAGGGTGTGCACGCCGGAGGCGGCGCCGAAGCCCTTCGGGATGACCGGCAGCCGGACGCCGTTGTCGGTGAGCTTCAGCTCCTGCCAGCGGCCGTCGATCAGGGCCTGCGCGAAGAAGGTGTTGTGCACCTTGGCGTCGTCGAACGAGAGCTGGAGCTGGGTGGTGAGCGGGCCGGCGAAGACCCCGTCGCCGGTGGCCTGGTACTTCAGCTCCAGGTGCTGGCGCTCGCCCGGGCGGTCCATGGAGGAGTCCGCGGTCTTCACGAACCAGGTCTTGAGGTGGCCCGCCTTGATCTGCGGGTCGGCCTTGAAGGTGTGCGAGGCCTGGTGGTTCGCCGCGACCTCACCGCTGATGCTGGTGGCCGTGAGCTTGAAGTCGCCGTCGTTGGTGGGGTATCCGGCGCCGAGGCCGATGGTGACCTTCCAGCTGAGCTTGCCGTTCGCCGGGACGTCGAAGCCGGCGCTCGCGTCCTTGGCCGACGGGTAGAACACGCCCTGCCAGCCGCCGTCCTGGTGCCCCACGAAGGACTTCGTGGCCGGCGCGTCCACGGCCTCGACCTTGAAGGTGACGTCGTCGTTCTGCAGCGGGCTCGCGCCGACCGCGTCGCCGAGCATCCAGGGGTGGAAGGCCTGCGCCGTCGCCGTGGGGTTGTGCACCGTCAGCTCGAACGTCTCGGCGGCCCCGCCCCGGGTCAGCGGGCCGTTGGGCGCCGGGGTCCCCATCTCCAGGACCAGCGGGCGACCGCTGTCGTCGGACGGGGCAGCCTGCGCGGACATCGGCATCAGGACGGTACCGGCGACGGCGGCGACGACAACGGCGGTGGCGGCGGGACGGAAGAGGTGGTGGGCGGTGCGAGCGGACATGGTGGACTCCCCCCAAGGAATCACAAGGGCGTTCTGCGTGAGGCAGGCGGCGAGAAGGACAGAGCAGAGCGATGCGGGAAAGGTGCTGAGAGCGGCCCGTCGCGGCAGAGCGCCGCTGCGGCCGGGTGGTGCGTGATGCGGAAGAACCGGTACTGCGAGATGTCGCCGCTTCGCCGGTTTCCTGCTTCCCCCCGGGCCGCTGCGATGCCCTTATCCTCCGCCAGGACCTGACCCGGAACGATCATCGGACTGTCACGGCCACGCAACAGCGAATCCTGCCCGGAGCGGCCTTCCGGTGACGGGGAAGGGGTTGCCAGGTGGCGCGGTCCGGGGCAGGTCCCCGCCGTGGCGAGAGCGCCCCTCGATCTGTTCTGACGCTGAGGAACGGCGTTCGGTGAAAGGCGCACCGCGATGCGTGAGCGAGGTTCGGTAACGGCGGGACTGGGAGCAGTCCCCTGCCGGTGTGCTCGAAGGAGGCTACGGATTCAGCCCGTGGCACGATCTGCAAGCAAAAGGGCGAGCGGCCCAGCAGGCAGAAGGAAGCGGCCTTCCACAGCAGCTCGGATGGCGTCCGGCATGGGCCACCACGACAGCTTGAAGTCCTCTTCTGTCGGGGTGAGCTGTTGAGGACCCAGGGTCAGCCCGTGGGCCTCGTAGAGGTGAATACGGGCTGTCGAGTCCAGAGTGATGGCGCACGACCCGAGAGGGCGCCAGTGGTCCGCAGTGATGCCGGCTTCCTCGCGCAGCTCGCGCCGCGCGCACGCCTCCGGGGTCTCGCCGTCCTCCCGGCGCCCGCCCGGCAAGAACAGGTACTCACCGCCGTGGCGCGGGAAGTCAGCTGCCAGGACGGCCACTTGGCCGTCCTCGTCCCGCGCCACGACCACGGAGGCGTCGCGGGCCGGGCGGGTGCGTTCGTCGCTCATGCCCGGCGAGCGTAGTGGGGTCCTAGAGCCAAGTCGCTGTCAATGCACGGTGGTTCGCCCAAGCCCGTGCAGCAGTGATCAGGGCACCCCGGTGCGGGAGTGGATCGGCTTTCTCTCGGCTCTCCCACACAGCGAGCAGCGCGTGCGCAAAGGTGCTCACCGCATCCGTCGACGCGTTCCCGTACACCGGCACTCGGCGAGCAAGGGCCTCGGCCTGCTCCGGGGTGTGGCCGGCGTGGATGAGGCGCGGCACGGTGAATGCGGTGTCGGCCCAGTCGGGGCCGGGGCAGGCGAGGGCCCAGTCGACGATTCGGAATCCGTCGGGGGTGGCCAGCATGTTGAGCGGCGACATGTCGGTGTGCACAAGGGTCTGGCCGTCGAGGTCGTGTGCTCTGCCGTCCGGGATGAGTGCGCCCCACCGCACTGGGAGCGGCTTCTTACCGACGTCTCCGGGCCAGGCCGCCGCCGACATGACGTCGAGCGCGTCGATCAGTGGCGCGAGGTCAGTAGACCCGGGAGCGAGATCTGGGTGACGTCCGGGCACATACTCGTACCCCATGAGCAGCCACCCGCCTGCCTCGGCCTGCCACAGCAGCCGAGGGGCGAGGGGCGCACGCTCGGTCACGCGTGCTTCGGTCCGGTACACCCATGCCGAGACGTCATCAGCGCGGGTGCCCTTGACGAACACGGGCCCCGAGGCGGTATGCAGGGTGCAGGCCAGGTGTGACATCACGCCTTTGTCGGCGCTCTCGGCCACCTCGACTGTGCCTGAGTGCGCCTCGACCGCGCGCCGTGCTGCGGGCGGAAGCTCCTGCCATGGCGTGCGATCCACCCGCGTCTCTCCTCGTACGGAACAGAAGCCGACCCCCGGCTCGGCCACAGCGTGGCACAGGTCGGGGGCCGGCACAGCGGGCTGTCAGACCAGCCGAGCAGCGTTGTGCTTGGGGCTGTTGTGGCAGTTCGCATGGCACTGCGAGCAGTCGGCGATGTCCAGGTCGGGCCAGAAGTCCATGTCGACCACGAACCCGGCCGAGGCGATGGCATCCACCGTGCGGGCGCGCAGCGCCTTGCCGCCTCCGTGCTCCTCCCTGTCGAGGAAGCCCGGCTGGTGGTGGACGAACTTCCCGAGCATTCGCTCGCAGCAGTCCTGATACGCCTTGGTGTGCAGCAGGAAGCAGGCAACCGCGTAGATCGCGTACGCCTCTTCGCGCTCGTGCCCGGCGGAGACCTCGGCCAGGGCGCGGGCCTCGCGCAGCAGCTCGCGCAGGATGGAGCTGGCGGACACCTGCCACTGATTCTCGGCCGGACTGCTGGTGTACGGACGGCCGATCAGGTCGTTGGGGTGAACGTGCAGCTCGGACGCAATCAGGTTGAGCAGGCCGACGCGATCGAGCTCGATGAGCCCGCGTTCTTGGACACCCAGCCCTGCGTCTTACCGAGCGCAGTGGCGAGGTCAGCCTGCGGCATCCCCAGCCGGAGCCTGGCACGACGGACGCGCCGGCCGATCTCCTCGGCTTCCTCCAACATCACAACCCCCAAGCAGTCGCGGGCCTGCTGTGCTCACGCGCTCGGCGCTCGTGGCACGGCGAGCTGTCGAGGCGGGCCTTCTCTGCTCTCGGCGTCTGCCCCGGCGGCGAGCAGCACGGCCACCGCCGCGTCGGCCGTCTCGCGGGGCACGTCGCCGAAGATCGTCGCCGGCAGGCGGCGAGTGAGCTCCTTGCCGCGCCACAGGCTGAGTCCGGTCAGCAGGCGCAGCGCCCGCAAGACATCCGGCACGCGCGGCCCCGTGGCGGTGAGCACGACTGAGTACGGGGGCTCGTCACAGATCAGCTCGAAGTACCCGGCTTCCATCGCCCTCCCTGTCGTGGTGACACCACAACCCCTCGCCGACCATGATCACTTTCGCTTGGGCCAGCAGCGGGCCAGCAATCGATCCTGCAACGCGAATCGGCCCCCGACCCGTACATGGAGTCACAGGTCAGGGGCCGATCGAGCGGTAGGCCATGTCGGACTCGAACCGACAACCAACGGATTAAAAGTCCGCTGCTCTGCCAATTGAGCTAATGGCCCTTGGCGAGTCACCCCCGAGCATAGCCGGACGTCGCCCGGCAGCCGATCGGGTATCGGTTGTCGGGCCCGTCGCGGGTCGGGCCAAGGGCCCCGGCGCCCGTGCGGACCGGGGCAGAGCAGGGCGATTCGGGCCGGGCGGGGCCGTTCGCGGGCCGGCCCCGGACCCCACTCCCCCGGCTTCCCCGAACCTCACTCCCCCGACTCCCCCGCCCCCCGCAGAAACCACCGCCGCGCCGACGCCACCCACCACACCGTCGCGAAGCCCAGGACCGCCAGGACCGCGATCGGGGCGTAGTTGAAGGTCTCCCAGGTCACCGGGGAGACCTGCGGCAGCATGAACAGGACAGTGATGACCGCCACCCAGGCCACCGCCACGACGCCGATCGGGCGCGACCAGCGGCCCAGGTGCCAGGGGCCCCGCGCGAAGGCGTCGCCGCGGAACAGGCGCAGCAGGGTCGGGATCACGTAGGCGATGTAGAGGCCGATCACCGCGATCGAGGTCACGGCCGCGTACGCCGTGACGTTGATGAGGTAGGGCAGGCCGAGGACGAGCGCCGCGCCGGCGGCGAGCCAGACCGCCGCAACCGGGGTGCGGGTGCGCGGGCTCACGGTGTGCCACAGGCGGGAGAACGGCAGGGCCCCGTCCCGCGAAAAGGCGTAGATCATACGGGAGTTGGCGGTCACGGAGGCCATGCCGCAGAAGAGCTGGGCGCCGATCACGACCAGCAGCAGGAGCTTGCCGCCGGTCGCGCCGAGGGAGTCCAGGAGGATCTGGGCGGGGGGCGCGCCGGTGTCCGAGTTGAGCTGGGCGTCGTAGGAGCCGATCGCGTACGTGAAGCCGAGCAGGAGGACGAAGCCGGCGATCCAGGACGTCCAGATCGAGCGGACGATGCCGCGCGGGCCGGCCGTCGAGGCGTCGTGGGTCTCCTCGGTCATGTGCGCGGAGGCGTCGTATCCGGTGAACGTGTACTGGGCCATCAGGAGGCCGATCAGCACGACGTACGCGCTGTTGGTGAAGCCGGTCCCGTTCACGAAGTCGGTGAGGACGAACGAGGTCGAGCGGTGGTGGTCGGGCACCAGCGCGAGGGCCGCCACGATCGCCGCCACCCCGAGCACGTGCCACCACACGCTCACGCTGTTGAGGAGGGCGACGATGCGCACGCCGAAGGTGTTCAGGAGGCCGTGCAGCAGCAGGATCGCCGCGAACAGCAGGATCGTGCGGGCCGGGGTGACATGGAGGCCGAACTGGAGGTTCAGGTACGCCCCGAGGAACGACGCCGCGCCGAAGTCCACACCGGCCGTCACCGCGATCTGGCCCAGCACGTTGAACCAGCCCGTGAACCAGGCCCAGGCGGCGGCGCTGCGCGGCGGGGCCAGGCGGTGCGCCCAGAAGTAGAGGCCGGCCGACGTCGGGTAGGCCGAGCAGATCTCGGCCATCGCAAGACCGACGACCAGGGTCATCAGACCGACGCCCACCCAGCCCCAGGTGATGAGGGCGGGGCCGCCGGTCTTCATGCCGTACGCGTACATCGTCATGCAGCCCGAGAGCACCGAGATGATCGTGAACGAGACGGCGTAGTTGGAGAACGCGGACATGCGGCGCGCCAGGACCTGCTTGTAGCCGAGCTGCGCCAGGCGTTCCTCGTCCGACCCCGGTCTTCCCCCGCTGGTGGTGCCGACGTCATGTGTCATGCCCCCGGTGATGCCCGCACCGGGAGCACGACATGCCATCAGTCGGCGTCGGATGCGTCGGCCCCGCGGACGGCGGGCCCAACTCGCCTGCTAATACAGGGACTTGTACGCATTCCAGCCGCCGCCGAGCTGCTTGCGCTCGCCGAACGCGCCGTTGCCCGCACCCGGGTAGAGCCACAGCATCCCGCTCTCCTCGCGGGCCAGCAGATCGGTCCTGCCGTCGCCGTCGAGGTCGCCCGCGCCCACCAGGGCGTCGAAGCCGCCCCAGCCGGCGCCGAGCCGGATCCGGTCGCCGAAGCCGCCCCGGCCGTTGCCGGGGTACGTCCACAGCACGCCGGACGCGTCGCGCGCCAGCACGTCGCCCCTGCCGTCCCCGGTCAGGTCGCCCGCGCCCACCACCAGGAGCCCGCCCCAGCCCCAGCCGGCCTTGACGGGGGCCTTGAAGCCCAGGGCGCCGTTGTCGGCGTAGACGTACAGGTCGCCCCCGGACGTGCGGGCCACCAGATCGGCGCGGCCGTCGCCGTCGACATCGCCCGGCGAGACCAGGGAGTCGTACGCGTTCCAGCCGCGACCCAGGCTCTTGTACGGCGTCGACGGCGTCAGCGGGGCCCCGCAGCCGGGCGTGTACACCCGCAGCTCGCCCTCGGCCGTCCGCACCAGGACGTCGTTGCAGCGGTCGCCGTTCACGTCCCGGTACGGGATCGCGGCGGTGAGCGCGTTCGCGCCCGTCCAGCCCTCGCCGCTGCGCGTGACGCCGGCGAGGCCGGGGCCGGTGCGCAGGTCGAAGCGGCCGGAGGGGGTCAGCGCGAGGATGTCGGCGCGGCCGTCGGGGCCGCCCGTCCCGACGTAGTCCCGCGCCACGGGCAGACCGCCGGTGAGGCCGACCGTCCCGGTCCGGGTCAGGGCCTCGCCCTGGCCGTCGGCCGGGGTCACGGTCAGCGTCCAGGCGTAGGAGCCGTTGACGGCGTACCGGCCGCCGTCCGCCTTGCCGTCCCACTCGGGCCGCACCAGGCCGCGGGCCTCACCGCCGCTGAGGGTGCGCACGGTCGCGCCCGTCCCGTCCTTCAGCGTGAGCTGCCAGGACGCCGCGGGCTTGTTGAGCCACCAACGCGGCTTCCAGGAGCCGGAGTTGACGTCGACACGGCCGGGCGCGTCCGTGTCGAGGACACCGAGCGCGGAAGTCGGGACGCCGGTCGGCACGATGTGCACGGCGTCCTCGGCGTCGGTGTAGGCGACCGGGCCGCCGAACCGGTCCACGGCCCAGCCCTTGCCGGGCTCGCCCCGCTTGGGCGTACCGAGCACCCGCGTGCCCGAGGCGCCGCGCACGTCGGTGACGCTGAGCACACCGCCCTGCTGCCAGGCCACGTACCCGTCACCGAGCCGGGCGCTCTGGTGCGCGGGCAGCGCGGTGCTGCGCCGGGTGGCGGTGTCGTACACCCCGGAGGCCGAACTCCCGCACTCCCAGAGGAGGTTGGTGCCGTTGGCCTGGAGGGAGGTGAGGTCGCAGTCGCTCACCTTGGCGGTGGCGAGGGTCTTGCCGGTGCGGACGTCGACGGCTTCGGCGGAGCCGGTCGTGGTTTCGGCCCAGAGGGTGGAGCCGGCCAGGGCGTACGCCGGCCTGGCGAGCTCCGTGTCGGGCCTGCCCGTGTAGACCGGCTGCGATGTGTCGAGGTCGACGACCGTGATGGGCCAAGGCTGTCCCGTGAGCCGGACGACCCCGTACCGGCCGGATGCCTCGAACGGCGAGTCGGGCTGCTGGTAGGCCTTGATCGGGATCAATGTCGCAGACCGCAGCGGCTCCCCCTCCGCGAGGACGCCCACAACCGTTCCGTTCCTACCCTCGAAGGCGAGCCTGCCGTCGCCCGTGGCCTGAAGGGCTGCGCACTCCACCGTGTCGCAGTGGCTGAAGAAGTCGGAGCCGGCCCCCAGGTCCACTGGCTGACCGGCCTTGACCGGTCCACTGACCGCCAGGTCGATGCCTCGCAGCCGCGAGCCGTTCCACAGCCTCTGTTCGGCGGTGGTCAGTCGTCCCTGTGCGAGGGAGAGCCCGTTGACCGCCGTGCGGAGCTGCGGGGCCGGGGCGGTGTCCCGCACGGTGAGCGCTCCGTCACCGGCCTGCCGCACCTCGACCACGCGGCGGCCGGCGGGGGCGTCGTTCCGCGCGATCAACATGCCGCCATCCGGCGTGAACGCCGGTTCCCCGACCTCGACCTGGTCGAAGACCAGCCGTTCAGGGCCGCCGGTCAACGGCATCGCGAAAAGACCCGTGTCATCCGCAGCGACGGTCGCGGAGAATAGCAGGCTGTCTCCCACCACACCCATCAACACCGCATCGGACCGGGCCACCTTCACCTCATTGACCGGCTTGGTCAGATCGGCCGCGGCGTCCCATATCTGAACGACGTCATCCTCCTGGTGTGACCACGAGGCGAACCTACTGCCGCTCATCGGAGTGTTGCTGACGAACGGGACTCCGGTCGGCCGGGCCCTGCCCGAGCGGTCGACCCAGAACGTGGCCCGCGTATCACCACCGGCCTGGGGCCCCTCCGTAAGGACAAGCACCCCCTGCCCGTTCTTGGCGTCGGCCATACTCAAGGAGCCGATGGCGTCGGCGGGGAGGCCGGTCACCGCACGGTCCTGAACACGGCCGTCCTCCCAGGTCAGCAGGTGCAGCGCGGAGCGGCCCGCGTACGTCAGTACGGCATCACCGAACCCGGCGACGAACGCTTGCCCCTGAGGGAGCGTGATGGTTCGCTCCGTGCCGTCCGCCATATTCCGCTGGACGACCTTCCGCGCAGCGGCGTCCCGGAACACGATCGTGTCCCCTCCCGTCGCTTCCGCCGTCCGCAGGCCGTCCGGGACGGGCACCGGCCGAACGGAACCATCGGCGTACGAGGTCCAGTTGTAGCCGTCCCACGCTCTTCCCCAGAGATAACCCGTCGCACCGCCGCCGACCAGGACACCCGCGTTGGGGTCGGGCTCGGTGACGGCCGGGATCGTCAGCTCTCCCGGTGCGGCGCCGACATACGCCGCTCCCGGCGCCGGGGCGGCGTACGCCACCCCCGCCGTCAGCGGCAGGAGCCCCGCCCCGATCCCCGCGGCCATGACGACCGCTATTGCGCTCCGCATCCCCACATGACGTCTCAAACCCGGTTCCTCCCCAGCGGCCCCTCGGGGCCCCGCCCTCATCGGCGCACGGGGGAGCACGGCACCCGGAAGCGGTGCCTGCTCAGTGTGAAGCGGAAGCCCCCCGGCCTGCCCCCGTGCGCAAAGTTCGCGCCGACTGTAACAGTCGCTCCGCGGGAAGCCGCGGGCGCATTCGAACCTGTTCAACTGCCGCCGCGGCCGTACACCTCCCGGAACGCCAACAGGGCCCGCACCACACCGATCCGGTGTCGTACGGGCCCTGCCGAGCCGTCAGGCAGAAGCCGTCAGGCAGAGGCCTACGCGGTGGCCGTCAGGAAGCAGGCTCAGCCGTTGCGCTTCCAGCGGGGCTTGTCGTCGCGGCGGCCGAAGGAACCGGTGTTGGTGCCGGTGCCGCGGTGGTCGTCACGGCGGCCCTGGGGGCGGTCGTGGCCGGAGCGGAAGCCGCCGCCGGAGGGACGGTCGTCACGACGGTCACGGTTGAACGGACGGTCGCTGCCACCGCGGTTGAAGCCGCCCGAGGGACGGTCGTCACGACGGTCACGGCCGAAGCCGCGCTCGCCACCGCGGTCGTCACGGTTGAAGCCACCGGAGGGACGGTCGTCGCGGCGGAAGCCACCACGGTCGCCACCGCGGTCGTCACGGTTGAAGCCACCCGAGGGGCGGTCGTCGCGACGGAACCCACCGGACGGACGGTCGTCACGGCGGAACCCACCGGAGGGACGGTCGTCGCGGCGGAAGCCACCACGGTCGCCACCGCGGTCGTCACGGTTGAAGCCACCCGAGGGACGGTCGTCACGACGGAACCCGCCCGAGGGACGGTCGTCACGGCGGAACCCACCGGACGGACGGTCGTCGCGGCGGAACCCACCGGAGGGACGGTCGTCGCGGCGGAAGCCACCACGGTCGCCACCACGGTTGTCGCGGCTGTCACGGTTGTCGCGGCGCTCGAAGTTGCCACGGTCGTCACGGCGCTGGAAGCCGCGGTCCTCGCGGGGCTCCTGGACCGGCACGGCAGCGGCAGCGGCGGCAGCCGCGACCTCGGCCTCGGCCTCGGCGGCGATCTCGGCGACCGCGGCCTCCGGGTCCTCGCCGCGCTCGCGGGCGGCGCGGGCCACCAGGCGGTCGGCCTCCTCGCGGAGCTCACCGGCCCGACGGGTCAGGCGCTCCAGCTCCTTGGTGAGGTCGGCGACCTCGCGCTCGGCCTGCTTGGCCGAGTTGTTCGCGGAGTCGGCCTGGACCTCGGTCAGCGAACGGGCGCCGGTGATCTCGGCGACCTCCGGGTCGAACGCGCCGGCGCTCTGGATGAGGTGGCGCGAGGCGTCGACGCCCGCGTCCTCCATCAGCCGGAAGATCTGGCGGCGCTGGTGCGGCAGCGAGAGCGAGACGACGACACCGGACTTGCCGGCACGGGCGGTACGGCCCGAGCGGTGCAGGTAGTCCTTGTGGTCGCCGGCCGGGTCCACGTTGAGGACCAGGTCGATGCCGTCGACGTGGATGCCGCGGGCGGCGACGTCGGTGGCGACCAGGGCGTTGACGTAGCCCTTCTTGAAGTCCTCAAGGACGCGGGTGCGGGCGCCCTGCGTCATGCCGCCGTGCAGCGCGTCGGCCTTCACGCCCGACTCGCACAGCTGCTCGGCGATGCGGTCCGCGCCCAGCTGGGTACGGACGAAGATGATGGTGCGGCCCTTGCGGGCGGCGATGGCGGCGGTGACCGGCGCCTTGTCCTTCGGCTTCACGACGAGGACGTGGTGCGTCATCGTCGAGACGTTGCCCTGCGCGCTGTCGACCTCGTGCGTGACGGGGTTCGTCAGGTAGCGCTTGACCAGGGTGGAGATCTCGTTCTCCATCGTGGCGGAGAAGAGCATCCGCTGGCCGCCGCCGGGGATCTGGTCGAGCAGCTCGGTGACCTCGGGCAGGAAGCCCAGGTCGGACATCTGGTCGGCCTCGTCGAGGACGGCGACCTGGACGTTGGCGAGCGAGCAGGCGCCGCGGTTGATGAGGTCGCGCAGACGGCCCGGGGTGGCGACGAGGACGTCGACGCCGCGCTCCAGGGCGTAGATCTGGTTGCTCATCGAGGTGCCGCCGCAGACGACCTTCATCTTCAGGCCGAGCACGTCGCCGTACGGCTGGAGGGCGTCCGCGACCTGCATCGCGAGCTCACGCGTCGGCGTGAGGATGATCGCGCGGGGCTTCTTCTTCTCGGTGTGCCCGCCGGCCAGGGTGGCCAGGGTGGGCAGACCGAAGGAGAGGGTCTTGCCGGAGCCGGTGCGGCCACGGCCGAGGATGTCCTTGCCGGCCAGGGCGTCCGGGATGGTCGCGGCCTGGATCGGGAAGGGGGTGGTCACACCGTTCTGCGCGAGCTTGCGCACGACGCCCTCGGGCAGACCGAGGTCCGCGAAGGTGACGGTGGGCTCGGTGTTCTCGTCCGCCTCGGACTCGACGACCTCGATGACCTCGGAAGCCGCTACGGCCTCGACGACGTCGTTCTCACGGGTCTCGATGGAGTCGTTGTTCTCGTTCTCGGGCAGGACGGAGTGATCAGTGCTGGAAATGGACATGCGAAATGCGAAACCTTCCGGAGTCTCGGCACGCGCCCGTCAACTCCGTGAATTCGCAATTCGACCGCCTCAATGCGGTCAGCCACGGCTAGGGGGAGTACGCGCCACACGGCGCTCTTCTGTGTCGGCGCCGGGCAATGGGATCAAACGATCTACTACCATACGCACCCCCACCCCCCTAAGGCAAATCGCTTCCCCCTAAACCGGTCCGACCTGCGGAGATGCGGTGGGCTCCTGATCGATCGGCGCCTGATTGCGACGCAGCGCGCTGGTGTGCGTATCGGCTCCGGGAGTGGTCGACGGGGAGGCCGGGGGCGGCGGGGTCGGGGACGCCGGCGGCGGGGGCGGCGAGACGGGCGGCGGCACCGGCACCGACTGGCTGGCCGACGGCGCCGGGTGCGAGGGGCCGCCGGGCGTCGGCTTGGCCGGACCGGGCCCGCCCGGCTTGGGGTGGGCACCGGCCGAGGGCGCGGCGCTGCCGGACGCACCCGGCGACCCGCCGGCGCTCGGCGTCCCGGACGCGCCGCCCGGTGCCTTCGGGTCCCGCTTGCCGGTCCGCTCCCGGCCCTCGCCCGGGCCGCCCTTGCCCTCGTCGGATGTGGCCGTCCCACCGTGCTGCCCCGCGGACACCGAGGGCTTCGGCCTGCCCGCGTCCTCACTCACGCTCATGCAGCCCGCCGACGCCGCGAGCACCACGACGGTCACGGCCAGCTCGGCCAGGCGGGCGGGGGTGGTCAACTGGCGCACGGGGGCACCTCCGGGGACGGGAAGCGGCGGGGTCACCGGTTCCAACTCCCGGCCCCCCACCGGGGACACGCCCGGGCCGCACCCGGCTTGCGCCCGACATCCGTCCGAGCGCGATCAAGGCGGGGGCTGCGCGCGCCCGCCGAGCAGAGCCGCCGGCCCCGGGAGCTCGGTACCCCTCCGCCCGCCTTCGCCCCCGCCCGGCACCCCTACACCTCCGGCTCCGTCTCTGCGAAGGCGTACGGACCGGTTCGCTCAGCCGTAGCCGAGGGCGTGGAGGCGTTCGTCGTCGATGCCGAAGTGGTGGGCGATCTCGTGAACCACCGTCACTTCCGTCTCGGCGACCACCTCTTCACGCGTCCCGCACATCCGCAGCGTGGGCCCCCGGTAGATGGTGATCCGGTCGGGCAGCACCCCGGCGTACCACTCGCCGCGGTCGGTGAGCGGGGTTCCCTCGTAGAGGCCGAGCAGCTCGGGGTCGTCGGGGGCCGGCTCGTCCTCGACGAACACCGCGACGTTGTCCATCAGGCGGGTCAGCTCGGGCGGGATCCGGTCGAGCGCCTCGCCGACCAGTTCCTCGAACTCCTCGCGCGTCATCTCCAGCACCCGGCCATTGTGGGTCACGCACCGGCATACGGGCACGACCGCGCTCGGCCTCGCCGCCCACCGCCCGGGGGCGGGCCCGCCGCGGCCCTGCGGGGGTCGCGCCACGGGCCGCCTCCGGACCCGGGGCGAGATGCCCCTGGGCGGCCCGGGCCTCACCAGGGCAGAGGCGGGCCGTCACCTTTCCGGCCCGGGGTGCCCCGGGGGCGAAGGTCCGGCCGCTGCCTCCGTGGCCCCGGGTGCACCGGGCGGACCTGGCGGGGCCGGGGCAGGCGCCCCATTCCCGACCCCGGGCGGCCCCGGGCAGGCCTGGTCGCCGCCGTCTCCCGGGCCTCGGGCGAGCCCGGGCGGACCTCGCGGGAAACCGTTTTGGCGATACCTCCCCGCATCCCATATGCTTCTCACGTCCCCGACGCGCTGCGAAGCGCCCAGGCGGGCCAATTAGCCCTCATCGTCTAGTGGCCCAGGACGCCGCCCTTTCAAGGCGGTAGCACGGGTTCGAATCCCGTTGGGGGCACGCACAATCCTGTGCGAGACTTGTTCTCGCGCAAGCTTGGTCCTGTGGAGCAGTTTGGAGTGCTCGCCACCCTGTCAAGGTGGAGGCCGCGGGTTCAAATCCCGTCAGGACCGCTGTAGTTCACTTCGGTGAGCTACGTGGCTGGGTAGCTCAGTTGGTACGAGCGATCGCCTGAAAAGCGATAGGTCGCCGGTTCGACCCCGGCCCCAGCCACCCCGGAAAGCCCCGCCCACTCGGCGGGGCTTTCGTCATTCCCGGGCCCTCAGCCTCCCTGGCACTGGCACCGGACGCGGCTGCCCGCAGCCCCCGGAGCACCCTGGCGCTGACCGGTCTTCGGGGGCCGGGGCCCGCACCCTGCTTTTCGTCCTCGCCCGGTACGTGGCTGATCGCGCAGTTCCCCGCGCCCCTGGCGGTGCTGGGGGCACCCGGGGTGTGCGCAGTTCCCCGCGCCCCTCAACCCCTCGGCCGTCTGCGGACCGCGGTCGCTTCTCGCGCAGTTCCCCGCGCCCCCAACCCCCGGTCAGCTGCGGACCGTGGTCGCTACTCGCGCAGTTCCCCGCGCCCCTAACCGCACCGGTGCCGGCCAGCATGCGCATCCTCAGCCCGTCCGGCGTTTGAGGACGAGCGCCGTTCAGGCGC
>NZ_JBIDBD010000045.1:0-31888 GCF_043202815.1 Streptomyces sp. NPDC048111
GGTTGGAGGGTGCCTGGCCCTGGGGCTGCGCCCCAGACCCCCTGAGGGGCTCCGCCCCTCGGACCCCGGCGGGGGCTGCGCCCCCTGCACCCCCCTTTCGCGCCTGAACGGCGCTCGTCCTCAAACGCCGGACGGGCTGAGGTGGCCGGTGCGGGCCAGCACCGGTGCTGCTTAGGGGCGCGGGGAACTGCGCGAGTAGCGACCACGGTCCGCAGGCAACCGGGGGTTTGAGGGGCGCGGGGAACTGCGCGAGCCAGGCTGGTCTACACGTGCGGCCCAGCACCAGTCCTGCCAGGGGCGCGGGGAACTGCGCGAGAAGCGACCACGGCCCGCACTCGGCCGAGGGGTTGAGGGGCGCGGGGAACTGCGCAAACCCCGGGCACCCCCAGCATCCCCAGCACCCCGCACCCCCCTCCCGCCCCGGAACTCACCCCTGAGGCCGGGTGGTTATGGTGCGGGCCGCATGGAGTTCCTCGCGGAGGGGGGTCAGGACGGACTCCCCGGGGTCCGTGAGGCGGGCCCGTACCGGGAGCAGGAGCTCGCTGCGGCGCAGGCCGAGGGCCAACTCCCGCAGCTGCGTGGCGATTTCGCGGACCTCGTGGTCCGAGGGGCGCCCCGCGCCGTGATTGACCCGCACCCGCGCCGCCGTCGTCGCGTCCACGATGCGTTCGACGGCCACCACCAGCGGCAGCCAGGCCGCCGCCCGCGCGCCCATGGGGGGCGGCTCGGTCAGGGCGCGCTGGAACTCGCTGCGCACCGTGGACAGGTCGCGGTAGAGCCGGCGCCTGCGGCGGACCCGTTCGGTGCGGTCGTCCTCGGCGCCGAACGCGTACTCCACGTACTCCGCCGACGCCGACACCGCGTCCGCGAGCCGGTCCCCGATCCGGGTGTGCCAGCTCTCGGGCCACAGCAGGTAGCCCGCGACCAGCGCGATCGCACAGCCCATCAGGCTGTCCCACAGGCGCGGCCCGAGCAGGTGGAAGCCCTCGTGGTTGAGGGCGTCCGAGAGCAGCAGGATCACCGGGGTGATGGCCGCCGTCTGGAAGGCGTACCCCTTCGCGGAGAACGCCGGGATCAGCGCCGCGAGCAGCATGATGACCGGCACGTCCCACCAGCCGCGCGGCACCTGCGTGAGCACCCCGGCCGCGATGAGGAGCCCGCCCGCCGTGCCGACGGCCCGCATCAGGGCCCGCGCGAAGACCGAGCCGAAGTCGGGCTTGAGGACGAAGACGATGGTGAGCGCCACCCAGTAGGAGCGCTCCACGGGCACCACCGAGACCAGCACCTGGGCGAGCCCGATGCACAGGGCCAGGCGCAGTCCGTAGCGCCAGGAGGCCCCGGACAGCAGGACGTTGCGGGCCGCGCGCCGCAGACGGATGCGCAGGGCGGCGGGGCGGCCGAGGCGGTCGTCGATGTTGGTCTGGTCGGGGTCGGGGTGGTGGAGCACGGTGAAGGCGTGCCGCAGCGCGGTGTCCAGGGCGTGTTCGGCCGGGGTGGCGGGGGGCGGGAGGTCCGGCGGGGCGAGGTCGTGCTCACCGGCCCGGTGGCCCCGGGCCACCGCGTCGGCCAACTGCCTTACGGCGGCCGGGATTTCAGGGCCCACGCCCCAGCCGCGCAGATGCACCGCGGGCGCCGCCTCCACGAGCGGGATCAGGACGTTGAGCTGGGCCAGCAGGCGCACCAGGTCGCCGCGGCGGCCGTGTTCGCGCACCCGGCGGCCGAGGATCAGGTCGTAGGCGGTGTTGAGGGACGCCGTGACGGCCTGGCGCCTGGCGTCGTAGTCGGGGGTCGCCGCCGCCTCGATCGCGTCGGCGACCGCCCGGTAGCCGCCGGCGACGGCGGCCCGTTCGGGTTCGGTGCGCCGCAGCGGCCAGGCCAGCAGGCTGAGCAGCAGGACCAGCAGGCCGCCGAGGGTGAGCAGCAGCGGCGCCTTCCACCACGGGTGCGGCATGGGCAGGCCCGCCCCGACGACGGCGTTGAGCAGGAGCAGCAGCCCGGACACGGAGGCGACCGCGCCGATCGAGGAGATCATCCCGGACACCAGCGCCACCAGCGTGAGGGCGCCGACCGCGACCCAGCCGTGCCCGAACACGAGGCTGCCGACGGTCACGCCGAGCGCGCCGTAGAGCTGCGGCACGGCGATGTTGAAGATCCGCATCCGGTACGCGTCGGCGGTGTCGCCGATGACACCGCTGAGCGCGCCCATCGAGGCGAGCGCGCCGTAGGCGGCGTGATCGGTCGCGAGGCCCACGGCGAGCGGGGCCGCCAGCGCGACGGCGGCGCGGGCGACGGCCGGCCACGGGATGGGCGCCGAGGTGGGCCGCAACCCGCCGATCAGCCACTCCGGCGGCGCGAGCCGCCCGTTCCGCACACCGTCCCCCGCCCGCTTCTGATCAGCCATGCACCCACGACACCGTAAAAAGATCACTTGGTGCAAACGGGACGGCCAACGCGGCCGTAAATGTTGTCCACAGCCTGTGGATAATTTTTACGAATTCGATCACTCCGAGTCCGGTCACGGCGTCCCCGCCGAGCCGCCGCGTCGTCCCGCCGAGCCGCTCCGGATCATCCCCGACGTGCGCGTTCCGCCCGGTGATGGCGGGCCCGCCGCGCGCGCCGCCCGGTTTTCTCCCCCCGATCGTCGCCCGCCCCGTGCCACCCCGCACCCCGAGGACACGCCCCCGGGCCTGTGGAAAGGTGGACGACGGGTGACGGACGGCGCGCTAGCCTCCGTACAGGGTGAGCCCCACGAGCAGGGCGCGGTGATCGGTGCCGCGCAGGGTGAGGAAGCGGCTGGAGGTGGCCTTGAAGTCGCCGCTCACCAGGACGTGGTCGATCTGCGTGCGCAGCGGTGTGGTGCGGTCGGCCGGCCAGGACCAGGTGCGCGCGTGGCCGGTCAGGCGGGCGCTGTCGTGCAGAGCCCCGGCGTCGAGCACCGAACGGAACAGCGCGTGGTCCTGCGAGGCGTTGAAGTCCCCGGCCAGGATCACCGGCATGCCCTTCGCCGACTTCGCGAACTCCCTTACCCGGCCCATCTCTTGATGCCATTTTCCGTCGTCGCCCGGCAGTGGCGGCGAGGGGTGGGCCAGCTGGACGCGTACGTCACGGCCGCCGATGGTGACCACCGCGCCCGGCATCGCCATCACCGAAGGGATGCGCTGCCCGGGCCGGAGCGGGAAGCGGCTGAGGATCGCCGAGCCCGCCGAGCCGTCCTCCCGCACGACGTCGCGGTAGGGGTAGTCGGCCTTCGGCACCCGGTCGGCCAGCGCGTCGGCGCAACGCAGGCTGCACTCCTGGACGAACACGAGGTCCGGCTGCTCGCGCCGGACGGTGGCGATCAGGTCGTCCGTCGCCCACCCGAACTCGGTGTTGGAGGTGAGCACGGTGAACTCGGCGAGGACCGCGCCCCGGGGCCGGGTCGTCGCGTCCCCGTAGGGCTGGGTGTACCAGCCGGTGACCGCGAGGACCGCGACGCCCCACACCATCCCCGTCCGCCACCGCCCGAGCGCGGCGAGCGCGAGACCGGCGCCGCCCGGCACGAGCAGCCACGGCAGGAAGGCGAGGGCCTGCGGAACCGGGGTGACCCCGTCCGCGTCCGCCACCCGGCAGCCCACCACCGCGCTGACCCCGGCCAGGAGCAGCGCCCCGGTGAGCGCGGAGACCGCCCGCCAGGGGTGCCGGTGGCGCCGGCCGCCCGTCGCGGACTCCGGCACGGTCGTGGTGTCCAGGGTGTCCAACGCGGACCGCCTCCCGCCGGCCGTCGCGGCGGGGGCGCCCGACGAGGCCCCTTCCACCCACCGCTCACGGTGCTCGCATCCTCCCTCAAGGACGGCTGCGCGCCCGGCCCGGTTGCCACCCGCGCCCCGCGAGCCATCCCCCGAGCGCGAGGAGGAGCCCGAGCGCCGCGACCACCCACGAGAGCGTGCTGAGGACGTCGGTGAGCGCGTCGTAGACCGCGCCCGCCGCCGCGGGGTCGGAGTTCGCGGGCAGCCCGTCCAGGGTGCGGGTCCGGCCGAGCGCCACCAGTGCCCGCAGCACCGCCGCGCCGGCCGCGAGCCCGATCCCCACCCCGACGAGCGTGCGGCGCCGCAGCCACCGCAACACGGCACGGGCGGGGCCGGGTTGCGCGGGCCCGGCGGCGGCCGGGTCGGTGGACTCCACCGGAGTCTGGTTCGCGTACGACACGCGTCCACGAAATCCCGGGTTGCCGCCCGGCGCCCGCGGGTGTGGGCTGTATGGGGGACGCGTCGATGTGTCCCGGGCGATGTCTCCCGGGACGAGCGGAAGGAGTGCCGCCATGGCCGCACACGCTTCGGTACCCATGACGAGCCGCCGCGCGGCTCCCCGGCCGAGCAGATCCGTCCTCGCGATCCCCGTCGTGCTCGGCGTGGTCTACGGCATCTGGACCGCCGCCAACCAGCGCAACGACGGCGACACCGGCATCCTCACCGGCGGACAGATCGTCCTCGGCGTCGTGTCCGGCCTGGTCGTGGCAGCCCTCGGTCTGTGCCTCCTGCGCTTCCAGTCCGCACTGCCCCGCGAACTGCGCGCGGCGGCGTACGGGGCGCTCTTCGGCTCGGCGGTCGGCTTCCTGTTCAGCCTGTCCGACCACAGCGTGCTGAAGTCCTGCGGGATGGGGGCGGCGTTCGGCGGAGCGATGCTCCTGGCGTCGTTCTACGTGTTCTACACCCACGAGAAGTGACCGGCCGAGGACGTCCGGCCCTGGGCGCGGGCCCCGGGGCCGGGCTACAGTGAAGCCATGCCGTCCGTGTCGCAGCACCGCATTCCACTCTGCTGGTGGCGCTCCTCCTAGGAGCGGCCCCGACACCCACGCGCGACGTCGTACGACGACAGCGGGCCGTTCATCACTGGACGGCCCTTTTTCGTGCCCTCACCGGATCCGCGGTGGCGCAGCCGTCCAGGCCCGCCCCCACCCCGTCCCACGAGGAGCCCACGATGCCCACGCAGCCCGTTCTCACCGCCGCCCCGGCCACCGTCACCCCGGACACCGCCGCCCCGGCCACAGCCGCCTCGGTCCACAGCGAGCGCGTCCTGACCGGTGACCGCCCCACCGGCCCCCTCCACCTCGGCCACTACTTCGGCACGCTCCACAACCGCGTCCGCCTCCAGAACCAGGGCACGGACCTCTTCCTGGTCATCCCGGACTACCAGGTGCTCACCGACCGCGACGTGGCGGAACACCTGGTGGAACACGTGGAGGGCCTGGTCCTCGACTATCTGGGGGCGGGCGTCGACCCCGCGCGGGCCACGGTCTTCACGCACAGCGCGGTCCCCGCCCTCAACCAGCTCCTGCTGCCGTTCCTGAGTCTGGTCTCGGTCGCCGAACTCGGCCGCAACCCCACGGTGAAGGACGAGATCGCCCACTCCCGCCAGTCGGCCGTCTCGGGCCTGATGTACACCTACCCCGCCCATCAGGCCGCCGACATCCTGTTCTGCAAGGCGACCCTGGTGCCGGTCGGCAAGGACCAGGAGCCGCACCTGGAGCTGACCCGCACCATCGCCCGCCGCTTCAACGAGCGCTACGGCCCGGTCTTCCCCGAGCCGCGCACCCTGCTCTCCCAGGCGCCGCTGCTGCTCGGCACGGACGGCACGAAGATGAGCAAGAGCCGCGCCAACTCCATTGCCCTGAAGGCCACTTCGGACGAGACGGCCCGTCTGATCCGGGGCGCGAAGACGGACCAGGACCGGCGCATCAGCTACGATCCCGCCGCCCGCCCCGAGGTGAGCAACCTCGTGCTGCTCACCGCGCTGTGCCAGGGCCGCGACCCGCACGAGGTGGCCGAGTCCATCGGCGACGGCGGCGCGTCCGCCCTGAAGGCCGCCGCCACCGAGGCGGTCAACACCCACTTCGCGCCGCTGCGGGCCCGGCGCGCGCAGTACGCCCAAGACATGGACTACGTAAGGGAGTTGCTGCGCGCGGGCAACGAGCGGGCGAACGAGGTGGCCGAGCAGACCCTGGCGCAGGTGCGCGCGGCGATGGGCATGTTCCGCTGATCCCGCCGGCGGGTCCGTGCACCGCCCGGCCCGATCGCCAGGGCTTCGTGGCGGTCGGAGAGGGGGCCGTGTTTAGCTGGACGGATGGTGAAGGCTGAACGCAGGCGCGGGGGCGTACGGGCGCGATGGCTGGCGCTGCCGATGGTCGCACTGGTCGCATGGGGGTGCGCGCCCGGCGGCGGCGCCTCGCCGTCGGGGACTCCAAAGGCGTCCCCCTCCGCGTCCCCGGGCGGCTCCGCATCGGGCGCCCCCGCCACCCCGGGCGCCTACGACCCGGCCACGTACGCCCCGCAGGTGCGCAAGTACGCCAAGAGCGCGGGGATCAGCCCCACGCTGCTCATGGCGATCCTCTACAACGAGGACTACAAGCCGCACGACCCCGCGTTCGAGCGCAGCTGGCAGAAGTACAAGCCGGACGCGGCGTTCGGGATCGCCAACATGCACCGGGCCGCGTTCGACCAGACCAAGCGGGGGCGCGACTTCGCGTCCCGCAAGTGGGAGGAGCTGCCCGACGACCGCGCGCTCGCGGTGGAGGCGGCGGCCTGGTACCTCCACGACATGGCGGCGCAGCTGCCCGCGCACCGGGCGGGTTCCTACTCGCGTGACGAGCTGCTGGCGCTCGGCTACAACGCGGGGGCCGGGAACATGGCGGCGTTCGCCCGGGGCGCGAAGACGGGCGCCCAGACCACGGACTACCTGACCCGCCTCCACGCCAACTGGGCCAAGTCCGAGAAGGCCGTGAGCTGACCTGCGGCGTTCACTCGCGTGGCGGAACCTGCGAGCCTCACCTAGCGTGAGGAAGGGGCGATCACCAACCGGAGATCACCGAGGAGCCGGCACATGGGCCGTCACACCAAGGACTCTGTCGAGGTCGGACGCGCCGAGCGCATAGCGGCCGCGTCCGAACAGCTCGCCACCCCCCACGGGCCCCCGTCCACCGCCCCGCCGCCGGACGCCTCCCCGGACGGCGGGGCACCCCCCGGCTCTCCCGGCGCCCACAGCTCCCACACCGGAGCGAAGCACGAGCACCGCTGGCTCGTGCTCGGCGTGATCGCCCTCGCCCAGCTGATGGTGGTCCTGGACGCGACCATCGTGAACATCGCGCTGCCCTCGGCCCAGCAGGACCTCGGCTTCTCCGACGGAAACCGTCAGTGGATCGTCACCGCGTACGCCCTGGCCTTCGGCTCGCTGCTGCTGCTCGGCGGACGCATCGCCGACCTCGTCGGACGCAAGGTCGTCTTCCTGACCGGTCTGGTCGGCTTCGCGCTCGCCTCCGCGATCGGCGGCGCCGCACCCAACTTCGAGATCCTGGTGACCGCCCGCGCCCTCCAGGGAGTCTTCGGCGCGCTGCTCGCCCCGGCCGCGCTCTCGCTGCTCACCACCACGTTCACCGACCCGAAGGAACGCGCCAAGGCGTTCGGCATCTACGGCGCGGTGGCCGGCACCGGCGGCGCGGTGGGCCTGCTGCTCGGCGGCGTGCTCACCGAATACCTCGACTGGCGCTGGTGCCTGTACGTCAACCTGATCTTTGCCGCGCTCGCCTTCCTCGGCGCCCTGCGCCTCCTGCACCCCGGCGCCCCCGCCGACCGCCCCCGGCTCGACATCCCCGGCACCATCCTGGTCTCGGCCGGCCTGTTCTGCATCGTCTACGGATTCTCCAACGCCGAGACGCACGCCTGGAGTTCGGCCCAGACCTGGGGCTTCCTCGCGGCGGGCTGTGTGCTGCTCATCGCCTTCGCCTGGTGGCAGACGAGGGCCAGGCACCCCCTGCTCCCGCTGCGCGTGGTCCTCGACCGGGACCGGGGCGCGTCCTACCTCGCCATGTTCATCTCCGGCGCGGGCATGTTCGGCGTGTTCCTGTTCCTGACGTACTACCTCCAGCAGGTCCTGCACTACTCCCCGGTCAAGACCGGACTCGCCTTCCTGCCCATGGTGTTCGCGATGATCGTGAGTTCCGTCGTCGCCCAGAACAAGATCGTCCCCAAGGTCGGGGCCAAACCGGTCGTGCCGCTCGGCATGGGCCTCGGCGCGGCCGGCCTCGCCTGGATGACGGCTCTGGACGCCACCAGCGGCTACCCCGCCCACGTGCTGCCCCCGCTGCTCGTCATGGGCGTCGGCATGGGACTCATCTTCGCCCCGGCGATGAGCATGGCCACCGCCGGTGTCGCCGCGCACGACGCGGGCGTCGCCTCCGCGATGGTCAACACCAGCCAGCAGGTGGGCGGTTCGATCGGCACGGCCCTGCTCAACACCCTCGCGACGAGCGCCGCCACCAACTACCTGGTGGGCCGCGACCCCACACCCGCGGCCAAGGTCCAGGCGCAGCTCCAGAGTTACTCCACGGCGTACTGGTGGTCCGCCGCGTTCTTCGCGCTCGGCCTGGTGGTGTCGGTGATCCTCTACCGCAAGGGCCCGCCCCGCGCGGCGGCCCCCGCCGAGGGAGCCGTCCACATGTGACCCCCGCGGTACGCGTGGCGCCGAGTGCCGCAGGACATTTGTCCTGCGGCACTCGGGATTCTTCGCTCTGCCGACGACCCCCTCCCGAACGGCAGGATCAGTGATGTCGGCAAGGGCCGGCGGCCACGGGAAAAGGTGAGGGGAACGCCATGAGCGCCACGATCGCGATGCAGACGCCGGTGCAGGCCGACACGAAGGCCGACACCCGGGCGGACGACACGAAGACCGTCGAGGCGGCCGTGCTCCAGGGCCTGCCCACCTGGTACTTCCCGCTCGTCGGCCTCTTCGCCGGCATCTTCGACATCGCCCGGGCCTACCCGGTCCTGTACGCGCTGATCCCGGTCATCGCCATCGTCCAGATCGTGCTCGCCTTCACCGTCCTGAAGGCCCGCATCCGCTACATGAAGTCGCTCTGGAAGAACAAGCGCACCCGGTTCCTCGCGATCGGCCTGGTCGCCGTCCGCTTCGTCATCCGCTACGGCCTGAGCACGGCCGGCCTCGCCCTCGGCGCGGCCACCGGCCGGATCACCCTCGGCATCGTCATGGCCGTCATCGGCACCGCGCTGGCCTGGGGCGACCAGTGGCTCATCCTGCGCACCCTGCGCCACACCCAGGCCGCCCAGGCCAAGGCCGCCTGATCCCGGGCCGGGGTCACTTCCCCGGCGCCAGGATGCCCCGGTCCTCCATGAAGAGCAGCAGGTGCCCGCACTCCCGGCACCCCAGGGCCGTCACGTAGCTCTTGCTCGCGAACATCTTGTCCGGCCGGAAGAACTTCACCACGAAGTGCGAATTGGGGGCGTTGGTCATGCGCAGTTCGACGGACTCAAGGGCCCCCGCGCACAACGGACATGCCTGCGGTACCACCGGTGGGAGGTTCGGGATCGCCATGGGGCGACCCTACGCACCGGCCCTTCAGGCCCCCTTGACCGCACCCACGAACCGCGTCCACGCGAGGGCATCCACGAGCAGGACGGGGCCGCTGGGGACCTTGCTGTCCCGCACGGGGACGACGTCCCCGAACCCGTCGGCCACCTCGACGCAGTTCCCGCCCTCGGCATTGCTGTACGAGGACTTCCGCCAAGCGCCCTCCGCCACTTCCACGCAGTTTCCGCCGTCCGCGTTGCTGTAGGACGACTTCCGCCAGCAGGCGTTGCCCAGTGAGCGCGTTGTGTTCATGCTGCGAAGTCCTCCATCGCCGCCCGGATTGTGGCCAGGGACGCCTCCGGCGAGAGTGCAGCGGCCCTTCCCAGATCGTAAGTCTTCAGGTGACTAGCGACCAGGGCCGGAGTGTCCAACAGCCGTCCTGAGTGCACTGATTCGGTATAGACGACAGGCGGCGCGTCAAGGAAGGACATCACCTTGAACGGCGCGTCCATGAGGGGATGGGCTCCGTCGGCGGACGGGACCACTTGAACCATGATCCGGTGTCGTGCGATGAGGCCCGCTATGTGTGCGAGCTGCGCATGCATGGTCTCTCTCCCACCGACCGCTACGCGAAGCGCGGCCTCGTGGAGGATGAACCAAACCTCAGGCCGCTCAGGGTCTTCCAGAAGCTGCGCCCGACCTTGTCGCGTCGCGACGTTGTTTTCGACGAACTCGTTGGTGGCGCACGGTCGTGAAGCGCGGACGAGGGCCCGGGTGTACCCGGAGGTCTGAAGCAGCCCGGGCACGATCAGGGGCGCGTACTCGCAGATGGACGAGGCCATGGACTCAAGCTCTGCCGCGAGCTGGAAATACTCCGCATGCTGCGAAGCCTGCTCCATCGCCTCGCACATGCGGGTCAGGATCCCGTCGGTGTGCAGCGCGGCATCGAGGAGCTTGGCCATCTCCTTGGGTGGGCGCCGGGTCGCGGACTCCATCTGGCCGATGTACGTGCCCGAGCAGAAGACGAGCGCTCCCAGCTCGTCCTGGGACAGCCCGGCCTCCTCGCGCTTGCGGCGCAGCTCGGTGCCGTAGAACGCGCGGGGTGAGTCCCACGGGTTGAGGTCCTTGGGTCGCATCGCGGACAACTCCCTTGCACGGCGCAGGCGTTGTGGGGACAGGGCGTTCCGGGCACCACCATAGACGCGTACGGTGACGTGGCGCACACGGAACGTAAAATCACCCGTGCGGCGCAGGCCGGTGCGGCACGGTGGGGGATATGCGGCGTTGCGGATACTTTCCTGAGCTATGGGAGTTTCGAGCGCCGCCAAGCGCATGCTGGTCGGAAGGCCGCTGGACACGAGCCGGCTGGGGGAGACGCTGCTGCCCAAGCGGCTGGCGCTGCCGATCTTCTGCAGCGACCCGCTGTCGTCCGTGGCGTACGCCACCGAGGAGATCCTGCTGATCCTTGCCCTCGGCGGGGCGAGCCTGCTGCACCTGGCCTGGTACGCGGCGGCGGCGATCGTCTTCCTGCTGGTCGTGGTGATCGCCTCGTACCGGCAGACGTGCCACGCGTACCCGGGCGGCGGCGGGGCGTACGTGGTGAGCGCGGAGAACCTGGGGCCGACCGCCGCGCTGACGGCGGCGAGCGCGCTGCTGGTGGACTACGTGCTGACCGTGGCGGTGTCCGTGGTGTCCGGGGTCGCCGCGATCACTTCGGCGGTGCCCTCGCTCGCACACCACCAAGTCGCCCTGTCCGTGGGGTTCGTGGTGGTGCTGACGGTGATGAACCTGCGCGGGGTGCGCGAGTCGGGGCGGATCTTCGCCATTCCGACGTACGGGTTCGTGTGCGTCATCTATCTGATGTTCGCGTTCGCGGCGGTGCGCCTGGCCACCGGCGACACGATCCGCGCCGAGTCGGCGTCGCTGCCCATCCACGCGGCCGGCCAGTACGCCGGGATCGCGGTGGTGCTGCTGGCGCTGCGCGCGTTCGCCTCGGGGTGCACGGCCCTGACGGGCGTGGAGGCGATCAGCAACGGCGTGCCCGCCTTCCGCAGGCCCAAGAGCCGCAACGCGGCCAACACGCTGGCCGCGATGGGGGTGCTGTCGGTGACCATGTTCGCGGGGATCACGGTCCTCGCCATGGTCTACCACGTCCATGTGGCCGCCGATCCGACGGAGTTGGGGCTGCCCGCCGGGACCTCGACCCCCACCGCGCTGGCGCAGATCGCGCGTGCCTCCTTCGGCGGGGCGGACCTGCTGTTCTATCTGGTGCAGGCGTTCACGGCGGGCGTCCTGGTGCTGGCCGCCAACACCGCGTTCAACGGCTTCCCGATGCTCGCCTCGATCCTGGCCCGCGACCGGTACGCGCCGCGCCAGCTCTACACCCGGGGCGACCGGCTGGTGTACTCCAACGGCGTCGTGCTGCTCGCGCTCGCCGCCGTCGCGCTGATCGTGGCGTTCGACGCGGAGCTCACCCGGCTGATCCAGCTCTACATCATCGGCGTCTTCGTCTCGTTCACGCTGTCGCAGGCCGGGATGGTCAAGCACTGGCGCAAGGTGCTCGCCACGGACGAGGGCCGGGCCGCCCGGCGCCACATCCACCGCTCGCTCACCATCAACGCGGTGGGCGCGACACTGACCGGACTCGTCCTGGTGATCGTCCTGATCACCAAGTTCACGCACGGCGCGTGGCTCGTCATCATCGCGATGCCGCTGCTCTTCTTCGGCATGAAGGGGGTGCGCCGGCACTACGACGAGGTGGCGCGCGAGGTCGCCGTCGCGCCGGACGCCACCCCGCACCGGCCGCCCAGGCACCACGCGTTCGTCCTGGTCTCCAGCGTGCACGCGCCCACGCTCAAGGCGATCGGCTACGCCCAGGCGCTGCGGCCCGACACCCTGACCGCGCTCACCGCCGCCGCCGACGAGGACGCGGGGCGGCTGCGCGAACAGTGGGCCGCGCACGACCTCGGCGTACCGCTGGTGATCATCGACTCGCCGTACCGCGAGGTGGTGGCGCCGGTGCTGGCCCATGTGAAGGAGACGGCGGACCGGGATCCGGGGGCGATGGTGTCGGTGGTGATCCCGGAGTTCATCGTCGGCCACTGGTGGGAGCAGCCGCTGCACAACCAGAACGCGCTGCGGCTCAAGGCCCGGCTGCTGTTCATGTCGTCGGTGACCGTCATCGACGTGCCCTACCGGCTCCAGTCCGCGCGCGCGGACAAGAGGTGACCGGGGCGCCGCCGTTGCTCTATCCTCCGCCCGTCCGCCGGACCGGGGGCCGGCCCGCGGGCGGGCACGGCCGGGGGCGGGTTCCGGCCGCGGGACCGTTCGGGACGGGCCGGGCCCCTGGCTGGGCAGCCACCCATGTGGTACGCCATGCGGACCATCGAGAGGAAGACCGATGCGGTGCACGAACTGCGTACAACAGATGACGAAGACACAGGACGGCTGGTGGATCTGCTATCCCTGCGGGACGTCCCAGCCTGCGTAGACGCGGCTGACCCGGCCTGCCCCCGGTGTGCGGCTGATCTCACCCGGTCACGTGGCGACTGGCGCACGTGTCCCGCCTGTGAGTACGAGATGGACGTCGGTGCCGTCCACCTCTATCAGCTCCTGTCAGCCGCGTTCGAGGCACGACCGAAGGAGTTCTTCGAGTGGGTGCAAAGCCGGAGGGACAGGCTCCGCGCAGACGAACCGATCTGGCGGCGCCGACGGTGACCCGCCGGCGCCGCCACCCCCGCGCTCCGTAGGGACGCCACCGCCGGGTGCGGGGTTGGGGGGTGCCGACCTCTTGCGAGTTGGTCCAGACCAATGCCAGGGTGCCAAGTACCGCTGGACGAGGGCGAGTTGCCGCGCCCGTATTCGTCATGCCCACCCGCACCCCCACCACCAAGGAGCCCCCCATGTCCGCTCGGCGCACCACTGCCTCCGTGGGTGTCCTCGGGGCCACCGCCCTGGCGCTCCTCGCCGTCTCCCCCGGGCCCGCCTCCGCGCACGGCGCCATGTTCAACCCGGTCAGCCGGCTCGCGGCCTGCTACGCCGAGGGGCCCGAGCACCCCGTCTCGCAGGTCTGCAAGGACCTCGTCGCCGACTCCGGCACCCAGCCGCTCTACGACTGGAACGAGGTCAACATCGCCAACGCCAACGGCCAGTCGCGCCAGCTGATCCCCGACGGCAAGCTGTGCTCGGCGAACCGGGACAAGTACCGGGCGCTGGACTGGGCCCGCACCGACTGGCCCTCCACCAGCGTCGCGGCCGGGCCGTTCGCCTTCAAGTTCCGTGCCACGGCGGCCCATTCGGGCACGATGACGGTCTACATCACCAAGCAGGGCTTCGATGCGACGAAGCCCCTGAAGTGGTCCGACCTGGACGACACCCCCGTGGTCACCTACCGCACGGCCCGGACCGCCACCGACGGCTACTACAACTTCACCGGTACGCTCCCGGCCCGCACCGGACGGCACATCATCTACAAGGTCTGGCAGCGCGACGACAGCCCGGAGGCGTTCTACAGCTGCTCCGACGTGGTGTACGGCGGCGCCGCCCAGGCCGCCGCGGCGCCCACCGAGCAGAAGATCACCGCGGGCGCCGCCCACTCCACGGTGAGCCACCACGGCCACGGCGGCGACCCCGCGCCCGCCGCCCCGGCCGCATCGGCCACCACCCCCGCCGGCACCTCGGCGGCCCCGCAGGCCCTGGCCGCCGTCTCCACCGCGGGCGTGGCAGCGGGCGGCTTCGCCCTGCTGCGCCGCCGCCGCCACTGACCGCCGGGGGTTAGGGGGCGCAGGGAACTGCGCGAGAAGCGACCACGGTCCGCAGCCGACAGGGGGTTGGGGGCGCGGGGAACTGCGCGAGAAGGGGGACAGTAGAGTGCGGCTTCCGGCCCGCTCCGCATCCCCGAGGTACTCGTGAACCCCACCCCCCACCCCGACCTCACCGTCGTAGGCATCGGGGCCGATGGCTGGTCGGGGCTCCCGGAGACGGCCCGGGAGGCGTTCCGCGGCGCCGAGGTCGTCCTCGGCGGGCCCCGGCAGCTGGCCCTGCTGCCCGAGGAGTGCCGCGCGCAGCGCATCCCGTGGCCCTCGCCCCTGCGGGCCGCGCTGCCCGGCCTGCTCACGGCGTACAGCGGTCGCCGCATCGTCGTCGCGGCCAGCGGCGACCCCATGTTCTACGGGATCGGCCGCACGCTCACCGAGGTGCTGGGCACCCCGCCCCGCGTCCTGCCGCACCCCTCCTCCGTCTCCTACGCCTGCGCGCGCCTGGGCTGGGGCGTCGAGGACACCGAGGTCGTCACGCTCGTGGGCCGGCCCGCCGCCCGGCTCGCCGCCGCCCTGCACGACGGGCGCCGGATCCTCGTGCTCAGCGCCGGCGCCGGCACGCCCGCCGAGGTCGCCGCACTGCTGCGTGCGCGCGGGTTCGGGGCCAGCCGGATGCGGGTGCTCGAACAGCTCGGGTCGCCCGACGGCGAGCGGTGCGTGGAGGGGGCCGCCGAGGGCTGGGAGGCTCCGGCCGGCGACGCGCTCAACGTCGTCGCGGTCGAGTGCCGCCGCGATCCGGGCACCGTGCGCCTCGGCGCCGTCCCCGGCCTGCCCGACGAGGCGTACGAGCACGACGGCCAGCTCACCAAGCGCCACGTCCGCGCCGCCACCCTCGCCGCGCTCGCGCCCGCCCCCGGCGAACTGCTGTGGGACATCGGCGGCGGCTCCGGGTCCATCGGGATCGAGTGGATGCGCACGCACCCCTCGTGCGGGGCGGTCGCCGTGGAGCGGGACGCGGTGCGGGCCGGGCGCATCACCGCCAACGCCGAGCGGCTCGGGGTGCCGGGGCTGCGCGTCGTCACCGGCGCCGCACCCGGCGTCCTCGCCCAACTCCCGGCGCCCGACGCCGTGTTCATCGGTGGCGGGCTCACCGCGGCCGGGCTCCTCGACGCGTGCTGGCAGGCGCTTGCGCCCGGCGGGCGCCTGGTCGCCAACACCGTCACCCTCGAATCGGAGGCGCTGCTCGCCCAGTGGTACCGGCGCCACGGCGGTGAACTCGTCCGCCTGGCCGTCGCGCACGCCGTGCCGGTCGGCACCTTCACGGGCTGGCGCCAGGCCATGCCGGTCACCCAGTGGGCGGTGGTCAAGACCGGGCCCGCTCCCCTCAACCCCCTTACAGGAGACGACAGATGACCGTGTACTTCATCGGCGCGGGGCCCGGTGCCGCCGACCTGATCACGGTGCGCGGCGCCCGGACGCTCGCCTCCTGCCGGGTCTGCCTCTACGCGGGCAGCCTCGTGCCGCGCGAACTGCTCGCCGAATGCCCCGAGGACGCACGGCTGGTGGACACCGCACAGCTCAACCTCGATGAGATCACCGGCGAGTTGGTGCGTGCGCACGAGGCCGGGCACGACGTGGCGCGGCTGCACTCCGGCGACCCGTCGGTGTTCAGCGCCGTCGCCGAGCAGATGCGCCGCCTGGACGCGGCGGGGGTGCCCTACGAGGTCGTGCCGGGCGTGCCCGCGTTCGCCGCCGCCGCCGCCGCGCTCAAGCGGGAACTCACCGTGCCCACCGTCGGCCAGACCGTCATCCTGACCCGGATCGCCCAGCGCGCCACCGCCATGCCCGAGGGCGAGGACCTCGCGACGCTGGGACGCAGCGGCGCCCTGCTCGTGCTGCACCTGGCGGCCGGATATGTGGACCGCGTCGTCGAGGAACTCCTGCCGCACTACGGCGCCGACTGCCCCACCGCCGTCGTCGCGTTCGCCTCGCGGCCCGAGGAGGTCGTGCTGCGCGGCACCCTGTCGGACATCGCGGCGCAGGTGAAGGAGGCCGGGATCGTGCGGACCGCCGTCATCCTGGTGGGCCGCACGCTCGGCGCCGCCGAGTTCCGCGACAGCCACCTGTACTCGGCCGACCGCCACCGCTGCTAGGGCGTGCCGCCGCGGCCGCGCCGCACCGCGGCCGTCACCGTCACGGCCCGGCCGGGCTGCTGCGGCCCACCACCGTGCCCGCCCGGTCGATGCAGATCACGTCCACGGTCACCGGGGCGCCGCGCAGCACCGACAGCGCCTCGTCCCGGGCCCGCGCCGCCACCAGATCGCCCAGGCGCACCCCGGCCGCCGTGCACAACTGGAGTGCGGCGAGGCCCGTGTTGGCGTCGGCGACCTCCGCCGCGAGGGCCTCGCTCGCCCCGCCCGCGCGGGCCAGCTCCGCCAGGAACGGCTTGTCCACCTGCGAGCGCGCCGAATGCAGGTCCAGATGGCCCGCCGCCAGCTTGGACAGCTTCGCGAAGCCGCCGCAGACGGTGAGGCGGTCCACCGGATGACGGCGTACGTACTTGAGGACCGCGCCCGCGAAGTCGCCCATGTCGAGCAGCGCGTCCTCGGGCAGCCCGTACTCGGCCATGACCGTCTTCTCCGACGTCGAGCCCGTGCAGCCCGCCACATGGGTGCGGCCCGCGGCCCGCGCCACGTCGACCCCGCGCCGGATGGAGTCGATCCACGCCGAGCACGAGTACGGCACCACGATGCCGGTGGTGCCCAGGATGGACAGGCCGCCCAGGATGCCGAGCCGGGGGTTCCACGTCGAGCGGGCGATCTCGGCGCCGTGGTCCACGGAGATCGTGATCTCCACGTCGGCGTCCGTGCCGTGCCGCCCGGCCACCAGCGCCACGTGGTCGCACATCATCCGGCGCGGCACCGGATTGATCGCCGGCTCGCCCACCGCCAGCGGCAGCCCGGGCCGGGTGACGGTGCCCACGCCCTCGCCCGCCCGGAACACCACGCCCGAGCCGGGCGGCAGCCGCCGTACCGTCGAGCGGATCAGGGCGCCGTGCGTCACGTCCGGGTCGTCGCCCGCGTCCTTCACCACGGCCGCCATCGCCTGCCCGCCGGACAGCTCCTCGGCGGCCAGCGCGAACGACGGGGTCTGGCCGCGCGGCAGCGTGATCGTCACCGGGTCGGGGAAGTCGCCGGCGAGCAGCGCGGTGTACGCGGCCGTCGTGGCCGCCGTCGCACAGGCACCGGTCGTCCAGCCGGGGCGCAGACCCGTGTGCTTGAGTTGGGCACCGCGCGCGCCCTTGGGCTCATTCATCGTCGGCCTCACTCACGAACGGAACCGGATCCTGTGCACGTCTTGATTCTGGGGGGTACGGGCGAGGCCCGTCGGCTCGCGGGGCTGCTCCACGAGGCCCAGGTCCCCGGGGCGCGGGTGACCAGCTCGCTCGCGGGACGCGTCGCGGCGCCCCGGCTGCCCGCGGGCGAGGTCCGTATCGGCGGGTTCGGCGGTGCCGACGGGCTCGCCGACTGGCTGCGCACGCACGCGGTGGACGCGCTCATCGACGCCACCCACCCCTTCGCCCGGACGATCAGTTTCAACGCGGCGGCGGCCGCGGCCCTGGCCCATGTTCCCCTGCTCGCGCTGCGCCGGCCCGGCTGGGCTGCCGGACCCGGCGACGACTGGCACGCGGCCGGCTCCCTGGAGGAGGCCGCGGCCCTGCTGCCGGAAATCGGCCGCCGCGTCTTCCTGACCACCGGACGCATGGGCCTCGCCGCCTTCGCCCCGCTCGACGCCCTGTGGTTCCTGATGCGGTCCGTGGACGCGCCCGAGCCGCCCTTCCCGGCGCGCATGGAGGTGCTGCTCGACCGGGGGCCCTTCACGCTGGAGGGGGAGCGGGAGGTGCTGCGCGCCCATGCCGTCGACGTCCTGGTCACCAAGGACAGCGGCGGGGCCGCCACCGCGCCCAAGCTCACCGCCGCCCGCGAGGCCCGGATTCCCGTCGTCGTGGTGCGGCGCCCGCCGGTGCCGGACGGCGTGGAGGTGGCGGCCACCCCCGAGGAGGCGGCCGCCTGGGTGCGCGGGCTCCGCGGGTAGCGCGGGCCCGCGGGCGGTCAGCTCTCCGGGTAGCGGCGCGGCGTCCAGACGATCTCCTCGCCGTCACCGCGCCGTACGGCCCGGGTCTGCGAGGAGCCCACCAGCAGGACGGTGCGCATGTCGACCTCGGCCGGTTCGAGTGCGGCCAGGCGCACGATGCGCACCGACTCGGCGGGGCCGCCCACGTCCCGCGCCACCACCACCGGGGTGTCCGGCGCGCGGTGTTCGAGCAGCAGCTCGCGGGCCTTGGCGACCTGCCAGGTACGGCTCGCCGAACCGGGGTTGTAGAGCGCGAGGACGAGATCGGCGCGGGCCGCGGCGTGCAGGCGCTCGGCGATGACCTCCCACGGCTTGAGCCGGTCGGACAGCGAGATGGTCGCGTAGTCGTGGCCCAGCGGGGCGCCCGCGCGGGCGGCGGCGGCGTTGGCCGCCGTCACCCCCGGCAGGACCCGCACCGGCACCTGTGCGTACTCGGGCTGCGAGGCCACTTCAAGGACGGCGGTGGCCATCGCGAAGATGCCCGGGTCGCCGCCCGACACCACCGCTACGCGCCGTCCCCGCGCGGCCAGTTGGAGGGCGAACTCGGCGCGCTCGGACTCCACCTTGTTGTCCGAACCGTGCCGCCGCTGCCCCGGACGCTCCGGCACCCGGTCCACATACGTCGTGTAGCCCACGACGTCGTCGGCGGCGGCCAGCGCCCCGCGCGACTCGGGGGTCAGCCACAGCGGCCCGGCCGGACCCGTGCCGACGACCACGACCTCGCCCCGCTCGCGCTGCGGCGGGACGGCGTCGACCCGGCTCGGCAGCACCGCCACGGAGAAGTACGGCACCGAGTCGGCGTCGATGTCGGCGAGGTGACCGGTGCGCTCGCCCTCCATGGTGGCGCGCTCCACGTACCGCGCCTCCTCCAGGCGCCCCGAACGCTCCAGCGCCCGACGCACCTTGGTGAACGTACGCCCCAGCTTCATCACCACCGCCGAATCGGTGGCGGCCAGACGTGCGGTGAGCTCCTCCTCCGGCAGCGTGCCGGGCAGGATCGTCAGGACCTCCTCGGCCTCCACCAGCGGCTCCCCGAGCCGGGCCGCGGACGCGCTCACCGAGGTCACCCCCGGGACCACCTCGGTGGGATAGCGGTGTGCGAGCCGCTTGTGCATGTGCTGGTACGAGCCGTAGAACAGCGGGTCGCCCTCGGCGAGCACGGCCACCGTGCGGCCCGCGTCCAGGTGCGCGGCGAGCCGGGCCGAGGCCTCCTCGTAGAAGTCGTTGAGCGCGCCCCGGTAGCCGCCGGGGTGGTCGGTGGTCTCCACCGTGAGGGGATAGACCAGCTTCTCCTCGATGTGGTCGGCGCGGATGTGCCGCGCCGCGATCGAGCGCGCTATGGAGCGGCCGTGGCGCGCCGAGTGGTACGCGACCACGTCCGCCGCGGCGATGACCTCCACCGCGCGCACCGTCATCAGGGACGGGTCGCCGGGCCCGAGCCCGACCCCGAAGAGACGGCCCGTGGTGCTGCTGTTCTCGTTCATTCCGCCTCGCTCGCGATCGCGTTGAGGGCGGCGGCGGCGATCGCGCTGCCACCGCGCCGGCCCCGTACCACCAGGTGCTCAAGGCCCGAAGGATGCGCGGCGAGCGCGTCCTTGGACTCCGCCGCGCCGATGAACCCGACCGGCACACCGATGACGGCCGCGGGGCGCGGCGCGCCCTCCTCGATCATTTCGAGCAGCCGGAACAGAGCGGTCGGCGCGTTGCCGACGGCCACCACCGCGCCGTCGAGCCTGTCGCGCCACAGCTCCAGGGCGGCGGCGCTGCGCGTGGTGCCCAGCTTCGCGGCGAGTTCCGGCACCGAGGGGTCGGCGAGGGTGCACAGCACCTCGTTGTCGGCGGGCAGCCGCTTGCGGGTCACCCCGCTGGCGACCATCCGGGCGTCGCACAGGATCGGCGCGCCCGCGCGCAGCGCCTCACGGGCACGGGCCACCACGCCGGGCGTGAAGCCGAGGTCACGGGGCAGGTCCGTCATGCCGCAGGCGTGGATCATGCGCACCGCGACCTGGCTCACATCGGCGGGCAGACCGCCGAGGTCCGCCTCGGCGCGGATCGTGGCAAAGGACTGGCGGTAGATCTCGGCGCCGTCCTTCTCGTAGTCGAACACTGTGCTCTCGCTCATCTCGTCGGTGTCCCTGTCCCTGATCCCGCTGCCTGTGCGGCCGGGGTGTGGTGCGTACGGTCCGTGCGGTCCGTGCGGTCGGCGCGGTCCGGGTCCGGCGGGGTGTGGTGTGTACGGCCCGTGCGGTCGGTGCGGTCCGGGTCCGGCGGGGTCTGGTGTGTACGGCCCGTGCGGTCCGGGTCCGGCGGTCCGCCGTCGCGCGCGGCGCCGACGGCCTCCGCCAACTCGCCTGGCAGGACCGGGACTTGACGCTCTCCCGCGCCGCCGCGTACCACCACCGTGTAGGAGCCGTCGGAGGTCGCCGTCACGTCCACCCACTCGCCGTGCGGGTGCCCGCAGCGCCGCTCGCACCCCGACCAGTGGACCGGCAGCCCGCCCGTGCCCGGCAGGGCGTCCCGGCGCACATCGGCCAGCGCCTTGGCGCAGCCGGGCCGCCCGGTGCACGCCCCGACCCCGGCCCAGGGGGAGTCCGGCGCGGTGATGAACCCGGCCCCGCCCAGCTCGCGCAGCTTCTCGCGGGCGCCGCGCTCGTCGAACCCGGGGACGACGAACCCGCGCCACGGGGTGGCCCTGATCTCGCCGCTCGGCCCGGGCAGCGCCCGCAGCTGCGCGCCGGTGAGCCGGCCCAGTACGGGGGCCACGAGCACGGCGTACGTTCCGCCCGGGCCGGCCAGGATGCCGGGGGCCGGGGCGGGGCCGGTGGTGGCCGGGGTGCCCGTGGCGAGGTCCGGTGCCGGGGTGGCCGGGGTGCCTGGCGCGAGGTCCGGTGCCGGGGTGGCCGGGATGCCTGCCGCGGCCAGGGCGGCGGCGAGGTCCACCGGGTGGCCCGGGGGCAGCTCGCGCACCCGCCAGGCGCCGGTGCCCGCCGCCGAGGCCGCCGCGAGGAACGCGCGGGCCGCTTCAAGCGCCGCGCGCGGGGCGTCGTCCGCCGCGACGTGCAGGGCGTCCGCCCCGGCCCGTACGACCGCGTGCTCGCCCCGTGCGAGCAAGGTCACATCGCCGCCGAGCCCTTGGACGTCGCCACGGCCGTCGTCCAGGACGAACAGGAAGCGGCCGGACAGCGCGGCGGTCCAGTCCTCGCCGCACAGCAGCGCGTCCAGCTCGCGCAGCCAGGGGAGCAGGGAGCCGTGGCCCCGTCCGTCCAGGCCCGCCAGCGGAGAGGCCACGATGTTGCGGATCCGCTCGTGCCGCTCGGAGGGCAGCAGTGCGGTGTGGCGCAGGAGTTCGGCGAGGCCGCCGCCGCACGCGTCGCCGATGCCGCGCAGCTCCGCGTTGCCGCGGGAGGTGAGGGTGAGGTGGCCGTCGCCGTACCGCTCGGCGGCGGTGGCCAGCGCCGAGACCTGACGGTCCGTCAAAATGCCGCCCGGCAGGCGCAGTCGGGCCAGCAGGCCGTCGTCGGCGCGGTGCAGGCGCAGGGCGCCGGGGCAGGCGTCGCCGCGGGTGCGGGGGGTGCGGGGGGTGCCGGGGGTGCTCGGGGTGGCCGGGGTACGGCTCGGGCCGTTGGCCCCGGGGGTGGGTTTGCCCTGGTCGGCGGGTATGGGTGCGGGGGGCGGCATGGCGGCGAGCATACCCAGGGCCCCGGCCCCGGGCGCCCCGGCGGGGGCTCCGCCCCCTGCACCCCCGGGGCGCTTGCCCACCCACCCGCCCGTACAGGGCATCGAGAGGTCGAGCCCTGGGGCTCCGCCCCAGACCCCGGGGCGCTTGCCCACCCACCCGCCCGTGACGGGGGTTGGACGGGCCCGGCCCCTGGGGCTGCGCCCCAGACCCCCTTCGCGCCTGAACGGCGCTCGTCCTCAATCGCCGGACGGGCTGAGGATGCCCATGCTGGCCGGCACCGAGCAGTTAAGGGGCGCGGGGAACTGCGCGAGAAGCGACCACGGTCCGCAGATGGCCGGGGGTCAGGGGCGCGAGGAACTGCGCGAGCAGCGATCACGGTCCGCAGACGGCCGGGGGTTGGGGGCGCGGGGAACTGCGCGAGAAGCGACCACGGCCCGCAGACGGCCGGGGGTTAGGGGCGCGAGGAACTGCGCGAGCAAGCCGGCACGGCCCGCAGATGGCCGAGGGGTTGGGGGCGCGGGGAACTGCGCGAGAAGCGACCACGGTCCGCAGCCGACCGGGGGTTAGGGGCGCGGGGAACTGCGCGAGCAAGCCGGCACGGCCCGCACCAGACCAAGCACCCCCAGCACCCCGGGCCCCCAACCCCCACCCCCCAGGCCCGCCCAGCCAAGGGCACCCCAACCAAGGCCACCCCAGCACCCCCACCCCACCCCACCCCCTCGCTACTATGCAGGCGGGCCGCACATGGGGCCCGCGCCGGCGACGGCGACAAGGGGAGGAAGCCCGGTGTGATTCCGGCGCGGTCCCGCCACTGTGAGCCCGGACCCGAGGCCTACTCGGAGCCCGGGTGAGCCAGGAACTCCCTCTCCCCGGCACCGCCAGGGGAGACCATCCGACACCACCCGGGGCGCGGACACCCCGAGGAAGGCCTGACGCCGCATGCTGCACACGTCCGGGGAGCCCGCAGAGGACCCCCGCCCCATCCTGCTCCTGTCGACGTCCGACACCGACCTCCTCAGCGCCCGCGCCGCGAACGGCCCGGTCCCGTACCGCTTCGCGAACCCCTCCCGGCTCGACCTGACGGCCCTGCCCGCGCTCCTCGACGGCGTCGGCCTCGTCGTCGTACGCCTCCTCGGCGGCGTACGCGCCTGGCAGGACGGGCTCGACCAGCTCACCGCGAGCGGACTGCCCGTCGTCGTGCTCACCGGCGAACAGGCCCCGGACGCCCAGCTGATGGCCGCCTCCACCGTCCCCGTCGGCATCGCCGCCGAGGCGCACGCCTACCTCGCGCACGGCGGCCCCGCCAACCTCGACCAGCTCGCCCGGTTCCTGTCCGACACCGTGCTGCTCACCGGCCACGGCTTCGAGCCGCCCGCGCCCGCCCCGTCCTGGGGACCGCTTGAGCGCACGGCCCGCCCCGTCGAGGGCCCGACCGTCGCCGTGCTCTACTACCGCGCCCACCACATGAGCGGCAACACCGCCTTCGTGGACGCCCTGTGCGGCGCGATCGAGGACGCCGGGGCCCGCCCGCTCCCGCTGTACGTGTCCTCGCTGCGCGACCCCGAGCCCGCGCTCATCGACGCACTGCGCGCCGCCGACGCCATCGTGACCACCGTCCTCGCGGCCGGCGGCACCAGGCCCGCCACCGCCTCCGCGGGCGGCGACGACGAGTCCTGGGACGCCGGCGCGCTCAGCGGCCTCGACGTACCGATCCTCCAGGCGCTCTGCCTCACCGGCTCGCGCAGCGCCTGGGAGGACAACGACGAGGGCGTCTCCCCGCTCGACGCGGCCAGCCAGATCGCCGTCCCCGAGTTCGACGGCCGCCTCATCACCGTCCCGTTCTCCTTCAAGGAGATCGACGAGGACGGGCTGCCCGCCTACGTCGCCGACCCCGAGCGCGCCGCCCGCGTCGCCGGCATCGCCGTACGGCACGCCCGCCTCAAGCACATCCCGGCCGCCGACAAGCGCATCGCGCTCGTCCTGTCCGCCTACCCCACCAAGCACTCCCGCATCGGCAACGCCGTCGGGCTCGACACCCCCGCCAGCGCCGTCGCGCTCCTGCGCCGACTGCGCGCCGCGGGCTACGACTTCGGGCCCGAGGAGGAGATCCCCGGCCTCGTCTCCGGCGACGGCGACGAGCTGATCCGCGCCCTCATCGACGCCGGCGGCCACGACCAGGACTGGCTCACCGAGGAGCAGCTCGCCGCCAACCCGGTGCGCATCCCCGCCGCCGACTACAAGCGCTGGTACGCCACCCTGCCCGAGGAACTGCGCGAGAACGTCGAGCGGCACTGGGGCCCGCCGCCCGGCGAGATGTTCCTTGACCGCTCCCGCGCGGGCAACGGCGGCGACCCCGAGGGCGACATCGTCCTCGCCGCCCTGCGCCGCGGCAACCTGCTGATCCTCATCCAGCCCCCGCGCGGCTTCGGCGAGAACCCCATCGCGATCTACCACGACCCCGATCTGCCGCCCTCGCACCACTACTTGGCCGCCTACCGCTGGATCGCGGCGAGCGCCGCCGACGGCGGATTCGGCGCCGACGCGATGATCCACCTCGGCAAGCACGGCAACCTGGAGTGGCTCCCCGGCAAGAACGCGGGCCTCTCCGCCGCCTGCGGCCCCGACGCCGCGCTCGGCGACATCCCGCTCATCTACCCGTTCCTGGTCAACGACCCCGGCGAGGGCACCCAGGCCAAGCGCCGCGTGCACGCCACCCTCATCGACCACCTCGTGCCGCCGATGGCCCGCGCCGACTCCTACGGCGACATCGCGCGCCTGGAGCAACTCCTCGACGAACACGCCCAGATCGCCGCCATGGACCCGGCCAAGCTGCCCGCGATCCGCGCCCAGATCTGGACGCTCATCCAGGCCGCCAAGCTCGACCACGACCTCGGTGTCGCCGACCGCCCCGAGGACGAGGGCTTCGACGAGTTCATCATGCATCTCGACGGATGGCTCTGCGAGATCAAGGACGTCCAGATCCGCGACGGCCTGCACGTCCTCGGCAACGCCCCGGCCGGCGCCGACCGCGTCAACCTCGTCCTCGCCATCCTGCGCGCCCGCCAGATCTGGGGCGGCACCACCGCCCTGCCCGGACTGCGCGAAGCCCTCGGCCTCGACGAGTCCGCCGCCACCCGCACCACGGCCGACGAGGCGGAGGAACGGGCCCGCGCCCTCGTGCAGTCGATGGACGACGCCGAGTGGGACCTCGCGGCGATCCCCGACGACCAGCCCCAACAGGTGCGCGCCATCCTGGAGTTCGCCGCCCAAGAGGTCGTCCCGCGCCTGGCCGCGACCACCGCCGAACTCGACCACGCCCTGCACGCCCTGAACGGCGGCTTCGTCCCGGCGGGCCCCTCCGGCTCCCCGCTGCGCGGCCTCGTCAACGTCCTGCCGACCGGCCGCAACTTCTACTCCGTCGACCCCAAGGCCGTCCCCTCCCGGCTCGCCTGGGAGACCGGCCAGGCCCTCGCCGAATCCCTCGCCGAGCGCTACCGCACCGACAACGGCGACTGGCCCACCTCCGTCGGCCTCTCCCTGTGGGGCACCAGCGCCATGCGCACCGCGGGCGACGACGTCGCCGAGGCGATGGCCCTGCTCGGCGTGCGCCCCGTCTGGGACGACGCCTCGCGCCGCGTCACCGGCCTCGAACCCATACCGCTGGACGAACTGGGCCGCCCCCGCATCGACGTCACCCTGCGCATCTCCGGCTTCTTCCGCGACGCCTTCCCGCACACCATCGGCCTGCTCGACGACGCGGTCCGCCTCGCCGCCTCCCTGGACGAAGGCCCCGACGTCAACTACGTCCGCGCCCACACCCAGGCCGACCTCGCCGAACACGGCGACGAACGCCGCGCCACCACCCGCATCTTCGGCTCCCGCCCCGGCACCTACGGCGCGGGCCTGCTCCAGCTCATCGACTCCCGCGACTGGCGCACCGACGCCGACCTCGCCGAGGTCTACACCGTCTGGGGCGGCTACGCCTACGGCCGCGAACTCGACGGGCGCCCCGCGCGCGACGAGATGGAGACGGCCTACAAGCGCATCGCGGTCGCGGCCAAGAACACCGACACCCGCGAACACGACATCGCCGACTCCGACGACTACTTCCAGTACCACGGCGGCATGGTCGCCACCGTCCGCGCCCTGCGCGGCACCGCCCCCGAGGCCTACATCGGGGACTCCACCCGCCCCGAGACGGTCAAGACCCGCACCCTGGTCGAGGAGACCTCACGCGTCTTCCGCGCCCGCGTCGTCAACCCCAAGTGGATCGACGCCATGCGCCGCCACGGCTACAAGGGCGCCTTCGAACTCGCCGCCACCGTGGACTACCTGTTCGGCTACGACGCCACCACCGGCGTCGTCGCCGACTGGATGTACGACAAGCTCACCGAGACCTACGTCCTGGACCCGGCCAACCGCGCGTTCCTCCAGAACGCCAACCCCTGGGCCCTGCACGGCATCGCCGAACGCCTCCTGGAAGCCGAGTCCCGCGGCATGTGGGCCAAGCCCGACCCCGCCGTACTCGAAGCGCTGCGCCAGGTCTACCTGGAGACCGAGGGCGACCTGGAGGACGAGGGCTGAGCGAACACCGGGCACGCCCGCGCCGGGCGGGCCCGGGTCCTTCGACCCGGGCCCGCTCCGCTCGGGCTCCGGCGGCTCGGCGGCGCCCGACCGTACGGCAGGCGCGGTGGGGCCGCGGGATCAGGGCGTGGACGACGCGGCGCCCCTCTCGCTCAGATGGACGTCGGCGACCTGGCGGTTGTTCACGGTGCGGCGGTCCTCAAGGCCGCCGACCGCGATCGCGCTGCCCAGGGCGAGACCTTCGCTGATGTAGTCGTCCACGGCCCTGCGGTTCGCCTCCTTCTTCAGCAGGCGCACCAGATGGCCCATGAAGACCTCACCGAGGACGGTGAGTTCGTAGCCCGCCGCCGTGTGCCGCACCAGGCCCTCGTCGCACAGGGCCCGCAGGGTCCGGACCTGCTCGTCGTCGAGCGCGCCGTTCTCGGCCATCCAGTCGTACCGGTGCTGCGGCAGCCCCTCGTGCCGGAGCGGGAAGACCCACAGGGCGGCGTCCGCCTGCGGGACGGTCGCGCACTTGGGCAGGTGCAGCGGGTGCTCCTTGCGCTCCGCGGCGGCCATCCACTGCCCCAGGGAACTCACCTGCTCCAGCCGCACGCCGGGCATGCTGGAGATGGCGCTGGCGCCGACGCCCAGCAGGAACGCCGCGTGATGGCTCTGCCCCAGGCACTCGTTGCCGCTGATCTTGTCGAGCGAGGCCGCGGGCACGGCGGACGGATCGATGTACGTGTTGGTGCCGCGGCGCACCCACCCCTCGCGCAGGAGGGTGCCGTAGGTGTTGAGGCGCATCAGCGCGCGTTCGTGCGCGGGCGCCTGCTGCGGCAGGGCGCCGGAGAGCAGCCCCCCGACCAGGGACGGCGAGGCGCCGGACGTCAGCAGATAGGAGCTGATCGCGTTGATCGCGGGGTGCTCGATGAGGGCCTGCAGGTCGTCCAGGGCCATGGCGAGGGACTGGCCCGGAAGGCAGGTGATGAGGTCGGCGTTGACGACCGGAATGCGCCCGCCGATCATGTCGAGCACCTTCGGCAGATGCGTGAGCGAACGCGGCTGGCGCATGTGCGCACGCAGGTCCGGGTCGAGCGTCTGGATCCCGAACGACGCCTTCGTCACGTCGTGGCGCACCAGTTCCTCGATGAAGTCCGCCCGGGTGGTGCTCAGCGTCATCTCGACGGAGAACTCGGTGGCGTCGGAGCAGCCGGGCAGCCCCCTGACACCCTCCAGGACGCGGCCGACGTGGGACCCGAGCAGGTCGGGGCTGCCTCCGCCGATGTGCACGGACGTGATCGGGTGGCCCTTCACCTGGAGACGGTCCATGAGGTCCCGCAGCTGCCACACGACCAGCTCCGCATAGCGCTCCGCCATCCTGTAGCTGATGCTGTTGGCGCCCGTGAACGCGCAGAAGGTGCAGTTCTGCGCGCAGATCGGTACGTGGATGTAGAGCTGCAGGGACGCGTCGGGCAGCACGGGCGCCGCCGACACGGCGTCGAGGACGCCCCGGTGGGTGAGGGACGGATCGTCCGGCAGCATCCAGTAGTCGATCGTGTTGCTCGCGAGTGCATCGAACCGGCTCCCCAAGAGCCCGGTGTCCTTGACGGCAGACATCCTGACGTACCCCCCGGTTACGTGGCGAAGGACGGACGCCCCGCGGCACGACGTGCGGCCGGGCGCCGACCACGGCCGACGTTAGGCAGCGCGCGCCGGGGGCCGCCAGTCCACCCGGGGCCCGTTTGCCTGGACCACTTGGGGGGCGTGCCCGGACCACTGGGGACGTCCGTCCCGGACCTCGTGGGGAGTGCCGGACCGGCCCTAGCCCCGGGCGCCGAAGTCCTGGGTCCACCACGGGCCGCCCGACCCGTAGTGCACACCGATCCCGATCTCCTTGAACGCGCAGTTCAAGATGTTGGCCCGGTGCCCGGGGCTGTGCATCCAGGAGTCCATGACCGCCGCCGCGTCCGCCTGACCGCGCGCGATGTTCTCGCCGTAGGTGTTCCACCGGTAGCCCGCGGCCGTGATCCGCTCACCGGGACCGTTGCCGCTCGGGTCGGTGTGGTCGAAGAAGTTCTGCGCGGCCATGTTCTCGGAGTGCTTGAGCGCGGCGTCGTACAGCTGGGCGTTGGTCGTCAGCGCCGAGCAACCCGCCTTCGCCCGCTCGGAGTTGACGAGGTCGAGCACCTGCTGCACGGCCCCCGGCACCTCCTTGTCGGCGCTCGGCGTCACCCGCCGGGCGGTCGGCGCCGGCTTCTTCGGCACCGGGTGCGCCGACGGCTTCGCGGACGGGGAGGCGGACTTGGAGGCACTCGGCGACGGCGAACTGCTGGCCTTCGTAGGGGAGTTGGAGACCGACGGCGAGGGAAGCACCGGCTGGGTGGCGATGCCGTCGGCCGCGGCGTCCGTGGTGGTCAGGGGCGCGTCCGCGACCGCGTGCGAGGACTGCTCACCCGGCCCGGTCAGGAAGTGGTACGCCCCGCCGAGCGCGCCCACCACCGCGAGCGCGGCCACCACGGCCGCCGTCCGGCGCCTGCGCCGCGCCCGCCGGTCGCGCAGATCGCGCCGGGACGCGGGGGCCCGCCGCCGGCCCGCGGCGTGCGCGCCGTGTCCGCCCCGGGCGGCGGGGGGCGCCGGAGACGCGGCGGCGGGGGCCGCCTGCGCCATGGGCTGCGTCGTGGCGGAGGCGACGGAGGCGAGCGCCGGACCGGCGGCGTGCAGCGCGGCGAGCAGCCCCGCGACACCGGCCGCCACCGGGACGAGGGCGAGGCCGACGAGCAGCCCCTCGGCGGGTATGAGCCCGCTCCAGTGCCCGGAGCACACCAGGCAGCCGCGGGCGTGCCGGGCCAGGCGCTTGCGCCACAGCGGGGAGGGCAGCCCGTCCCAGGACAGCACGAGCCCGGACAGCTCGCCGCAGCGCTCGATGCCGGCCAGCGCCCGCACCACCACCCGGGCCGTCTCCAGCTGGCCCTTCATGCGCTGGATCCGTACGGCGGCGTGCTCGGGTGACAGGTCGAGCGCCGAGGCGACCTCGCCCCGGCTGAGCACTCCGGCCGCCTCCAGCCACCACAGCGAGAGCAGCGCCCGGTCGTCGGGCTCCAGCCAGCGGGTGGCCTCGGTGACCTCCTTGCGCTGCCCGGACAGGCCGAGCCGCACGATGGTGAGGTCCACGAAGTCGGCGCCGGGGTCGGCCACGTCGTAGGCGTCCTGGAGTCCGCCGTCCACCGGGGTGCGGCGGTGGCCCTGCCAGTAGCGGCGGATCTCGTTCATGGTGACGGCGACCAGCCAGGACCTGAACGCCTCGGGGTCGCGCAGCGAGCCGAGCCCGTCGAGCATCCGCAGGAGGCTCTCCTGCACGACGTCGTCGACGTCCGCGTGCCCGTTCAGGGCGCGTCCGACGATGTTGTACACGAGCGGCAGGTATCCGGCGACGAGCTCGTCCCGCGCCCGCTGGTCACCGGCACGGGCCGCTACGACCACCGCGGCTGCCTGTTCACTGATCACGCCTCGTCCACTCTCCCCGGAGCACCGAACCCAACTGACCCGACGGAAGAGGAGAACGGTCGTCGGCGGTCGGATAACAGAAAACCGGTGACGGATATCGGCTGTCGACCGGCAGATACCGGATGGTGTCAGTCATTGGGGAGGTACGGGCGCGGTACGGGTATGGGCTTCGTCACCGTGCCGCCGGTGGCGGACGCCCGCCGTCCCGGGGGCCGGGCCCGCGGAGCTGAGTACGCTCCGGGGCATGAGTGACACCCCCGAGTCCGCGCCGGCGCGGCCCGGCGCGGCCGAGCGGGCACCCGCGCCCGGGGCCGGTTCCGGGCCCGCGACCCCGGACATCACCTACACCCGGTGCAAGCGCTGCGGCACCGAGCTGGCCGGCCTCGACGGACGGTATTCGTGCGGGGTGTGCGGCTGGTCCAACCACTGGTCGGAGGGCCACCGCCCGCTGCCCCGCGCCGAGGACGACCCGGACGCGCCGCCGTCCCCGGTCAACCCGCTGGGCGAGCAGTGACGGGGGTCGCCCAGGTGTAGGGTGCCGAACACATCCCTCACGAAATGTACTGTTTTGTACGATGACTTGAGTGACCCCGGGTGCGGGGCCCGGTCCGCGATCGGTCGCCGTGCCGTACTGGCCGGCCTGCCGGCGGCGTGCGTGCTGAGCGGCTGTGACGCTCCCGTGCCGTCCCGTACGCGCGGGGAGCGTCCGGTGCCGGGCCCGCCGCCGGGACCCGTACGGCAGGCCGGAGTGATCGAGCCGCCGCAGCCGCACACGCTGTTCCTCTCCTACGACCTGACCCCGGCGACCCGGGGCGCGCCGGGCCGCGACGCGGTGCGCCGCCTGCTCGCGCGCTGGAGCGAGCTGCTGGCGGCGACCGCTCCAAGCCCCACCGCGACCGTGGGCATCGGCCCCGCACTGCCGCGGCGGATCGGGGCCGGGGCGCCCGAGGGGCTGCGGGAGCTGCCGGCCTTCGCGGGGGAGCACCTCGACGCGGGGGCGGGCGGGGGCGAGATCGGCGTCCAGATCCGCGCGAGCGACCCGGGGGCCTGTGAGCGCCTGGCCGGACTGCTGGCGGGGGCGGGGGCCGGGGTGCTGCTGCCGCGCTGGCGCCAGGCGGGGTTCCTGCCGCCGCAGGCATCCGGCCCGTTCGCGCGCCCGGCGGACGGCGGGGCCCCGCGCGATCTGCTCGGCTTCAAGAACGGCTCGGCGAACCCGACGGAGCGGGAGTGCGAGCGCTGGGTCTGGCTCCCCGGGCCGGGTCCGTACGCCGGCGGGACGTTCCTGGTCGTGCGGCGGGTGCGGTTGCGGGTGGAGGAGTTCGTACGGCTGCCGCTCGCCAGGCAGGAGGCGATCGTGGGCCGCCGCAAGGGGGGTGGCGAGCCGCTGGGCGGCGGCCTGGAGCGGGACGCCTCCGACCCCAACGCCCGTACCCCGGAGGGCGGTTACGTCCTGCCGGCGGACGCGCACGTACGTCTCGCCGATCCTCGCCTCGACGGGGGTGCGCGGATGCTGCGCCGCAGCTACTCCTACGAGAACAGTCCCGCCGACCGGGGTCTGCTGTTCCTGGCGTACATGCGGGATCCGGGGTTGTTCGTGCGAGTGGGGAGCCGACTGGCCGGGGCCGACGCGCTCAACTCCTATGCGGAGCAGTACGGTTCAGCCCTCTTCTACATCCTCCCCGGCCCAACCCCGGGCCGACCCTTGGGCAGCATGGCTCTGTAACCGGGGGTGCGCGCAGTTCCCCGCGCCCCTCAACCCCCGGCCGTCTGCGGGCCGTGGTCGCTTCTCGCGCAGTTCCCCGCGCCCCTCAACCCCAGGTCGTGTGCGGGCCGTGGTCGCTTCTCGCGCAGTTCCCCGCGCCCCTGGCAGGACCGGTGCGGGCCAGCATGCGCATCCTCAGCCCGTCCGGCG
>NZ_JBIDBD010000046.1:0-30808 GCF_043202815.1 Streptomyces sp. NPDC048111
CGCCCAGGGGCGCGGGGAACTGCGCGAGAAGCGACCACGACCCGCAGACGGCCGAGGGGGTTGAGGGGGCGCGGGGAACTGCGCAAACCCCGGCCGGCACCGGTCCCGCCCAGGGGCGCGGGGAACTGCGCGAGAAGCGGCCACGGCCCGCAGACGGCCGGGGGGGTTGAGGGGGCGCGGGGAACTGCGCAAACCCCGGGCCGGCACCGGTCCCGCCCAGGGGCGCGGGGAACTGCGCGAGAAGCGACCACGGCCCGCAGACGGCCGGGGGGGTTGAAGGGGCGCGGGGAACTGCGCAAACCCCGGGCATCCCCAGCACCGCCAGCGGCGCGGCCGGATGCCCCCGGCCGTGGGGGCGGGGCCACGGTGGGCCGTGCCCAAGCGGAGGGCGCAATGAATCTTCGCCGGGCGGCGATCTTGCGCAACGAATCGCCTGCCCGCACGCAACGCTGGCACCTTGTACCCCCCGAACCCCGGAACGTACCGTCTAGTGACCCCACCCCGCACCAAAGCCCCCGCCGAGGACTGCCCATGCCCGCGTTGCGCACCGCCCTGCTCCAGAGCTCCGGCAGTCTCTCGGACGTCGCCGCGAACCTGAAGGCCCTGGACGAGGCGGCCGGGCAAGCGGCCGCCACCGGCGCCGGGCTGATCGTCTGCCCCGAGCTGTTCCTCACCGGCTACGCCATCGGCGACGACATCGCGCGGCTGGCCGAGCCCGCCGACGGCCCCTCCGCGCGGGCCGTCGCGGACATCGCCGTACGCCACGGACTGGCCGTCGTCTACGGCTACCCGGAGCGCGACGGCGACGCGGTCTACAACGCCGCCCAGCTCATCGGCCCCGACGGCGCCCGTCTCGCGAACTACCGCAAGACCCACCTCTTCGGCTGCTTCGAGCAGGAGTCGTTCACGCCGGGCGACCGGCCCGTCGTCCAGGCCGAGCTGAACGGCCTGCGCATCGGCATGATGATCTGCTACGACGTGGAGTTCCCCGAGAACGTACGGGCCCACGCCCTGGCCGGCACCGACCTCCTCCTGGTGCCCACCGCCCAGATGCACCCGTTCCAGTTCGTCGCCGAGTCCCTCGTCCCGGTCCGCGCCTTCGAGAACCAGCTGTACGTCGCGTACGTCAACCGCACCGGCCCCGAGGGCGCGTTCGAGTTCGTCGGGCTCAGCTGCCTGGCCGGCCCCGACGGCGCCGCCAGGGCCCGCGCCGGCCGCGGCACCGAGCTGGTCGTCGGGGACGTCGACCCCGAGTTCCTGGCCGCCTCGCGCGCCAACAACCCGTACCTGCGCGACCGCCGCCCCGGCCTCTACACCTCCCTCGTATGAGCCCGCAGCTCTGAGCGCGCCCGAGTCCGCCCCAGCCCGCCCGAGCCCGTCCAGGTGTCACGGCGTCCAGGCGCCCGCGCGGCCGCCCCCCCACCCCCTCACCTTCCGTACTGTGCAAGGAGCCCGTACCCCATGACGTCCACGGTGCCCACCGCCGTCCAGCACATCGACGAGCAGCCGCCCGTCACGATGTTCGGGCCGGACTTCCCCTACGCGTACGACGACTACCTCGCGCACCCGGCCGGGCTCGGCCAGATACCCGCGACCGAGCACGGCGCGGAGGTCGCGGTCATCGGCGGCGGCCTCTCCGGCATCGTCGCGGCGTACGAGCTGATGAAGATGGGCCTCAAGCCCGTCGTGTACGAGGCGGACCAGATCGGCGGCCGGCTGCGCACCGTCGGCTTCCCGGGCTGCGACCCGGAGCTGACCGCCGAGATGGGCGCCATGCGGTTCCCCCCGTGCTCCACCGCGCTCCAGCACTACATCGACCTGGTGGGCCTGGAGACCAAGCCGTTCCCCAACCCGCTGGCGCCCGACACCCCCTCCACGGTCGTCGACCTCAAGGGCGAGTCCCACTACGCGACGTCCGTCGACGATCTGCCGCCCGTGTACCGCGAGGTCATGGACGCCTGGAACGCCTGCCTCGAAGAGGGCGCCGACTTCACGGACATGAACCAGGCGATCCGCGAGCGCGACGTCCCGCGCATCCGCGAGATCTGGGCGAAGCTCGTCGAGAAGCTCGACAACCAGACCTTCTACGGCTACCTCTGCGACTCCGAGGCCTTCAAGTCCTTCAGGCACCGCGAGATCTTCGGCCAGGTCGGCTTCGGCACCGGTGGCTGGGACACCGACTTCCCGAACTCCATCCTGGAGATCCTGCGCGTCGTCTACACCGAGGCCGACGACCACCACCGCGGCATCGTCGGCGGTTCGCAGCAGCTGCCGCTGCGCCTGTGGGAGCGCGAGCCGCAGAAGACCGTCCACTGGGCGCAGGGCACCTCGCTCTCCTCGCTGCACGACGGCGCGCCCCGGCCCGCCGTGACCCGGCTGCACCGCACCGCGGGCAACCGCATCACGGTCACGGACGCCGACGGCGACATCCGCACCTTCCGCGCCGCGATCTTCACGGCGCAGTCCTGGATGCTGCTCTCCAAGATCGCCTGTGACGACTCGCTCTTCCCGATCGACCACTGGACGGCGATCGAGCGCACCCACTACATGGAGTCCTCCAAGCTGTTCGTGCCCGTCGACCGGCCGTTCTGGCTGGACAAGGACGAGGAGACCGGCCGTGACGTCATGTCGATGACGCTCACCGACCGCATGACGCGCGGCACGTACCTGCTCGACGACGGCCCCGATAAGCCCGCCGTCATCTGCCTCTCCTACACGTGGTGCGACGACAGCCTCAAGTGGCTCCCGCTGTCGGCGAACGAGCGCATGGAGGTCATGCTCAAGTCGCTCGGCGAGATCTACCCCAAGGTCGACATCCGGGGCCACATCATCGGCAACCCGGTGACCGTGTCCTGGGAGAACGAGCCGTACTTCATGGGCGCGTTCAAGGCCAACCTGCCCGGGCACTACCGCTACCAGCGCCGTCTGTTCACGCACTTCATGCAGGACGCGCTGCCCGAGGACAAGCGCGGCATCTTCCTCGCGGGCGACGACATCTCCTGGACGGCCGGCTGGGCCGAGGGCGCGGTGCAGACCGCGCTCAACGCGGTGTGGGGCGTGATGCACCACTTCGGCGGGACCACGGACGCGACCAACCCCGGACCGGGCGACCTCTACGACTCGATCGCCCCCGTCGAACTCCCCGAGGACTAGGTCCGGGAAGGGCCGGCTTCCGGAGCCGGCCCCGAGGGTCCGGACGGCCCGGCCCGTCCGGAGCGCCGCGGGGGTCAGTCCTCCATCGGGTGGCGGCGCCGGGCGGCCGGGACCGGAAGCGGGGTCAGCAGACAGCGGGTCACCAGGCCCACGCCCGCGTCCAGCCGGTCGGTGAACTCCTGGGCCAGGGACGGGAGTTCGCGCAGCTGCCACAGGACTTTCGCCGCCGACCACGAGGCGTCCCGCGCCCGGTCCAGGCTCCACGAGGCGAGCAGGTGCGTCAGTGGATCGGCCACCTCGAACAGGTCGGGACCGGGCATCAGCTCCTCGCGCACCCGTTCCTCCAGGAGCGCCAGGGTGTCCCCGACGCGGTCGAAGTCCCGTTCCAGGGCGGCGGGTTCACAGTCCAGGACCCGGCAGCTGTCGACCACCGCGAGCGTCAGGTCGTGTCCGATGTGGGCGTTGATCCCGGCCAGCGCGAACTGCAGCGGGCGTACCCCGGGGTGGCGCCGGTACTGGAACAGCGGACGCCAGCAGTCCGGTGGGCGCCGGCCGGACCGGATCGCCTCCACGGCGGCCAGATAGCGCCCGGCGAAGAGCACGTCCAGGGTGGCCGCGGACCGGGGGTCGGCGAAGCCGCCGTGACCGAGGAGCCGGGAGATCTCCTCGGTCACCGTCAGATAGACGCGGTTGAAGACCGCGATGCCGTCCCGGGCCGGCAGGTCGGCGCGCAGGGCGCGCATCCGCCGGACCACGGGTTCCAGGGGCGCGGCGAACCGGTGGGTGTGCCCGGGGTGCGGGGCGGGCGGAGCGGTCTCGGGCCGGGCGGTCTGCGTCATGGGGGCAGCGTGACAGCCCGCCCACCGCGCCGAGCACCGCCGTAAGGGGGCGTGACCGGAACGGATGAACCCTGGCCGGACGGCGCCCCGCCGCGCCCCGCAGGGCCTACGTCCGCGTGCGGGGCCCGCCGCGCGGGACGGCTGCTAGGCCTGGTCCTTCTCGTAGGAGGACGTGCCCGAATCGAGCAGCGGCTCCTGCTCCTTGAGGTGGGCGGGGGCCAGGGCGCGCAGCACGTGGTACCCGGTGATCACCACGATCGTGCCGAGCGCGATACCGCTGAGCTGGAAGTTGTCGCTGAACTTCAGGGTGACGTTGCCGATGCCGATGATGATGCCCGCGGCGGCCGGCACCAGGTTCAGCGGGTTGCGCAGGTCGACCTTCGCGTTGATCCAGATCTGGGCGCCGAGCAGCCCGATCATGCCGTACAGGATGACCGTGATGCCGCCGAGCACACCGCCCGGGATCGCCGCCACGACGGCGCCGAACTTGGGGCACAGCCCGAAGAGCAGGGCGAAACCGGCGGCGGCCCAGTAGGCCGCCGTCGAGTAGACGCGGGTGGCGGCCATGACGCCGATGTTCTCGGAGTACGTGGTGTTGGGCGGGCCGCCCACCGCGGTCGAGAGCATGGATCCGGCGCCGTCGGCGGCGATCGCGGTGCCCAGCTTGTCGTCGAGGTTGGTGCCGGTCATCTCGCCGACGGCCTTGACGTGGCCCGCGTTCTCGGCGATCAGCGCGATGACGACGGGCAGCGCGACGAGGATCGCGGACCATTCGAAGCTCGGCGCGTGGAAGCTCGGCAGGCCGATCCAGTCGGCCTTGCCGACGCCGGACAGATCGAGCCGCCAGTGGTCGACGGCCTGCGGCCCGCCGTTCACCGAGTGGATCCTGCCGAAGACGCGGTCCAGCAGCCAGGAGAGGCCGTACCCGAAGATCAGCCCGAGGAAGATCGCGATGCGGGACCAGAACCCGCGCAGGCACACCACGGCCAGACCGGTGAACAGCATCACCAGGAGCGCCGTCCACTGGTCCTGGGGCCAGTAGGTGGCGGCGGTGACCGGCGCCAGGTTGAAGCCGATCAGCATCACCACGGCGCCCGTGACGATCGGCGGCATCGCGGCGTGGATGATCCGTGCGCCGAACCGCTGCACCGCGAGACCGACGAAGAACAGCACCACGCCCACGACGAAGACCGCGCCCGTCACGGTGGCGCTGGTGCCGCCGGTGGCACGGATCGCGGCGGCGACGCCCACGAAGGAGAGCGAGCAGCCGAGGTAGCTGGGCACCCGGCCCTTGGTGGCGAGCAGGAAGATGACCGTCGCGATGCCGGACATCATGATCGCGAGGTTGGGGTCGAGGCCCATCAGGACCGGCGAGACGAACGAGGCGCCGAACATGGCGACCACGTGCTGGGCGCCGAGGCCGACCGTGCGCGGCCAGGACAGCCGCTCGTCGGGGCGTACGACGGCTCCGGGAGCGGGGGTCCGCCCGTCGCCGTGCAGGGTCCAGCGCACGCCGAGGCGCATGGTCGCTCCAGTTCGTCCGTAGGGGTCGGTGACGCGTAAAGATCAGGCCAAATGCTAATGCCGGATCGAGGGCGCCACGCACCCGAGCGGCCGTCGCCCGACCGAGGTCCCGGCGCCCGGACCGTTCAGGCCCGGTGGACCGGCGCCGCCTCCGCCGCGACCGCCGCCTCCCGCGGCCGGGCCCCCGCCCGCAGGACCCGGGCCCCCGCCACCAGGCCGAGCGCCAGCACGGTGACCAGGCCGAACGACACCACCAGGGAGGTCAGGTCGGCGATCCCGCCGATCGCGGACGGGGCGACCAGGCCCGAGGTGTAGGTGATGGTGGCGACCCCCGCGATCGCCTGGCTCGGGTTGGGGCCGCTGCGCCCGGCCGCGGCGAACGCGAGCGGCACCACGACCGCCACCCCGAGCCCCAGCAGTCCGAACCCCGCCATCGCGACCGCCGGGCCCGGCGCGAGCACCACGAGCAGCCCGCCGAGCGTGGCGAGCACGCCGCCCGCGCGTACCGTCCGCACCGCGCCGAACCGGTCGACCCCCTTGTCGCCCGCGAGCCGGGCCACCGCCATGGTCAGGGTGAACGCGGTGGTGCAGGCCGCTGCGGTGCCGGCCGATGCGTCGAGCACGTCCCGCAAATACACCGCCGACCAGTCCAGGCTCGCCCCCTCGGCGAACACCGCGCAGAACCCGACCATGCCGATGATCAGCGCCGACCTGGGCGGCAGCGCGAACCGGGGCGGCGGCGCCTCGTCGGGTGCGCTGCGCAGATCGAGGACGCCCTGGCAGGCGAGGAGGCCCAGCAGGGTCAGCGCCGCGGCGGCGACGATGTGGTGCAGCCGGGCGTCGGCCCCCAGGTGTGCGGCCAGCGTCCCGGCCGCCGAGCCGATCAGCGCGCCCACGCTCCACATGCCGTGCAGCGAGGACATGATCGAGCGGCCGAGCCGGTTCTCGGTCTCCACGCCGAGCGCGTTCATCGCCACGTCCGCCATCCCGGCGCTCGCGCCGTACGCGAAGAGGACGGCGCACAGCGTGTAGACGTTCGGCGCGAGGGCGGGCAGGGCGAGTGCGAGGGTCCACAGGGCGAGCAGTCCGCGCAGGGCGGCGCGCGCCCCGAACCGGTGGGTCACGGCGCCGGACAGCGGCATCAGCAGGGAGGAGCCGATCGCGGGAAAGGCGAGGGCGAGGCCGAGCTGGCCGGCGGAGACCCCGGCGTGCTCCTGGATCCAGGGCACGCGGGTGGCGAAATTGCCCGTCACCGCGCCGTGCACGCAGAAGACCGCGGCGATCGCGAGGCGCGCACGCCTCAACTGCCGTTGGTCCAGAGCCGGTTCGGCTGCCATCGGCCGGTTCCCCCTCCGTCGTGCGGCGGCCTCTCCGTCGCCCGGGGCGTAAACTATCAGGAACCCTGCCTGATAAATAGAACGGGTGGCGTTCCGCCTCCGGCCGTCTGGAAGGATTCCCGGCATGCCCGCATCCCCGAGCACCGCCCGGGCCATCAACGACCGGCTCGCCCTGCGTCTGCTGCAGGACGAGGGCCCGTTGACGGCCGGCCAGCTCAAGAACCTCACCGGACTCTCCCGGCCCACCGTCGCCGACCTCGTCGAACGCCTCCAGGGCTCGGGTCTCGTGCACGTCGTGGGGGAGTCGGGCGCCGAGCGGCGCGGCCCCAACGCGCGCCTGTACGCGATCGTCGCCGATCTGGCCCACCTCGCCGCCCTCGACGTGCGTACCCGCAGCGTCTCGCTGGTGGTGGCCGATCTGCTGGGGCGCCCCCTCGCCGAGGCGACGCTGCCCATCGAGCCGGAGGCCGGGACCGGGCCGGCCGTGGAGCAGGCCGTCGCCCTTCTGGAGCGCACCGCGAAGGACGCGGGCGCCGAGCGGCTGCACAGTGTCGGGATCGGCGCGCCCGGGCTCATCGACCCGGTGAGCGGTGAACTGCGCGACACCACGGGTCTGCCCGCCTGGCACCGCGAACTGGTCCGCGTCCTGGCCAGGAGGCTGCCGGCCGCCGTGCTCGTCGAGAACGAGACCAACCTGGCCGCGGTCGCCGAACAGCGCCTCGGCGCCGCCCGCGGCCAAGACACCTTCGTACTGCTCTGGCTCGGCCAGGGCATCGGAGCGGCCGTCGTCCTGGACGGCGCGCTGCGCAGGGGCGCCTCGGGCGGCGCGGGCGAGATCGGGTTCATGCCGGTGCCGGGCACCAGCGGGCTGCCGTCCGCGACCGGCTGCGACGGCGGTTTCCACGAGCTGGTCCACGCGGGCGCGGTGGCCCGCCTCGCCGCCGGTCACGGCAGGACGGGCAGCGCCGAGGAGGCCGTACGGGACGCCGACGGGCCCTTCCTCGACGCGCTGGCCCAGCGCCTGGCCGTCGGGGCGGCCGGCGTGGTCGCGGTGCTCGACCCCGGGCTCATCGTGCTCGGCGGTGAACTCGGCCACGCGGGCGGCCCGTTGCTGGCCTCGCGGGTGCAGCGCGCCCTGTCCGCCCTGACCCCGCTCGCGACCGAGGTCAGGCCGAGCGCCCTGGGGGACGGAGCGGTCCTCGGCGGCGCCCTGCTGACCGCACGGGACGCCGCCCAGGACGAGCTCTTCACCCCAAAGGGCTGACTGGACAAGAGATGTGAGGCTCCGTCAGAAGAAGGACGGCGCCTCAAGGGGGGCGCAGGGCCGGTGGGCCCGACGGCGGCCAAGGGCCGGGAGACCGCCGCCGGGCGTTTGGCGGGGGAGGCGGATCAGCAGGCGCCGAGGTCCTGCCACACTCCCCAGTCACCGGTGGTACCCGGTTCTTCGCCCTTCGTCCACCACTTGGACTTCCAGGTGTGCGACTTGTACGACACGGTCGTGCCGCCGCCGTACGCCGAACCCGCCGACCAGACCGGTGCGGCGCACGTGCCGCCGGGCGCGGTGGGCGAGGGTGAGGGCGAGGGACTGCTCGACCCCGAGGGCGTCGGGGTCGGGGTGGGCGTGGCGGAGCCCGGGTCGCTCACGACCGCGCCCCGGGTGTGGTCGCCGGCCAGCGCGTAGGTCTTGCCACCGAAGGTCACCGTCCAGTTGGAGGGGGTGGAAACCGGCAGGTAGTAGACGAAGTCGAGGGCGACCGAGGCGCCCGGCGCCAGCGACTGCCAGCTCGGCAGCTTCAGCGAGACGCGGTTGTAGTCGCCCTTCAGTCCACCGATGTTGTTCGCCGCGCTGTGGTCGCTGCGCACGATCGTCGTGCCGAATCCGGACTGGTCCTTGGCGTTGGCCGGGGCCGAGGTGCCGTAGTCGAACTGGAACTCCGTGCCGCCGGGCAGCGTCGCCGTGGTGTTGTTGGTGATCGTCACCTTGGGGCTGATCGGGTAGTTGGAGTCGCCGAGCGGGAACTGCCCGAAGTCCACCCCGATGTTCAGGGCCTGGTTCGGCAGGTCGACGGTGGAGCGCCGGTTGCCGTACGGGGTCGCCGACTTGAAGGCGTCGTACATCTCGCTCGTCAGCGTCGAGCCCTGCTCGTACTGGCCCTTGGCGGCGTTCCACCCGTAGTCGCCGGCCAGCTCCCAGACCATGGTGCCGCCGATGCCCTTGTCCACGACGTAGTCGGCCTTGGCCTTCACCGACTGCTCGTCCTCGGTGGACAGGAAGACCTTCTTCTGGTCGTTCCACAGCCAGGGCGCGACCAGCGTCGCGTCGTAGTTGCGGACGTAGGTGCCGGTGAGCTTGGTGGTGGCGGGGAGGCCGTACTTGCCGACGTAGTCGCCGACGATCCCCTTCTCCAGGTTCTTGGCATGCCACATCGGGTTGGAGCCGGCCGGGGCCTCCTTGCCGTTGGCGTCCAGGTCGTGCCAGAGGTTGTCGATGCCGACGGCGCCGTCACCGCAGGTGGTGAGCCCGGCGCCGGCCGGACAGGTGGTCGAGGGCGCCTTGCCCCACAGGCCGTTGGTGCCGCCCTGTACGTTCTCGAAGCCGCGCGTGTAGTACGGCAGGCCCATGTTGATGCGCCCGGCCGGCATCGAGCCGCGGAAGTAGTGGTAGGCCCAGTCGGCGTTGAGGTAGCCGATCCCGCCGTACTGCGAGGTCGAGTACACCCCGGCCGCCGCGAGTTCCGCGTCCTTGCCGTCGTCGAAGAGCGAGGCGTTGGGGCCGACGTACTGGTTCCAGGCGCCGTGCAGGTCGTAGGACATGATGTTGACGTAGTCCAGGTACTGCTGGACCTGGAAGGTCTCCATGCCGCGCAGCAGATAGCCGGAGGACGGCGCGGCCACGGACAGCAGGTAGTGCTTGCCGTCGGCCGCCCCCGCGCGGTCGAGCTTCTCGCGCAGCGACTTCATCAGCGCCGCGTAGCCCTTGACGAGACCGGCCCGGCGGGCGTTGGAGAGGGTCAGGTCGAGCGGGTTGCCGGCGTCCTTCATCGTCGTCGGGTACTCGTAGTCGATGTCGACGCCGTTGAAGCCGTACTTCTTGATGAACGCGACGGCCGAGTCGGCGAAGGTGTCGACGCCCGCCTGGTTGACCGAGCCGTCCGCGTTGGTGGCCATCGAGTAGAAGCCGCCGGAGTCCACGCGCTTGCCGTCGTCGCCGAAGTAGCCGCCGGTCTCCGCCCAACCGCCCACGGATATCAGGGTCTTGACGTTCGGGTGCTGCTTCTTGAACTTGGTGAGCAGATTGAAATGGCCCTTGTAGGGGAGTGCCGGGTCCATCTCCGCGCCGGGGACGCCCGGCCAGGTCATACCGGTCGCGGCGTTCTTCTCGCTGTCTCCGCCGACGGAGATCCGGTTGTCCGAACCGACGTGCGCGAAGGCGTAGTTGATGTGGGTCACCTTGTCCCACGGGATGTCGGACGCCAGGTAGGCGGGGGTGCCGTCCTGGCCGGTGCGCCAGCCGGTGAAGTAGCCGATGACGCGGCGCTGGTGGTCGGCGCCCATCTTCTCGCGGCCGGCGGTGTCGTACACCGAGCAGTACGGGACGTCCACGCCCGGGGTCTTGTACAGACCGTCGGGGCGACAGGCCTCGTTGTCGACGGCGGCCTGCGAGACGCCGGTGGACAGCGCGCCGAACAGCAGCCCGGCGACCGCGGTGGCGGCCGTGAGCAGCGCGGTGCGTCTGCGGGTGGGGGAGAACACGGGCGGTTCCTCCAGGGAGGTCGGGCGGAACACAACGAACAGGGCGGTGGTCGTGCGCGGCCCTGGCGTGCGCACACCGTCGGGCCTCTCCTCGGAGGTGACGCAGAGATTAAAAGGACTAGACCATTGCGTCAATAGGTATGGACCAAAGGCACCGGGTGCCGCTCGTGTCCCGCCGGACCCGCGCCGGAGCGCCGCTCGGATCGGGGGTCCTGTGAGCCAGGCCACATCTCCTCGCCCGTCTGGCCTCCGGCGGGGCGTGGCACACTGGCCCTGTACCAGCAGCAGCGCACTCCGGGGTCGGTGTAATTCCGAACCGGCGGTAATAGTCCGCGACCCGTCCGCATCCAGCGGCCGGTTGACCAGGTGAAATTCCTGGACCGACGGTGAAAGTCCGGATGGGAGGCAGTGCGCGGCGGGCGGACCGTTCCCTACGGTCACGCCGGCCGTCTGTTACCGGTCGTCCACCAGGGCACCGGTCTCTTTCGGCCGTGGCGTGAGCTGTGCGTGACGATCCGTACCCGCTCTCTGTCGTCATCGACAGGCCCCGGAGTCCGTGCCCGAAGAGGCAGGAGGACCCGGTGGCACCCACAGCCGACGCGATCGCCATGCGCCGAGCCGTCGAGCTCGCGGCGCGCGGACTCGGCTCCACCAGCCCCAATCCGGTCGTCGGATGCGTCATCACCGACGCCTCGGGCGCCGTCGTGGGCGAGGGGTACCACCAGCGGGCCGGCGGCCCGCACGCCGAAGTGCACGCCCTCGCCGAGGCGGGCGGGCGCGCCCGGGGCGGCACCGCGTACGTCACCCTCGAACCCTGCAACCACACCGGACGCACCGGCCCGTGCGCCCAGGCGCTCATCGAGGCCGGCGTCGCCCGTGTGCGCTACGCCGTCGGCGACCCGAACCCGCAGGCCACCGGCGGCGCCGACACGCTGCGCGCGGCCGGGGTGGACACCGGGCGCGGTCTGCTCGCGGACGAGGCCGAAGCGGTCAACGCCGCCTGGCTGACCTCCGTACGCCTCGGCCGCCCGCACGTCACCTGGAAGTACGCGGCGACGCTCGACGGGCGCACCGCCGCCGAGGACGGCACCAGCCGCTGGATCACCTCCGCCGAGGCCCGCGCCGACGTCCACCGGCTGCGCGCCGAGTGCGACGCCGTGATCGTCGGCTCCGGCACCGCCCGCACCGACGACCCGCACCTCGCCGTGCGCGGCGTCGAGGGCGCAACGCAGCCCCTGCGCCTGGCCGTTGACACCAACGCCACCGCCGTCAGGCCGGGCGCCCGCATCCTCGACGACGCCGCGCCCACCCTGATCGCGGTCGCCGAGGACGCCGACGCCGCGCACCTGCCCGACGACGCGGTGCTCCGCCTGCCGCGCGCCGCCACCGGCCTCGACGTCCCGGCCCTGCTCGCCGCCCTGCACACCCGCGGCGTGCGCTCCGTACTCCTGGAAGGCGGGCCCACCCTGGCCGGCGCCTTCCTCGCCGCGGGCGCCGTCGACAAGGTCGTCGGCTACCTCGCCCCCGCCCTGCTCGGAGCCGGCCCCGCCGCGCTCGCCGGAGCGGGCGTCACCACCATCGCCGAAGCGCTGCGGCTCAGCCTCACCGAGGCCGTACGCATCGGGCCCGACCTGCGCATCACCGCCGTCCCCGTCGCCAAGGAGCGCTGAAGTGTTCACCGGAATCGTCGAAGAGCTGGGCGAGGTCGCCGCCATCGAGACCCTCGGTGACGCCTCCCGCTTCCGTCTGCGCGGCCCCCTCGTCACCGAAGGCGCCGGCCACGGCGACTCGATCGCCGTCAACGGCGTCTGTCTGACCGTCGTCGAGTTCGGCGACGGCGAGTTCACCGCCGACGTCATGGACGAGACCCTCAAGCGCTCCAGCCTCGGCGCCCTCCAGGTCGGCTCCCGGGTCAACCTGGAGCGGCCCATGGCGGTCGGCGGCCGGCTCGGCGGCCACATCGTGCAGGGCCATGTGGACGGCACCGGCACGGTCCTGGCCCGTACCCCGTCGGAGAACTGGGAGATCGTCAAGATCGCCCTGCCCGGCGACCTCTCCAAGTACGTCGTGGAGAAGGGCTCCATCACCGTCGACGGCGTCAGCCTCACGGTCGTCGAGGCCGCCGCCGACTACTTCACCATCAGCCTCATCCCGACCACCCTCGCGCTGACCACGCTCGGCATCAAGCAGCCCGGCGACCCGGTCAACCTGGAGGTCGACGTCATCGCCAAGTACGTCGAGCGGCTGCTCGGCGCGGGCCACGGGGGGAACACCAAGTGAGCGCGGTCAACTGGCTGAACGGCGAGGCCTTCACGGTCCTCGGTCAGCACATCAAGTGGTCGGACATGATCGGCAACACCATCGGTCTGATCGCCCTCGCACTCGGCTGGCGCCGGTCCATATGGACCTGGCCCGCCCAGTTCGTCTCGGGCCTGATCCTGTTCGTCGCGTTCGCCGCCGGACACCTCTCCGGCAGTGCGGGCAAGCAGGTCGTGGTGATGGTCGTGGCCGCCGGCGGCTGGCTCGCCTGGAGCCGCGGCAGGCAGCAGGCGCAGGACGGCTCCATCGCCGTGCGGTTCGCCACCTGGCGCGAGCGCGGCCTCCTGCTCGCCGGCGCGGCCGTCGGAACGGTGGCCGTCGCCGGCCTGTTCACCGCGTACCCGGCGCTGTCCTGGGACCCGTGGCCCGACGCCTACGTCTTCGTCGGCACCGTCGTCGCGATGTACGCCCAGGCGCGCGGCATGGTCGAGTTCTGGTTCGCCTGGCTCCTGGTCGACCTCGTCGGCGTCCCGCTCAACTTCGCCAACGGATACGCCTTCTCCGGCTTCGTCTACGTCATTTACGGCGCGCTCGTCCTGTGGGGCATGCGCGACTGGTGGCTGCGCTCGCGTACGAGCGTCGAGCCCGCCCTGGAAGGAGCGACGGCATGACCACGCACGCACCCACCTGGTACTCCACCGACAACCGCGAGGACCTCGCGCTCGACCCCGTCGAGCAGGCGATCCGCGACATCGCGGCGGGCCGGCCCGTGGTCGTCGTCGACGACGAGGACCGCGAGAACGAGGGCGACCTCGTCATCGCCGCCGAGAAGGCCACCCCGGAGATCATCGCGTTCATGATGAGCGAGTGCCGCGGCCTGATCTGCGCGCCCATGGAGGGCGAGGACCTCGACCGGCTCGAACTGCCGCAGATGGTCGAGCACAACACCGAGTCGATGAAGACCGCCTTCACTGTCTCCGTCGACGCCACCGCCGCGCACGGCGTGAGCACCGGCATCTCCGCCGCCGACCGCGCCACCACCCTGCGCCTGCTGGCCGACGGCCGCTCGGCCTGCGGCGACTTCGTCCGCCCCGGCCACATCTTCCCGCTGCGCGCCAAGCCCGGCGGCGTCCTGGTGCGCAACGGCCACACCGAGGCCGCGGTCGACCTCGCGCGGCTCGCCGGGCTCGCCCCGGCCGGCGCCATCGTGGAGATCGCGGGCGAGGACGGCGTCATGCTGCGGCTGCCCGAACTCGTCCCGTTCGCCCGCAAGCACGGCCTGACGATCATCTCCATCGAGGACCTGATCGCCTACCGGCGCTCCAGCGAGCCCACCGTGCGGCGCGAGGCCGAGGTCCAACTGCCCACCTCCTCCGGCGAGTTCACGGCGTACGGCTACCGCTCCACCGTCGACGGCGTCGAGCACGTGGCCCTGGTCCACGGCGAGATCGGCGACGGCCAGGACGTCCTGGTGCGGGTCCACTCCGAATGCCTGACCGGCGACATCTTCGGCTCGCTGCGCTGCGACTGCGGCCCCCAGCTCCAGGCCTCCATGGCGCGCATCACCGAGGCCGGCCGGGGCGTCGTGGTCTATCTGCGCGGCCACGAGGGGCGCGGCATCGGCCTGCTCTCCAAGCTGCGGGCCTACGAACTCCAGGAGCGCGGCCGCGACACCCTGGACGCCAACCTGGAGCTCGGGCTGCCCGCCGACGCCCGCGACTACGCGGCCGGCGCCCAGATCCTCGCCGACCTCGGCGTGCACAGCCTGCGGCTCATGACCAACAACCCCGACAAGATCACCGCCCTGGTGCGGCACGGACTGACGGTGTCGGGGCGCGAGCCCATGCCCGTCAAGGCCGGGGAGCACAATCTGCGCTACCTGCGCACCAAGCGCGACCGCATGGGGCACGACCTGCCCTGGCTCGACGGCGCCCCGGCGCCGATGTCGGCCTGCGGCAACCAGTAGACGCCGGCCTCAGGCCGGACAGCACACCGCAAACACCTGAAGGAGAGCACGTGAGTGGCAAGGGCGCACCCGAACTGTCCGTACGCAACTGCGGGGACCTCCGTGTCGCCGTCGTCGCGGCACAGTGGCACGAGAAGGTGATGGACGGACTCGTCGACGGCGCCCTGCGCGCCCTGCACGAACTCGGCATCGACGAGCCCACGCTGCTGCGCGTGCCCGGCAGCTTCGAACTGCCGGTCGTGGCCAAGGTGCTCGCGGGCCGCGGCTACGATGCCGTCGTCGCACTCGGCGTCGTCATCAGGGGCGGCACCCCGCACTTCGACTACGTGTGCCAGGGTGTCACCAACGGCCTCACCCAGGTCACCGTGGACACCGGCGTACCCGTCGGATTCGGCGTGCTGACCTGCGACACCGAGGAGCAGGCCCTGGACCGGGCCGGCCTCGAAGGGTCGAACGAGGACAAGGGCCACGAAGCGGTCACCGCCGCCGTGGCCACCGCGGCCACGCTGCGCACGGTCAGCGAACCCTGGCGCTGAGCGACCGGGGCCCACCCCTTACCCTAAGAAGCATCATGGCGAACAAACCCTCCAAGAGCTTCGAAGAGCTCTTCACCGAGCTCCAGCTCAAGGCCGCCAACGGCGACCCGTCCACCTCCCGCACCGCCGAGCTGGTGGACAAGGGCGTGCATGCCATCGGCAAGAAGGTCGTCGAGGAGGCCGCCGAAGTCTGGATGGCCGCCGAGTACGAGGGCAAGGAAGCCGCCGCCGAGGAGATCTCGCAGCTGCTGTACCACGTCCAGGTGATGATGGTCGCGCGCGGGATCTCCCTCGACGACGTCTACGCCCACCTCTGAGCACCCCCTTCACCCCGGCACACCTCTCGTTGAGCAAAGGAAGCTGACCTCATGCTGCGCATCGCCGTCCCCAACAAGGGTTCACTGTCCGGACCTGCGTCGGCGATGCTCCATGAGGCCGGCTACCGGATGCGCAAGGAGTCCAAGGAACTCGTCACCGTCGACCCCGTCAACGAGGTCGAGTTCTTCTACCTGCGCCCCAAGGACATCGCGATCTACGTGTCCGCGGGCAAGCTCGACATCGGCATCACCGGCGAGGACCTCCTGGTCGACTCCGGCGCCGACGCCGAGGTGATCCTGCCGCTCGGCTTCGCCCGCTCCACCTTCCGCTTCGCGGCCAAACCCGGCACCGTCTCCGGCCTCAAGGACCTCGAAGGCAAGACGATCGCCACGTCCTACGAGGGCATCGTCGCCAAGCACCTGGCCGAGGCCGGTGTCGACGCCTCCGTGGTGCACCTCGACGGAGCCGTGGAGACGGCGATCGAGCTCGGGGTGGCCCAGGTCATCGCCGACGTCGTGGAGACCGGCACCTCGCTGCGCAACGCCGGCCTCGAAGTCTTCGGCGAGCCGATCATGAAGTCCGAGGCGGCCGTCATCCGCCGCACCGGTGCCGCCCCGGACGGCGCCGTCCAACTGAAGGTGGAGCAGTTCCTGCGCCGCCTCCAGGGCGTCCTGGTCGCCCGCAGCTACGTGATGATGGACTACGACTGCCGCGCCGAACACCTGGAGCGCGCCGTCGCCCTGACGCCGGGCCTCGAATCGCCGACGATCTCCCCGCTGCACAACGAGGGCTGGGTCGCCGTCCGTTCGATGGTCCCGGCCAAGGACTCCCAGCGGGTCATGGACGACCTGTACGAACTCGGCGCCCGCGCCATCCTCACCACGGCCATCCACGCCTGCCGCCTCTGACCCGGCGCCGGCCACCAGGACCGCGACGACGAGCGACGACCACCCAGCGACGAAAGCGAACGACACCGTGTCCGCCCCCGCGCCCCGACCCCCGGCCCTGCCGGTCACGTTCAGGCCGACCGCCACCCGGGCCGTCCTGCTGATCAGCGCCGCCGCGATGTTCGTCGCCATGACGGTGATGTCGCTGCTCCTGGAGACCCTGAGCGGGGGTGAACGCGGCAGCTTCATCCTGATGGCCGCCCTGTTCGCCGGAGTGCTGGTGCTGCTCAGCCGGCCGAAGGTGGTCGCCGACGACCAGGGCGTCACCGTCGTGAACCTCACCGGCACGCGCCGGCTCGTATGGGCCGAGATCCTTCGCGTGAACCTCCGCCAGGGCGACCCCTGGGTCTTCCTCGACCTCAGCGACGGCACCAGCCTGCCCGCCCTCGGCATCCAGCCGGCCAGCGGCAGGGCGCGCGCGATCCGCGACGCCCGGGCGCTGCGCGCGCTCGCCGAGGACCGCGGTACCCACGGAGCCGGCCCCGGTTCACCCGGCCCCGCTCACGACAACGGCTGAGCCCGCTGCCCCACCCGGCAGCATCTTGACTACCCTGATGTCGGCGGCGCCGACAGCGCCCCGCCCCGCACACGGGCCTGCACCATCGGCCGCGGGGCACCAGCGACCCGAGGAGTGACTCCCTCCAGCAATGGACGGACCGTCCGGTAGTACCTGCGCCGCCCCCTCCCAGGAGGCGGTGGCATGACCATCACGCTCGTGCTGCTCTTCGCGGCATTCCTTCTCATCCTCGCCAACGGCTTCTTCGTGGCGGCCGAGTTCGGCCTGGTCACCGTCGACCGGCCGGACGCCGAACGCGCCGCGGCCGAGGGCGACCGCAGGGCCGCCACCGTGGTGCGCGCCCTGGGCGAGCTGTCCTTCCAGCTCTCCGGCACCCAGCTCGGCATCACCATCACCTCGCTCGTCGTCGGCATGCTCGCCGAGCCCGCGCTCGCCGATCTGCTCGACGGGCCGATCGGGGTGACCGGCCTCCCGGCCGGCGCCGTCTCCGGCATCAGCGTCGTGCTCGGCATGCTGCTCGCCGCCGCCGTCCAGATGGTGGTCGGCGAACTCGTGCCGAAGAACTGGGCGGTCTCCAAGCCGCTCCAGGTGGCCCGCTTCGTGGCCGGCCCGCAGGACCGCTTCTCGCGCCTGTTCCGCCCGGTCATCGCCCTGCTCAACACCGTCGCCAACCGTCTGGTGCGGGCCCTGGGCGTCGAGCCCGCCGACGAGCTGGCCTCCGCCCGCACACCCGGCGAGCTGGTCTCCCTGGTCAAGCACTCGGCGCGGGCCGGAGCCCTGGAACAGGACACCGCCGACCTCTTCGTGCGGACCCTTTCGCTCGGCCACCTCACGGCCGAGAACGTGATGACCCCGCGCGTCAAGGTCAGCGCCCTGCAGACCACCGCCACCGCGGCCGACGTCCTCAACCTCACCCGGGCCACCGGGCTCTCCCGCTTCCCGGTCTACCGCGAGCGGATCGACGAGGTCGTCGGCATGGTCCACCTCAAGGACGCCCTCGCGGTGCGGCCCCCCGAGCGCCTGCGCACCGCCGTCGGCCTGATCGCCGTGCCGCCGCTGCTCGTGCCGCAGACCCTGCCCGTGCAGCAGCTGCTCGGACGGCTGCGCAGCGAACAGCCGATAGCCGTGGTCGTGGACGAGTACGGCGGCACGGCCGGCGTCGTCACCCTGGAGGACATCATCGAGGAACTCGTCGGCGAGGTCCGCGACGAGCACGACGGCGCCGACGCCGCCCGGCCCGAACTCGCGGCCGTGGCCGGCGAGGACGGCAGGCCCGCCTGGGAGGCGGACGGCAGCTGCCGCGTCCTGTCGCTCGGCCGGATCGGCCTGGACGCCCCCGAGGGCCCCTACGAGACCGTCGCGGGCCTGGTCGCCGATCTGCTGGGCCGCATCCCGGTCCCCGGCGACCGTGTCGAACTGCCCGGCTGGCGGATCCAGGTCCGCCAGGTCGAGCGCTACCGCGCCGAGCGGGTCCGTTTCGTGCGGACCGCCGACGCCCCGGCTGCGGAGGCGGCCCGATGAGTCTGCTCCAACTCCTCTTCGCCCTGCTGCTCGTGCTCGCCAACGGCTTCTTCGTCGGCGCCGAGTTCGCCCTGGTCTCGGTGCGCCGCAGCCAGATCGAACCGCTCGCCGCCTCCTCGGCACGGGCCCGCCAGGTGCTGCACGGCCTGGAGAACCTGCCGCAGATGATGGCCGCCGCCCAATTCGGCATCACCATCTGCTCGTTGACGCTCGGCGCGGTCGCCGAACCCACCGTGGCACAGCTCCTGGAACCCGCCTTCACGGCGGTCGGCCTCCCCGAGGGTCTGGTCCATCCGCTCGGCTATGTGATCGCGCTGGCCCTGGTGGTCTCGCTGCACCTGGTCATCGGCGAGATGGTGCCGAAGAACATGGCGATGGCTGCGCCCGAGAGGACCGCGCTCTGGTTCAGCCCGGGTCTCGTCGCCTTCGCCCGGGTCTGCAAGCCGGTCACGATCGCGCTCGGCGCCTGTGCGCGGCTCGTCCTGAAGCTGTTCCGGGTCGAGCCGAAGGACGAGGTGGAGGCCGTCTTCACCAGTGTCCAGCTCGGCCGCCTCGTCGAGGACTCCGGCCAGGCCGGGCTGCTGGAGCCCGAGGCCCAGGAACGCCTGGAGGACGCCCTGGAGCTGGGCAGCCGCCCGGTGACGGACGTGCTGCTCGACCGGGCGTCGGTGGTGACCGTCGGCTGCTCGGTGACCCCGCGGGAGCTGGAGGAGCTGACGGTGCGCACCGGGTACTCGCGCTTCCCGGTCTGTGCCGAGGGCGGCGCCTTCATGGGGTTCCTGCACGTCAAGGACGTCCTCGACGTGGAGGAGCGGGAACGCGCGGTGCCCCAGCAGCTGTGGCGCCCGCTCGCCACCCTGCGGGCCGAGCTGCCCCTGGATGACGCCCTCACGGTGATGCGCCGTGCGGCCACCCATCTCGCGCAGGTCACCGACGGCTCGGGCCGCGTGCTCGGCCTGGTCGCCCTGGAGGACGTGCTGGAGAAGCTGGTGGGCGAGGTCCGCGACCCCGCCCACCGCGAGGAGCCCGCCCCGCTGGCCCGGCTCGCCGAGCCCCGCGGCGAACAGGCCCAGCAGGCGCTGGCCGGATAGCTAGAGCGGATCCTGGGGGTCGCGGCGCGCGGGGCCGCGACCCGACAGGACCTCCCCGTACGCCTGCATCAGATCGGGCAGCCGCAGCGTCGCGAGGTCGTCCCGGGTCGGTGTCGTGGGGTACAGCGAGAGCCTCAGGTCCCGGTAGGCGCAGCTCTTCTCGTACAGGGTGCGCAGGAAGCGGCCGTTGCCCAGCTCGTCGATCCAGCCCTGGTCCACCACGTGGCCGCTGATCGAGCGCAGCTCGTCCAGCGCCTCCTCGTCCCACGCGTCGCCGTTCTCACCCGCGAGAACCTCGCCGATCGAGGTCAGCTCCAGGGGGCGGTAGGACGGGAAGTCGACGCGGGTGGTGAAGCGCGACGACAGACCCGGGTTGGTGGCGAGCAGCCGGTCCATGCCCTCGGGGTATCCGGCGAGGATGACCACCAGGTGGTCCCGGTTGTCCTCGGCCCGTTTGAGCAGCACCTGGAGCGCCTCGTCGCCGTACGCGTCGCCCTTGCTGTAGCCGGAGTTGGAGAGGGAGTACGCCTCGTCCACGAAGAGCACCCCGCCGAGCGCCGAGTCGATCAGCTCATTGGCCTTGACGGCGGTCTGGCCGAGGAACTCGCCCACCAGATCGGCCCGTTGGGCCTCCACGAGGTGGTCGCCGCCGAGCAGCCCGAGGGCGTAGAAGACGCGGCCCAGGATGCGTGCGACGGTGGTCTTGCCGGTGCCGGAGGGACCGGAGAAGACAAAGTGACGTTTCGGTGGCTGGACGGGCAGCCCCTGACTCGCCCTGAGCCGCGCCATGTTGAGCTGCGCGGACAGCGCCTTGACCTGACGCTTGACCGGTTCGAGGCCCACCATCCGCTCCAGCTCGGCGAGCGCCTCGGCGAGCAGCACGGGATCGGTGGGGCCGGCCGGGAACGGCGGGGGAGCGGTCTTGCCCGGCACCCCGGGCTTGTCCCGTACGACGTCGCGGGCGAGCGAGGGGGGAGGGGCGAGCGGGGTCTGGGGGTCGCCGCCGAACCGCAGCTCGCGGCCCTCCGGCTGGTCGGGTCCGAGCACTGACTCGGCCTCCGCCTCCACGGTGTCGCCGAAGCCGGACAGGGCGACCGCGGCGAGGTCGGGCGCGTCGTCCGCGCCGTCGTACCCGTCGTTCTCGGTGATCGCGGCGAGCCGGGCCGAGGTGTCCATGAACGCCGGGTCGACCCGGTGCACGGCCCGGTACAGGGGCAGCGCGGCGGCCGACCGGCCGGTGCCCTCGTGGGCGCGGGCCAGCCAGTAGCGCAGTTCCTTGCGCTGGGGCTGTTCGCTGCGGCAGCGCATCAGCGCGGCGGAGAGCAGGGGTTCGGCCTGTCCGAACATCTCCAGGCGCACCCGGGCCATCCCGCCGAACAGACCGGCCTCGATGCCGAGCAGCGGATCGTCCACCAACGGCTCGGTGTGGCGCACCAGTTGGTCCCAGTCCTTGACCAGATAGGCGCGGCAGGCGTGCAGGAAGCGCACCTGGGGATCGGCGTCCACCGGCGGCAGGCCGGCCAGCGCCCGGTCGAGCTCCGGCACATGGCGCCCGTCCAGCCAGTGCGAGGCGTGGGCGAGCAGCAGATCGCGCGGACTCTCCAGGACGGGCTGCACCCACCAGCCCAGCCAGTACCAGGAGTTGAGGGTGCGGCGGTGCCCGGCGCGCTGTTCGCCGAAGCGTTCGCGATGGCGGTACATGCGCAGCAGCGCGGTCGTCGTGTCCACGCGCAGCGCGTGCAGCCCGAGCCAGCCGTCGGCCATCGAGGGGTCGAGCCGCACCGCGGTGCGGAACTCCTCCTCGGCCTGCGGATACGCGCCCATGGTGTACGCGTCCACACCGCGCAGCCACGCGAGATCGGCCGGGGCGTGTGCGCCCGTAGTGCCGAAGTCCATCACGTCCCCCACCACCGTGCCCCGTGCTGAACCGCCCATTCGCACAACGGAATTGACGGGAGTTGACCGCACCGCTGTGCATCGTACCTGCGGAAAGGCCCGCTGCCGAAGGGGGCGGGGGAGGAGCTCCCATGGTGACCGAGGGTGAGCGAAAAACCCTGTGCGGGGGGCCAGTTGGGGCGTAAGGGACAGAACGAAGCCCCCGATCACGGGGGAACAACCGGGGGCTTCGTGTCCGCGGCGGCTTCGGAAAGCCGCACATTGAGAACGTAAGACCTGTATGGCCCCTGGGTCAAGCGGAGTTGAGGCACTGCCAGGGTCTGTTTTGCGACGGTTCGACGTGGTGGGGCCATGCCGTCACGCTGCGTGAGTGAATGGGCCGTACGGGCGGTCTAATCGAGCCCCGTCCGCCACTCGTACCCCTCAGGTACCTGGCGTACCAGGGCATCGGCGAAGGGGCGCGAGGGGTCGTCGGCGAAATGGCGCATCTCCGCCTGCGTCCACTCGTCCCAGAACGCGGCGAGGCCGCTCCCGTCCCGGCGCCGGCCCCGCGTCCAGGAGGCCGCGGCGTCCAGCTCCATCCACACGAGCAGCGCGAGCGCGGGCCGCAGCGCCCGGCGCCCGGCCCCGACGCCCTCGATCACGACCACCGGCGCCGGCTCCAGCAGGCGCGGGGCCCCGAAGCGGCGCAGCTCCCAGTCGTACGGGTCGTACCGGGCCGGCCGGCCCTGCGCGAACGGGTCGAGCACCTGGCGGCGCAGCCGGTCCGGCCAGCCGAAGAACTCCTGGTGCGTGGCCAGGTCGTCCAGGTGCAGCACCGGCGCCCCGCCGAGCGCCTCGGCGAGCCGCGAGGCGAACGTCGACTTCCCCGAGCCCGCGTGCCCGTCCACCCCGATCAGCCGGACGGGCCCGCACGACGGGCTCATGTCCCTTGCCAGGGAGGCCAGTTGGGCCACGGAGGAGCCGGGTGGCCGGGTGCTGTTCATGAGGTCCTGCCTGGTGGTACGGGTGGTGGGCGCCGGCCCGGCACGGGCCCGCGGGAACGTCGACCGTACCCGGTGGCGGGGTGCGTCGCCGCGCCGGCGCCGTGCCGGGCGCCCGCGGTCCCCGCCCCGCCGGTCCCGGCCCGCCGCCCAGGTCATGCCAGTGGCCCAGACCAATATTGGCCGCGTGACGCGCGCCGAATCGCTGGCCGAAGGGCCTCGGACCCGGGATAGTTGGCCCGCTGTCGAGCACTCGCCGCCCCATCCTTGATCCGACTGGGGGTCCCCACCGTGACCAGCTCCACCCCCCGCAGAACCGTCCTCGCCGCGGCCGTCGCCGCCGCGGCCGGTGCCGTCACCGCCTCGGCGGGACCGGCGTACGCCTCCGGCAACGCGCGCCGACCCGAGCGGGGCCGACGGCTCGTGGACAACAAGGCCTGGACCTCGCACCACGACTGGCGCTCGGGGACGTCCGACGGGGTGCGCCCCGCGGCCGGACCGCGCCCGGGCATCGTCATCGCGCGGCCCGCCGGCACTACCGCCTACACCGACCCGCACACGCGGAAGACGGCCACCTGGGAGTACGCCACCTGGACCTCGCCGGTCCACCGCTCGGCCGTGCCCGCCACCGAGGCCGTCGCCCACTGGAACGCCCACACCCCGCCCGCCACCTGGATCCAGATCGAACTGCTCGGCACCTACGACGACGGCACCGCCACCCCGGACTACGTCATGGGCCGCTGGACGGCGGGCGACGGGGACAGCGACATCCGGCGCACCTCCGTGGACGGGCAGGGCGACGGACGCAGCTCCATCTCGACCGACACCTTCGCGATCGACACCCCGTCGGGCGGCCCGCGCCTGGCCTCCTACCGGCTGCGGGTCACCTTGTACCGCCTGCCCGGCGCCCGGCCCTCGCCCACCGTGTGGCGGCTCGGCGCGATGGCCTCCGCCGTCCCCGACCGCTTCACCGTGGACGCCTCGACCCCGGGGTTCGCGGGCGAGCTGGAGGTGCCGAGCTACTCGCAGGAGATCCACAAGGGCCAGTACCCGCAGTACGACAACGGCGGCGAGGCCTGGTGCAGCCCCACCTCCTCGCAGATGATCATCGAGCACTGGGGGCGCAGGCCCAGCCGCGCCGACCTCGCCTGGGTGGACCCGTCGTACGCCGACCCCCAGGTCTGCCACGCGGCCCGGGGCACCTACGACTACCAGTACGCGGGCTGTGGCAACTGGCCCTTCAACGCCGCGTACGCCACGACCTACCGGGACCTGAGCGCGGTGGTGACCCGGCTCGGCTCCCTCAACGACGTGGAGCGCCTGGTGGCCGCCGGCATCCCGGCCATAACGTCCCAGTCGTTCCTGGCCACCGAGCTGACCGGCGCCGGGTACGGCACCTCGGGGCACCTGATGACCGTCATCGGCTTCACCGCCGACGGCGACGTCATCGCCCACGACCCGGCCGCACCGGACGACGCGGCCGTGCGCCGGGTCTACAAGCGGCGCGAATTCGAGAACATCTGGCTCAGGACCAAGCGCTACAACGCGAGCGGACATGTGTCCTCGGGCACAGGCGGCATCTGCTACCTGTACTGGCCCGCCGACCCCACGCCCGGGCAGCGCAAGGCCCTCGCGGCCGTCGGCATCGTCTGATCCAGGGGCCGGCCCCCGGGCGCAGTGACGAACGTCTCTCCCCCGGGGGCCGGATCCGCTGGCACTGTGGAACGGTCCGCGGGGGGCCGCGCACCACCACACGACCGAGCGAGTTCCCATGACCCTGCCTGCCACCACTCTCGACGACCCCCGCGCCCTGGCCGAGCTCCGCGCCCGCACCGGCGGTCCCAAGGACACCGGGCCCCAGATCCTGGAGCACGTCCTGGGCTGGACCCTCGTGGTGGTCGTCGCGATGCTGGTCACGCAGCTCGGGCTGCTCTAGACGCAGGACCGGTGTGCCGCGATCACGAGGCCGCCGTCACGACGCCGCCAGGGTCAGACCGTCGGCGACGATCGAGTCCGAGGTGACCAGGGCCTGCTCGGCCGTCACATCGGTCATGAAGACGAACGGCGGGACGATCGGCGGCACCGGGAGGGTGCGCGGGTCGAAGGTGACGCAGAGCAGCCCTTCGAGGCAGCCGCTGAACTTGCTGAGGTAGAGCGTCACCTCGCCGCTCAGGTCCAACGAGCGTGCGCCCAGGGCGAGTTCACCGTGGCCTCCCCGGCCGCCCTGATCGCCGTGTCCGTCGTGGGTGGCGAGGCGGTAGTCGGTGAGCGAGGCCGAGGCCATCCGCAGCACCATCACCTTGAGCGGACCGCCCGCGGTGGGCACCGTCGTCACCCCGGCGAACAGGAACCCGTGCGGCGAGAAGCGGCTCGTGGTGACCGTCGGCGGCACGGCGGGAGCGGTGACGCCGGCGGCCCGCGCGGCCGACGGCGCCCCGGCCGGAGCGGTACCGCGTTCGGCCTGTGGGGCCCCGGTCACGGGATGTCCGCCCATCGCGAGGAGCAGGGTGGCGGGCAGGGCCGCGGCGAGGGTGCGCCGGGTGCGGGCGGGCGGCAACCGCGGGCCCGGTGGCTCAGGGGCGCTGGGCGTCGGGGGCGGTGTGGGCGTCGTGGGCGTCGTGGGCGTCCAGCCGAAGCCCATCGCGCTGCCCGCGATGCCGAGCGCCATCCCGATCAGGAACCCGCCCAGATTGGTGGCGGCGAAGGAGAGCACCGACAGGATCAGCGCGTTGACGGCCACGTAGTGCCGGGTGTGCGGCAGGAACCAGAGGAAGAGGCCGGCCGCGACGAGGGCGAGCCCGATGCCGATGGCCGCGATGCCGCCGAGCCCGAGACTGACCAGGACGGTCAGCGGCGACAGCGGCACCAGGAGGAGCTCGGCTCCGCCGAGGACCAGGAACAGGCCCGCCCAGAACGGCCGGGTCCGGCGCCAGCCGCGCAGGGTGCGACGGGCCCCGGGCCACGGCAGCCGCTCCTGCCACCTGCCCCACGCCCGCAGCCACCTGCTCCGCGCCCGGCCCCGATCGCGCGGGGCCCGCGCGGACCCGCCCCGGGGAGTGTGCGGTTCTTCGGCGGCGCGAAGCTCTTGGCGGCTGCGGCCGGTGCCCGTGGGGCCTTGGACCCGGACCGGCGGCCGGGGCGTGGGGGTGGTCGCGCCGGTCCGGGAGCGCCGCGGCGGCCCGAGGCGTCTCAGAAGCACTTCTTGCCGCCGAGGCTCACATCGACCTTCATCCCCTTCAGACGGAAGTTGCCGCCGGTCGCCGACCAGGCGTGCGACCTGACGCCGTCGACCTCGATGTCCCCGGCCTGGAGCCCGAACTTGCCGGCCTCACCCTGAACTCCCTTGACGGCGTCCAGAGTTGAGGCGTCGCGGCCGATCTGCGCGGTGCCGAACCGGGCGTCGCCCACCAGGTCCTCCCCGTCGATGACGAGACTGCCGGCGGTGACCTCGCCCGCGTCGCCGCCCGCCGTCAGCTTGAACACCACGGTGCCGAGCGGGGTGCCGACCTCGGCGGACTGGCAGATGTCGCTGAGCCTGGCGTCGCCGATGCCGAGCAGCGCCACCGGGTGGCCCTTGCCGTCGACCGACCGGTCCGTCTGCACGAACGAGGAGAGCCCCGAACTGGTCAGCTTCCCCGAGGCGACCTGGAAACTGGTGCCGGAGACGGCGAAGGACGCGGCGAGCGCGCCCTCGGCCATCACATGGGCCATGATCCCCACCGCGACGACCGCCGGAAGGGCGACCACCGCCGTCCTGCGCCATGCGGTTCTTCCTTCGGCCAACGGCCGTGTGGCTGCGCTCATGTGATCCTCCCGTACGATCCGGCGAACCCTCGAAGGGCAGTGCAGGGGGAGTGCGCATGCAGGTCTGCCATACTGCGGGCATCCTGCGGCAGTTGGAGACTAGGGCCGAATTTGAATAATAGTCAACAGGGCGGCACGACCGTGCGATCCCAGGCGCGCCGCTCCGAACTCATCGCGACCGGGCGGAAGTTGTTCGCCGACACCTCGTACGACGCGCTGTCGATGGACGACATCGCCAAGCAGGCGGGCGTCGCCAAGGGCCTGATCTACTACTACTTCAAGTCCAAGCGGGGCTACTACCTGGCCATCGTCGAGGACTCCGTGGCCGATCTGGTCTCCCGGGCCCGCAGCGACACCGAGCTGCCGCGCGCCGAACGGGTCCACCGCACCGTCGACGGCTACCTCCGCTACGCCGAGCACCACCAGGCCGCGTACCGGACGATCGTGACCGGCGGCGTCGGCTTCGACGCGCAGGTGCAGTCCATCCGGGACGCGGTCCGCGAGGAGCTGATCGCCACCATCGCCGAGAGCGCCTACGGAACCCGGGAGACCCCGGCCCTGGCGCGGCTCGCGCTGCTGGGCTGGCTGGGCGGCGTGGAGAGCGCGACCTTGGACTGGCTCACCACGCTGGAGCCGCCCCGCGAGACCGTGCGCGAGCTCCTCGTGCGGATGCTGCGGCGCACCCTGGACACCATCGAGGAGTTCGAGCCCTCCTGCCCCTCGCCGCAACCGCCCGAGGCATGACGCATCCGGGACATGACGCATCCGGAGCATGACGAAGGGGCGGCCGGCCACGGCCGCCCGCCCCTCCCGTACGTCCCTCAACTCATCTGCTACTTCACGGACTTGATGAGCTCACCGTTGGCCGTGTCGCCGCTGAGCTCCCACAGGAAGGTCCCGCCGAGACCCTGGCCGTTCTTGTAGGACATCTTCCCGGCGATGGTGGCGGGGGTGTCGTAGCTCCACCAGTTGGTGCCGCAGTAGGCGTACGCCGTGCCGGCGACCGTCCCGTTGGCGGGGCACTTGGTCTTGAGCACCTTGTAGTCCTCGATGCCCTGCTCGTACGTGCCCGCCGCCGGGCCCGTCGCGGTGCCGCCGGGGGCCTTCTGCGTCACACCCGTCCAGCCGCGGCCGTAGAAGCCGATGCCGAGCAGCAGCTTCGCCGACGGGACGCCGAGCTTCTTCAGCTTCTGGATCGCCGCGTCGGTGTAGAAGCCCTGGGTGGGGATTCCGTTGTAGGAGGTCAGCGGGGAGTGCGGGGCGGTGGGGCCCTTGGCCGCCCAGGCGCCGAAGAAGTCGTACGTCATCGGGTTGTACCAGTCGACGTACTGCGCCGCGCCGGCGTAGTCGGCGGCGTCCATCTTGCCGTTGGCCGTGGCGTCGGCGGTGATGGCGGCGGTGACCAGGTTCGATCCGCCGAACTTCGAGCGCAGCGCCGCGAGCACGTTCTTGAAGGCCTCGCGCCCGCTGGTGTCGCAGGACAGACCGCAGGAGTTGGGGTACTCCCAGTCGATGTCGATGCCGTCGAAGACGTCCGCCCAGCGGGGGTCCTCGACCAGGGAGTAGCAGGAACTCGCGAACGCGGCCGGGTTCTTGGCCGCCTCGGCGAAGCCGCCCGACCAGGTCCACCCGCCGAACGACCACAGCACCTTCAGCCCGGGGTGCTTCTTCTTGAGTTCGCGCAGCTGGTTGATGCTGCCCGCCACGGGCTGGTCCCAGGTGTCGGCCGTGCCGTCCACACTGGAGGCGGCGTCGTAGGTCTTCTGGTAGTCCGCGTAGGCGTCGCCGATGGCGCACTTGCCTCCGGTGACGTTGCCGAACGCGTAGTTGATGTGGGTCAGCTTGGCCGCGGAGCCCGAGGTCTCGATGTTCTTGACGTGGTAATTGCGCTGGTAGACGCCCCAGTCGGTGAAGTATCCGACGACCTTGGAACCGGCCGCGGCGCTGTGGGGCGCACGCGGCCCGGGGTCCGGGGAGGCGGTGGCGCTGCCGGCGCCGGCGAGCAGGGTCAGGCCGAGGGCCGCGGTGCACGCGGCGGCGGTCAGGGCCTTGAGAGCGGGACGTGGGGGGCGGGGTCCGGGCATCGTGATCTCCTCGTGGGGAGGGGAGCGTGGGCCGTGCACGACTGCTTTGACATGAACGCTCTAAGTCGTCGGAGGGAACGCTAGAAGGACTAGACCAGTGGGGTCAATGGTTCGGACCAATTCCGGAGGGCTCAATTCCAGCGCGCGGCCCGGCGGCGGGTACGGATGAATCGTGATCTTGGAGCCAGTGACGGGACGCGTCCGATCGGGCATACTCACAGCGCCACGGCCCGCCCGCCTGCTACTTCCGAGACCCGGAAGGGAAGGTAGCGGCCGTAGAGCAGAGTCACCGGCGGCGCCGCCACACCCTGCGCGTGCGTCCGCCGTAGCGCCCGACAGGGAGGAGAGCGCGCCATGCCCGACCGTGCCCCACAGCCGGTGGAACGACAGCTGCCCACCGAAGAGGCCCGGGACCTCGTCGCCCTCGTGCGCGACATCGTCCAGCGGGAGGTGGCGCCGCGGGCCGCCGAGCAGGAGGACGCCGGGTACTTCCCGCGCGAGGTCTTCACCCTGCTCTCCGAGTCCGGCCTGCTGGGCCTGCCGTACGACTCCGAGTTCGGCGGCGGGGACCAGCCCTACGAGGTCTACCTCCAGGTGCTCGAAGAGCTCGCCTCGGCCCGCCTGACGGTCGGCCTCGGCGTCAGCGTCCACTCCCTCGCCTGCCACGCGCTCGCCGGATACGGCACCAAGGAGCAGCAGTCCGAGCACCTGCCCGCGATGCTCGGGGGCGGCCTGCTCGGCGCGTACTGCCTCTCCGAGCCGTCCTCCGGCTCCGACGCGGCCTCGCTGCGCACCAAGGCGGTGCGGGACGGCGACGACTGGGTCATCACCGGCACCAAGGCGTGGATCACGCACGGCGGGATCGCCGACTTCTGCACCGTCCTCGCGCGCACCGGCGGCGAGGGGGCCCGCGGCATCACGGCCTTCCTCGTGCCCGGCGACGCGGAGGGCCTGAGCGCCGCCGCCCCCGAGAAGAAGATGGGCATGAAGGGCTCGCCCACCGCCCAGCTCCACTTCGACGGGGTGCGCGTCCCCGATTCCCGCCGCATCGGCGAGGAGGGCCAGGGTTTCGCCATCGCCCTCTCCGCGCTCGACTCGGGCCGCCTCGGCATCGCGGCGTGCGCCATCGGCGTCGCCCAGGCCGCGCTCGACGAGGCCCTCACGTACGCCACCGGGCGCCTGCAGTTCGGCCGGCCCATCGCCGACTTCCAGGGCCTGCGCTTCATGCTCGCGGACATGGCGACCCAGATCGAGGCGGGCCGCGCCCTGTACCTGGCCGCGGCCAGGCTGCGCGACGCCGGACGCCCCTTCTCCCGCCAGGCCGCGATGGCCAAGCTCTTCTGCACGGACGCGGCGATGAAGGTGACCACGGACGCGGTGCAGGTCCTGGGCGGCTACGGCTACACGGCCGACTTCCCGGTCGAGCGCTTCATGCGCGAGGCGAAGGTTCTGCAGATCGTCGAGGGGACGAACCAGATCCAGCGGATGGTCATCGCGCGCCACCTCGCGGGTCCGGAGACCCGCTGACCCCCGGCCCCGGCCACACCGGAGCCGCGACGATCCGCACCCACTCCTGGTCCCGGTGCCCCGGCAGGGTCCGCCCCCGGCTGGCCCAGTGCCGGAGCAGGGCCTGGTAGATGGGTGGGTCGGTGTACTGCAGAACCGATTCGGCTGGGGGTGGGGGGTTGGGTGGGGCGAGGCGGCGGCGGCCCTGTCCCGGGGCCGTGGAGTAAACCAAGCTCATGCCCTGGCCAACGCGCCCCCGCGGACCGGGGTCACCCCCACACGAATTAGCCCGTACGTACGGCTTCACCCCAACCCAGGGCTGCGCCCCGGGCCCCTTTTCGCGCGGTTCCTCGCGCCGCTGGGGGTGGTGGGGGTCTGGGGGTGTCCGGGGGTTGCGCAGTTCCCCGCGCCCCTGGACCCTGCGGCCGTGTGCGGGCCGTGGTCGCTTTTCGCGCAGTTCCCCGCGCCCCTGAACCCGCTGTCGGCCGGCCGCGGGCCGTGCGTGGCTTGTCGCGCAGTTCCTCGCGCCCCTGGCGGGGCCGGTGCTGGGCCGCACGTGTAGCCCGGCGTGGCTCGCGCAGTTCCCCGCGCCCCCAACCCCCGGTCGTCCGCAGGCCGTGGTCGCTTCTCGCGCAGTTCCCCGCGCCCCTAACAGCACCGGTGCTGGCCCGCACCGGGGCACCTCAGCCCGTCCGGCGTTTGAGGACGAGCGCCGTTCAGGCGCGAAAGGGGGGTTCGGGGGCGCAGCCCCTGAGCAGGGGTGCAGGGGGCGGA
>NZ_JBIDBD010000047.1:0-30264 GCF_043202815.1 Streptomyces sp. NPDC048111
CCCGCCCGCCCGTGCAGCGGGTTGAACCGGCTGAGCCCTGGGGCTGCGCCCCAGACCCGCTGAGGGGCTCCGCCCCTCGGACCCCGGCGGGGGCTCCGCCCCCTGCACCCCCCTTCGCGCCTTAAGGGCGCTCGTCCTCAAACGCCGGACGGGCTGAAATGCCCGATGCGGGCCAGCACCGGTGCTGTTAGGGGCGCGGGGAACTGCGCGAGAAGCGACCACGGTTCGCACCCGACCGAGGGGTTGGGGGCGCGGGGAACTGCGCGAGGCAGGCCGGTACGCGCATGCTGGCCCGCACCGGTCCCGCCAAGGGGCGCGGGGAACTGCGCGACCAGCCACGCACGGCCCGCAGATGAACCGGGGTCAAGGGGCGCGGGGAACTGCGCAAACCCCGGGTCAGGACGGGGTCAGGCGGGTGGGCTGGGTGCCGGTTACCAGGGTCGCCAGGGCCTGGTCGATGTCGGGGCCCAGGTACCAGTCCCCGGTGTGGTCCAGCGCGTACACCCGCCCCTCCGCATCAATGGCCAGCACCGCCTGCTGATCCCCTTCCTCCCCGAGCGGAGCCATGTCCGTCCCCAGGGCCCGCCCCAGGTCGGCCAGGGTGCGGGCCAGGTGCAGCCCGGCCAGGGGGTCGAAGCGCAGGGTCGCGGGCGCGTTGCGGCGGCCGGGGCCGGACGCGGTCAGGCGGAGGCCGCCGAACTCCGCCCACGCCTCTACGGCCGCCGGGAAGACGGTGTGGCGGTGGCCTGCGGGCGAGGTGTGGGCGCGCAGCACGTCGGCCCAGGCCTCGGCCTGGCGGATGTCCCAGCGTCCGGGCTGCCAGCCCGCGGTGCGCAGGGCGGCGTCGACGGGGACGGGGAAGCGGGTGGTGGAGACGTCCGGCATCGGCCGCGGCCTTTCCGTGCGGGTGGTGAGGTGAGGGGTCGGCGCCGCTTCGGGAAGGGCGACGTTCGGCGGTGCCCCGGCCGGAGTCAGCGCCGGCCGGAGTCGGCGCCGGCTGGGGTCGGCACACGCTGGGGTCGGCACACGCTGGGGTCAGCGCCAGCCGGGGTCAGCGCCGGCCGGGATCGGCACAGGCCGGGTCGGCGCAGGCCCCCCAAGTCGGGGGCCGGGTCAGGGTTCGACGCTGCGGACGCCGAAGTGGTCCAGCAGGGCCGCGCACGAGCGGCACGGCGGGGCGTAACTGCCGTGCAGCGGATCCCCGTCCTCGCGTATGCGGCGCGCGGTGAGCTTGGCGTGTTTCAGTGCGCGGCGGGCCTCACCGTGGGTGAGGGGCTTGCGCTGGGCGCGTTTGGAGCGTCCGGTCTCGACGGCGGTCAGGTGTCGGGAGAGCAGGATCGCCTCGGGGCAGCGGCCGGTGAAGCGTTCGCGCTGACCACTGGTGAGGGTGTCGAGGTAGTCCTGTACGAGCGTGTGCAGGACCGGTGGCTGTTCGCCCTTGCCCGCGGTGCAGGTGAGGGTCTCGCCGCGGACGGACAGGGCGGCGGCGATGGCGGGGAGGATGCCGTCGCGGCGGTGTCTGAGTAAGGGCGCCGCGGTGGTGGCGGTCGCGCTCCACGGCAGGCGCGGGTCGCCCGGTGTCTCCTTTATCGCGCTTGTTGCGGATGTTTCGCCTGGTGCGGTGTGCATGGTGCTGTGTTCCTCCCACTGGCGGCGGCCTCAGCCGCACGTGTCAGCGCCCCCGAGTTGCGGAGACAGACTGCCAAATGCGGGTGCTGATACGGAAGCTGGGGCGTGATAAGCCGCGCGTCGCGGGCGCAGGGTGATATGGGCGTGACGGTTGGTGACCGAAATGCGGGGCCGGTTCCCGGTATTGCCCCACCGCATAGTCTGGTCCTCACCAGCCGGACGCACCGGACGCAGGAGCACGCAGCAGGGGGCAACCGCCATGACGACAGGTCGGCTCGGGCAGCACGCCGCGCCACCGAACGCGGCCTATGCCGGGCAGGTCGTGCATTTCCCGGACCCGGTCCGGGCCTCCCGGCACCCCCGAGGGGTGCGGGTGGACGAGAACGGCTTCCCGGACTTCTCGGCGTACGCCCGCGCCGCGGCGGAGATAGCGGAACCGCCCGAGGGCTTCGGGGTCGACGAGCTCCGGCTGACCGACTACGTGTCGGCGAACGCCGCGCTCTCGGCCGCGGGCCACGAGCTGTGGGACACCGTCGCGCCGGTGGCGACGCCGCACGGCTGGACGTGGCACCACGTGCCCGGCGGCCGGCGCCTCGAACTGGTGCCGGTCGAGGTGAAGGCGCTGCTGCGCCACTACGGCGGGCTGGCGACCGCGCAGGTCGAGCACGACAAGCGCGGCACGCGCCCGTTGCAGGAGACGCGGCCCGTCCACTTCGGTCTGCCGAAGGGCTCGGTGTCGGTTACGGAGTCCCAACTCCTCGGTGTGGAGGAGGACTTGGGCTACCGGCTTCCGGGTGCCTACCGCTCCTTCCTGAAGGCGGCGGGTGGCTGCGCGCCGGTGGGCGCCGCTCTCGACGCGGAGCTGGGTCTGCTGGTGGACCAGCCGTTCTTCACGGTGCGCGACGAGGCCGCGGTCAACGATCTCGTCTACGTCAACAAGTGTCTGCGGGACCACCTCACCAAGGACTACCTGGGCGTCGCGTTCGTCCAGGGCGGGATCCTGGCGCTGAAGGTGAAGGGCCCGGCGGTCGGTTCGGTGTGGTTCTGCGCGTACGACGACGCGCGGGACCAGGACGGGCTGAGCGTGCACGAGCGGGTGGAGCGTCTGCTGCTGCCCTGCGGCGACGACTTCGACGCGTTCCTCGCGCGGCTCGCGGGCAATCCGCCGGAGCTGGAGACCGTGGCGAATCTGATGGTGGACGGCGGCTTCGCGCACGCCGTCGAGACGACCTCGGTAGGGGAGTGACCGGCCGATGGTGACTTTCGCTCAGGCGCAGGAGCGCGCGGAAGAGTGGATCAACGGGGACGTGCCCGCGTACCAGCACCGCGAGGTGCGGGTGCGGGAGTTCGAGCTCGGCTTCGTGGTGTGGGCGGAGGACCGTGAGGACGGTCCTTCGGGCGGCGGTGGCGCCCAGCGCCTGGTGATCGCCCGGGACAGCGGCGAGGCGTCGCTGTGGCCGGGGCTGCCGGTGGGTGAGGTGATCCGCCGGTACGAGGAGGAGTACGGGGTGCCCGAGGACGCGGCCCCCGCGCCGGAACCCGCGGCGCGGATCGATCTGAACCAGACGTCGTTCCTGCTGAGCCCGCCCGAGTGGCTCCAGGAGGCGGCGGACAAGCTGGGCATCCCGGACCGGCGCGGCGAACGCCCGGCTCCGGCCGGTGCCGCCGATGGCGTCGCTGCCGATGCCAATCCCAATCCCCACGCCGATGCCGCCGATGCCGCCGGTGCTCCCGCCGCTCCCGCGCCGGGCCCTGCATCCGGCCCCGCCGCACCCGCGACCCCCGCTGCCGGCTCCGCACCCCCCGCCTGGCCCGAGCCCGCCATGGCCAGGCAGGGCCCCGTGTCCGGGGTTCCGGCGGGGGCCACGCCGTGGGCCGGTACGGACACCAACGCGGGGTCCGACGACGGCTCGGTGCCGCTGCCCGCGACCGTCTTCGCGCCGGCGCTGTCCGGCTCGGACGAGGAGGACGCGCCGGCGCCGCGCGCGCTGCCCGAGGCCAAGACGGCGCTGATGGCGGGAGGCAGCCAGCTTCCGCCGACGGCGCTCGCGCCCGCGCTCGACCCGCAGGGGGCGCCGCCGCGGGGCGCGACCCCGCCGCCGATGCCACCGTCCGCCCAGCCCCACACGCCCGCGCAGCCGGGCCCGTTCGCGCAGCCCCACGCGCCCGCCCAGCCGGCCCCCTCCGCTCAACCGCAACCGGCGGCCCAGCCGTACCCGGCCGCGTCCTCCGGTGCGGGGGACATCGCGGACGCCGCCACCAGCAAGGCAGTGGGGCCGCCGCCGGGAGCCCGTGCCGCGCGCGGTTCCGGCGCGACGACCCCGCCGCCGCCCGGTGCGCCCGGCACGCCGGGGGCCCGGCCGGCCGGGCCTGCCGCGCCGCCTGCGCCGGGCGCGACTCCGCCCCCGGGTGCTCCGGCGGGCGGCTACCTGCCGACGCAGCTCGTCTCGCAGCTCGGCCCCGAGGGCCCGCAGCCGCCCGCCGCCCCCGGCCCGCCGGGAAGCCCTGGCACGCCCCCCGGCGGGGTGCACCACGCGGCGACGATGCTGGCCGATCCGAGCCGTATGGGTCCGGGCGGCGGCAGCATGGGCGGCCCCGGTACGCCCCTGCCCCCCGGCCCGCCCGGTGCGCCCGGCGCCCCGCAACCCCCCGGCCCGCCGGGAAGCCCTGGCACGCCCCCCGGCGGGGTGCACCACGCGGCGACGATGCTGGCGGATCCGAGCCGTATGGGTCCGGGCGGCAGCATGGGCGGCCCGGGTACGCCGCTGCCCCCGGGCCCCCCCGGTGCGCCCGGCGCCCCGCAACCCCCCGGCGCCCCGGGTGCCCCGCTGCCCCCGGGTCCGCCCGGCGCCCCGCAGCCGCCCGCCGCCCCCGGCGTGCCCGGTGGCGGGGTGCACCAGGCGGCGACGATGCTGGCCGGCCCGGCGCAGATGGGTCCCGGTGGGCCCGCCGCGCCGATGCCGCCCGGTCCGCCCGGGATGCCGCCGGGCGGACCCGTACCGCAGGGCGCGCCCGCGTACGGCTATCCGCAGCAGCCCCCGGCCGGGCTGCCCACGGTCGGCCCGGGTTACCAGGCGGTGCTGCGCTATCGCGCGCCGGACGGGTCCGAGCAGCAGCTCATCCGTCGTTCGGCGCCCGGCACCGCGCACCCGGAGTGGCAGATCTTCCATGAGCTGCGGGCGATGAACGTGCCCGCGGAGCAGGTCCTTGAGCTGCACACCGAGCTGGAGTCGTGCGAGCTGCCCGGCGGTTACTGTGCGCGGATGATTCGCGAGCAGTGGCCGCAGGTGCGGATCACGCATGTCGCCCCGTACGGCAAGGACCACGGCTCGCGCCGCCAGGGCGTCCAGCATCTGCTCACCCACCAGGGCGAGTTGGCGCAGGTCGCGGACGGTCCGGCCCGGCCGCAGCCGGTGCGGGCGCCGCTGCCCGCGGTGCAGCCGGTGCCGCCGGTGCCGCCGGAGGGCGTGGCGCACGAGCTGGCGGGCGCGTTCGGCCCGCAGGGCGTGTTCCGCTTCGACCAGCGCGCGGTGTCGCGCCAGGGCGTGCCGGAGGCCGTGGCGGTCACCCTGATGTGGGCGGGTCTGCCGCTGGACTTCGGGCCGTTCTTCTGGGCGCAGGCGGTGCCCGGGCAGCCGGTGCCGACGCTGGCGGAGCTCGCGCAGCAGCGCGGGGTGCAGCCGGCCGCCGACGCGGGGTCGTACCTGGTGATGGGGTCCGACTTCGGGCGGGCCATCTGCGTCCAGTACGGGACCGCGAACATCGTGGCGGTGCCGGTGGAGGCGGGGTCCCCCACGGGCGGGCCGCAGTCGGTGCCGCCGCAGTTCGTGAACTCGGGGCTGCCCGAGTTCGTGCGCTCGCTCGCGCTGCTGGGCCGGATGTGGCGGCTGCGGTTCGGGCTCAACCCGGAGCAGGCGGGCCGCTGGACGGTCGACTTCCAGGCGCAGCTGGCCGCCCTCGACCCGGCGGCGCTCGCGTCGCCGGAGAGCTGGTGGTCGGTGCTGCTGGAGCAGATGTGGGACGGGCTGCTCTGAGGCGGCCGTCCGTCGTGCCGGAGGCGCTCACCGCGTGGTTCGCGGTGGGCGCCTCTCGCATGGGGCAGCCGGGTGATTCCGGGTTCTGGCGCTCATTGACGCATCCTTGACCGTGCCGTGTGGGCGGAGTGTCGCGTTATGACCATTTCGCTTCGATCGGCCAGGATGAGCGCCGAGTGCCAGGGTGCGGGAGAGAGGGACACGGGATGAGCGCAGCAGCGATGCCACCGTCGGCGCAGCCGTTCGGGATCGTCCGGGGCCGCGGCTACCGTCCCGACCAGGTCGACCGCACGCTGGCCCGGATCTCGCAGGAGCGGGACGCGGCGTGGGAGCGGGCCGCGCGGCTCACCGTCCTCGCCAAGCAGATGGCGGCCCAGGCGGCGGTACTGGGCGAGCAGGTCGCCGCCCTTTCGCCGCAGACGTACGAGGTGCTGGGCGGCCGGGCCTCCTCGCTGTTCGCGCTGACGGTCGAGGAGGCCGAGGCGGTGCGGGCCGGCGCCGAGGAGGCCGCGGCCGGGCGGGTCCACGCCGCCGAGGAGGCGGGCCGGGCGCTCAGGGACGCGGCGCGGGCGCACAGCGAGGCGGTCCTCGCGGCGGCCGAGGCGCGGGTGCAGCAGACGCTGACCGCGGCCCGCGCCGAGGCGGACGCGCTGCGCGACGCGGCCCGCGCCGAGGCCAGGGACCGCCGCGAGGAGGCGGCCGGCGAGCTGGACGGGATGCGCAGGCGCTGTACGGCGTATCTGGCCGGGCAGGACCAGGAGCGGGCCGAGGCGCTCGCCGCGGACGAGCGCGAACGGGCCGCCCGCGAGGCGGAGTCGACCGCCCGCATCGCCGAGCTGACGGCCACCGCGCAGGCGGGCCTCGACGAGGCGCGGCGCGCTTTCGCGGGGGCCGAGCAGGACGCGCGCCGGGTCCACGAGGAGGCCCAGGAGCGGGCCGCCGAGCTGGTGGCCGGGGCGCGGGCGCACGAGGAGCGGATCGCGGCGGACACGGAGCGGGTGCTGCGCGAGCACGCCGCCGCCCGCGAGGAGGTGCAGGCGCACATGACGCATGTGCGCAACAGCCTGGCCACCCTGACGGGCCGCACCCCCGAGGACGAGGGCTGACCTCAACTCCCTTGCGGGGGGCTGGTGTTGAGGGCAACCGCCTCCGGTTCGGTGAGGACCGGGAAGCGGCGCGGGGCCAGGAACACCAGGACCAGCAGGGACAGGATGGCGGCGATGGCGGCGCCGAGGTAGACGTGGTCGACGGCGTCGGCGACGGCACGGCGCAGGTAGTCGGCGGCGCCCGCGGTCAGCTCCGCCGGATGGCGCAGGGCGTGCGAGACGGAGTCGAGGTCGCCGGGCAGGCCGGGCATCGGGGCGTGGGCCAGGCGGGCGGCGAGGGTGGTGTTGGCGATCGCGCCGAACAGGGCGGCGCCGACGGACTGGCCGACCTGGCGGCAGAACAGTACGGACGCGGTGGTGGTGCCGCGCTCCGCCCAGCCCACCGTCGACTGGACTCCGACGATCAGCGGAAGCTGGAACAGGCCGAGCGCGGCGCCGAGCAGCAGCATGAGCAGGGCGGGCTGCCAGGCGCTGCCGGGGAACGGCAGCAGGGGGAAGGCGAAGAGGATCAGGGCGGCCAGCGCGATGCCGGTGATGGCGCAGTTGCGGAAACCGACGCGGGTGTAGACGCGGCTGGAGAGCGCGGCCGACAGCGGCCAGCTCAGCGTCATCACCGACAGGACGAAACCGGCGGCCGTCGGGTTCAGGCCGAGGACGGACTGGGCGTAGGTGGGCAGGAACACGGTGGGGGCGACCATGAGCAGGCCGAGTCCGCCGAGGGCCAGGTTGACGGCGGCGATGGTGCGCCGGCGCCACACCCAGCCGGGTATGACGGGTTCGGCGGCCCGGCGTTCCACCTGCACGGTGAGCGCGGCGAGCGCGGCGCTGCCCGCGAGCAGGGCGAGTGAGGGAGCCGAGAGCCAGGGCCAGGCGACGCCGCCCTGGACCAGGGCGGTGAGCAGCAGGGCGCCGGTGGCGAAGACGCACAGGGCGCCGGGCCAGTCGATGCGCGGCCGGGCGGCGCGGGCCGCGCGGGCGGGCTCGGTGAAGTGCCGGGCGACGAGGTAGAGGGTGACCGCGCCGACCGGCACGTTGATGAGGAAGATCCAGCGCCAGTCGGCGTATCCGGCGAGGAGGCCGCCGATGGCGGGTCCCGCGACGGCGGAGGTCGCCCACACCGTGGACAGCCTGGCCTGGATCCTGGGACGTTCCTTCAGCGGGTACAGGTCGGCGGCGATCGTCTGGATGGTCCCCTGGAGGGCGCCGCCGCCCAGGCCCTGTACGACGCGGAAGGCGATGAGCGCGGCCATGTTCCAGGCGGCGGCGCACAGCACCGAGCCGGCGAGGAAGACGACCACGCCGACGAGCAGGACGGGCTTGCGGCCGAAGGTGTCGGAGAGCTTGCCGTAGACGGGCAGGGTGACGGTGACGGCGAGCAGATAGCCGGAGAACAGCCAGGAGAAGACGGCGAATCCGCCGAGGTCGCCGACGATCTGGGGAACGGCCGTGGAGACGATCGTGCCGTCGAGGGCGGCCAGGGCCATGCCCATCATGAGGGCCGCGACGACCGGGCCACGTCCGCGTGCGGAAGCGGCGGCGGGCGCCGCGCCGGGTATCGCCGCTCCGGTGCCGGGCGGTTCGTCGAAGACGCTCACCGAAATCCCTTCACTGTGCATGCATGTGGGGCTGTCACCTTCTCATCCGGGCCCGGAGCGGCGGCAGAGGTGGAGACGGCCCTGACACGTACTGGTCCTTGGGGCGGAGTCCCCTAGGGGGCGGGCCCTCCTTCGGGGGAGGGCCTGTTCGTCCCGTCGGATGAGGTGGCGCCGGGGCTGCGTTCCTTACCTTGGAATCACGCCGACGGGGGCGCCGGCAGTGGCTGGCGACCGGCTGGAGAAAACATAGGAGAATCACCGTGACTACGGCTGTGACCATTCCTCGGCACGGGGGCACTGGAGGAGGTACGGCCGTCGCGGCGCGGGCGCGGCAGGTCGTGAAGGCGTACGGCGCGGGGGAGACCCGGGTGCTGGCGCTCGACCACGTCGACGTCGACATGGCCCGGGGGCAGTTCACCGCGATCATGGGCCCCTCGGGCTCCGGCAAGTCCACGCTGATGCACTGCCTGGCCGGGCTCGACACGGTGTCCGGCGGCCAGATCTTCCTGGGCGAGACCGAGATCACCGGGCTCAAGGACAAGAAGCTGACGCAACTGCGCCGGGACCGGATCGGGTTCATCTTCCAGGCGTTCAACCTGCTGCCGACGCTGAACGCGCTGGAGAACATCACGCTGCCGATGGACATCGCGGGCCGCCGGCCGGACGCGGAGTGGCTGGAGCGCGTGGTGGAGACGGTGGGCCTGGCCGACCGGCTCCGGCACCGCCCCACTCAGCTCTCCGGCGGCCAGCAGCAACGCGTCGCGGTGGCCCGCGCGTTGGCGGCCAGGCCGGAGATCATCTTCGGTGACGAGCCGACCGGCAACCTGGACTCGCGGGCGGGCGCCGAGGTCCTCGGCTTCCTGCGCCAGTCCGTGGACGAGCTGGGCCAGACCATCGTGATGGTCACCCACGACCCGGTCGCCGCCTCCTACGCGGACCGGGTGCTCTACCTCGCCGACGGCCGGATCGTGGACGAGATGTTCCACCCGACCGCCGACGCCGTCCTGGACCGGATGAAGGACTTCGACGCGCGGGGGCGGACGTCGTGAGCGTGCTCAAGACCTCGCTGCGCAACTTCCTCGCGCACAAGGGGCGGATGGCGCTCTCGGCCGTCGCGGTCCTGCTGTCGGTGGCGTTCGTGTGCGGCACGCTCGTCTTCACCGACACCATGAACACCACCTTCGACAAGCTGTTCGCGGCGACCGCGTCCGATGTCACGGTCAGCCCCAAGTCGGCCTCGGACGACGGCGCCCCCTCGCAGACCGGTACGCCCGACGCGCTGCCCGCCTCGCTCGTCGAGCAGGTCGCCAAGGTGCCCGGGGTGCGGGGTGCGGAGGGTGCCATCGGCAGCACCAGCGTCACGGTGGTCAACGCCAAGAACGAGAACATGGGCTCCACGACCGGCGCCCCGACCATCGCCGGCAACTGGACCGCCAACGACCTGAAGGCGATGGAGATCACCTCCGGCCGTGCCCCGCGCGGGCCGACCGAGCTGATGGTCGACGCCGACACCGCCGACAAGCACCACCTCAAGATCGGCGACGAGCTGCGCACCATCGCGGTGACCGGCGACTTCACCGCGAAGATCACCGGCATCGCCACCTTCAAGGTGACCAACCCCGGCGCGGCCGTCGTCTACTTCGACACCGCGACCGCCCAGAAGGAACTCCTGGGCGCCACCGGCCGGTTCACCCAGATCAACGTCACCGCGGCCGACGGCGTCAGCGACGAGGGCCTGAAGCGGGACGTGGCGGCGGCCCTCGGCGCGGGCCCCTACAAGATCCAGACGGCGCAGGAGGTCAAGGACGCGGGCCGCGACAGCGTCGGCTCGTTCCTCGACGTCATGAAGTACGCGATGCTCGGCTTCGCCGGGATCGCCTTCCTCGTCGGCATCTTCCTCATCATCAACACGTTCTCGATGCTGGTCGCCCAGCGCACCCGTGAGATCGGCCTGATGCGCGCCATCGGCTCCAGCCGCAAGCAGGTCAACCGCTCGGTGCTCGTGGAGGCCCTGCTGCTCGGCGTGGTCGGCTCCGTCCTCGGCGTCGGCGCGGGCGTCGGCATCGCGGTCGGCCTGATGAAGCTGATGGGCGCCATCGGCATGGACCTCTCCACCGACGACCTGACCGTCCGGTGGACCACTCCGGTCCTCGGGCTGCTCCTGGGCGTCGTGGTGACCGTCGTCGCCGCCTACGTCCCGGCCCGCCGCGCGGGCAAGATCTCGCCGATGGCCGCACTGCGCGACGCCGGCACCCCGGCCGACGGCCGGGCCGGAGCGGTCCGGGCCACCATCGGCCTGCTCCTCACCGCCCTGGGCACCGCCGCGCTGTTCGGCGCGGCCAACTCCTCGAAGGCGAGCGCCGGTTCGGGGCTGCTCGGGCTCGGCGTCGTCCTCACCCTGATCGGCTTCGTCGTCATCGGACCGCTGCTCGCGGGGCTCGTGGTGCGGGTGCTCAGCGCGGTCGTGCTGCGGATGTTCGGCCCGGTGGGGCGGATGGCCGAGCGCAACGCGCTGCGCAACCCGCGGCGTACGGGGGCGACCGGCGCGGCCCTGATGATCGGGCTCGCCCTGGTGGCCTGCCTTTCGGTGGTCGGCTCCTCGATGGTCGCCTCGGCCACCGACGAGCTCGACAAGTCGGTCGGCGCGGACTTCATCGTCTCCTCCGGCACCGGCCAGCCCATCGTGCCGCAGGCCGCCGACGCCCTGAAGCGGACGCCGGGCATCGCCCACGTCACCAACTACAAGTCGGTGGACGCCAGACTGACCGCCCCCGACGGCAGAGCCACCGACGACCAGGTCACCGCGGCCGACCCCACCTACCGGGAGGACCTGCGGCGCAAGACCGTCGCCGGCGACCTGGCCGCGGCGTACGGCAAGGGCGCGATGTCGGTCGGCGACGCCTACGCCAAGGAGCACGGCGTCAAGGTCGGCGACACGATGGGCGTCGCCTTCAAGGGCGGCGGCACCGCCAGGCTGAAGGTCGCGGCGATCACCTCGGACGACACGAACGTCGACAAGGGCGCGATGTACACCAACATCACGACCGTCGAGCAGTACCTGCCGGCCGACAGGATGCCCAAGAACATGCTGATGTTCGCCAAGGCCGAGGACGGCAGGGCCAAGGAGGCCTACGCCTCGCTCAAGCAGTCCCTGACGGCGTATCCGCAGTACAAGGTGCAGAACCAGGCCGACTTCAAGCAGGACCTGAAGGACCAGATCGGCCAGCTCCTGAACATCGTGTACGGGCTGCTCGCCCTCGCCATCATCGTGGCGGTGCTCGGCGTGGTGAACACGCTGGCCCTGTCGGTGGTGGAGCGCACCAGGGAGATCGGCCTGATGCGGGCGATCGGCCTCTCGCGCCGGCAACTGCGGCGGATGATCCGCCTGGAGTCGGTGGTGATAGCCCTGTTCGGCGCGCTGCTCGGCCTCGGGCTCGGCATGGGCTGGGGCACCACGGCGCAGAAGCTGCTCGCCCTGGAGGGCATGGGCGTCCTGGAGATACCGTGGCCGACCATCCTGACCGTGTTCGTGGCCTCCGCGTTCGTGGGCCTGTTCGCCGCCCTCGTCCCGGCGTTCCGGGCGGGCCGGATGAACGTCCTGAACGCCATCGCGACGGACTAGTCGGCGGACCCTGCGCGTTCGAGCAGGACGTACCCTCCTGCCACCCCGGTGACCGTGTAGACGGCGCCGGGGTGCAGGGTCGTGGCGTACTGGACGGGGTCGCCCGCCCAGCCGTCGGAGTTGTCGATGGCGATGTAGCGCGGGGTCACCGGGCGGGCGGTGCCCACCCAGAAGACGCGGCAGCGGGAGGTGAGGCGGGCGATCGGCCCGATGTCCGCCTCGACCGTCGCCCCGCCCGGAATCCGCGCCAACAGCCGCTCCACGGCGCTCACTTGGGGGCTCTTGCGGTACGTGTCGTGCTCGGTCAGGGCGGCCAGCGGCAGCGAGGGCGTCAGGGCCAGGGCCGCCGCGGCGGCGCAGGCGGGCAGGGCCCGGGCGTACGAGCGCAGCCAGGGGCGGGGGCTGGTGCGCGCGGTCGCCACCGCGTCGGCCAGCGCCAGCGCGAGGACCGGCATCAGGACGGCGCTGTAGTGCCAGTCGGTCGACCAGTAGTGGTCGTCGAAGGACAGGAAGCGCCAGCCGAGGGTGGGCAGGGCGACGAGCAGCAGAGGGGAGCGCAGCGCGAGGAGGCCGGTGGTGGGCACGAGCGTCCACAACAGGGTGCGGACCTTGACGTCCCAGGCGGCCAGGGGGCCGTCGCCACCGCCCATCTTGCTCCAGTAGTCGTAGCCGTCCGCGGAGTTGAACGCCGGTATCACCACGGTGAGGGTGACCAGGGTGGCCACCGCGCCGAACGCCGCGACCGCCAGGGCCCAGCGGCCGGCCCGGGGGGAGGTGCGGCGGGCGCGGACCGCGACGACGACGGCGAGCGCGGCGGTCGTCAGGCCCAGGTCCTCCTTCACCAGGGTGAGCGGCAGCGCGTACAGCAGGGCCGCCCGCCACCGCCCGCGCAGCACGGCCTCCAGGCCGAACGCGATCAGGGGGACGGCGAAGCAGATCTCGTGGAAGTCGAAGTCGACGGCGCGCTGGATCCCCCAGGAGAGCCCGAACGCGGCGCCGATGGCGAGCCCGGGCCCGCGGCCGAGCAGCCGCGCCGAGGCGCGGGTCACCGGGACCGCGGCGAGCGCGAACAGGGCGGCCTGGGCGACGAGCAGGGTGACCGGCGTGGGGAAGATCCGGTAGGCGGGGGCGAGCAGGGCGGTGACCGGGCTGAAGTGGTCCCCGAGGATGTTGGTGCCGGGCCCCTTCAGATCGGCGACGGGGGCCTGGAGGTGGGCGTAGGCGCGGACCACCTGCTCGAAGATCCCCAGGTCCCAGGACAGCGTCTCCATCCGTCGGTAGCGCAGGACACTGAGCGCGGTGTACGCGGCGAAGAGCGCGGCGGCGAGCAGATACGGGTCGGCTGCCGGCCGCGACCGTATGCGCCGGGGCGCCGCACGGCCGCCGTCCGCCCCGGGCCGCTTCCCGCCGGGGCGGGAGGCGGTGTCGGGCGGGGCGAGGAGAGCTCCGGACACGGGTGGTGCTCCTTGGTTCAGCGGACGGGGGTGGTCGGGGTGACGGAGGAACTCGGTGGCGGGGCGGGCAGGGAGCGGGAGGGGGTGCCGGACAGCGGGGAGCCGGACAGGGGGGAGCCGGACAGGGGTGATCGGGAGCGGGGTGAGCCGGAGGGCGGTGAACCCGACGGCGGTGAGCCGGAGAGCGGGGGGCCGGACGGTGTCGCGGTGGCGGTGTCCGTCTCGGCGTCGGGGAAGGACGGGCTGGGGCGCAGGGACGGCTGTCCCGAGTCGTCCGCCGGTGACGGCGTGCCGTCCGCCGGTACGGAGGCGGGCGGCACCGGGTCGCTCTGCTGGAGCCGCAGACCGAGGGCGGCGCCGGACCCGGCGAGCAGGCACACCGCGCAGGCGGCGAGCGTGGCCAGATGGCGCCGGCGGCGCCGCAGCCCCCGGGCGGCCACGCGCTCGGCGGGCTCGGGCAGCACGGCTCTGCCGCCCGCGTCGGCGGCCCGCTTCAGGGCGCGGGACAGGGACTCGTCGTCCGGGTGGAAGTCAGACACCGTGTTCCTCCAGGAGACGGGGCGCGAGGGCGGCCCGGGCGCGTGACAGGTGCGTCTTGACGGTGCCGGCCGAGATGCCGGTCTCGTGGGCGACCTGGTCCACGGTGAGGTCGCACACGTAGTGCAGGACGGCGACCCGGCGCTGGCGCTCGGAGAGCTCGCGCAGGGCGTCGATCAGGGCGACGGTGCCGGGGTCCGGGGCGGGGGCCTCGGCGGTGTCGGTGCGGGTGTGGCGGCGCCACGCCTCCGCGGCGCGGCGGCCCCTTCGCCAGCGGCTCACGGCGAGCCGCCAGGCCGTTGTGCGCACCCAGGCCTCGGGGCCGGCGCCCGCGTCCAGCCGGGCGCGGCGGGTCCAGGCCCTCACGAAGGCCTCCTGGACCACGTCCTGGGCCTCGTGGAGGTCGCCGGTCATCAGGTACACCTGGCCGACCAGGGGTTTCACGGAGTGCGCGTAGAACTCCTCGAACTCTGCGTCGGTCAATGCGGCTCCTGTGGCTGAACGGTCTCCCCGGGGTATACGCCCCCCACCCCCCACCCGGTTGACACCACCCCCCAACTTTCTTCTCGGCCCCTGGGGCTGCGCCCCAGACCCCCTGAGGGGCTCCGCCCCTCGGACCCCGGGGGGTTTGCCCACCCGCCCGCCCGTGCAGCGGGTTGGATCGGCTGAGCCCTGGGGCTGCGCCCCAGACCCGCTGAGGGGCTCCGCCCCTCGGACCCCGGGGGGGTTGCCCACCCGCCCGCCCGTGCGGGGGGGGTGAAGGGTTCGGCCCCTGGGGCTGCGCCCCAGACCCCCTGAGGGGCTCCGCCCCTCGGACCCCGGCGGGGGCTGCGCCCCCTGCACCCCCGATCGCGCCTAAAGGGCGCTCGTCCTCAAACGCCGGACGGGCTGAGGTGGCCGGTGCGGGCCAGCACCGAGCAGTTAAGGGGCGCGGGGAACTGCGCGAGGCAGGCCGGGACACACGCGCGGGCCCGCACCGACCCTGCCAGGGGCGCGGGGAACTGCGCGACCAGCCACGCACGGTGCGAGGCCGACAGCGGGTCGAGGGGCGCGGGGAACTGCGCGAACCCCGGGCACCCCCAGGCCCCCAGCACCCCCAGGCCCCCAGCACCCCCGGGCCCCCAGCACCCCCGGGCCCCCAGTACCCCCAGACCTCCAGCCCCCGGCGGATGGCCGCCCCCCGGGCGGGGATGCGGAGGCGGGTGGGGGGTGGGGGACGTACGCTGGGAGCCCCCGGCCCGTACGACGTGTCGGGCGGTTCGCGTTGCCCACCCCGGGATGGAAGCCCTTCATGAGCCTGCACGGTCTGCTGAACGCCGTCGTACGAGACCCCGCGCTCGCCGAAGCGGTGAAGGCCGCCACCGACGGACACCGCATGCACGTCGACCTGGTCGGCCCGCCCGCCGCCCGCCCCTTCGCCGTCGCCGCCCTCGCCCGCGAGACGAAACGCACGGTCCTCGCGGTGACCGCCACCGGCCGTGAGGCCGAGGACCTGGCCGAGGCCCTGCGCTCGATGCTGCCCGCCGAGGAGGTCGCCGAGTACCCCTCGTGGGAGACGCTGCCGCACGAGCGCCTCTCGCCGCGCAGCGACACCGTGGGCCGGCGCCTGGCCGTCCTGCGCCGGCTGACCCACCCGAGCGCGGACGACCCGGCCGCGGGCCCCGTCTCGGTCGTGGTCGCGCCGATCAGGTCCGTACTGCAACCGCAGGTCAAGGGGCTCGGGGAGCTCGTCCCCGTAGCGCTGCGCAGCGGGCAGAGCGCCGATCTGGGCGAGGTCGTCGAAGGGCTCGCCGCCGCCGCGTACGCACGGGTCGAACTCGTCGAGAAGCGGGGGGAGTTCGCGGTCCGCGGCGGCATCCTCGATGTGTTCCCGCCCACCGAGGAGCACCCGCTGCGCGTCGAGTTCTGGGGCGACGACGTCGAGGAGATCCGGTACTTCAAGGTCGCCGACCAGCGCTCCCTGGAGGTCGCCGAGCACGGCCTGTGGGCGCCGCCCTGCCGGGAGCTGCTGCTCACCGACGAGGTGCGCACCCGTGCCGCGGCGCTCGCCGAGCAGCACCCCGAGCTCGGCGAGCTGCTCGGGAAGATCGCCGAGGGCATCGCGGTGGAGGGCATGGAGTCCCTCGCGCCGGTCCTCGTCGACGAGATGGAACTGCTGCTCGACGTGCTGCCCCAGGGCGCGATGGCCGTGGTGTGCGACCCGGAGCGGGTGCGCACCAGGGCCGCGGACCTGGTCGCCACCAGCCAGGAGTTCCTCCAGGCGTCGTGGGCGGCCAGCGCGGGCGGGGGCCAGGCGCCCATCGACGTGAACGCCGCCTCCCTGTGGGGCATCGCCGACGTACGGGAGCGGGCCCGCGAGCTCGGCATGATGTGGTGGTCGGTCTCCCCCTTCGCCGCCGACGAGGCGGGCCTGGACGCCGTGGCACCGGCCGCCGACGAGGCGGGCACCCTCAAGCTCGGCATGCACGCCCCCGAGACCTACCGCGGCGACACCCAGCGCGCGCTCGCCGACACCAAGCAGTGGCTCGCCGACGGCTGGCGCACCGTGTACGTGACGGCGGGCCACGGCCCGGCCTCGCGCACCGTCGAGGTACTGGGCGGCGAGGGCATCGCGGCCCGGCTCGACCCGGAGCTCGACGAGCTGACGCCCTCGGTCGTCCAAGTGACGTGCGGCGCCATCGACTTCGGGTTCATCGACCCCGCGCTCGGCCTCGCCGTCCTGACCGAGACCGACCTCACCGGCCAGCGCACCGCCACCAAGGACCTCGGCCGGATGCCGGCCCGCCGCCGCAAGACCATCGACCCGCTCACCCTCGAGGTCGGCGACTACATCGTGCACGAGCAGCACGGTGTGGGCCGCTACATCGAGATGGTGCAGCGCACCGTGCAGAACGCGACCCGCGAGTACCTGCTCGTCGAGTACGCGCCCGCCAAGCGCGGCCAGCCGGGCGACCGGCTCTACATCCCCACCGACCAGCTGGAGCAGGTCACCAAGTACGTCGGCGGCGAGGCCCCGACGCTGCACCGGCTCGGCGGCGCCGACTGGACCAAGACCAAGGCGCGCGCGAAGAAGGCGGTCAAGGAGATCGCCGCCGACCTGATCCGCCTCTACAGCGCGCGCATGGCCGCGCCCGGCCACGCCTTCGGCGCGGACACGCCGTGGCAGCGCGAGCTGGAGGACGCCTTCCCGTACGCGGAGACCCCCGACCAGCTCTCCACGATCGCCGAGGTCAAGGAGGACATGGAGAAGACGGTCCCGATGGACCGGCTGATCTGCGGCGACGTCGGCTACGGCAAGACCGAGATCGCGGTGCGCGCGGCCTTCAAGGCCGTCCAGGACGGCAAGCAGGTCGCCGTGCTGGTGCCCACCACGCTCCTGGTGCAGCAGCACTTCGGCACGTTCAGCGAGCGCTACGCCCAATTCCCGGTCGTGGTACGGGCGTTGAGCCGCTTCCAGACGGACGCCGAGGCGAAGGCGACCCTGGAGGGGCTCAAGGACGGCTCGGTCGACCTCGTCATCGGCACGCACCGCCTGTTCTCCTCCGAGACCAAGTTCAAGGACCTCGGTCTGGTCATCGTGGACGAGGAGCAGCGCTTCGGCGTCGAGCACAAGGAGCAGCTGAAGAAGCTCCGCGCCAACGTGGACGTGCTGACCATGTCGGCGACGCCCATTCCCCGTACGCTCGAAATGGCGGTCACCGGCATCCGTGAGATGTCCACGATCACCACCCCGCCGGAGGAGCGCCACCCGGTGCTCACCTTCGTCGGGCCCTACGAGGAGAAGCAGATCGGCGCCGCCATCCGGCGTGAACTGCTGCGCGAGGGCCAGGTCTTCTACATCCACAACCGGGTCGAGTCCATCGACCGCGCGGCGGCCCGGCTGCGCGAGATCGTGCCGGAGGCGCGCATCCTGACCGCGCACGGGCAGATGGGCGAGAGCCAGCTGGAGCAGGTGGTGGTCGACTTCTGGGAGAAGAAGTTCGACGTGCTCGTCTCCACGACGATCGTCGAGTCCGGCATCGACATCTCCAACGCCAACACCCTCATCGTGGAGCGCGGCGACAACTTCGGCCTGTCCCAGCTGCACCAGCTGCGCGGCCGGGTCGGCCGTGGCCGCGACCGCGGCTACGCCTACTTCCTGTATCCGCCGGAGAAGCCGCTGACCGAGACCGCGCACGAGCGGCTCGCCACCATCGCCCAGCACACCGAGATGGGCGCGGGCATGTACGTGGCGATGAAGGACCTGGAGATCCGCGGCGCGGGCAACCTCCTCGGCGGCGAGCAGTCCGGGCACATCGCGGGCGTCGGCTTCGACCTGTACGTCCGCATGGTGGGCGAGGCCGTCGCCGACTACCGCGCCCAGATGGACGGCGGGGAGCAGGAGGAGGCCCCGCTCGAAGTCAAGATCGAGCTGCCGGTCGACGCGCACGTCCCGCACGACTACGCCCCCGGCGAGCGGCTGCGCCTCCAGGCCTACCGGGCCATCGCCTCGGCCAACTCCGAGGAGGACGTGAAGGCGGTGCGCGAGGAGCTCACCGACCGGTACGGCAAGCTGCCCGAGCCGGTCGAGAACCTGCTCCTGGTGGCGGGTCTGCGCATGCTGGCCCGTGCCTGCGGGGTCGGCGAGATCGTGCTCCAGGGTCCCAACATCCGCTTCGCGCCGGTGGAGTTGAGGGAGTCGCAGGAGCTGCGCCTCAAGCGCCTGTATCCGCGGACGGTCATCAAGGCGGCCACCCGGCAGATCCTGGTGCCGCGCCCGACCGCCGGGAAGATCGGCGGCAAGCCGGTCGTCGGCCGGGAACTGCTGGCCTGGACCGGGGAGTTCCTCACCACGATCCTGGGGTCGTGACGGCCCGGCCGGCGCCCGGTCGCGCGCGCCGGTCGCGCCGGGGCGATCAAGGCCGCAGGGCCGTCCCTTTCGGGACCGTTGACCCGCGGCCGGCCGGGTAGGAGTACCTACGATTGCGAGGTTCCGCCAACTGCTGCCAGGACGGCCCGCCTTGATGCGTACAGACCGAATTGCCCTGCCCGTGACCGCCCTCGCGGCCTCGCTCGTCCTCGCCGGCTGCGGGGGCGACACCGCGGGGACGGGCGGCGCCCCCGGCCCCAGGGGCGCGGCGGGGTCCGCGCTCGCCGCGATGGACTCGCTCCCCGTCAAGGGACGTGCGCCGAAGACCGGTTACACCCGTGACCAGTTCGGCAGGGGCTGGACGGACACCGACCACAACGGCTGCGAGACCCGCGAGGACATCCTCAAGCGGGACTTGAAGGACGTGAAGCTCAAGGACAAGTGCGACGTGACGTCGGGGACGCTGGTGCACGACCCGTACACGGGGGAGTCCATCACGTTCAAGCGGGGCGCCAGCAAGATCGACATCGATCATGTGGTGGCACTGTCGGACGCCTGGCAGAAGGGCGCCCAGCAGTGGGACAAGCAGAAGCGGGCCGCGTTCGCCAACGATCCGCTCAACCTGATAGCCGTGGACGCGAGCGCCAACCGCCGCAAGAGCGACGGTGACGCGGCGACCTGGCTGCCCCCGTACAAGGCGTACCGCTGCACCTATGTGGCGGAGCAGGTGGCCGTCAAGAAGAAGTACGGGGTGTGGGTCACCGACGCCGAGAAGGCCGCCATGAAGACGGTCCTCGACGGCTGCCGCGACCAGAAGCTCCCGGCGGGCTGAGCCGCCGGGAGCGCGGAGCCGACCTCGGCGCGGGGGCCCGGCGCGTGGTTCAGCCCGCCGTCACCTGGGACTTCGGCGGAGCCACCGCGTGGACCGGCTCGCCGAAGTGCGAGAAGGCGAGGGTGCCGGGGCTGTCGCCGCCCACGGTGACCATCTTGAGGAGGTAGGGCCGGCCCGAGGTCGCCACGTCCAGGGTGTAGCTCTCGTCGCCGTCCTTCTCGGTGAGCACCATGGCCGGACGCCCGTCGACGGTGGTGGTGGCGCCCTTCGCGGCCGCGGTGTCCTGGCCGGGGTCGGTGAGGTAGCCGCTCAGGTCGCAGACCGAGGCCAGGTCCTTGCCGTCGGCGGAGGTGGTGCTGGTCCTCGTCCACGTGCGGTGGCCCGCGGGACGCAGGAAGACGGTCCGGCCGGTCTTGATGAGGGCCACCGCGTCCTTGCCCGCGCCGATGGTGCCGGTGCAGTCGCCCTTGGCGTCCATGGTCAGGTCCAGCTTGGTGGGGCCGTCCTTGGCGTCCTTGATGTCGGCCTTCAGGCGCAGCGAGGAGGCCTGGCGGTCCGCCTTGACCGCGTCTGTGAACACCTGGCCGCCGGTGCGGTCCGCGAAGGGGCCCTTCGGCGTGGCCGGGGCCGCCGGGCTCGCCGCGGTGGAGGACCCCTGGGCCGCCGGCGTGGAGGAGGCGGAGCCGGAGCCCGGGTCCGAACAGGCCGTCAGGACCGTGGCGGCGCAGACGAGCAGGACCGTACTGGTGGCTATGGTGCGGCGGCGCATGGCGTGAACTCCCCCTGGGGGCGGTAGGGCGGGGTGGGGCGGCGCCGCCGCGGGCGGCGGGCCGGGCACATCAGAGCAGAGAGTTGTGAACCGAGTCAACATCATCCAGAGAACTGTTGCCGTTCACGATGTGAATGGAGTGCTCCGCCTTCGTTCGGTAGGGTCGCCGGGACAGCGGACGAGGGGAGCGGTCAAGTGCCGGAGCACGCAGCGGAGGTGACCGCGGCCACCATCGCCCGGCTCGCGGGGGTCGGGCGCGCGGCCGTCAGCAACTGGCGCCGCAGGCACGCCGACTTCCCCAAACCGGTGGGGGGCACCGAGACCAGCCCCTCCTTCGCCCTGGACGAGGTCGAGCGCTGGCTGCGCGACCAGGGCAAGCTGGCCGAGGTCTCGCCGCGCGAACGCACCTGGCAGCAGGTCTGCGGACACCCGGCGGGCGCGGTCACCGCCCTGGTCCACGCGGGCTGCGCCCTGCTCGCCGCCCGTGAACTGCCCTACGCGTGGGCGGAGTTGAGCGCCGGAGACGACGCCTCCCTCGCCGCGGGGTTGCCGGAGCTGCTCGACAGGGTGCTGGCCGCGCGGTTCGGGGTGGGGTCAGGTCCGGGGCCGGGGGAGCGGGGCGGCTCGGGCGGGCGGCCCGGGGCGGAGCCGGAGGAGCGGGCCGGGATCCGTTCCGGCGGACCGGGGCCGGCGGTGCCCGCGCCCGGTGCCGTCGCGCTCGCGTCCTCCGTCCCGCTGCTGCGCGGGGCCGTCGAGCTGGGTGAGGAGGTCGGGCCCCGGGAGGCGTTCGAGTTCCTGCTCGGCCGCCACCTCGACGCCAACCCCCGCCAGTACACGCTCACCCCGCAGGGCCCCGCGCTGCTCATGGCCGCACTCGCCGGACCCGCGGCCACCGTGCTCGACCCGGCCTGCGGCACCGGCACCCTGCTGTGCGCGCTGCCCGGCGCCGACGCCGCGTACGCCCAGGACGCCGACCCCGACCTCGCCGCGCTCGCCGGCCTCCGCCTCGCCCTGGCCGGCGCCCCCGCCGTGCGCACGGCGACCGCCGACTCGCTCCGCGCGGACGCCTTCGACGGCCTCGCCGCCGATGCCGTGCTGTGCCACCCGCCGTTCAACGAGCGCTCCTGGGGCCACGACGAACTCGCCTACGACCCGCGCTGGGAGTACGGCCTGCCGGCCAGGATTGAGTCCGAACTCGCCTGGGTGCAGCACGCGTTGGCCCGGCTGCGCAGCGGTGGCACCGCCGTGCTCCTGATGCCCCCCGCCGCCGCGTCCCGCCGCTCGGGGCGCCGGGTGCGGGCCGCCCTGCTGCGGCGCGGCGCGCTGCGCGCGATCGTCGCGCTGCCCGCCGGAGCCGCGCCCCCGTACGGCATCCCGCTGCACCTGTGGGTGCTGCGCAAGCCGGACGCCACCGCGCACGGCGCCCCCGAACTGCTCCTCGTGGACACCGCGGGCATCGACGGCGTCACCGCCGACGGCGGCCGCGACCGGCTGCCCTGGCCCGCCCTCCAGGCCGCGGTGCTGGACGCGTGGACGCCCTTCGACCGGGACGGCACGATCGCGGGCCGGCCCGGAGTGAGCAGGTCGGTGCCGGTCATCGAACTCCTCGACGACGACGTCGACCTCGCCCCGGCCCGCCACCTGCCGCCGCCCGCGGCCGAGGGCGGCACCGCCGCGCTCGACGCCGTACGCGAACGGCTCGACGCCGCCCTGCGCCGCACCGCCGAGCTGACCCCGGCCGCCGCCCCGGCAGCCGCCGACGGGCGCGGCGGGCACCGCCGGCTCACCACCGTGGGCGAACTCGCCCGCGCGGGCGCCCTGTTGCTGCGGTCCGGCGGCGCCGGGGGCGGGCCGGGCCCCGCCGTCCTCACCGAACACGACGTGCTGGCCGGCACCGCGCCCTCGGGCACCCTGCCCGAAGGGCCCGCCGAGGAGCCGGTGCTGACCGCGGTCGGCGACGTCGTGGTGCCCGTGCTCGGCGGGGGCGCCGTCGTCCGGGTGGTGGACGAGGCCTCGGCGGGGGCCGCGCTCGGCCGCAACCTCCAGCTCCTGCGCCCCGACCCCGCCGCGCTCGACCCGTGGTTCGTCGCCGGATTCCTGCGCGGCACCGCCAACAACCGCCAGGCCAGCAGCCACGCCACCACCGCGACCCGGCTCGACGCCCGCAGGCTGCAGCTGCCCCGGCTGCCGCTGGCCGAACAGCGCCGCTACGGCGAGCGGTTCCGCGCGCTCGCCGCGTTCGAGGACGCGCTGCGACTCGCGGGCCGGCTCGGCGCGCAACTCGTCCAGGGTCTGCACGACGGCCTCACGGAGGGCACGATCACCCCGGAGTGACGGCGACCGGGCCGCGGGGCGTTCGGGTCCCGTGGTGCGGGTGTTCACGATGCGCAGTGCGGGCGCTGAGGGGCCGGGTCGCGGCGTGCGCGCGGTCCGGGGCGCGGCGGCGGGGGCGGGCGGCGGCCGGTCCCTGATGACGGTTGGATACCGGCCGGGGGAGTGCCCGGGACGCTGTCGGCGGCGGTGTATACGCTCGGGTTCCCGACCGTCCCCGACCGGCGAGCCGTTCACCCGGTGCCGCCCGCCCCGTCCCGCCCCTCCCCATCGCGTTCCGCCCCGGCGCACGCAGCCCGTCCCAGATCCAGGAGCAGCAATGCACGGCCCCGGCCATGGACCGCCGCCGCCACGCCCCGCGGGGGCGGGGCAGATCGTGCTGCGCGTGCTGTTCGCGCTGCTGCCCCTGCTCAGCATCGGCATGCTGGCGTGGGTGACGGCGCTGCGGCTCGCGATCGTCACCCGGCGCCGGACGCACTGGGCGCTGTTCTGGGTCCAACTGGCCCTGTTCGTCGTCTTCTTCGGCTTCGTCATGGCCGCGCCGGACGAGAACGACTGGCGGATGAACGTCGGCATGCTGGGGCTGCTGGCCCTCGCCGTGGCCGCCACCGCGCACTTCCTCTACGCCGACATCCGGCACGCCACCCGCCCGGCCGCCCCGCCGTACGGGCCTCCTTACGGACCGTACGGGCCCGCCGGGTACGGCCCGCCGCCCCTGCCGGCCACCACCGCCCCGCAGTTCGGTGCGTACGCCCACCCGCATCCGTACACCCACCCCTACGGCGAGACGCCGGCGCCGGGCGCGCCCGCGGCCCCGATGGCCCCCGCCGCCACGCCGCCCCCCGCCGCCACGCCCGCCCCCGCCGCGATGCCGTCCCGAAGCCCTGAGCCGCCGGGGCCGCACGGGGTGGCCGCGCCCAGGATCGACCGCGTCAGGGCCGAGCTCGACGAGCTGTCGCAGTACCTGCGCAAGGGGACCGAGGGCGGGAACGGATGACCGCGGGCCGGATCGTGGCCGGGCGCTACGAACTGGCGGCGCTCCTCGGCCAGGGCGGCATGGGCCAGGTGTGGACGGCGTACGACCGGCGTCTCGACCGCCGGGTCGCGGTGAAGCTGCTGCGGCCCGACCGGGTCGCGGGAGCGGGCGCCGCCGGGGACGCGGAGGAGCTGCGGCGCCGCTTCGTGCGGGAGTGCCGGGTGACCGCGCAGGTCGACCACCCCGGGCTCGTCACCGTGCACGACGCGGGCAGCGACGGCGACGACCTGTACCTCGTCATGCAGTACGTCGAGGGCGCCGACCTCGCGGACCACCTCGCCGAGCACGAGCCCTACCCCTGGCCCTGGACGGTGGCCGTTGCCGCCCAGCTGTGCGCGGTGCTCTCCGCGGTGCACGCGGTGCCGATCGTCCACCGCGACCTGAAGCCGCGCAATGTGATGGTGCGCCCGGACGGCACGCTGACCGTCCTCGACCTGGGCGTCGCCTCGGTCCTCGACTCCGACACCACCCGCCTCACCCACACCGGCTCCCCCATCGGCTCGCCCGCCTACATGGCGCCCGAGCAGGCGATGGGCGGCGCCGTGGGCCCGTACACCGACCTGTACGCGCTCGGGGTGCTGCTGCACGAACTCCTCAGCGGTGACGTGCCGTTCGCGGGCTCGACCGCGCTCGGCGTCCTGCACCGCCACCTCTACGAACCGCCGGTCGCCGTACGCCGGCTGCGGCCCGAGGTGCCCGAGGCCCTCGAAGCGCTCGTGCTGCGCCTGCTCGCCAAGGACCCGCAGGACAGGCCGAGTTGTGCGCAGGAGGTGTACGAGGCGCTGGTGCCGCTGCTCCCCGCGCGGGGCGGGGCGGCGCCCGCCGGGCCGCTCGACCCGACCCGCCCGTTCCTGCGCCCGCACGCGCCCTGGCCCGACCGCGTCACCACGCCCGCGCCGGGCCCGGTCACCGTGGCGCCGCCGGTGCCGACCGCGCCGCCGCGCCCCGATGTGGCGGGCGCGGTCGACGAGGTCAAGCGGCTCCTCGGGGAGGGGCGCATCACCCAGGCCGTGGACATCCTGGGCTCGATCCTGCCCGCCGCGGCGGCCGAGCACGGCGAGCGCTCACCGGTGGTGCGGATCCTGCGCAAGCAGTACGCGGCGACGCTGATGGACGACGGGCAGTACCGGCGCGCACTGCCCGAGCTGCGCCGCCTGGCCGGCGACCGCGCGGCCGAGGCGGGGCCCGCCGACCCCCAGGTCCTGGACTTCCGGCAGGACGTCGCGCAGTGCCTCGAACAGCTCGGGGAGGCGGTTGCGGCGCTCGCCGAGTACCGCGCGGTGCTGCCCGGCGTCGAGGCGCTGTACGCCGCGGCGGATCCGGCGCGTGCCTTCGCGGTCCGCCACCGCATAGCGCATCTGCTGCTGGCGCTGGGGGACCATGCGGGGGGCCGGCAGCAGCTCCAGTCCCTCCTGTGGGATGCGGAACGCGTGTACGGCCCCGCCCACACCTACCCCACGGACCTGCGCCGCTCCCTGACCCACCAACAGGACCTCCGCCCTCACTGATTCTTGGGTTTCGCTGGGGTGCGGGGTGCGGGGTGCCCGGGGTGCTGGGGGTGCTGGGGTTGCCCAGGGTTCGCGCAGTTCCCCGCGCCCCTGGCAGGACTGGTGTTGGCCCGCATGTCGTGTGCGGCCTGCCTTGCGCAGTTCCCCGCGCCCCTTAACTGCTCGGTGCTGGGCAGCACCGGGCACCTCAGCCTGTCCGGCGTTTGAGGACGAGCGCCGTTCAGGCGCGATCGGGGGTGCAGGGGGCGCAGCCCCCGCCGGGGCCCGAGGGGCGGAGCCCCTCAGGGGGTCTGGGGCGCAGCCCCAGGGCTCAACCAATGCACCCGGCTGCACGGGCGGGCGGGTGGGCAAACCCCTCGGGGCCCGGGGCAAGCCCCGGGGAGGTCAGCGGCGGCGGGTCCGGGCCGCCAGGAGGGGCAGGGTCAGGGCACCCAGCGCCCCCACCAACCCCCCCACCCGCAACCCAGGCACCCGAAACCCACAGGAAACCCCCCGAGCCCCGTCCGGCAAGGACACCGCCACCAGCCCCAGATACTCCCCCGCCGGCGAGGCGGCCCCCCCGTCCACCCGACACACCCACCCCGCGATCCGCGGCATCGCGAACACCGCCAACCCCCGCGCCCCGGCCGGGAGTTCGGCCCGTATCGAGTGCGAGGACACGGCCACCTCCGAGGCCCCGCCCACCCGGAGCCGCTCCACCGCGCGCCCCAGCGCCCCCCGGTCGAGGCAGCCCAGCTCCGCCCGGCGGTCGGCGGGGCTCAGCGTGATGCGGGACGCCGCACCGGGGCCCGCCGAGGTGCCGAACGGGATCAGCGGAGCACGCCGGCTCGGTGCGCCACCGCGCATCTCCACGGCGGGCCCGTCGCCCAGCCGGGCGGAGCCGAAGTGTTCGGGGGCCCACAGGAAGATGTCGGTCCCGGCGGGGCAGCCCTGCGCGAGGGTGCGGGTCGTGTAGACCCGGGCGCCGAGCAGGAGCTCCTGGTTGCGGAACGGGTTGCTCCCGTAGACCGGCTCCGGCCCGCCCCCCGCCCGTACCGTGACCAGCGGCGCCGTCGCACCGGCCCGGACCAGCGAGGGCACGCCCCCCTTCCCCGCGACCCGTACCCGCGCCCCCACCCCGAACACCGCGTCCGTGACGGGGTTGTCGAGGCTCTGCAGGGCCCGCCCGCGCGAGGACCAGCCCCCGCCGAGCGCGGTCATCGTACGGGTGAGGACCTCCGGGGTCAGGCTGGAGTAGTAGGCGCCGCCCTCACCGCCGAGCAGGAGCGGGTCGTTGTTGGTGATCTGGCGCTGCCCGGGGTCGGTGCGCCGGGCGGGCCAGTCGGCGGCCGACGCTTCGAGCGCGGCCCGTTCCGTGTGCTCGGCGCCCCAGGCCGGGTAGCCGTCCATGCGGGCCGCCCGCTGCTGGTCCCCGTACGCCACCGTCACACCCGCCTGCGCGATCTGCCCGCCGGCGAGCAGCAGCAGCGCGAGGACGGCGGGCCCGCGCCCGCCGCGGTGCACCAGCAGCAGCGATCCGGCCGCCGTCGGGAGGCCCGCCGCGAACAGGGGGTACGTCCAGGCCGATATCAGCTCGCTGAACGCCGCGCACCCGGCGATCAGGGCGAGCACACCTCCCCCGCAGAGCAGCGCGCGGCGCCCGGGCGGCCCGTACGAGAAGGAGATCCAGGCCGCGATCACGAGGATCCCGCACAGCACGAACGTCTGTCGGTACGGGCTGCCGTTGGGCGTGACGAAGGCGTGCCAGGCCAGATGGGCGGGCTTCCACTGGAAGGAGAGCGCGACGGCGAGGACGAGCCCGCTCCAGGCGTACCGCTCACGGCGCGGCACCGCTCGGTGGAAGCCGAGGGAGCAGGCCAGGAGCAGCGCGCCGGTGCCGAGGAAGAGGGCGGGGGAGGAGAAGGAGTACGTACCGGGCAGCGTGCGCGCCAGGTAGTCGGGCCAGGAGACCGGCGCGAACTCCCGTACCCAGCCCGGGTGTGCGTGCCGCGTGCCCAGGTAGACGGTGAACAGGACGGGCGCCGAGAGCGCCACGCCGATCGCCACCGTCCGTCCGGCCGTGAGCACCGCGCGGATCCGGGCGCGGGCCCCGGCCCCGCGGTCCACGTACAGGAGGAGCAGCAGGACGAGCCCGGCGCCGATCGTCGCCATGTACGCGGTGTAGAAGTTGGCGATCCAGGCGAGCGCCACGACCAGGGGGCCGAGCACGGGCCGGCGTCCGAGCCGGGCCCAGTGCCCGACCAGGCACAGCAGCGGGAAGGCGATGAGACCGTCCAGCCACATCGGGTTGTAGACGGATTCGAGCACCGACCAGCCGCACAGCGCGTACGAGGCGCCGAGCACCCCGGCCACCCAGCGGTGCCGGGCCGCCGGGCGCAGCGCGAGCAGCAGCACCGTCATCGCGGCGGCCGCGGCGGCCATCTTCAGGACGGTGATCACATAGACCGCGAGGTCGATCCGGTCGCGCGGGAAGACCCCGACGAGCAGGGCGAACGGGCTGCCCAGGTACGTGCCGAGGTCGGGCAGGAACGAAGTGCCGTAGCCGGACTGCCAGTTGAACAGGAGGTCGCCCTCGGCGCGGCCGTGCAGCAGGTCCCACAGATGGGCGTGGAAGGGGACGAACTGGTTGCCCAGGTCGTTGATGCTGCGGGTGTGCCGGCGCAGCGGGCCCAGCGGGACGACTCCGGCGACGGCGTCGGCGCCGCACACCGAGATCAGGGTGATCAGTGCGGAGAGCGCGGCGGGCCGGGGCCAGGGGCGGCGGACGGCGGGGCCGCGCACCGGGGTCACCGGCGGGGCGGGGGCGGCTTCGAGGGTCGGCATCGAGGTCCTTTGCTGTGCGCTGCCGTCGAATATGCCGGACCCGCCGGGACAACACAGGGGGCCGGGGCGTCCGTTCACGCGATGGACGGCGGGGTGTCACCCGGCTTCACCCCCGCGACCGATGGGGGTCGCGAATCGTTGGGCGAATCAGTGGCCCCGGTCACGCCGACTGCCTACCATCGATCATCGCAAGGTCTTAGCAAGGTCCGTCGCCACGCCGCACGTATCTGCTCCGCCGGGAGGCTCCTTTGCACCGCCGCCGTCGTACCGCGCTCTCCGTCTCCGTCGTCCTGCTCGCCGCGGGTCCCCTCCTCACGGCCTGCGGCAGTGAGGCCCATCCGGGGGCCGCGGCCGTCGTCGGGGGCGAGCGGATCGAGGTCTCCGCGCTCCAGGCGCAGGTGAAGGACGTACGGACGGCGCAGCAGAAGTCCCCGCAGTCCGCCCAGTTGATCAAGGACTCCGGGCAGCTCGGCAAGGTCAAGCTGAGCAACATGATCTTCGACCGGGTGCTGGCGCGGGCCGCGGACACGGCCAAGGTGAGCGTCAGTCCCAAGGAGGTCCAGGACGCGCGGGCCGCGATGGTCCAGCAGGCGGGCGGCGAGGAGCAGCTGCGCGAGCAGGCCCTCAGCAACGGCGGCCTCGCCCCCGACCAGATCGACACCTATGTACGGCGCCAGGTCGTCGAGCAGAAGCTGGCCGCGGCGATCGGCGCCCGCACGCAGCAGGACCTGCTGCCCGCGCTGGTCAAGGCGTCCAAGGACCTCGACGTGGACGTGAACCCGCGGTACGGCACCTGGAACGCCGCCCAGATCCAGCTGGCCGACTACCAGGCCCCCTGGCTCGCCAGGACGCCCGCCGCCGCGCCGCCGCAGGGCGCGCCGCAGGAACAGCCCGCCGATCCCGCCGACCCGGCGGACCCGGGCGACTCGGCGTCGACGGGCTGACGTCCCGGCCCGGGCGACTCGGCGTCGGCGGCTGAACGTCCCGGCCCGTGTGGCCACCCGGTGCGCCCGGGCCGTGCGCCCTGATGGTGCGACCGGCCGGGGTGTCGGGGCAGCAGGTAGGTTCGTCGGGTGACTGCTGTTGAAGAACCCGGGCGCGTCGTTCTGCTCACCGCGAGCCACCGGGTCGCCCCCGGCCTCCTGTCCTGGCCCGCGTGGGAGACCCTGCGCGCCGCCGATCGCGTCCTGTGCCCCGACGCCGCGCATCCGCAGCTGCCGTATCTGCGCGAGGCCGGGGTGGACGTGGAGATCGCCGAGCCGGACGCCCAGGAGCTGATCGAGGCCTGCGCGGGCGGACGCACCGTCGTCGTGCTGCCCTCCGGCGAGGGCGACCGGCGCCTGACCGACGGTCTCGCGCGGCTCGCGGGTTCGGGGCGGGTGCGGATGCCGGACCTCGAACTGCTCCCCGGCTCCTACGATCTGCCGGGCGCGCGCCTGCTCGACCTGGTCCAGGTCATGGACCGGATCCGGCGCTCCTGCCCCTGGTCCTCGCAGCAGACGCACCAGGGTCTCGCCAAGTACGCGCTGGAGGAGGCGTACGAACTCGTCGAGGCGGTCGAGACCGGGGACCGGGACGAGCTGCGCGAGGAGCTCGGCGATGTGCTGCTCCAGGTCGTCTTCCACGCGCGGATCGCCGAGGAGGACGCGGAGGAGCCGTTCTCCGTGGACGACGTCGCGGGCGGCATCGTCGAGAAGCTCATCCACCGGCATCCGCATGTGTTCGGCTCGGAGACGGCCGAGACGCCGGAGGAGGTCAGGGAGCACTGGCTGCGGACGAAGGCGGTCGAGAAGCAGCGCGCATCCGTCACGGACGGGGTGCCGCTCGGGCAGCCCGCCCTGGCCCTGGCGGCCAAGCTGTCCGCCCGCGCCCGCACGGCGGGGCTCGATGTGCCGCTCCCCTCCGGGGAGGGGGTGGGGTCTCGCCTGCTCGCCCTGGCGGTGGAGGCGGAGGGGGCCGGGGCCGACCCCGAGGCAGCGCTGCGCGCAGCGGCCCGCGCCTACCGCGCCGCCATCCGCGCAGCGGAGTGATGCGGGGGGGGGTGGGGGGGGGCTCCGGGGGGGGGGGGGGGGGGGGGGGGGGGGGGGGGGGGGGGGGGCGCGGCCCCCCCCCGCCCCCCGCCCGGGGGGGGGGCGCGGG
>NZ_JBIDBD010000048.1:0-29885 GCF_043202815.1 Streptomyces sp. NPDC048111
TCAGCCCGTCCGGCGTTTGAGGACGAGCGCCGTTCAGGCGCGATCGGGGTTCGGGGCGGAGCCCCGAGCAGGGGTGCAGGGGGCGGAGCCCCCGCCGGGGTTCGAGGGGCGGAGCCCCTCAGTGGGTCTGGGGCGCAGCCCCAGGGGCCGAACCCTCCAACCCCCCGCACGGGCGGGTGGGCGGGCAAACCCCCGGGGGTCTGGGGCAAACCCCCAGGGGCCGGGCCTATCCGACCCCCTGCACGGGCGGGCGGGTGGGCAAGCGCCCCCGGGGCCCGGGGCGGAGCCCCGGAGGGTGGTCGGGTCGGCCCGGTCCGGGTGGGTGCTCAGCTAGTGACATGAGGGGATTCAATCCGTAGGGTGCTGAATATGGATATGCACACTGTCGTGGTGGGGACCTCCGGGACCACCCCCGAGGACGTCATCGCCGTGGCCCGCGCCAACGCGAAGGTCGAGCTCTCCGCGGAGGCGCTCGCCGCCCTGGCCCGGGCGCGCGAGATCGTCGACGCGCTGGCCGCCAAGCCGGAGCCGGTGTACGGCGTCTCCACCGGCTTCGGTGCCCTGGCCTCCCGGCACATCAGCCCCGAACTCCGCGCCCAGCTCCAGCGCAACATCGTGCGCTCGCACGCCGCCGGCATGGGTCCGCGCGTGGAGCGCGAGGTCGTGCGCGCGCTGATGTTCCTGCGCCTGAAGACCGTGGCCTCCGGCCACACGGGAGTGCGCCCCTCCGTCGCGCAGACCATGGCCGACGTGCTCAACGCGGGCATCACCCCGGTCGTCCACGAGTACGGCTCGCTCGGCTGCTCCGGCGACCTCGCGCCGCTGTCGCACTGCGCCCTGACCCTGATGGGCGAGGGCGACGCGGAGGGCCCCGACGGTGTCGTGAAGCCCGCAGGCGAGCTGCTCGCCGCGGCCGGCATCGAGCCGGTCGAGCTGCGCGAGAAGGAGGGCCTCGCCCTCCTCAACGGCACCGACGGCATGCTCGGCATGCTGTGCATGGCCATCGCCGACCTGAAGAAGCTCTACACCTCCGCCGACATCACGGCGGCCCTGTCCCTCGAAGCGCTCCTCGGCACCGACAAGGTCCTCGCGCCCGAGCTGCACGCCATCCGCCCCCACCCCGGCCAGGGCGCGTCCGCCGCCAACATGCTGGCCGTGCTGGAGGGTTCGGGGCTCACGGGCCATTTCCAGGAGGAGGAGGCGCCGCGCGTCCAGGACGCGTATTCGGTGCGCTGCGCCCCCCAGGTCAACGGCGCCGGCCGCGACACCATCGCGTACGCCCTGACCGTCGCCGAGCGCGAGCTGGCCGCCGCCGTCGACAACCCGGTGGTGCTTCCCGACGGCCGCGTGGAGTCCAACGGCAACTTCCACGGCGCCCCGGTCGCCTACGTCCTGGACTTCCTGGCCATCGTCGCCGCCGACCTCGGCTCGATCGCCGAGCGCCGCACCGACCGCCTGCTCGACAAGAACCGCAGCCACGGCCTGCCGCCGTTCCTGGCCGACGACGCCGGCGTGGACTCGGGCCTGATGATCGCCCAGTACACCCAGGCCGCCCTGGTCAGCGAGATGAAGCGGCTCGCGGTACCCGCCTCCGCCGACTCCATCCCGTCCTCCGCCATGCAGGAGGACCACGTCTCCATGGGCTGGTCGGCCGCGCGCAAGCTGCGCACCTCCGTCGACAACCTGACCCGCATCATCGCCGTCGAGCTGTACGCGGCGACCCGCGGCATCGAGCTGCGCAAGGGCCTCACCCCGGCGCCCGCCTCGCAGGCCGCCATCGCCGCGGCCCGCGCGGCCGGCGTCCAGGGCCCCGGCCCCGACCGCTTCCTCGCCCCCGACCTGGCCGCCGCCGACGCCTTCGTGCGCGAGGGCAGGCTGGTGGCCGCCGTCGAGCCGGTGACGGGCCCGCTCGCCTGAGCCACCCCGTCACGACGAAGGGCCGCCCGGGACATCACGTCCCGGGCGGCCCTTCGTGCGGATGCCGCCGACGCCCTCAACCTCCGTACGGATACGGCCTGTTGGCGGGCGCCGCGGTCAGCAGAGGCGCGATCTGCGCACCGAGTACACGACGAACCCCGCCCCCAGGCCCAGGAACAGCGTGCCGCCGACCAGATAGGGGGAGGTGTCCGCGCCGCCGGTGTCCGCGAGGGCGAGGGGGCCCTCGGCGGGGGCGGGAGCGGCGCGGTACGCGGAGCGCGCGGGGGGCGCCGAAGAGTGGTGCTCGTCCGTGGCGTTGGCGGACGGAACGAACCACAGGGCGCAGAGCAGAGTCCCCGCCGCCGTGGCGGTGAGCAGGGGACGACGAGCGACGGACAAGTGAGCGATCCCCTTGCGAGTACGTCGAATTGGCGGGATGCGCTGATGCTAGTGAAAGCAGCGGGTCGTGGGAAAGTCGCGGCCCGCCGGAGCCCTACGCTCCCCGCATGAGCGAAGAAGAGACATCACGGTATGTGCGCCTGCGCGTCGATTTGGTCCTGGAGATCGAGGACGCGGGCGAGTTGGCCGAGGCCGCCCTCGCCCGCATCGCCGAGGACCCGGCCATGCGGCCCGAGGAACGTACGCATGCCGAGGCCGCGGTACGGGAAGACGGAGCGGAGGCCCTCGCCTACCTGGTCGACCCGGTCGACCTGGTGGAGGCGCTGCCGGGCGCGGAGCTGGTCCAGGCCTCGTGGAGCAGCGAGCGCGTCGGCTACGACCCCGACGACGAGGAGTGGGACGTGGACGAGGAAGACAGCAACGACGAGGACTGACCGCACCGGCCGGGCCGGCCGCCACCACGGCCGGCCACGGCGGAGGACGACCACGGAACGGGTTCGCCGGGTGGACCGGGGACGGGGGTCGGAGCGGGCGGACGGCACCTTTCGGTGATCTTGTCCGTCCCGCCCCGTCCCGTCCTCGGACGCGTGGTGTGCCCCACATTCACCCCCACTGCGGAACCGGATCGAGCAGTCTGATGTTCTAGACGTGATGACGTGGGGGGACGGCGACGATGGAGAAGCGTGTGAAGACGGAGAGTAAGCGGCGCAAGCAGGGTCTCGCGGCGGCGTGCGCGGTGCTCGGCGGCGTACTGGTCCTTTCTGCCTGCAACGGCGACGGCGACAAGGGTGCCAAGGCCGACAGCTCGTCCTCGGCGCAGGCGGCGGCGGACAAGGCCGCCGAGAAGGACACCTCGGACGCCAAGATCACCATCACGCCCAAGAACGGCGCCGCCAACGTCGGCATCAACAACGACACCAAGGTCACCGTCGCCGACGGCAAGCTGACCGATGTGACGCTCACCTCGTCCGAGGGCGCCAAGGTCGCCGGCCGGATATCCGCCGACGGGCTGAGCTGGGCGCCCGACAAGCCCCTGAAGCGGTCCGCGACGTACAAGATCACCGCGACCGCGACGGACGCCAAGGGGCGCCAGGCGCACGAGAACACCTCCTTCAGCACCGTCTCGCCGAAGAACAGCTTCATAGGCAACTTCACGCCCGAGGACGGCTCCACCGTCGGCGTGGGCATGCCGGTGTCGATCAACTTCGACAAGGCGATCACCAACAAGAAGGACGTCCAGGCGAAGATCACCGTCTCCTCCAGCAGCGGCCAGGAGGTCGTCGGGCACTGGTTCGGCGCACAGCGCCTGGACTTCCGCCCGCAGGACTACTGGAAGGAGAACTCGACCGTCACCATGAAGATGGACCTGGACGGCGTCCAGGGCGCCAACGGGATCACCGGAGTCCAGGAGAAGACGGTCACCTTCAAGATCGGCCGCAACCAGGTCTCCACCGTCGACGCCAACACCCACACCATGACCGTCACCCAGGACGGCAAGGTCGTGAAGTCCATCCCGATCTCCGCGGGCTCCCCCGAGCACCCGACCTACAACGGCCAGATGGTGATCTCCGAGAAGTACAAGGAGACCCGGATGAACGGCGCCACGGTCGGCTTCACGGACGACGACGGCAAGGGCGAGTACGACATCAAGGACGTGCCGCACGCCATGCGCCTGTCCGCCTCCGGCACCTTCATCCACGGCAACTACTGGGGCGCCAAGTCCATCTTCGGCAGCGCCAACACCAGCCACGGCTGCGTCGGCCTGTCCGACACCAAGGGCGCGGGTGACGACGGCACCTCCGCCGCCTGGTTCTACAACAACTCGATCACCGGTGACATCGTGATCGTCAAGAACTCGCACGACAAGACGGTCCAGCCCGACAACGGCCTCAACGGCTGGAACATGAGCTGGGCGCAGTGGAAGGCCGGCTCCGCCGTCTGATCCGCCGCCACCCGCACCGCGCGCCGCCCGGGAGCCCTTCGGGGCCCCGGGCGGCGTTCGTGTCAGGCCGTGTGCCCCTCGGGCCTGCGCACCGGCTGCTCGGCGCTCCAGCTGCCGAGCAGCCGCAGCGACTCCTCCGACGCCGAGCCCGGCTCGGCGTGGAAGGTGATCAGGGACAGGTCGTGCGCGTCCGGCAGCTTCAGCGTCTCGTACGCGAGCGTCAGCTCGCCCACCACCGGATGCCGCAGCCGCTTCACGCCGTGCCCCTTGTCCGCCACGGTGTGGTCCGCCCACAGCATGCGGAAGTCCTCGCACTTGACCGACAACTCGCCGATCAGCGCGGTCAGTTGAGGGTCGTCCGGATAGCAGCCCGCGCACAGCCGCAGCACGCTCACGGTGTCGACGGCCTTGGCGTGCCAGTCGACGTACAGCGAGCGCGCGGCCGGGTCGAGGAAGACCTGGCGTGCCAAGTTGCGTTCCTGGCGCGGCAGTTGGGACATGTCACCGAACAGCGCCGCCGCCATGCGGTTCCAGCCGAGGATGTCGAGGCGCGCGCCGACGACGTACGCGGGCACGCCCTCCATCGCGTCGATCAGCTGCTGCAGCGCCGGGCGCACCTGCTGGCCGCGCCCGGCCGAGGCGCGCTTCTTCTTCGCCTTGCCCTTGGCCACGTGGGTCAGATGGTCCTGCTCGATGTCGTTCAGGCGCAGCGCCCGCCCGATCGCCTCCAGGACCTCCACCGAGACGTTCTGCGCGTTGCCCTGCTCAAGACGCGTGTAGTACGCCACCGACACCCCGGCCAGCTGCGCCAGCTCCTCCCGGCGCAGCCCCGGCACCCGGCGGTGCCGCCCGTGGTCGGGCAGCCCCACGTCCTCCGGCTTCAGGCGGGCCCGGCGGGAGCGGAGGAATTCGCTGAGTTCGGCACGCTGGTCCATGACACCCCAGTATCCGCGACCCCCGACCCGGTCGTACGACCCGGAGCCTGACCCTGTCAGTGGTACGCACGCTGGTCGTAGGCAGAACAGGGGCCTGGGTGACCAGGGAGAACCGGGGCACCCTGGACGCGTACCCCGAAGATCTGAGGAGACCGGCACATGACCACCGTCGCCGCCTACGCAGCCCCCGCCGCCAAGGCTCCCCTGGAGCGCACCACCATCGAGCGCCGCCCGGTGGGCCCGAACGACGTGCTCATCGAGATCAAGTACGCCGGAATCTGCCACTCCGACATCCACCAGGCCACCGAGGGCTGGGGCGAGGCCATCTTCCCGATGGTGCCCGGCCACGAGATAGCCGGTGTGATCACCGAGGTCGGCTCGGCAGTCACCGCGTTCCGGGTCGGTGACCGCGCCGGCGTCGGCTGCTTCGTCGACTCCTGCGGCGTCTGCGAGGCCTGCACGTCCGGCCAGAACCAGTTCTGCCAGGACGGCGTCTCGACGTACAACTCGATCGGCCGGGACGGCAAGCCCGCCTACGGCGGCTACTCCACCCACATCGTCGTGGACGCCGACCACACCCTGCGCATCCCCGACGGCATCGCGCTGGACGTGGCGGCCCCGCTGCTGTGCGCCGGCATCACCCTGTACTCGCCGCTCAAGCGCTGGCAGGCCGGCCCCGGCCGGAAGGTCGCCATCCTCGGGCTCGGCGGCCTCGGCCACATGGGCGTGAAGATCGCACACGCCATGGGCGCCGAGGTGACCGTGCTCAGCCAGACGCTGCGCAAGCAGGACGACGGCCTCAAGCTGGGCGCCGACCACTACTACGCGACCAGCGACGAGGAGACCTTCAAGCGTCTCGCGGGCACCTTCGACCTCATCGTCTCCACCGTCTCCGCCCCTCTCGACCTGGGCGCCTACCTCGCGCTGCTCAAGACCGGCGGGGCGTTCGTGAACGTGGGCGCCCCCGAGGAGCCGAACTCGCTCAACATGTTCGGCCTCATCGGCGGCAACAAGATCCTGGCCGGTTCGATGATCGGCAGCATCGCCGAGACGCAGGAGATGCTCGACTTCTGCGCCGAGCACCACCTGGGCGCCGAGATCGAGCTGATCCGCGCGGACCAGATCAACGAGGCGTACGAGCGGGTCCAGGCCAGCGACGTGCGCTACCGCTTCGTGATCGACACCGCGACGATCTGACCCCACCGCCCCGCCCGAACGGCCCCTGAGGACCCCCGCCTCCGGGGCCGTTCCCCTGCCCGGGCCCGCGTGGTCCCCGCGCCCTTACCCCGGAGGTAATCGACCCGGCCCGGCGGCCCCGGGCACGATCGGACCGTTCGCAAGCGAGCACGGCACCGACCACCGGGAGGACCCCATGACCGCCTACGCCATCGCCAACCTCCGCCCGGCCGGTGGGCGTCCGCCGCACGAGGACGTCTTCGTGTACATGGAGCGCATCCAGTCCACCCTGGATCCCTTCGGCGGCCGTTTCCTGGTCCACAACGCGCCGCTGGACGTCCGCGAGGGGGAGTGGCCCCACGCGCTCGTGATCATCGAGTTCCCGACGATGGACAAGGCCCGGGCCTGGTACGACTCGCCGGACTACCAGGCCCTGATCCCGCTGCGCGCCGACCACATTCCCGGTGACCTGGTCCTGGTGGACGGCGTGGGCCCGGCGTACGACCCGGCTCGAACGGCCGCGATGCTGCGGGCGGCGTCGTCGGTGTAGAACCCGAACGGAGCCGCTGGGCGGGAGGGGGCTCCCGCCTACGCGGCGGCCGGGAGCCCGGAGTAGACCCGCTCCACGGGCAGCAAGGTGCGGGCGGCGTCGAGGCGGCCGTCGCGTACGAGGGCGTGCACGCGGTGGGCGAGCGGGGTCACATCGCGGATGCCGACGATCCACTCGTCCGCGTACCGCCGCACCGCCTCCCCGGCGAGGCCGAGCTGGAGCGAGCGGTACGGCAGGGGCCGCAGGTGCAGGTCACGCTCGGGGTCCCACTGCACCCTGGCCGGCGCACGCCTCAACTCCCGCTTCCAGAAGGCCGGTTCGCCGACCTCGCGCTCGTACTGCGACAGGCAGGCATGGGCGAGCGCCCAGTCGAACCCGTCCCGCCGTATGTCGACGGCCAGCACGGTCCGCTGCCCCTCCTTGGTGCCCCAGCCCGAGCGGTACATCATCCACAGGAACGACGGCTTGACCCAGGTCATCCGCTCCCGCTTCCAGGCCGCGGGAAACCGCCCGTCCCGGGCGGCGGGCAGCCCGATCGCCGGGTCGTACGCCTGGTAGACGGTGATGGTGGACGGGGTGTGCAGGGCGCGGATCCGGTGCCGGGCCGATGGCTCTTCCATGTGCTGAGCCTGGCCCGCCCGGGCCGGGCGAGCCAGCGAATATCGGGGTCTCAGAGGCGGTGGCGGCCCCGGTGGGGGTGGTGGCGGATGGCGACGCTGGCGTCGGTCGCCGCCGAGAGGTCACCGCGCTGCCACGCCGCACGCCGTCGTACGACCAGCTCCGCGCAGACCCGGCACCCCTTCGCGGGCTGCGGGGGCGCGTGGGGGAGTGCCAGATGCACCGGGTCGCCCATCGTGGTCCTGGGATCGCTCATGTCTGCCGCCTTTCGGGCCGGATCGCTGTCGGGGGCCATTGAGCCCCGATCCGGCCCGCCGTCCGGCCGTCCCACGCGCAACGTCACCCCTGCACGGGGCGGCCGTACTCCAGGAAGCCCAGGGGCGCCCTACGCCTTGGCCACGCCGATCGGGCAGGAGACGCCGGTGCCGCCGATCCCGCAGTAGCCCGCCGGGTTCTTGTCCAGGTACTGCTGGTGGTACGGCTCGGCGGGGTAGAACGGGCGGCCTTCCGCGGGCAGCAGCTCCGTGGTGATGGTGCCGTGGCCCGAGGCCGTCAGCACGCTCTGGTAGGCATCGCGGGAGGCCTGGGCCGTGGCGGCCTGGGCGGGGGTGTGGGTGTGGATCGCGGAGCGGTACTGCGTGCCCACGTCGTTGCCCTGGCGGAAGCCCTGCGTCGGGTCGTGGTTCTCCCAGAACACCTTCAGGAGCTGCTCGTAGGAGACCACCGCCGGGTCGAACACCACCCGGACCGCCTCGGTGTGCCCGGTCAGGCCCGAGCAGACCTCCTCGTACGCCGGGTTCTCGGTGCTGCCGCCCTGGTAGCCGGCCAGCGTCGTCCAGACCCCGGGGGTCTGCCAGAACTTGCGCTCGGCGCCCCAGAAACAGCCCATCGCGAAGTCCGCGACCTCGAAGCCCTCGGGGTAGGGGCCGGCCAGGGGGTTGCCCAGGACCGTGTGCCGGGAGGGCAGGGTGAATTCGGGCTCCGGGCGTCCCTTGAGGGCCTGCTCGGGGGTGGGCAGCTCGGGCGTACGGCGGCCGAAGATCATCGGGGCTCCTCGGAAGGAAGGGTGGATGCCTAGGGGGAACGCACGGGGGCGCCCGGAGATTCCGGGGACGCCCGGCCGTGCCCTACGGCCTGTGCAGCGTCGCGGGGCTGCCGCCGTTCGCCTCGTAACCGGCCACCGCCAGGGCCCGGCACAGGGTGTAGCTCGCCGCCGGATCCTCCGTGAGCGTCCAGGGCAGCGCGCCCACATGGCCGTCCAGGGCCACGAACTGCTCCATCGCCTCGGCCCAGCGCTCCGCGCGCACCAGGAAGGAGACCAGCAGATGGCGGACCAGCGGCAGCACCGGGTCGTCCGGGCGGGCCTGGTGGACGGCGTGCAGGGCGCCCTCCATCGCGCGGCTCACCACCGCCGTGCGGTGGAAGTCGCTGACCAGGACCACGTCCGGGACGTGCTCGTGGAGCGCGAAGAGCGGCAGCGCCGAGAGCAGGGAGCCCTTCGGGGCGCGGGCGGCGGCGGCCGTCGCGAACTCGTCGGCCTGCGCCCGCGAACCGTGCCACTTCTCGCAGTGGTAGTGCAGGGCCGCCAGATGCGCGCCCATGTGGTGCGGGGCGCGGTCGAGCACGGCGGCCCACAGGCGGTCGAACTCCGGCCGGGGGTAGGCGAGTCCGCGCGCGACCGCGAGTTCGACGACGTACGGGACCGGGTCGCCCGGCGCGAGCAGTGCGGCCTCGGCGCAGAGCGAGCGGGCCTCCTCCAGGATGATGCGGAAGTCGTCCCGGCCCGCCGACGAGGACCGCCAGGCCTGCTGGACCAGGAACTCGGCGTGCACCTGCGCCCCGCCCGCGTCCTTGGGCGCCTCCGAGCGCCAGGAGCGCAGCCAGGCCCCGCCCACACCGGGGCGCTGGGCCAGTTCGAGCGAGGCCGCGCCCGCGAAGGCCTGCACGCGCTGCCACCGGCGCTCACCCTCCTTGGGCGTCTCGGCGAGCAGCCGCTGGGCGGGCTTGTGGTCCTGAGTCTGCTGCACGACCGCCAGCACGTCGAGGAGGTCCTGGTCGGGCCCGGGCAGCCGCACGTCGAGCTCCTCCTGGAGCGCGAAGCCGTACGCCGACGGGTCCGCCGCGTCGGGTGCGCCCGGGCGCGAGAGCCGGATGCCGCCGGCGCCCCGGCGGAACACGAACCGGCTGAGGATCGCGACGAGCATGCACAGCGCGAGCAGGGTCCACAGAATCTCCATGTCCTCCAGCGAACCAGACGGCGCCCGGATATGACGAACCCGGCGAGCCGACGAACTAGGCTCTGGACCCATGAGCCACGAGCACCTCGACAAGAGCTTCGAGACCATCGCGATCCACGCCGGCAACACCGCGGATCCGCTGACCGGCGCGGTCGTACCCCCGATCTACCAGGTCTCCACGTACAAGCAGGACGGCGTCGGCGGGCTGCGCGGCGGCTACGAGTACAGCCGCAGCGCCAACCCGACGCGGACCGCCCTCGAAGAGAACCTGGCGGCCCTGGAAGGCGGCCGCCGCGGTCTGGCCTTCGCCTCGGGCCTCGCCGCCGAGGACTGCCTGCTGCGTACGCTGCTCGCGCCCGGCGACCACGTGGTGATCCCGAACGACGCCTACGGCGGCACCTTCCGCCTGTTCGCGAAGGTCGTCTCGCGCTGGGGCGTGGAGTGGTCCGTGGCCGACACCTCCGACCCGGCCGCGGTGCGCGAGGCGATCACCGAGCGCACCAAGGTCGTCTGGGTCGAGACGCCCTCCAACCCGCTGCTCGGCATCACCGACATCGCGGCCGTCGCCGAGGTCGCCTCCGCCGCCGGCGCCAAGCTCGTCGTGGACAACACCTTCGCGAGCCCCTACCTCCAGCAGCCGCTCTCGCTCGGCGCGGACGTCGTGGTGCACTCGCTGACGAAGTACATGGGCGGGCACTCCGACGTGGTGGGCGGCGCGCTGATCGCCAACTCGGCCGAGATCGGCGAGGAGTTGGCGTACCACCAGAACGCGATGGGCGCGGTCGCCGGCCCCTTCGACTCCTGGCTGGTGCTGCGCGGCATCAAGACGCTCCCCGTCCGCATGGACCGGCACAGCGAGAACGCGGGCAGGGTCGCCGAGATGCTGTCCCGGCACGCCAAGGTCTCCCACGTCCTGTACCCGGGGCTGCCCGAGCACCCGGGCCACGACGTCGCGGCCAAGCAGATGCGGGCCTTCGGCGGCATGGTCTCCTTCCGCGTCCAGGGCGGCGAGCAGGCGGCGGTGGAGGTCTGCAACCGGACGAAGCTGTTCACGCTCGGCGAGTCGCTCGGCGGCGTCGAGTCGCTGATCGAGCACCCCGGCCGCATGACGCACGCCAGCGTCGCGGGTTCCGCCCTCGAAGTCCCGGCGGACCTGGTGCGCGTCTCGGTGGGCATCGAGAACGCGGACGACCTGCTCGCCGACCTCCAGCAGGCGCTGGCCTGACTCTGCGGGGGCGGACGGCTCGCTCCCGTACGGGGGTCAGAGCCCGTCGACGGGTGGCGTCACCGTGGACGGTGGCGTCACCCACGGCTGGGCCATCGAGGCCCAGACCAGGAAGACGATCACCCCGGCCGCCAGGAGCAGCCACAGCAGGCGGCGCACGACGCGCCGCCTGTGGAGCATCCGCAGCCCCAACTCGACCGCCTGGGCGGCCAGTTCGGCGGGCACGGCCGGGTGGGCGCCGCCTTCGAGCAGCCGGCGGACCTCGGCGGTCTTGCGGTCGGGCGCGCTCACCGGAGAGCCCGCGATCCCGTGGGGCCCACCGACTTGGCGCCGGCCGCGCCGAGGGCGGCGGGCGGGCCCGGAGCGGCGGGCGCGGCCGGGGCGGGGGCCGTGCCGGGGGCGGCGGGCGTGTTCGGGCCGGTGACAGCGGCCGGCGGCGGGGCGCTGCGCATCGCCGTGACCGCCCGGGTGCAGATCGCCCGCACCCGGTCCACCGGCAGCCCGACCAGCGCCGCCGTCTGCTCCTCGGCGACCCCCTCGTACAGCCGCAGCACCAGGATGAGGCGCTCCTGCGGGGTCAGCCGCGCGAGCAGTCCCGGCTGCGCGGGCGGCCGGGGCAGCCCGGGCACCGCGGGCCGGTGATGGCGCCAGGCGGTCCGGGCGAAACGCGCGGCGAGTTCCTGGCGGGCACTGTCGTACGGGTCCTCGCCGCGCAGCCGGTGCCAGCGGGCGTACGTCTCGGCGAGGGCGCCGGTCAGCAGCCGCCGGGCCCGCGGATTGGCGTCGGGGGACTCGGCGGTGAGCAGCGTGGCGGCATGCAGCAGTCTGCCTCCCGCGCCCGCCACGAATGCCTCGAACTCCCGGGTGCGGCGGCGGTGTCGGATCGAAGGCCGCTCGCGCATGGCCTCATAGTGAGGGCAGGCGCGAGCCTCAGGTCAAGAGGTCGGCGCCGACGGTTCCTGCGCGGCGGCCTGACGGGCCGAGAGCGCGGAGTTGAAGCGCGTCAGGAGCGTGCAGAACGACTCCCGCTCGTGCTCCGTCCAGCCCTTGGTGACCTGCGCCATCAGCTCGCGCCGCGAGGAGCGCACCTCTTCGAGGCGGGACTGTCCGCGCGCGGACAGCTGGAGCACGACGGCCCGGCCGTCCTCGGGATGCGAGGTGCGCTTGACCAGGCCGGTGTCGACGAGCGGCGCGACCTGGCGGGTCACCGTCGAGGAGTCGATGCCCATGCCCGCGGCCAGCGCCTTGACCCCCATCGGCCCTTCCAGGTCGAGCCGGTTGAGCAGCAGATACGCGGCCCGGTCCATCGAGTTGCGGACCTGTCCCACGCCGCCGAGCCTCGTCTGCTCTGCACGGCGCGCGAACACGGCCACCTCGTGCTGGAGGGCATCGAGGAGACCGGGGTCAAGCGGAGGAGTCATGTCCTGAACTGGGGGCATGGCCGGGGCTCTCTCGTGCGGGTGTCGGTGTGGTGGGGGACAGAGTACGCGGCCTGGCGCACATACGTACCGGCGGTGCGAAAACCTGTGGACAACTCCCCGGCCGCCCGCCGTCCCCACGACCGCGAGGGGCGTGAGCTGCGAGACTTGCGGTCATGAGCTTCAGTACGTCCGGCCCCCTGCACCACCTCATCCTCGATGACGTCCGCGGCGCGCAGAAGATGCTGTCGGGCGTGGCCCGCGCCACCGCGATGGAGGGATCGCGCCATCTTTCGTCCCTGGTCGGCTCGCCGGTCCACCTCAAGTGCGAGAACCTCCAGCGCACCGGCTCCTTCAAGCTGCGCGGCGCGTACGTGCGGATCGCCGGGCTGCGTCCCGAGGAGCGGGCGGCCGGGGTCGTCGCCGCGAGCGCGGGCAACCACGCGCAGGGCGTGGCGCTCGCCTCGTCGCTGCTGGGCGTGCACGCCACGGTGTTCATGCCGATGGGCGCCCCGCTGCCCAAGGTCGCCGCGACCCGGCACTACGGGGCCGAGGTCATCCTGCGCGGCACGGTCGTCGACGAGACGCTGGCGGCGGCCCAGGCGTACGCGGCCGAGACGGGGGCGGTGTTCATCCACCCCTTCGACCACCAGGACATCATCGCCGGGCAGGGCACGGTGGGCCTGGAGATCCTGGAGCAGTGCCCCGAGGTGCGCACCATCGTCGTCGGCATCGGCGGCGGCGGACTCGCGGCGGGCATCGCGGTCGCGGTGAAGGCGCTGCGGCCCGATGTGCGGATCGTCGGCGTCCAGGCGGCGGCAGCCGCCGCCTACCCGCCCTCGCTCGCCGCCGGACATCCCGTCGCCGTCGACACCGCGCCCACGATGGCCGACGGGATCAAGGTCGGACGTCCGGGCGACATACCGTTCGCGCTGGTCAGCGAGCTGGTGGACGAGGTGCGTACGGTCACCGAGGACGAACTGTCCAGTGCGCTGCTGCTCTGTCTGGAGCGGGCGAAGCTGGTCGTCGAGCCGGCCGGGGCGAGCCCGGTGGCCGCACTGCTCAGCGATCCCCAGGCGTTCCGCGGGCCGGTCGTGGCGGTGCTGTCGGGCGGCAACGTCGACCCGCTCCTGATGCAGCGCATCCTGCGCCACGGCATGTCGGCGGCGGGCCGTTACCTGTCGCTGCGCGTCCGCCTCACCGACCGGCCCGGGGCGCTGGCCTCGCTGCTGGGCGAACTGTCCGTGCTCGATGCCAATGTGCTGGACGTGAGTCACGTACGGACCGATCCCCGGCTCGGGCTCACGGAGGTGGAGGTCGAACTGCACCTGGAGACGAAGGGTCCGGAGCACTGCGCCGAAGTGGCGTCGGCGCTGCGGGAGGCGGGCTACACCGTGCTCGGCTGAGGCCGGGTCCGTGCGGGCGGGCGGGGCGAGAAGAACGTGCCGGACCCGCTGACAGGACGCGATGTATCGCGTTATGGTGTGGCGCGATTGCAGCTCCACCGGGCGCTCTATGCCCGGAAAATCTAGGATTTGTCCAGGAAGTCACACCCACCACTGGGGGTACTCACATGCCAGGCGCCATCTACGCCGAAGGCCTGGTGAAGACGTTCGGCAACGTAACGGCTCTGGACGGCGTGGACCTCGATGTCCCGGAGGGCACGGTCCTCGGCCTGCTCGGCCCCAACGGCGCCGGCAAGACCACCACCGTGCGCGTCCTGACCACCCTGCTCAAGCCCGACCGCGGCACCGCGGTCGTCGCCGGCATCGACGTCCTCAAGCATCCCAACGAAGTCCGCCGCTCCATCGGCCTGTCCGGCCAGTTCGCGGCCGTCGACGAATACCTGACGGGCCGCGAGAACCTCCAGATGGTCGGCCGCCTCTACCAGATGAACGCCAAGGCCGCGAAGGTCCGCGCCGGCGAACTGCTCGACCGCTTCCACCTCGCCGACGCCGCCGACCGCCCCGCCAAGACGTACTCCGGCGGCATGCGCCGCCGCCTCGACCTCGCGGCGGCCCTCGTCGTCTCCCCGCCGGTCATGTTCATGGACGAGCCCACCACCGGCCTCGACCCGCGCAACCGGCAGCAACTGTGGGAAGTGATCCAGGAGTTGGTGGCCGGGGGCACCACCCTGCTGCTCACCACCCAGTACCTCGAAGAGGCCGACCGCCTCGCCCACGACATCGCCGTGGTCGACCAGGGCAAGGTCATCGCCCGCGGCAGCTCCGACCAGCTCAAGGCGCGCACCGGCGGCGAGCGCGTCGAGGTCGTCGTCCACCAGAACGACCAGATGGCCCCGGCCCGCGAGGTGCTCGCCGGCTTCGGCAAGGGCGACGTCAAGGTCGAGGAACACACCCGGCAGCTCACCGTCCCGGTCACCGGCGGCGCCAAGCTGCTCGCCGAGGTCATCCGGGAACTCGACACCAGGGGCGTCGAGATCGACGACATCGGCCTGCGCCGCCCGACCCTCGACGACGTCTTCATCTCGCTGACCGGACACGCGGCCGAGACCCCGAAGGACGACGACGCCGAGCCCGCCGACGGCACCCCCAAGGGACGCAAGGAGACCGCGAAGTGAGCACCCTCACCGGCACGGCGCCCGCACCGCGGGCGGGCGGCGGCATCGGGGGGTCCGTACGGGACTCGCTGGTTGTCGCCAAGCGGAATCTGATCCGGATGACCCGGATTCCCGAAATGGTCATTTTCGGCCTGATTCAGCCCATCATGTTCGTGGTGCTGTTCAGTTACGTCTTCGGCGGCTCGGTCAACATCGGCGGCACCACCAACGCCGGCGCCTACCGCGAGTTCCTGATGGCCGGCATCTTCGCCCAGACCGTCACCTTCGCCACGGCCGGAGCGGGCGCGGGCATCGCCGACGACATGCACAAGGGCCTCATCGACCGCTTCCGTTCGCTGCCGATGGCCCGCGGCGCGGTCCTGACCGGCCGCACGCTCGCCGACCTCGTGCAGACGACGCTCACCGTGGTCGTCCTCGCGGTCGTCGCCCTCCTGGTGGGCTGGCGCATCCACAACGGGGTGCCCAAGATGATCGGCGCGTTCGCGCTGCTGCTTCTGCTCGGGTACGCGTTCTCCTGGATCGGAGCCCTCATCGGGCTGTCCGTGCGCACCCCCGAGGCGGCCACCTCCGGCGGGCTCATCTGGCTCTTCCCCGTCACCTTCGTGTCCAACGCGTTCGTCAACACCTCGGGCATGACGCCCTGGCTGCGCCACATCGCCGAATGGAACCCGTTCAGCGCCACGGTGCAGGCCTGCCGCAAGCTGTTCGGCAACCCGGGCGTGGTCGAGTCCAGCGCCTGGCCGATGCAGCACCCGGTATGGGCCTCGCTGGCCTGGTCGGTCCTGATCATCGTGGTCTTCCGCACCCTCGCGGTCCGCAAGTACCGCTCGGCCACCGCCTGACCGAACGCCAGGACCCCCGGTCGCGCGCGGGCGCGGCCGGGGGTCCTGGCGTGTTGTCGCGGTGGGGTCAGCCGTTGAAGGGGACCGCCGCGAGGATCTTCACCGAGGCCTTCTTGCCGTTGGGCAGCTCGTACTCGGCGTCCTCGCCCACCTTCTTGCCGTTCACGCCCGAGCCGAGCGGCGACTGCGGCGAGTACGTCTCGATCTCGGTCGAGGCGTACTCGCGGGAGGCCATCAGGAACTCCAGGGTGTCGTCCGGGTCGCCGTCGAAGGCGATGGTGACGAGCATGCCGGGGGCCACCACGCCGTCGGCGGCGGGGGCCTCGCCGACCTTGGCGTGTTCCAGGAGCTGGGTCAGCTGGCGCACCCGGAGCTCCATCTTGCCCTGCTCCTCCTTGGCCGCGTGGTACCCGCCGTTCTCCCGGAGGTCACCCTCCTCACGGGCCGCCGCGATCTTGACGGCGATCTCCGTGCGCGCGGGACCAGACAGGTACTCCAGCTCCGCCTTGAGCTGGTTGTACGCCTCCTGGGTCAGCCAGGTGACGTTGTCGCTGGTCTGGGTCACAGGTGCTCCTCGTCGGTACTGGGAATACAAAGCATCGCCCTACCCCCAAGCATGTGCCGTGACGGGTGGGCGAAACCACGAGCCTAACAATTCAGGTGGCCCAGGGGGAGGACATAAACCGCTCAAACTTCATCAACGCAGGTCAGAACCGGTGCGTCGTCAACGTTGATCAGTGGCGTGAGCAGGGCGTGTCCGTCCGGGGCCCGGCGGCCGGACCTCGGTGCCGCTCAGTCGGACTGGCAGCCGACGAGCGCGGCCGCGGTCGCCCGGGACGTCGTGGTGATGGTGACGACCTTGTCGACCTGCTGGACCGGCTCGTCGAACCGGAAGTCGGCCCGGCCCACGTCGTCGCCGCTGGTCTCCTGGGCGCGCAGGGTGCAGGTGCCCTTGGCCTTCTTGTCCTTGGTCACTTCGAGGTGCACCTCGACCGAGGTGTCCGAGACGACCTTGAACTTGATCACCTGGGCGGAGAGCGACTGCCCGCCCACGTAGTCCCAGCCGATCCAGCCGACCACGCCGATGAGCAGGGCGCCGAGCACCGCGCCGACGATCTTCAGCCTGCGGTCCGCGCGCTGGTCCGCCGAGCGCCCGTATCGCGCCGGGGGGTGCTGCTCGCGCACGGCCGCCATGATCGTCCTCCTGCTGGTGGGGGTCTCCGGAATTTTCCGTCCCCCGATTCGGTCACTATAGAAGCCGCCCATTGCGCCGATCACAGAGGGCGCCGAATTCACTTACTGAGTCACCGAGGATCGAGTCTTGACTGAGCAGCTGCGACTGATGGCCGTGCACGCCCACCCCGACGACGAGTCGAGCAAGGGCGCGGCCACCATGGCGAAGTATGTGTCCGAGGGGGTGGACGTGCTGGTCGTGACCTGCACGGGAGGCGAGCGCGGCTCCATCCTCAACCCCAAGCTCCAGGGCGACAAGTACATCGAGGAGCACATCCACGAGGTCCGCAAGCGGGAGATGGACGAGGCGCGCGAGATCCTCGGCGTCCGCCAGGAATGGCTCGGTTTCGTCGACTCCGGGCTCCCCGAGGGCGACCCGCTGCCGCCGCTTCCCGAGGGCTGCTTCGCCCTGGAGGACGTGGACCTCGCGGCCGGGCGCCTGGTGCGCTCCATCCGTCACTTCCGGCCGCAGGTCATCACGACGTACGACGAGAACGGGGGCTACCCGCACCCCGACCACATCATGACGCACAAGATCACGATGGTGGCCTTCGACGGCGCGGCCGACACCGAGCGCTACCCCGAGGCCGAGTTCGGCCCGGCCTTCCAGCCGCAGAAGCTCTACTACAACCAGGGCTTCAACAAGCCGCGCACGCTGGCGCTGCACGAGGCGCTGCTCGCGCGCGGCATGGACTCCCCGTACGGCGAGTGGCTGCAGCGCTGGAAGGAGTTCGAGCGGGCCGAGCGCACGCTGACCACGCATGTTCCGTGCGCGGAGTTCTTCGAGATCCGGGACAAGGCACTGATCGCGCACGCCACGCAGATCGACCCGGACGGCGGCTGGTTCCGCGTTCCGCTGGACCTGCAGAAGGAGGTCTGGCCGACCGAGGAGTACGAGCTCGCCAAGTCGCTCGTCGACACTTCGCTACCCGAGGACGACCTCTTCGCGGGCGTACGCGACAATGCCTGATATGAGCGCAAGCCTGGCAATGACGCACGTGGCCCCGCTGGCCGCGGAGATCAACAATGACAAGGTGACGCCCGGCGTCCTCGGGTTCATCGTCTTCGCGGCACTCGCCCTGGGCGTGTGGATGCTGATGAAGTCGATGAACCGGCACATGCGGAAGGTCGACTTCGAGGAGGCTCCGGACCCGTCGGCGCAGGACGGGGCCGCCAAGAGCCCCGCCGCCAAGACCCCGGCCGCCGCCTCCGCCAAGGGCGCCCCGAAGAACGCCTAACGCTGGCCGGCCGCTCCCGGTCTCAGCGGGAGTGGCCGGCCAGCGACAGCAGCAGATGCGCGGACTCGGCCCGCACGTGGTCGGAGTGCGCGCCGGCGGGTCCGTGTCCGCCGGTGAACACCGCGCCCGCGTCGACACTGACGAACCAGTGGTCGAGTGCGGAGCGCGGATAGGCGGTGTCCGGAGCCAGCATGGCGATGGCCGACACGGGCCGGGGCGCGGTCCCGATGCCCTGGTTCCCCATACCCGCCCGCTGCTCGGCGATCCGGTGCCAGAAGCCGGTGGCGCGGTCCCGCTGGGCGTAGGTGGCCACGACGGGACCGCGCAGGGGTGCCGCGTCGAGCGCGGTGAAGGTCTGCGCGAAGGCGTCGCGCGGAGCCGCCATCTGGAGCAGCAGCATCGAATCCACCGTGAACGGCAGGCCGGCGGGCCCCGGTCGGCTCCAGCCCAGGACGTCCGGCTCCCGCGCCGCCCACTGCACGGCCTCGCACAGGACGCGGCAGCCGAAGGAGTGGCCCACCAGGTGCAGGTACTGGCCGCCGCGTCCGGCCAGGACCCCCTCGCGCGGATCGCCGCGCAGGGTGTCGAGACAGCCGAGCAGTGTGCCGATCACCCGCCCCGCGTGCCCGCCCGGAGCGCTCAGGGCATGGGCGCGGTCCCTGATCCTGCGGTAGCCGCCGAGCAGCGGACCGCTGCGCGAGGGCCAGCGCACCAGGACCGGCCAGGGCGTCCAACGGGCCAGCGCCGGGTAGAGGGCGCGGTGGTCGCGGTACTGGTCCGCGGCGAGCGCGAGCAGGCGCCCGGCGGCGCGCTCGGCCGCCTGCGGCCCGGTCTGCCAGCCGTGGGTGTAGAGAACGATGTCCGTGGCGCCGTGCCGGGGGCGCAGTGCCTCGGCGAAGTGATCGTCGAGACGGTGTGCCGGGACCGGGTGCCCGCCGTCGAGAAGGCGGCCGTTCTCGTCCAGGTCGAGGATCTTCACAGGGGCTCCGGGGTGCGGTCGAGGCGGGCGTCCATGCCGCAGTGCAGTGCGTAGGCGAGCCCGAGCGGGTTGCGGCAGGTGTCGGCGAAGTGCCGTACCAGGGCGTGCACGACGGCGCCCGCGCTCTCCCTGCCGTCCAGATAGCGGGTGACGAAAGCCAGGGCGTATTCGGCGGCGAAAGCCTGGGGCATCGCGATCTGCGGACCGAGGACGCCGCGCGCGCCGTGCTCGATCAGGGCGCGACCCAGATGGGAGTGGTCGCCGTCGCCCCCCGGCGCACCCGCGTGGCAGGCGTTGAGCAGGACGAACGGCTGGAACGGCGTGTGGGCGCCGAAGCCGCGCCGGCGTTCGCGCACCACATGCGCGTCGATGCCGATGCCGTCGCTCAACCGCAGTACCAGGCGCGGGGGTTGGTCGATAACGTGCCTGAAGTCGCCGTGGCACCAGAAGTACATGAGCTGGTCGTCGAGGCCGGGGTCGGCCAGCGCAGTGATCAGTTCGCCGCGGGTGGTGCGCTCCACCAGCTTGGTGCCGCGTGCCAGGGCCGCCGCCACATCATTGGCCCGAGTGAGCCCGCGCCGGTCGATCGCCGTGTCGCGGTTGAGGCTCACCACCGGTACGGCGGGCGCGGCGGGCCTCTCGCCCGCCCAGGGGTAGGAGCCGCCGGTCTGCTCGATCTGGTGGCGGTAGCCGAGGAAGCGCCCGAAGGCGCCCTCGCCCGACCCGCCCGCGGTGGCGGGCAGGGCGAGCATCGGCCAGGGCAGGAAGAGGTCGGAGTCGAAACGGATGCGCAGTGCCCGGCCGCTCAGGGCGTCGGTGAGGTAGCCCCGGATCAACCCGGTCCTGTGGTCCTCGCCGCCGAGCAGCACCTCGAAGAGCAGATCGGCACCCATCAATGCCAACTCGTCCAGAATGCCGTCCAGTTCGGGCTCCGGCTGACCGGTGAGATCCACCAGCATGGTGTAGGGGGCCTCAGGGCGGTCCGGATCGGGCATGCCGTCGGGGTCCAACGGGCGGTGGCCGACGAGGAGTTCCTGCCAAGCGGCGCACAGCCGGGCCGCCGCCGTCCGTACCTCGGCGGGCCGGACCGCGAGGTCGGCCTTGTGCTCGGTCCCCTTCAGGGCCGGCACTCCGGGGCCGTAGAGCCGGGCCCTGATCCGGTCGCCCGCGCACACGTCGAGGCTGACGGTCACATCGGCCGGGGCGGTGTGCAGGCCGGGCAGACGGGTGAAGCCGCGGCTCGGGTCCTGGACGATGCGTACGGGCAGTTCGGTCGGCATCGCTCACGCTCCCCGTACGCGGGCGGGCCGGGGTGCGGTGGCCGGCCGAGGGGTGGAGGTGTCGGGGAGGTCGAACTCCGTCTCGACCTGTTGCAGCACGGTGCCCGTCCGGTCGTCGGTGAGGGTGAAGCGGAGCCGGTGGAGGCCGGGCCGGTGGCCGGTGACGGTGAATTCGGCGCCGTGGGCGGCGAGCGGGGACGGCCGCACCAGACACACCGCGGGCTCGGCGTCGGCCGGGGTGAGAGGGGTGGCGACGGCCCGCAGCCACACCGGGCGCCCGGAGGCCGTGGCCCACGGATGGTCGCGGCCGGCCTCGACGCGCAGCAGGATCCGGGTGGGCGGGCCGTCGAGCAGGGTGAGCCTGACCCGGCAGGCCTGCGGCGCCTCCTCTTGCGGTACGGCCCTGATGGTGTCGCGGGCCCGGCGCGGGACGTCGAAGTGCCAGGACGGGGACCGCCGTCCGCGGCGGCGGTGGGTCTGCAGCAGCCGCGCGTCCTCGCACGCGCCGAACTCCTCCTGGGCGAGCTCGGCCAGGACCGCGTCCACGCCGTCGCCGTCGCCGTCGAGCAGATGCAGACAGAAGCGGGCCCACAGCTCGCCGTGCTCGTCGCCCAGCGTGGCGAACAGGGCCCGGGCCTCGTGCAGATGGCCGGCTTTCTGCGCCTTGCCGAGCTCGTGGTACGGACTGACGGTCGGATGTCCGGCGAGGGCGAGCTCCGTCCAGGCGAGGCCGTGCGGGCAGTCGATCCAGCGAAAGTGTTCGGCGGCGTCCCGCAGCAGCCCCGGCGCCTCCCCGGAATCCCTCTCCAGCAGGGCGAGTTGGTGCATGCTCCAGGCCGTGCCGAACCGGTCGGGCAGCGCCTCGAAGAGGTCGAGGGCGGCGGTGAGTTCCCCGACCGCCTCTGTCTGTGAGTCGCGGTCGGCCAGGCCGAGGGCCAGGTGGTAACGGGTCCAGGCCAGCCCGCGCAGGTCGCCGCTGCGCTCGTGCAGGGCCTTCGCAGCGCGCAGTTCGACCAGGCCGACGGCGGAGTTCTCGGTGGCCAGGCGGGCGCGGCCGAGCACGGTGGCGCACCAGGCGAGACCGCGCAGGTCGCCGATTGCCCGGAAGACGGCGCCGGCGCGTTCGGCGGCGGCGCGGGCGGCGCGGGGCCGGCCGGTGCGCAGGAGCAGACCGGCGTGGTGCAGGGTCGTCCAGGCGCGGGGGCGGTCCCGTTTGAGGTCGCCGTGGAGTTCCGCCGCCGCGGTGAAGGCGTGGTCGGCCGCGGCAGCCCGGCCCTGGTCGCTGAGGATCTGGGCGCGCAGTGTCTCGGTGGCGGCCCAGGCCTCGGGGTCCTGGGCCGGATCGGGCCCGAGTTCCTGGAGGGCGGCCCGCAGCTCGCCCGCTTCGTGCGCGGAGGACGCCCGGCGCAGCCGCCGGGCGGCTTCGGCGGAGAGCGTGCCGGACGGGATCTCCGGTTCGCGCACGGCACGGTCGAGCCGCTCGCGCAGATCCGTCCGGTCGGCGGGCACCGCGCGCCGCAACGCCGTGAGCCGGTACCCGTCACAGCGCACGGCCAGCAGGCGGCCCAGCGGTTCAAGGAGCACTTCGCGCACGGCGGGCAGCACCAGCGCCAGATCGAGGTACTCGTCCAGGCAGCGCGACACCTGTCTGCGAGTGGCTTGCCGGGCTTCGCCGTCGAGGACACCCAGCAGGTCCTCGCATGCGGCGGCGGCGAGCCCCTTGCCGGACACCGGCCGGTACTTCGCGGCGGCGGCGCGCACCGCGGGCGGCACGGTCCACCGGCCGTCGTAGGCAGGCACCAGTAGCCCCGCGTCGTCCAGTTCCTTGATCCAGCCCGTGTCCCCGGTGTAGCTCAGTGCGGCCGCGGTGTCGGCCGAGAAGGGTACCGGCCCGTACAGATCGAGCCGGCGCACGGACGCCCGGCAGGTGTCGCTGAGGCGGTCCAGGGCGAGGGCGGCCAGCGCGGCCGTGCGCCGGCCGAGAGCCCTGGGCAGCATCCGGCGCAGCTCCCGCGGCCCGGCGTCTCCCTCCAGGAGCGGCCCCACCAGGCGCAGCAGCAGCGGAAGGCCGTCGGTGATCCGCCACAACGCCTCCGCGTCGGCACCCGTCAGCAGGGTGCTCCCGGCGCGCCAGGACAGCACCGCCGCGTCGTGCACGTCGAGGGGCCGGACTTCATGGCGCCGCACCTCGTGGTCCGTCAGCGCGGTGAGCGGCTCGCGCGCGGTCAGGACGAGCCTGACGTGGGTGTCCTCGAACGCGGCGAGCAGGGTGCGAGCGACCTCGGCTGACGGCACGTCGTCGAAGACCACGAGCGCGGGGAACGAGGCGAAGTGACGGCGGCAGGCGTCGCGCACCGTACCGGGCCCTGCCGTCGGATCACCGGCCGGGTGCCTCAACTGCGTTGCCTGCGGGTCCAGTTGACTCAGCATGCGCAGGAGTGAGGTGGTGGGGTCCGGCCGGTCACCGCCGGGCGGAACCCAGCACACGGGCCAGTCGGAGCCGGAGTCCCACCGCGCGACGAGGTGGGCGGCGAGGGCCGATTTGCCCACGCCCGCCGGGCCGTGCAGGAGCAGGGCCCGGCCGGGCCGTGCCCGGCCGTCGGACAGGGCGGCGCGCAGCACCGCACTCTCCTCGGCGCGGCCCGCGAACGGGGCGCACGGGCGGGGCGGGCGTAACGGCTCGCAGGCGCCCGTGCTCGCCGCCCCCCTCACCGCCCCGCCCCCACCGGCACCCCCACGACCTCCCGGGCGTGTCGGTCCGGGACCATGCCCAGGTGCCAGGCCTGCCAGCCGGTTTCCAGGGAGATGCCGCGTTCGAGGATGAGCGTGTAGGCCTCCGCGCAGTCCTCCAGCTTGGCGTCGCGCGCCTCGTGCCGGGCGCGCAGCAGCTGGGCCAGCTCCTCCTGGGCGACCGCGCTGCCCACGTCCACCCCGCCCGCGCCGGCGAACGGCAGCAGCGTGCAGCGCAGGAAGCGGGACCAGTCGCCGCCGCGGCGGTCGTCGTACGAGGCGAAGAGCGCGGTCGCCTCGTCGCACAGGGCGAGCGCGGGGCCGGGCCGGTTGTTGCCCGCGTCGACGAGCGCGAGCTCCAGACACGTCCAGGCCTCGCCGTGGGCGACCCCGATGCGGTGGAAGTCGGCGCGGGCGTCGACCAGGAGCTGGCGGGCGAAGCCGGAGTTGCGCAGGTTGCCGGTCTGGGCGGCGCGCTGGTCGCGGGTGACCCGGCCCGAATGGTGACGGGCGCAGGCCAGCCCGTAGACGTCCCGCATGCGCGAGAACATGGTGCGGGCCCGCTCCAGTTCGCGCACCGCCTGGTCGCGGTCGCCGCGCTCCTCCAGGGCCTGGCCCAGGTAGTACAGCGTCCACGCCTCGCCGCGCGCGTCCTCCTGTTCGCGGTGGCGCGACAGCGCCTGGCGCAGACCGTCGGCCGCGGCCCGGGCGTCGCCGTCGACGAGGCGGGCGCGGGCCAGCTGGGTCAGCGCCCAGGCCTCGCCGCGGCCGTCACGGGTACGCCCGTACAGATCGAGCGCCTCGTTCAACTCGCTTTCCGCGCGCGGTACTTCACCGGTGCGCAGGAACAGCTGGCCGAGCTGGAAGTGGGTCCAGGCCTCGCCGTGCAGCGACTCGTTCTCGCGGTGCAGGGCCAGGGCGCTGTCCAGCAGGGCGAGCGCGCCGGACAGGTTGGAGCGGTCGCGCTCCACGGCCGCGAGGGCGTGCAGCGACCAGGCGCGGTCGCCGGACAGCTCCTCGCCGGCCTGGAGGTCGATGGCCTCGCGCAGCCGGGCCGCCGCCTCGGCCAGATTGCCCTGGTGGTGCAGCGTGATGCCGAGGGAGCACAGGGCGAGCGCCTGACCGGCGTCGTGCTGGGCCTCGCGGTAGAGGCTGACCACGGACGACAGCGTCGTACGCGCCGTGTCGAGCTCGCCGAGCTGCCGGGCCGCGATCCCGGTGCGCCACTGCACCGAGCGCACCAGGAGCCCCTGGTCGACGGCCTGGGTCAACTCGCCGATCTCGCCCAGGCGGTAGAGGTCTCCGCGCAGCAGGCAGTAGTCGCAGAGCGCGCCGAGCAGGCTGAGCACGGCCTCCTGGTCGACGCCCTCGGCCTGGCGCAGCGCGGCCGTGATGAAGCTGGACTCGTCGTCCAGCCAGCGCAGCGCCGCGTCGAGCGAGGGGAAGCCGTGCCCGCCGAACTGGCCGGCCCGGGTCGACATCTTGCCGTCGACCATGCGGCCCACCGCGTCCGCCAGCTCCGCGTAGTTGCGGATCAGGCGTTCCTGCGCGGCCACCCGCTCGGACTGCTCCTCCTCGTCGGCGAGGCGGGCGGCGGCGAAGGCGCGCACCACGTCGTGCAGCCGGTAGCGGGTGCCGCGTACGTGGTCGATGAGCCCGGCGCCGGCGAGGGCGGTGAGCTGGCGCTCGGCCTCCGGCTCATCGGCGCCGAGCAGCGCGGCTGCGGCTGCGGCCCCGAGCGAGGCGCGGCCGGCGAGCGCGAGGCGGCGCAGGAGGCGGCGGGCGGGCTCCGGCTGGTCGGTGTAGCGCAGCCACAGGGCCCGCTCGGTGGGCGCGACCGGGCCGTAGGCCCCGAGGTCCGCGGCGAGGGCGCGCGCCGAACGCGGGCCGAGCGAGGACCCGGCCACGCGCAGCGCGAGCGGCAGTCCGCCGCACAACTGCCGCACCAGATCCGTCGATTCGGCGTCGTAGGGCCCCGGGTCCTTCTCCTCGGCGGCCTCCCGCAGCAGCTCCTCGGCGCCCGCCGCGTCCAGCGGTTCGACCGGCAGCTGGTGCACCCGGGCCGGGAGGTCCGCGGGCAGGTCGAGGGGGCGCGAGGAGGTGACGAGGACCAGGCCCTCGGAGCGCTGGGGCACCAGGGTACGTACCTGCTCGGCGTCGTCGGTGTCGTCCAGGACGACGGTGACCGCGAGGCCCGTCAGGTGCTGGTGGTAGAGCTCGGCCAGGCGGCGCACCTGCTGGTCGGCCGACGCGCCGGCCCGCCCCGTCGCATCGGGCCGGTCGGGGGAGACCCCGTTGCGGAACAGGAGTTGCTCGCGCGGGGCGCCGAGCCGGTTGAGCAGGTGCAGCAGTGCGTCCCGGGTCGGCAGCGGGCTCTCGCCCGACAGGCCGCCGCCGCGCATGTCGACCAGGCAGGCGCCGCGGAACTGGTCGCGCAGCGCGTGCGCGGCCCGCAGCGCGAGGGTGCTGCGGCCCGATCCCGGCGGCCCGTGCAGCACCACGACCACCGGACGCGTCTCGGTCGAGGCGCGGGCCGCCTGCACCCACTGCGCGATCCGGGCCAGCTCGGCGCGCCGGCCGGCGAACGGGCCCTGCGGGTCCGGCAGATGGCCGAAGGACTGCTCGAGGACCGAACGCCGGCGGGCCGCCGCGCTCTTGTCGGTGCCGCGCAGCTGGGTGGGCACCTTCTTCTGCGGCGGCTTCGGTGCCACCGCCCGCTGCTGGTCGAGGAACGGCCGGATGCCCCGCACCTCAAGGGCGGTCAGCCACTGCAGGCGCAGCTGTTCGAGGCCGCCCGGCTGGGCGAGCGCCCCGGCCCGCCGGTGCGCGGCCGGCACGTGCGAGGCCGTCACCCGGGCGACCGTACCCGCGGCCCCGGCCACCGCCACGACCGCTCCCGCGGCCACCGCGCCACCCGCGCCGAGCCCCAGCGCCGCATCGGCCACGATCGCGGCGACGGCGCCAACGCCCGTCGCCAGAAGCCCCGTTGAACCGCCCTCGCGTTTGAAGCGGTCCCCGAAGGTGAGCGTGCCCGCCGCGGCCTCGTCCAGCGCCTGCGCGTACGCCGCGTACTCCTCCTCGGCGCTTTGGGCCAGCGCGTCGAGCGCGCCGCGGCCCCGCGAGAGCAGCGCGCTCGCATCGGACCGCCCGCCGGAGCGCCGTACCTCTTCCTCCACGGCGCGTACCAACAGCCGCTCGGCCTCGGCCCGATGGCTGTCCCGCATGTGCGTCCCCCTCCGCGAGCCCGACATAGCCCTGCGCCTCCAAGTGTCGTGCGTGACGCGCGCCGATGCGAGGGAGTCGGGGGATCGGCTCGGGGGCGGGTGCGGGTGCGGGTGCCGAACCGGCCCCCTCGCCCGCGGGGCGCTGCGAACCGCGCGGGCGCTACTGGCCTCCCGGAGGAAGCGGCGCGACCCACCCGTTCGTCACATGTCCCCGAGGTCGACCGCTACGGAGAAGGGCACGGTGGCCTTCACCGCGCCGGTGAACATCTCGCCGTCCCTGTAGGCCTTGGTGGCGGGGTCGAGAACGTAGGTGTAGACGATCGGGACACCGGTGGCGGCCTGCTCGACGCGCCAGTAGAAGGGGATGCCGGCCTTGGCGTACTGGTCCACTTTCACGATCCGGTCCGTGGTCTCCGAGCCGGGCGACACCACCTCGGCGACCAGGAGTACGTGCTCGGGACGGGTGGGCGTGAGGTCGATGGTCTCTGCCCGGTAGACGATGACGTCCGGGCGGCGGTTGGTGAGCGGAATGTCCTGCAGGCGGACGTCGAAGTCCGTGTCCGCGTTCCAGTCCGGCCCCGCGGCGGCGTCCATGGCGTTGGCCAGGACCCGCGCCAGACGGTTGTGCCGTTTGGAGGCGCTCGGGCTCACGACGACCATCCCGTCCACGATCTCGATACCGGCGCACTGCTCCTCGGACCAGGAGTCGTACTGCTCCGCGCTGATCTGCCCATGCATCCACGCGGGCGCCACCATCTCGGCGGTCATGGGTACCTCCTCCGAGGAGCCTCGACAGGTCCGGCACTGCTGCGCTCAGCCTACTGTTCGCAGGTGTGGGGCAGCGTCTCCGTGCGGGTTCGCCGGTCGTGGTGGGCGTTGTGAGAGGCTGGGGCGTATGAACCGGTTGGCTGGTACGACCTCGCCTTATCTGCTCCAGCACGCTGACAATCCGGTCGACTGGTGGCCGTGGGGACCCGAGGCGTTCGAGGAGGCGAAACGGCGCGATGTGCCCGTCTTCCTGTCGGTCGGCTACTCCGCCTGCCACTGGTGCCACGTCCTCGCGCACGAGTCCTTCGAGGACGAGGTCACAGCCGCCTATCTGAACGAGCACTTCGTCAGCGTGAAGGTGGACCGCGAGGAGCGGCCCGATGTGGACGCCGTCTACATGGAGGCCGTGCAGGCCGCGACCGGGCAGGGCGGCTGGCCCATGTCGGTGTTCATGACCGCGGACGGCGAGCCCTTCTACTTCGGTACGTACTTCCCGCCCGAGCCCCGGCACGGCATGCCGTCGTTCCGGCAGGTGCTCGAAGGCGTACGGAGTGCCTGGACGGACCGGCGCGACGAGGTCGGCGAGGTCGCCGGGAAGATCGCCCGGGACCTGGCGGCCCGCGAGCTCGACCACGGCGCGGGCGGGCTTCCCGGCGAGGAGGAACTCGCCCAGGCGCTCCTCGGGATCACCCGCGAGTACGACCCGGCGAGCGGCTGGCTCGGCAGCGGGGACACCAAGTTCCCGCCGGGCATGGTCATCGAGTTCCTGCTGCGCCACCACGTCCGCACCGGGTCCGAGGCGGCTCTGGAGATGGCCGACGGCATGTGCGAGGCAATGGCCCGCTCCAGCCTCTACGACCAGCTGGGCGGCGGCTTCCACCGGTACGTCCTGCGGCCCCGCCCCGGTGGGACCCTGGTGCCGCACTTCGAGAAGATGCTGTACGACAACGCCCTGCTGTGCCGGGTGTACGCCCACCTGTGGCGGGTCACCGGGTCGGACCTGGCCCGCCGGGTCGCGCTGGAGACCGCCGACTTCATGGTGCGTGAGCTGCGCACCAACGAGGGCGGCTACGCCTCGGCGCTCGACGCCGACAGCGACGACGGGACCGGGCGCCACGTCGAGGGCGCCTTCTACGTCTGGACGCCCGCGCAGCTCGCGGAGGTCCTCGGCGAGGAGGGCGGCGCGGCAGCGGCCCGGCACTTCGGGGTGACGGCGCAGGGCACGTTCGAGGAGGGCTCCTCGGTCCTCCAACTTCCGCTCGACGGCGGGGAGTTGTCGCGCGAGACGTACGACCGTCTGCTGTCCGCGCGCGCGGAGCGGGAGCGGCCCGGGCGGGACGACAAGCTCGTCGCCGCCTGGAACGGCCTGGCCGTCGCCGCGCTCGCGGAGGTCGGCGCGCTCTTCGACCGCCCGGACCTCGTCGAGCGGGCGACCGAGGCGGCGGATGTGCTCGTACGCGTCCACATGGACGGCCACGCGCGCCTCTTCCGTACGTCCAGGGACGGCCAAGTGGGCCGCAACAGCGGCGTGTTGGAGGACTACGCGGATGTCGCCGAGGGCTTCCTCGCGCTCGCCGGGGTGACGGGGGAGGGGGTCTGGCTGGAGTTCGCCGGGTTCCTGCTCGATCTCGTCCTCGACCAGTTCACCGGAGAGGGCGGTGTCCTCTACGACACGGCGCACGACGCGGAGCAGCTGATCCGGCGCCCGCAGGACCCGACGGACAACGCGACCCCGTCCGGCTGGACGGCCGCGGCCCAGGCCCTGCTGTCGTACGCGGCGCACACCGGCTCGGCCGCGCACCGGGAGGCGGCCGAGGCGGCGCTCGGGGTGGTCCGGGCGCTCGGGCCGCGGGCGCCGCGGTTCATCGGGTGGGGGCTCGCGGCGGCCGAGGCGGTACTGGACGGGCCGCGCGAGGTCGCCGTCGTGGGGGCGCCCACGGATCCCCTGACCGGCGCGCTGCACCGCACGGCGCTGCTGTCGGCGGCGCCGGGGGCGGTGGTGGCGGTGGGGGTGCCCGAGGGGGAGTTTCCGCTGTTGGCGGGGAGGGGGTTGGTGGGTGGGGGTGCGGCGGCTTACGTGTGCCGCCACTTCACGTGCGAGGCCCCCGTGACGACCCCCGACGCCTTGGCCACCGCCCTGTCCTGACCCTGGGCTTCGCCCCGGCCCCCCACGCTTTGCCGCCCTGCCGACGGGTGATTGCCTGCGCGGTTCCTCGCGCCCCTGGGGGCTGGGGGTGGCCGGGTTGCGCAGTTCCCCGCGCCCCTGGGGGTGCTGGGGGTGCCCCGGGGTTTGCGTAGTTCCCCGCGCCCCTGGCCTTTTGGTCGTGTGCGGGTCGTGGTCGCTTCTCGCGCAGTTCCTCGCGCCCCTGGGGGGCTGGGGTGCCCAGGGTTTGCGCAGTTCCCCGCGCCCCTCAACCCGTATTCGTGTGCGGGCCGTGGTCGCTTCTCGCGCAGTTCCTCGCGCCCCTTAACTGCTCGGTGCTGGGCAGCACCGGGCAACCTCAGCCCGTCCGGCGTTTGAGGACGAGCGCCGTTCAGGCGCGATCGGGGTTCGGGGCGGAGCCCCGAGCAGGGGTGCAGGGGGCGGAGCCCC
>NZ_JBIDBD010000049.1:0-29494 GCF_043202815.1 Streptomyces sp. NPDC048111
GCCTTTCAGCGCCGATGGTACTGCAGGGGGGACCCTGTGGGAGAGTAGGACGCCGCCGAACAAATTGTGGGGAAAGCCCCGCACCAGACCGTAAGAAATTACGGTCATGGTGCGGGGCTTTTTCTGTGCCCTCACAACTGCGCACCGCGCCGCTGTGCTCACACGACGGGCAGCGTGTGCAGTTCTGCTTTGGCAGCCTGCACGAAGCGCACCTCAGCCTCCTCGAAGCCCTGCACGGCGTCGAGATACTCGCTGCGGAAAGCTGCAGGACGTTGGGTTTGGGCCTCAAGCACTGCCTCGAACTCCTCGTGGCTCAGCACATTCTCGGGTAGATCCTCCCGGGCGAGGCGGCAGGCCTGCCGCGCGGCTGCCAGCTCACCCGTCGGCGCGTCGCCGTGTGTCACACCCGGCGGATGCGGAGCGCGCACGCCTGCGAGCGCTTCTTCGAACCTCGCGGCGTCGGCACGGACACTCGCTGACGGGCTGTCAAGCAACTGTCCCAGCCTGGCTTGTGCCCTTTCGTAGGTCGCCTGCCTCCACAAGTGCTGGCTGATGTGCTGGACGGCGTCGGTCATTACCGCGGCCGGCGCGGCCACATCGTCCGGGCCTTCGAGCTCAATGACGGTCTGAGCCGCTCGCCCAACTCCCTTACGCGCTGGGCAGCGAGGAGGAAGGACGCGTACGCCTCCCGCTGGGGGGCGCGCCGTTGTTGTACGTGAGTGGCGTTCACCTGCGCGCGCACGGTGTCCAGTGCTGCGCGGTACGCGGCCCGGGCTTGAGCCAGTCCCGCCTCGCTGGTCGCCTCCGCTGCGCGCAGCGCCGCCTTTGTCTGCCATCGGCCGACGAGTACGGCCGCGGGCACACCCACTCCGGCAACGACTGCCGCAACTACAGCCCCTATCCCTTCCAGATCCATGCGGATCATGGTGCCGTAGGGCTTTCGGTGGGCTGCGGCCGGTACGGGCGTGCCGCAGCTGCGGTCGAGTACGTACCCCCCTCGTCATGGCGGAGCGAGTGGTGCGGAGGGGAATGTGTACGGGCAAAGAAAAAGACCCCGACCTCAGCGACTTCGCTGATGGCGGGGTCTTTTGGCACCTCTTGCGAGGTGCCCCCGGCAGGATTCGAACCTGCGCACACGGCTCCGGAGGCCGTTGCTCTATCCCCTGAGCTACGGGGGCGTCCGCCGCGTTCGGCGGCGACGGGTAGAACCCTACCAGCTCTGTCGGGGTGCCTGTGAACAGGTATTTCGGGGGCTTCGGCGGGCTGTGTCCCCCGGGCGGGGTGGAAGTGGGGAAAACCCGGACGCGGTGCCCTCCTCGGACCTAACCTCGAAGGGTGGCGGGCGTGTCCGGCCGGGTCCTTGTGGTGGACGACAACAAGGTCATCCGGCAGCTGATCAGGGTCAACCTCGAGCTGGAGGGCTTCGAGGTCGTGACCGCGGCCGATGGTGCCGAATGCCTGGAGGTCGTGCACGAGGTCAGCCCCGACGTGGTCACCCTCGATGTGATGATGCCCCGGCTCGACGGGCTGCGGACGGCCGCGCGGCTGCGATCCGATCCCCGTACGAGGACGCTCCCCGTCGCCATCATCAGCGCCTGCACCCAGGACGAGATCGAGACCGGGCTCGCCGCAGGGGTCGATGCCTTCCTCGCCAAGCCGTTCGAGCCCACCGAACTGGTCCGGGTCGTACGGCAGTTGTTGCATCGGGAGGCTCCGCCGTCTGCCGACGGCAGCAGGGAGCCCGGGCGGGCCGGCATCAACCGAAGCTGACGCCCTCCCCGGGCCGGTCCTGCCAGGGCGCGACTCGTCCCGAAGGCACCCCGGCCCACCCGCACCCCGCACCCGCGGCCCCAAGCCCTGCCCGCACCCCGCGCCCCCGCCACGCACCGCCCCCCCGTACCTGCCCGTATGGCGAAACCGGTTCGCGGAGGGGCCCCCCTTCTCGCCTACGCTGGTCCCGTGACCCCCGCAGAGCTCTCCCGTACCGTCGTGCGCGCCGTGCGCAGTGCGGTCGACGCGGGCGCCCTCGGCGGTGTCCGCGGGGAGCCGGCCGTCAAGGTCGAGCGGCCCCGGCCCGGAGGGGGCGGGGACTACGCCAGCGGCATCGCGCTCAAGCTCGCGGCCGCGGTCGGGCTTCCGGCCCGTCAGGTCGCCGAGGAGCTGCGGCGGCGCATCGCCGAGCAGCCCGGCATCGCGCTCGTCGAGATCAGCGGGCCCGGCTTCCTCAACATCACCCTTGAGCGGGGCACCCAGTACGACGTGGTCGGGCAGGTCCTCGACGCCGGTGTCCGGTACGGGCACGGGAGCGCTCTGGCCGGGGAGGTCTTCGCGTTCGCGGCGGGCGAGGAGCGGGCCCGGGTCGTCAGTGAGGTCGTGGCGGGGCTTCTGCGGGCGCAGGGCGCCCAGGCCCGTGTCGTCGGGGCGGGGGAGCGCGGGCAGGTGCTCAGTGCCGTTCCGTGCGCCGTGGCGCCGCTCGCCGCGCTGGTGGGGGAAGGGGCCGCACGCTGGGCCGTGCTCCGGGCCGCCCGGCACGACCGGCCCCGTACCGACGTCGAGGAGCTGCTCGCCCAGCGCGAGAGCAGTGCTCTGTTCCGAGTGCGGTACGCGCACTCCCGCAGCCGCGCCCTCACCCGGGGCGCCCACCAGCTCGGGTTCCGTTCCGAGGCCGCCCCCCAGGGTTGGGCCGTCCCCGAGGGCGGGGTCGTTCTCGAAGCCGGGGCCGCCCCCGCAGCCGGGGCCGCCCCCCAGGGCTGGGCCCTCCCCGACGGCGGAGCCCTGCTCGGGCTCGTCCGTGAGTATCCGGCGGTGCTCGAAGGCGCCGCCCGCCACCGGGCGCCCGACCGGCTCGCGCGGCACCTCGAAGCCGTCGCCGACGAGCTGCTCCGCTTCCAGCACACGGTGCTTCCCCTCGGCGACGAGAAACCCTCGGCCGCCCACCGCTCCCGGCTCGCCCTCGCCGAGGCCGCCGGGACGGTGCTGGCCGGCGGCCTGTCCCTGCTCGGCATCGACGCCCCCGAGTTCTTGTGACCCGCGCGCACCGACACCGCCGTCAGCCGCTGTCACGACCCCAGACGTGTACGACGTGCAAGAGAAGAGACGTACGACCATGAGCCGATCCGCGCACCCCGCCGGCCCCCGCCACGCCGACGTGCTTCCCGAGGGCCACTACTCCGCGCCTCCGACCGACCTCAACTCCCTCGACCCCAAGGTGTGGTCGAGCACCGTGACCCGTGACGCCGACGGCGCGCTCACCGTCGGCGGGCTCCAAGTGGCGCGCCTGGCCGAGGAGTTCGGGACGCCCGCCTACTTCCTGGACGAGACCGACTTCCGCCTGCGCTGCCGCGCCTGGGCCGACGCCTTCGGCCGCGACGCCGACGTGTTCTACGCCGGAAAGGCCTTCCTGTCCCGGGCCGTGGTCCGCTGGCTGCACGAGGAGGGCCTCAACCTCGACGTCTGCTCCGGCACCGAGCTCGCCACTGCGCTGGACGCCGGCATGCCCGCCGAGCGCATCGCCTTCCACGGCAACAACAAGAGCGAGGCCGAGATCCGGCGGGCCGTCGGGGCCGGTGTCGGACGGATCGTGCTCGACTCCTTCCAGGAGATCGTGCGCGTCGCGCACATCGCGCAGGAACTCGGCCGGGTGCAGAAGGCGTTCATCCGCGTCACCGTCGGCGTCGAGGCCCACACCCACGAGTTCATCGCCACCGCGCACGAGGACCAGAAGTTCGGCATCGCGCTGGCCGGCGGCCAGGCGGCCGAGGCCGTGCGCCGCGCCCTCAAGCTCGACGGGCTCGAACTGACCGGCATCCACTCGCACATCGGCTCGCAGATCTTCGACATGGCCGGCTTCGAGGTGTCCGCGCGCCGGGTCGTCCAACTGCTCGCCGAGGTACGGGACGAGCACGGTGTCGAGCTGCCCGAGATCGACCTCGGCGGCGGGCTCGGCATCGCGTACACCTCCGACGACGACCCGCGCGAGCCGCACGAGATCGCCAAGGCGCTCAGCGAGATCGTCACGCGCGAATGCGACGCGGCCGGGCTGCGCGCCCCCCGCATCTCCGTCGAGCCGGGCCGCGCGATCGTCGGACCGACCGCGTTCACGCTGTACGAGGTCGGCACCATCAAGCCGCTCGAAGGGCTGCGGACGTATGTGAGCGTGGACGGCGGCATGTCCGACAACATCCGCACCGCGCTGTACGACGCCGAGTACTCCGTCGCGCTCGTCTCGCGCACCTCCGACGCCGAGCCGATGCTGGTCCGGGTGGTCGGCAAGCACTGCGAGAGCGGCGACATCGTGGTCCGCGACGCGTTCCTGCCCGCCGACCTCGCGCCCGGTGATCTGATCGCGGTGCCGGCCACCGGCGCGTACTGCCGCTCCATGGCCAGCAATTACAACCACGCGCTGCGTCCGCCGGTCGTCGCCGTGCGCGACGGGGCGGCCCGGGTGATCGTCCGGCGTGAGACGGAGGAAGATCTCCTGCGCCTCGACGTCGGCTAGATGAAATAGTTGTCTCAGGATCCGGACCGAGGGCAGAAACCCCGGTCCGGTGAGTGAGACTGGTTCGCATTCCAGGTTTGAAGAGGAAACGAGGTCGGATGATGCGTACGCGTCCGCTGAAGGTGGCGCTGCTGGGCTGTGGAGTGGTCGGCTCAGAGGTGGCGCGCATCATGACGACGCACGCCGACGACCTCACGGCGCGCATCGGCGCTCCCGTGGAGCTCGCCGGGGTCGCCGTCCGCCGTCCCTCCAAGGTGCGTGAGGGCATCGACCCCGCCCTCGTCACCACCGACGCCACGGCCCTGGTCAAACGCGGCGACATCGACGTCGTCGTGGAGGTGATCGGCGGCATCGAGCCCGCCCGCACCCTCATCACCACCGCGTTCGAGCACGGCGCCTCGGTCGTCTCCGCGAACAAGGCGCTGCTCGCGCAGGACGGCGCGGCGCTGCACGCCGCCGCCGTCGAGCACGGCCGCGACCTGTACTACGAGGCCGCGGTGGCCGGCGCGATCCCGCTGATCCGCCCGCTGCGCGAGTCCCTGGCCGGCGACAAGGTCAACCGGGTCCTCGGCATCGTCAACGGGACGACCAACTTCATCCTCGACAAGATGGACTCCACGGGCGCCGGCTACCAGGAGGCCCTCGACGAGGCCACCGCGCTCGGCTACGCCGAGGCCGACCCGACCGCCGACGTCGAGGGCTTCGACGCCGCCGCCAAGGCCGCCATCCTCGCGGGGATCGCTTTCCACACCCGGGTCCGCCTCGACGACGTGTACCGCGAGGGCATGACCGAGGTGACCGCCGCCGACTTCGCCTCGGCGCGCCAGATGGGCTGCACCATCAAGCTGCTCGCGATCTGCGAGCGGGCCGCCGACGGCGGTTCGGTGACCGCCCGCGTGCATCCGGCGATGATCCCGCTCGACCACCCGCTGGCCTCCGTGCGGGGCGCCTACAACGCGGTGTTCGTCGAGGCCGAGGCCGCCGGACAGCTGATGTTCTACGGGCCCGGCGCGGGGGGCGCACCGACCGCGTCCGCCGTCCTCGGCGACCTGGTCGCGGTCTGCCGCAACAAGCTGGCCGGAGCGACCGGCCCCGGCGAGTCGGCGTACACGCAGCTGCCCGTGAGCCCCATGGGCGAGGTCGTGACCCGCTACCACATCAGCCTCGACGTGGCCGACAAGCCGGGCGTGCTCGCCCAGGTGGCGACGGTCTTCGCCGAACACGGGGTGTCCATCGACACCGTCCGCCAGTCGGGCAAGGACGGCGAGGCCTCCCTCGTCGTCGTCACCCACCGCGCGGCCGACGCGGCCCTCACCGGGACCGTGGACGCCCTGCGCAAGCTCGACACCGTGCGTGGTGTCGCCAGCATCATGCGTGTTGAAGGGGAGTAACCAGCAATGACCCACCAGTGGCGCGGAATCATCGAGGAGTACCGGGACCGGCTCCCCGTCTCCGCTACGACGCCGGTCGTCACCCTCCGCGAGGGCGGTACGCCGCTCGTGCCCGCGCAGGTGCTCTCCGAGCGCACCGGCTGCGAGGTGCACCTCAAGGTCGAGGGTGCCAACCCCACCGGTTCCTTCAAGGACCGCGGCATGACGATGGCGATCACCCGGGCCAAGGAGGAGGGCGCCAAGGCCGTCATCTGCGCCTCCACCGGCAACACCTCGGCCTCGGCCGCCGCCTACGCGGTGCGGGCCGGCATGGTGTGCGCGGTCCTCGTGCCGCAGGGCAAGATCGCGCTGGGCAAGATGGGCCAGGCCCTCGTGCACGGTGCCAAGATCCTCCAGGTGGACGGCAACTTCGACGACTGCCTCACGCTGGCCCGCTCGCTGTCCGACAACTACCCGGTGGCGCTGGTCAATTCGGTCAACCCGGTACGCATCGAGGGCCAGAAGACCGCCGCGTTCGAGATCGTGGACGCGCTGGGCGACGCCCCCGACATCCACGTCCTGCCGGTGGGCAACGCCGGCAACATCACGGCGTACTGGAAGGGCTACAAGGAGTACGCCGGCGACGGCGTCTCCACGCACACCCCGCGCATGTGGGGCTTCCAGGCGTCGGGTTCGGCGCCGATCGTGCGCGGCGAGGTGGTCAAGGACCCCTCGACCATCGCCACCGCGATCCGCATCGGCAACCCGGCCTCGTGGCAGTTCGCGCTGGCCGCGCGGGACGAATCGGGCGGCCTCATCGACGAGGTGACGGACCGTGAGATCCTGCGCGCCTACCGCCTGCTCGCCTCGCAGGAGGGCGTCTTCGTCGAGCCCGCGTCGGCCGCCTCGGTCGCCGGACTGCTCAAGGCCGCCGAGGCCGGTCTGGTCGACCGCGGCCAGAAGATCGTCTGCACGGTGACCGGAAACGGCCTCAAGGACCCCGACTGGGCCGTCGCGGGAGCGCCGCAGCCCGTCACCGTCCCGGTGGACGCGGCGACCGCGGCCGAGCGCCTGGGCCTCGTGTAACCGCTGTCCGCCGCGGTGCGTCTGCGTCCCGCACCGCCGGGACGCAGACGTAAAACCGGACAAGCCCGCACGTAGGGGCACAGGGGGCTCGCGACACGCATCGTGCGCCTCCTGTGCGCCCTATGTCGCCACAGAACCTTCCTTCGATAGGCTGTACTCAACCCGCCCCGCCGCATATGCCGTGGTGCAGTTGCCCACGTGGCCCCCGGGTGTTTTGTACGTCTTCGAAAACCTCGCAGCAGACACCAGCAGCAGTCTCACAAGGAGTCATCAGAGCGATGGCCGGTCCCGCATTCCGCGCCGCCGCCGTACGGGTGCGCGTCCCCGCCACGAGCGCCAACCTCGGCCCGGGCTTCGACTCGCTGGGCCTTTCGCTCGGTCTGTACGACGACGTGGTCGTCCGCGTCGCCGACTCCGGCCTGCACGTCGACATCGCGGGCGAAGGCGCCGAGACGCTGCCCCGCGACGAGAGCCACCTCCTCGTACGGTCCCTGCGCACCGCCTTCGACCTGCTCGGCGGGCAGCCGCGCGGCCTCGAGGTCGTCTGCGCCAACCGCATCCCGCACGGCCGCGGCCTCGGCTCGTCCTCCGCCGCCATCTGCGCCGGCATCGTCGCCGCGCGCGCCGTGACCATAGGCGGCGACGCCCGGCTCGACGACGCGGCCCTGCTGGAGCTCGCGACCGAGATCGAGGGCCACCCCGACAACGTGGCCGCCTGTCTGCTCGGCGGATTCACACTGTCCTGGATGGACGGCGGCGCGGCCCGCGCGATCCGGATGGACCCCGCGGACTCCGTCGTTCCGGTGGTCTTCGTGCCCGGCAAGGCGGTCCTGACCGAGACGGCTCGCGGACTGCTCCCGCGCTCCGTCCCGCACGTCGACGCCGCGGCCAACGCGGGCCGTGCGGCGCTGCTCGTGGAGGCCCTGACCAGGCGCCCCGAGCTGCTGCTCGCGGCCACCGAGGACCGGCTCCACCAGGAGTACCGCGCACCGGCGATGCCGGAGAGCGTGGCGCTGGTCAACCGGCTGCGCGCGGACGGCGTGCCCGCGGTGATCTCCGGCGCGGGGCCGACGGTGCTCGCGCTGGTCGAGGACGGCGCGGCCGACAAGGTCGCACGCCTGGCGGGGGAGGGGTGGGCCGCCAACCGGCTCGGTCTCGACGCCGCGGGTGCGAGCGTCCTGCCGCTCGGGTCGTAGGCGCAGGGAGCGCGGCTTGCCGGTGAACGAGAGGGGGAATGTTTGTTGGATCCGGTAGTGTTAACCTCAAGTCTGCATCGGTCGTCTTCGTGGCGCGGTGCTTCGTGTCCCCTTCAGGGACCGCCTTTCTTCCGAGAGCCTCCCCAACTGCCTGCGCAGCCTGCCTGAGCAGTTTCGAGCACGCTCCGGAACCGGCACGACACCCCACGCTTTTTCCCAGCAGGGGCCGAGCAGGGGGATCTCGGGCCGGAACCCACGCACTTTTGTCTCTCCGCCGTACGCGGCGGGCCACCGCCCCGGCACGATCAGTGGTCGAGCAGACCACGGGCCGAAGCCGGACAGCACAACCGGTCGCCGAGCCAGACAGGCCGACGTCCGCTCCAGGGAAGGACCCTTCGTGAGCGACACCACCGATCTGATGGGCGTGACTGCCGACAGCTCTGTCGACACCCCCGCGCCCGCCGCAGGTGCTGCCTCTGGCACCACCTCACGGCGCCGCCGCTCCGGCACCGGCCTCGACGGCATGGTCCTGGCCGAGCTGCAGCAGGTCGCGTCCGGCCTCGGCATCAGGGGCACCGCGCGCATGCGCAAGAGCCAGCTGATCGAGGTCATCAAGGAGGCGCAGGCAGGAGGCGGCTCCGCGGCCAAGGGCGCCGCCGCGTCCGGCGACGCCGAGGCCAAGCCGAAGCGCCGCGCCACCTCCAAGGCCCGTACGGGCGAGGAGGCCGCCGCGCCCGCCGAGAAGCAGGCCGCGCAGCAGCAGATCGACATCCCCGGCCAGCCGTCCGCCAAGGTCTCCGACCAGGCCGCCGCCGGTGACGACCAGCCCGCGGGCGAGCGCCGCCGCCGTCGCGCCACCGCGCCCTCCGGCAGCCCCGAGTCCACCTCGGCCGCCGCCGAGACCGCCACCAAGACGGAGGCGAGGGCCGAGGTCAAGACCGAGGCCAAGGAGCCCGAGGCGAAGGCCGCCGAGGCGGTCGACAGCGCCGAGGGCCGCCGCGAGCGCCGTGACCGCGGCGACCGCCGCGACCGCCAGCGCGGTGACCGTGGCGAGCGCGGTGACCGTGGCGACCGTGGTGAGCGCAGCGAGCGCAGTGACCGTGGTGAGCGCCGGGGCAAGGGCGAGGACCAGCAGGGCGGCCAGCGCCAGCAGCGCCAGGGCGGCCAGGGTCAGCAGCAGGGCCAGCAGCAGAACAACGGTCCGCAGGACGACTTCGACGACGACGGCAGCCGCCGTGGCCGGCGCGGACGCTACCGCGACCGCCGTGGCCGCCGTGGTGGCCGTGACGAGTTCGGCGCCGAGCCGCAGGTCGCCGACGACGACGTCCTGATCCCCGTCGCGGGCATCCTCGACATCCTCGACAACTACGCGTTCATCCGGACGTCCGGCTACCTGCCGGGCCCGAACGACGTGTACGTCTCGCTCGCCCAGGTCCGCAAGAACGGCCTGCGCAAGGGTGACCACGTCACCGGTGCCGTGCGCCAGCCGAAGGACGGCGAGCGCCGCGAGAAGTTCAACGCGCTGGTGCGCCTGGACTCCTCCAACGGCATGGCGGCCGACTCGGGCCGCGGGCGCCCGGAGTTCAACAAGCTGACCCCGCTCTACCCGCAGGACCGGCTCCGCCTGGAGACCGACCCGGGTGTGCTCACCACGCGGATCATCGACCTCGTGTCGCCGATCGGCAAGGGCCAGCGCGGTCTGATCGTGGCCCCGCCGAAGACCGGCAAGACCATGATCATGCAGGCGATCGCCAACGCGATCACCCACAACAACCCCGAGTGCCACCTGATGGTCGTCCTGGTCGACGAGCGTCCGGAAGAGGTCACCGACATGCAGCGGTCGGTGAAGGGCGAGGTCATCTCCTCGACCTTCGACCGTCCCGCCGAGGACCACACCACCGTCGCCGAGCTGGCCATCGAGCGCGCCAAGCGTCTCGTCGAGCTGGGTCACGACGTGGTCGTGCTGCTCGACTCGATCACCCGCCTGGGCCGTGCGTACAACCTGGCGGCCCCGGCCTCCGGCCGCATCCTGTCCGGTGGTGTCGACTCGACCGCGCTCTACCCGCCGAAGCGCTTCTTCGGTGCCGCGCGCAACATCGAGGACGGCGGCTCGCTGACCATCCTCGCCACCGCGCTCGTGGAGACCGGCTCGCGCATGGACGAGGTGATCTTCGAGGAGTTCAAGGGCACCGGCAACATGGAGCTCAAGCTCGACCGCAAGCTCGCCGACAAGCGCATCTTCCCGGCGGTGGACGTGGACGCGTCCGGCACCCGTAAGGAAGAGATCCTGCTCGGCAGCGACGAGCTCGCGGTCGTCTGGAAGCTGCGCCGGGTGCTGCACGCGCTCGACCAGCAGCAGGCCATCGAGCTGCTCCTGGACAAGATGAAGCAGACGAAGTCGAACGCCGAGTTCCTGCTCCAGATCCAGAAGACGACGCCCGGGCCGAACGGCAACGGCAACGACTAGCAACTCCGGGTCCAGCAGGGCCAGTTGAGGGCGCCCCCGTCATTCTCCTGACGGGGGCGTTTTCTTGCCAGTACGATCGACGAGCCGTAAGTGGGGGGAACGCACGACTGATGCGCCACTGAGCCGCCGAGCTCTGCCCTGAGCAACACCGGGCAGGGCTCGCTGTCTTGTGACGCCTTCGCTCCCCCTTCGCATCCTCGGATCGACATATGGGGAGATCGCATGACATCTGGCAGTCGGAGGGTGCGCAATGCCCTCCCTGCGGCGTCCGCCGCACTCGCGCTGGGAGCGCTGGCCCTCGGGGCCGTGCCCGCCCAGGCGGACCAAGCTCCACCCCTGCCCGGCCGGCACGGCGTCCAGGCGCCGTCGGCCCCGGCCCCGCAAGCAGAACTGCGGGACAGGCTCAAGAGAGCTATCGGCCATTTCACGCCGGCCGCGGCGAGCCCCGCGCCCAGTGCCTCGCAGGCGCCGTCCCCGCGTGACCCGAAGATCATCGGTGGTCAGCCGGCCGCGGTCGGCGAGGCGCCCTGGATGGTCGAGCTCTTCTACAACGACCCGGCCACCGACCAGGGCACCTTCTGCGGCGGCACCCTCGTGGCCCCCGGCAAGGTGCTCACCGCCGCCCACTGCGTGGCGGGCCGGGACTGGACCAAGAACGGTGTCGTGCTCGGCGGCACCACGCAGTACCCGCTGGACGGGGACCTGCACGGCGGGCAGCTCGTCAACGTGGCCCGGCAGTGGTCCGACCCCGGTTACGACGCGAACGCGCTCACCGGTGACGTCGCCGTGCTGACGCTGGCCGCGCCGCTGCCGTACCAGACGCTCCAGCCGGCCGCGTCCGACGAGAGCGTCGCCTACCAGCCGGGCACCCCGGCCACCGTGTACGGCTGGGGCCGCACCAGCTCCGCCAACCAGGACGTGTCGATGTCGCTGCTCAAGGCGACGGTCCCGGTCCAGTCCGACGGCACCTGCGCCGCCTACTACAACCAGGCTCCCGAGAGCTCCTTCGTCGCGGGCCAGATGGCGTGCGCGGGGAACCCGGCGAGCGGCACCGACGCGGGCACCGTCTCGCCGTGCGACGGCGACTCCGGCGGCCCGCTCGTGGTGGGCAACCGCATCGTGGGCCTGGTGTCCTGGGGCCGGCCGGACTGCGTGGCGTCCGGCTCGTACAGCGTCTACGCGAAGCTCAGCACCTTCGCCGGGCTCACCGGCCCGCGCATCGACGACACCGACCTGAACTTCGACGGCCGCGCCGACCTCTTCGCCCGCAGCGACAGCACGGGCGAGGGCTTCGCCTACTACTCGCAGGGCATCACCCTCGGCACCCGGTACTCGCTGGGCGACTGGCGCGGCTACGACCTGGTCCGCCAGGCCGACCTCGACCGCGACCAGCGGCAGGACTTCGTGGTGCGCACCACCGGCGGCCACCTGGGCTGGTACCACTACAGCGCGGCGGCGAACGCCTATGTGACACAGGACCTGGGCGGCGGCTGGGGCGCGATGAAGTCGATCGTGCTGCCGGGCGACCTCGACGGCAACGGGCTGACCGATCTCCTCGCCGTCGACACCGCAGGCCAGCTCTGGCTCTACCCCGGCCGGGGTGACGGAGCCTTCGGCACCCGGGTGGCCCTCGGCGCCGGCTGGGCGCCCCTGGTCCTGGTGGGCCGGGGCGACTACAGCGGGGACGGCAAGGCCGACGTCCTGGCCCAGGACACCGCCGGCAAGCTCTGGCTCTACCCCGGCACCGGCCGCGGCACCCTCGGCGCCCGCACCCTGGCCGGCTCGGCCGGCTGGACCTTCCCCGGTTACGCGGCCACCGGCGACGTCGACGGGGACGGCCGGGCCGACCTGTTCGCCCGCGACGGCGCGGGAGTGCTCTGGCTCTACCCGGGCAACGGCCACGGCGCCTTCGGCGACCGTTACCGGATCGGCGGCGGCTGGAGCGGATACGGCCTCATCGGCTGAGGCCTTCGCCACAGCCCCCGGGGGAGCGACGGCCGGCGGCGCGCCCGCCGGCCGTCGCGAACCCGCAGGTGACGGCGGTGCGGCCCGGTCCGGGTTGCGCCGCGGCCGCGATGCGCTCTTATGGCCTTCTTAGAACCCTGTGCAACCCTTCTTGGTGCTTCACCGTCTGACAAGTGTCGACAATCCGTGCTCGCAGGTCGGGGCACGGGGTATCCGGAGGAGCACCGAGGACTGAGGAGACCATGGCCGAGCAGGGCACACGCAGCAGCCGAATACGCGGAGCGGGCAAGCGCCGCAAGCAGCCCAGCACGCGCCGTCGCGCCGTGCGGATAGCCGCGTGGAGCGCGGCCGGCGTGGTGCTCGTCGGCGGGGCGGGCCTCGGCTACGTGTACTTCAAGCTCAACGGCAACCTCAAGGGCGTCGACATCAACGCCCAGCTCGGCACCGACCGGCCGCAGAACGTCGACAACGGCTCGATGGACATCCTGGTCCTCGGCTCCGACTCGCGGGCCGGTGCCAACAAGGAGTACGGGACGGACGAGGGCGGCGCCCGGTCCGACACCGCGATGATCGTCCACGTCTACCAGGGCCACAAGACGGCGAGCGTGGTCTCCATCCCGCGCGACACCCTGATCACGCGCCCCGCCTGCACCACCGGTGACGGCAAGAGCGACCCCGGCGCCAGGCGCCAGATGTTCAACACGGCGTACGAGGTCGGCGGCCCGGCCTGCGCCGTCAAGACGGTCGAGCAGATGTCCGGCATCCGCATGGACCACTACATCGAGGTCGACTTCACCGGATTCAAGAAGCTCATCGACCAGCTCGGCGGGGTGCCCGTCACCACCAACAAGCCGATCAAGGACGACAAGAGCCACCTCGACCTGCCGGCCGGCCGCCACACCCTCAACGGCGAACAGGCGCTCGGCCTCGTAAGGACCCGCCACGGCGTGGTCGGCGACGGCAGCGACCTGGGCCGCATCCAGCTCCAGCAGGCCTTCATCAAGGCACTGATCGGGCAGGTCAAGAGCGTCGGCGTGTTCGGCGACCCGACCAAGCTCTACGGTCTGGCCGACGCGGCCACCAAGGCGATCACCACCGACTCCGACCTCAGCTCGGTCAACTCCCTGATCGGCTTCGCGAGCGGCCTCAAGGGCCTGGACGCCTCCAACGTCAAGATGATCACGCTGCCGGTGCAGTACGACAAGCTCGACGCCAACCGCGTCAGCCCGCTGGAGGAGCAGTCCCGCCAGGTCTGGGACGCGCTGTCCAAGGACCAGCCGATCCCGGCGTCCGCGACCGCCGAATCGGCGGGCGACAAGGGCACCGCGGGCGGCTACGTCGCCGGGCAGTAGCGGCCACGCCCCCGGGCCACGGCCCGCCGGGGGCCTTCGGCGGGCCCGGGGAATAGATCCCCCTCCACCCCCGTTTTGGGAGATGCGGCCAGTCCTGGCAGACTGGTACGTCGGCCCCGGTTCACGTATGCGCAATCCGCGCCTGCGACCCGGAGCCCTCCCGAACCTAGGAGACACCTTGAAGCGCGACATCCACCCCGAGTACGTCGAGACCCAGGTCAGCTGCACCTGTGGCGCGGCTTTCACCACCCGTAGCACGATCGATGGCGGCTCCATCCGCGCCGAAATCTGCTCCGAGTGCCACCCGTTCTACACGGGCAAGCAGAAGATCATGGACACCGGCGGCCGCGTGGCCCGCTTCGAGGCCCGCTTCGGCAAGGCCGCTGCCGGCTCCGCCCAGAAGTAGCGAGCCCACTGCGCCGGTCCGCGGCGCCTCCTTCCCGGGGGCGCCGCGACCGGCGCTTTGCCGTCCAGTCCTACTTCTTCGTCTGAATCCCAGGAGCCACCGATGTTCGAAGCGGTCGAGGACCTGATCGGCGAGCACGCCGACCTCGAAAAGAAGCTCGCCGACCCTTCGGTCCACGCCGACCAGGCCAACGCGCGCAAGCTGAACAAGCGCTACGCCGAGCTGACGCCGATCGTCGGTACCTACCGCGCCTGGAAGCAGACCGGCGAGGACATCGAGACCGCCCGCGAGTTCGCCGCCGACGACCCGGACTTCGCCGCCGAGGTCAAGGACCTGACCGCGCAGCGCGAGGGGCTCACCGAGAAGCTCCGCCTGCTCCTGGTCCCGCGCGACCCGAGCGACGACAAGGACGTACTCCTGGAGATCAAGGCGGGCGCGGGCGGCGACGAGTCGGCCCTGTTCGCCGGCGACCTGCTGCGCATGTACCTGCGCTACGCCGAGCGGGTCGGCTGGAAGACCGAGATCATCGACTCCACCGAGTCCGACCAGGGCGGCTACAAGGACGTCCAGGTCGCCGTGAAGACCAAGGGCGGCAACGGCGCGACCGAGCCCGGCCAGGGCGTCTGGGCGCGCCTGAAGTACGAGGGCGGTGTGCACCGCGTGCAGCGCGTGCCCGCGACCGAGTCGCAGGGCCGCATCCACACCTCCGCCGCCGGTGTGCTCGTCACGCCCGAGGCCGAGGAGGTCGACGTCGAGATCAACATGAACGACCTGCGCATCGACGTGTACCGCTCCTCGGGCCCCGGCGGCCAGTCCGTCAACACGACCGACTCCGCCGTGCGCATCACGCACGTCCCGACCGGTGTCGTCGCCTCCTGCCAGAACGAGAAGAGCCAGCTCCAGAACAAGGAGCAGGCCATGCGCATCCTGCGCTCCCGGCTGCTCGCCGCCGCCCAGGAGGCCGCCGAGCAGGAGGCCGCCGACGCCCGCCGCAGCCAGGTGCGCACCGTCGACCGCTCCGAGAAGATCCGGACGTACAACTTCCCGGAGAACCGCATCTCGGACCACCGCGTCGGCTTCAAGGCGTACAACTTGGACCAGGTCCTCGACGGCGACCTGGACGCGATGATCCAGGCCTGCGTCGACGCGGATTCCGCCGCCAAGCTCGCGGCCGCCCAGTAATCACATCCCCGTACGACTGCCGGAGGACCAGCGTGCAGCAAAACTCTGGGGGGCGACCCCCAGGCCCCCGAAGCGTGCTGCTTGCCGAGGTGGCCCAGGCCACCCAGCGGCTGGCCGACGCCGGCGTGCCTTCACCGCGCTTCGACGCGGAGGAGCTCGCCGCGCACATCCACGGTGTCAAGCGGGGAGAGCTGCACCACGTCAAGGACGCCGACTTCGACGCCCGCTACTGGGAGGCCATCGCCCGCCGCGAGGCCCGCGAGCCGCTCCAGCACATCACCGGCCGTGCCTTCTTCCGCTACCTCGAACTCCACGTCGGGCCAGGGGTGTTCGTGCCGCGACCCGAGACCGAGTCCGTGGTCGGCTGGGCCATAGACGCCGTCCGCGCGATGGACGTCGTCGAGCCGCTCATCGTCGACCTGTGCACCGGCTCGGGCGCCATCGCGCTCGCCATGGCGCAGGAGGTGCCCCGCTCGCGCGTGCACGCCGTCGAGCTGTCCGAGGACGCACTGGCATGGACGCGGAAGAACGTCGAGGGGTCCCGCGTCGTTCTCCACCAGGGCGACGCCCTGACCGCGCTGCCCGAGCTCGACGGCCAGGTCGATCTGGTCATCTCCAACCCGCCGTACATCCCGCTCACCGAGTGGGAGTACGTCGCTCCCGAGGCCCGCGACCACGACCCCGAGCTCGCGCTGTTCTCCGGTGAGGACGGCCTCGACACCATCAGGGGCATCGAGCGGACCGCGCACCGCCTCCTGCGGCCCGGCGGGCTGGTGGTCATCGAGCACGCCGACACCCAGGGCGGCCAGGTGCCGTGGATCTTCAACGAGGAGGCCGGCTGGGCGGACGCGGCCGATCACCCCGACCTGAACAAGCGCCCGCGCTTCGCCACGGCCCGCAAGGCCACGCCGTGATCCGCATCAACACCCAGACCGTGTACGTGTACGAGGAGGCCCGCTGATGGCTCGGCGATACGACTGCAACGACGCGACGGACCGCACGACCGGTCTGCGCGAAGCCGCGTCCGCCGTTCGCCGCGGTGAGCTCGTGGTGCTGCCGACCGACACCGTCTACGGGATCGGCGCCGACGCCTTCAGCTCGCAGGCCTGCATGGACCTGCTGGACGCCAAGGGCCGCGGCCGCAACATGCCCACGCCCGTGCTGATCGGCTCGCCGAACACCCTGCACGGCCTGGTCACCGACTTCACCGAGCAGGCCTGGGAGCTCGTCGACGCGTTCTGGCCCGGCGCCCTGACCCTGGTCGCGCGCCACCAGCCCTCGCTCCAGTGGGACCTCGGCGACACCCGCGGCACCGTCGCGATCCGGATGCCGCTGCACCCGGTCGCCATCGAGCTGCTCACCGAGGTCGGCCCGATGGCCGTCTCCTCCGCCAACCTCACCGGCCACCAGGCGCCCGAGGACTGCGACGCGGCCCAGGGCATGCTCGGCGACTCCGTGTCGGTGTACCTGGACGGCGGCCCGACCCCGGGCATCGTCCCGTCGTCCATCGTCGACGTCACGGGCAAGGTCCCGGTGCTGCTGCGGGCCGGCGCGCTCGACGCGGACGAGCTGCGCAAGGTGGTACCCGACCTCGAGGTGGCCAATTGACCGCCCCTGAGGGGCGTGGCATAGGCACGGTCCATCCCGCGGTGGACTCGTTCCGCATCCTCCACGTCAGCACCGGCAACGTCTGCCGCTCGCCGATCACCGAGCGGCTGACCCGCCATGCCCTGAGCGACCGGCTCGGGGACCCCTTCACGGGGGGCCTCATCGTGGAGAGCGCCGGCACCTGGGGACACGAGGGCGCCCCGATGGAGGCCAACGCCGCGGCCGTCCTCGCCGACTTCGGTGCGGACGCCACCGGGTTCACCGGGCGCGAGCTCCTCGACGAGCACGTCATCACCGCCGACCTGGTCCTCACGGCCACCCGCGACCACCGCGCCCAGGTCATCTCGATGGGCCACTCGGCGGGCCTGCGCACCTTCACCCTGAAGGAGTTCACCCGGCTCGTACGCGCCATAGACCCGGCCACCCTGCCCGACCCCCTCCAGGAGGGCATGGTCGAGCGGGCGCGGGCCCTGGTGCGGGCCGCGGCGGCGCTGCGCGGCTGGCTGCTGGCGCCGAGCGCCGAGGCCGACGAGGTCAACGATCCCTACGGCGCTCCGATCACGTTCTTCCGCTCCATCGGCGACGAGATCAACCAGGCCCTCGACCCGGTCGTGACGGCCCTGACGGGCGTGCCCACGCACCACTGAGACGCGCCATCACACCGGGCGCGCGCGGCGGCCCGGACCTACGCTGGACGCATGTCCGTCACCTCCGCAGTTGGCACTGAACGCGCGGGGTTCGACGCCGTGAGACGGCAGGACCCCGAAATGGCCGACGTGCTGCTCGGCGAGACCGAGCGGCAGGCCACCTCGCTGCAGCTGATCGCCGCCGAGAACTTCACCTCGCCGGCCGTGCGCGCCGCCCTCGGCTCCCACCTCGGCAACAAGTACGCCGAGGGCTATCCGGGTGCCCGCCACCACGGCGGCTGCGAGGTCGTGGACGTGGCCGAGCGCATCGCCGTCGAACGCGCCAAGGCCCTGTTCGGGGCCGCGCACGCCAACGTCCAGACGCATTCGGGGACTTCGGCGGTGCTGGCGGCCTACGCGGCCCTCCTGAAGCCCGGCGACACCGTCCTCGCGATGGGGCTCCCGTACGGCGGACACCTCACCCACGGCTCGCCCGCCAACTTCTCCGGGCGCTGGTTCGACTTCGTGGGGTACGGGGTGGCGCCGGACACCGGGCTCATCGACTACGGCGAGGTGTGGGACCTGGCGGTCGAGCACCGGCCCAAGGCCATCGTCTGCGGCTCGATCGCCTACTCCCGCCATCCGGATTACCGGGCCTTCCGCGAGATCGCCGACGACGTGGGCGCCTACCTCATCGCGGACGCGGCGCACCCGATCGGACTCGTCGCCGGGGGAGCGGCGCCGAGCCCGGTCCCGTACGCCGACGTCGTGTGCGCCGTCACCCACAAGGTGCTGCGCGGCCCGCGCGGCGGGCTGCTCCTGTGCGGCGAGGAGCTCGCCGCGCGCATCGACCGGGCCGTCTTCCCCTTCACCCAGGGCGGCGCCCAGATGCACACGATCGCCGCCAAGGCCGTCGCGTTCGGCGAGGCGTCCACCGCGGGCTTCACCGCGTACGCCCATCAGGTGGTCGCCAATGCGCGCATCCTGGCCGAGGGGCTGCTCGCCGAGGGGTTCGGGGTGTGCACCGGGGGCACCGACACCCATCTGGTGCTCGCCGACCCGGCCCCGTTCGGCGTGGACGGGCGCACCGCGCGCGGCCGGCTCGCGGGCGCCGGCCTGGTCCTCGACTCGTGCGCCCTGCCGCACTCGGAGGCCCGCGGCATCAGGCTGGGCACCGCCGCGCTCACCACCCAGGGCATGGGCGAGGCGGAGATGGCCAGAATCGCGGTGCTGTTCGCGATGGCGATGCGGGAGGATCCCAGGGCGCGGGCGGAGGTACGGGAACTGGCGGAGCGGTTCCCGCCCCCGTAGGGCCGCGCAGCAGGGTCCTGATTTCGCCTCCCGGCACGTTTCACAGGCTTCGCATACGGGAGGAAATGCGGGCTTATCACCACTGCGGCGGGGTACCCGCAACCATCCGCCGGATGCGGATGTCTTCAACCACATGCGCGCGAAGCTAGGGTGTGGGGCTGAGATGGCCAGCGATACCTCTGGGGCAGCCCGTGCGTGAATACCTGCTGACGCTCTGCGTCACGGCCGCGGTGACCTACCTGCTCACCGGGCCGGTGCGGAAGTTCGCCATCGCCGTCGGTGCGATGCCGGAGATCCGCGCGCGTGACGTGCACCGGGAACCGACGCCGAGGCTCGGGGGCATCGCCATGTTCGGCGGCCTGAGCGCCGGCCTCCTGGTCGCCGACCACCTCGACGGCCTCAACGCCGTCTTCAGCCAGTCCAACGAACCGCGGGCACTGCTGTCGGGTGCCGCCCTGATCTGGCTGATCGGCGTCCTGGACGACAAGTTCGAGATCGACGCATTGATCAAGCTCGGCGGCCAGATGATCGCCGCGGGCGTCATGGTCATGCAGGGTCTGACCATCCTGTGGCTGCCGATCCCCGGCATCGGCTCGGTCTCACTGACCTCCTGGCAGGGCACCCTGCTCACGGTCGCGCTCGTCGTGATCACCATCAACGCGGTGAACTTCGTGGACGGCCTCGACGGCCTGGCGGCCGGCATGGTGTGCATCGCGTCGGCGGCGTTCTTCATGTACGCCTACCGGCTCTGGTACGGCTACGGCATCGAGGCGGCCGCCCCGGCCACCCTGTTCGCCGCCATCCTCATGGGCATGTGCCTCGGCTTCCTGCCGCACAACATGCACCCGGCCAGGATCTTCATGGGCGACTCGGGTTCGATGCTGATCGGCCTGGTGCTCGCGGCCGGTGCGATCTCCATCACGGGCCAGGTCGACCCGGACGCGATGAAGCTCAACTTCGGCGGCACCCGCGACGCCACCCACGCGATGCTGCCCGTCTTCATCCCGCTCCTGATGCCGCTGACGATCATCGCGATCCCGATGGCCGACCTGGTGCTCGCGATCGTCCGCAGAACCTGGAACGGCCAGTCGCCGTTCGCCGCGGACCGCGGACATCTGCACCACCGGCTCCTGGAGATCGGGCACTCGCACAGCAGGGCGGTGCTGATCATGTACTTCTGGTCGGCGCTGATCGCTTTCGGCGCGGTCGCCTACTCGGTGCACTCGGCGTCGATGTGGATCGTCCTGCTGATCGTCGCGCTGAGCGCGGTCGGGCTCGTCCTGCTGCTGCTCCCGCGGTTCGCTCCGCGCGCCCCGCGGTGGGCCGAGCGGTTCGTGCCGCCGCGCTACCGGCGCGTGCGCACGGAGCCGGAGACCGTGCACTCGCTCGCGCGCGAGGAGGAGGACGAGGTGCGCGGGGAGCGCGCCCCGGTGGCGGCGGGTGTCTCCGGCGTCAACGGAGCGACAGCGATCGGCCCCCGTTCGCGTTTCCCCGACCGACGTAAGACCGGCGCATCACGCTGACGATTTGCCGCTTCGTCGCCCAATACCAGACATCTCGCCGCCCGTTGTGCACAAACGCGCGGGTTCACTCTCAAGTGTGCCGCCCATCACACTTCCATGGTAAAGACCTCATCAAATAGTTTGTGATACGGTTCACGAGACCCGGCGCCAGAGCCGAAGGACCGTAGTGCGACGGTCCGTTGGCCCGAGGGACCAACTCGGCCCGGGCTTACGCTCGTCCATGACGACACCACTTTGCCCCCACCAGCAAGCGGAGCTGCCGCCATGCCGTCCAACGACGCACGCACTCTTCTCCAGACCGCCCTACCCACCGCTGCCGCGGGCGCTGTTGCCGTCCTGGTCAGTGGTGTGGTCGCGGGCGGCAAGGGAGCGGTGGGCGCCCTCGTCGCGACGCTGGTCGTGATCCTCTTCATGGGCATCGGACTCGTCGTCCTGGAACGCACTGCCAAATCGCTTCCGCATCTGTTCCAGGCGATGGGACTGATGCTGTACACCGCGCAGCTGCTCCTGCTCTTCATTTTCGTCGCGGTCTTCAAGAACACGACGCTGTTCAACCCGAAATGCTTCGCCGCCACCCTCGTCGCGCTGACCCTCGTCTGGATCGGCGCGCAGGCGCGTGCGCACATGAAGGCGAAGATCCTTTACGTCGAACCGGACGCCGCCGAGGGCAGCAAGCCCGAAAAGACGGGCCCGTCGTCGTGAACGGTAGGGCCGGGATAAACGCGAGTTCAGGACCCTGCTATCGTCCGGTGCCAACTGCGGCACTGCGGGCGCGGGCATCTGAGCTGACGCCTGCTCAATCGCGAGGCTTGATGCCCGACCGCCGCCCCATCATCCGAAACACCAGTCCAGTGCCGAACCGCGGCTGCGCGCCGCGCCGACACAACGAGGTTGCCGTACCTATGCGCCACGCTGAAGGAGCCCGCGGTGAGTGCTGACCCGACGCAGGTGCTCGCCTTCGATCCGAGCTGCCACATCTTCCAGTCGAACGGCTGTGGCTTCGAGGGTCCCGGCCTGCACTCGTTCCTCTTCGAGCCGCTCTGGGGCGACACCGACGGGGTGTACTTCAACAAGCCGATGCTGCTGGCCCTGCTGGGCTCGCTGATCATCGTCGGCTTCTTCTGGGCGGCCTTCCGCAAGCCGAAGACCGTACCCGGCAAGCTCCAGATGGTCGGCGAGGCCGCCTACGACTTCGTACGCCGCGGGATCGTCTACGAGACCATGGGAAAGAAGGAGGGTGAGAAGTGGGTTCCGCTCATGGTCACGCTCTTCTTCTTCGTCTGGATGATGAACCTGTGGTCGATCGTTCCGGTCGCCCAGTTCCCGGTGACGTCGATCATCGCGTACCCGGCCGTGCTCGCCGCGGTCGTCTACGTCTGCTGGATGAGCGTCACCTTCAAGCGCCACGGCTTCGTCGGCGGCTTCAAGAACCTCACCGGCTATGACAAGTCGCTCGGCGCGGTCCTGCCGATGGTCATGGTCATCGAGTTCTTCTCGAACGTGCTGGTCCGTCCCTTCACGCACGCGGTGCGACTCTTCGCGAACATGTTCGCCGGTCACACCCTGCTGCTGCTGTTCACGATCGCCAGCTGGTACATGCTCAACGGCATCGGGATCGCGTACTCCGGCGTCTCCTTCGTGATGGTCGTCGTGATGACCGGCTTCGAGCTCTTCATCCAGGCCGTCCAGGCCTACGTCTTCGTGCTCCTGGCGTGCAGCTACCTCCAGGGCGCCGTCGCCGAGCACCACTGACCGCCCGCACCCTCCATACCCCCAGTCGTCCGGTGGCCAACCCCCACCGGTCCGTGAAAGAGAAGGAAGAACTGGCATGTCCCAGATCCTCGCTGCCTCCGATGGCGTCACCGGCTCGCTCAGCTCCATCGGTTACGGCCTCGCCGCGATCGGCCCCGGCGTCGGCGTCGGCATCATCTTCGGTAACGGCACGCAGGCTCTCGCCCGTCAGCCCGAAGCGGCCGGCCTGATCCGCGCCAACCAGATCCTCGGTTTCGCGTTCTGTGAGGCGCTGGCCCTGATCGGCCTCGTCATGCCGTTCGTCTACTAAGACGAACCACGACCAGACCGACCGACGAAAGGCACTGATGTGAACCTCACCATGGTTCAGCTGGCGGCCGAGGGCAAGGAAAACCCCCTCGTTCCGCCGTGGCCTGAGCTCGTCATCGGCCTCATCGCCTTCGTCATCGTCTTCGGCTTCCTCGCCAAGAAGCTCCTCCCGAACATCAACAAGGTTCTGGACGAGCGCCGCGAGGCCATCGAAGGCGGGATGGAGAAGGCCGAGGCCGCTCAGACCGAGGCCCAGAGCGTCCTTGAGCAGTACAAGGCGCAGCTCGCCGAGGCCCGCCACGAGGCTGCTCGCCTGCGCCAGGAGGCGACCGAGCAGGGCACCGCGCTCATCCAGGAGATGAGGGCGGAAGGCCAGCGGCAGCGTGAGGAGATCATCGCTGCCGGCCACGCCCAGATCGAGGCCGACCGCAAGGCCGCCGCGCACTCGCTCCGTCAGGACGTGGGCAAGCTGGCGACCGACCTGGCCGGCAAGCTGGTCGGCGAGTCCCTCGAGGACCACGCCCGCCAGAGCCGCACCATCGACCGTTTCCTCGGCGAGCTCGAGGAGAAGGCCGAGGCCGTCCGATGAACGGTGCGAGCCGCGAGGCACTGGCCGCCGCACGAGAGCGTCTCGACGCGCTGATGGACAATACGTCCGTCGACGCGGCGAAGCTCGGCGACGAGCTGGCCGCCGTCACCACGCTGCTCGACCGCGAGGTCTCGCTGCGTCGGGTCCTGACCGACCCGGCGCAGGCCGGCGAGGCCAAGGCCGAGCTGGCCGGGCGTCTGCTCGGCGGCCAGGTGGGCGGCGAGACCGCCGACCTGGTGGCCGGCATGGTCCGCTCCCGCTGGTCGCAGTCGCGTGACCTGGTGGACTCGCTGGAAGAACTGGCGGCCACCGCCGACCTCACCGCCGCGCAGCAGTCGGGCGCGCTGGACGACGTCGAGGACGAGCTGTTCCGGTTCGGCCGCATCGTCGCCTCCGACGCCGAACTGCGCTCCGCGCTCACCAGCCGCACCGCCACGGTCGCGGCCAAGAGCGAACTGCTGCGCAGCCTGCTCGGCGGCAGGGCGAACCCGGTCACCGAGCGACTGGTCGTCCGGCTGGTGACCCGTCCGCGTGGACGTAGCCTGGAATCGGGCCTCGAGTCCCTCTCCAAGCTCGCCGCGGGACGCCGGGACCGGATGGTCGCCGTGGTCACCTCGGCGGTCCCGCTGACCGACATCCAGAAGGCGCGCCTCGGCGCGGCGCTGGCGAAGATCTACGGCCGTCAGATGCACCTGAACCTCGAAGTGGACCCCGAGGTCCTCGGCGGGATCACGGTGCGCGTCGGCGACGAGGTCATCGAGGGCACCATCGCGGAGCGCCTCGAAGAGGCGAACCGGCGGCTGGCCCGCTGACCGCGAGGTCGGCACAGCAACTGAAGTAGCAACACCAGCGGCCCGGTTGGGCCGTGCAGAAATTGCAGAAGATTCCTGGGGGTCGGCCCCCAGACCCCCTTAGAAACTTCGGGCCCAACAAGGAGAGCAGGGAACCCAGATGGCGGAGCTCACGATCCGGCCGGAGGAGATCCGGGACGCGCTGGAGACCTTTGTCCAGTCGTACCAGCCGGACGCGGCCTCGCGCGAGGAGGTCGGTACGGTCAGCGTTGCCGGCGACGGCATCGCGAAGGTCGAGGGTCTTCCCTCGGCCATGGCGAACGAGCTGCTGCGGTTCGAGGACGGAACCCTTGGTCTCGCCCTCAACCTCGAGGAGCGCGAGATCGGTGCGATCGTCCTCGGCGAGTTCAGCGGAATCGAAGAGGGCCAGCCGGTGCAGCGCACCGGTGAGGTGCTCTCGGTCGGCGTCGGCGAGGGCTACCTCGGCCGCGTCGTCGACCCGCTCGGCAACCCGATCGACGGCCTCGGCGAGATCGAGACCGACGGCCGCCGCGCCCTGGAGCTTCAGGCTCCGGGCGTCATGGTCCGTAAGTCGGTGCACGAGCCGATGGCGACCGGTTACAAGGCCGTCGACGCGATGGTGCCGATCGGCCGTGGCCAGCGTCAGCTGATCATTGGTGACCGTCAGACCGGCAAGACCGCTCTGGCCGTCGACACGATCATCAACCAGCGCGACAACTGGCGCTCGGGCGACCCCAAGAAGCAGGTCCGCTGCATCTACGTCGCCATCGGCCAGAAGGGCTCGACCATCGCCTCCGTGCGTGGCGCCCTGGAAGAGGCCGGCGCGCTGGAGTACACGACGATCGTCGCCGCGCCCGCGTCCGACCCGGCCGGCTTCAAGTACCTCGCCCCGTACACCGGTTCGGCCATCGGCCAGCACTGGATGTACGACGGCAAGCACGTCCTCATCATCTTCGACGACCTGTCGAAGCAGGCCGACGCCTACCGCGCCGTGTCCCTGCTGCTGCGCCGTCCGCCGGGCCGCGAGGCCTACCCGGGCGACGTCTTCTACCTGCACTCGCGTCTGCTCGAGCGCTGCGCGAAGCTGTCGGACGAGATGGGCGCCGGTTCGATGACGGGTCTGCCGATCGTCGAGACCAAGGCGAACGACGTGTCGGCGTTCATCCCGACCAACGTCATCTCCATCACCGACGGCCAGTGCTTCCTGGAGTCGGACCTGTTCAACGCCGGTCAGCGCCCCGCGCTGAACGTCGGTATCTCCGTCTCCCGAGTCGGTGGTTCCGCGCAGCACAAGGCCATGCGCCAGGTGTCCGGCCGACTGCGTGTCGACCTCGCCCAGTACCGCGAGCTGGAGGCGTTCGCCGCCTTCGGTTCCGACCTGGACGCCGCCTCCAAGGCCTCCCTGGAACGCGGTAAGCGCATGGTCGAGCTGCTGAAGCAGCCGCAGTACTCGCCGTTCCCGGTCGAGGAGCAGGTCGTCTCCATCTGGGCCGGCACCACCGGCAAGATGGACGACGTCCCGGTCGAGGACATCCGCCGCTTCGAGGCCGAGCTGCTGGAGTACCTGCGCCGCGAGCGCAAGGAGCTCCTCACCTCGATCGCCGAGGGCGCCAAGATGTCGGACGACACGCTGCAGTCCGTGGCCGACGCCATCGCCGGCTTCAAGCGGCAGTTCGAGACCTCGGACGGCAAGCTCCTGGGCGACGACGCGCCGGTCAGCACCAGCAAGTGACGACGACGGAAGGGACCTGACTCATGGGAGCGCAGCTCCGGGTCTACAAGCGTCGCATCCGATCCGTCACCGCGACCAAGAAGATCACCAAGGCGATGGAGATGATCGCCGCCTCGCGCATCGTCAAGGCGCAGCGCCAGGTGGCGGCCTCCACGCCGTACGCGACCGAGCTCACCCGTGCGGTGACCGCGGTGGCGACCGGCTCCACCACCAAGCACCCGCTCACCACCGAGGCCGAGGCCCCGACCCGCGCCGCGGTCCTGCTCATCACGAGCGACCGCGGTCTGGCCGGCGGCTACTCCTCCAACGCCATCAAGGCCGCGGAGAGGCTCTCGGAGCGGCTGCGCGGCGAGGGCAAGGAGGTCGACACGTACATCGTCGGCCGCAAGGGTGTCGCCTACTACGGCTTCCGTGAGCGCAAGGTCTCACAGTCGTGGACCGGCTTCACCGACAGCCCGACCTACGCGGACGCCAAGCAGGTGGCCGCCCCGCTGATCGAGGCCATCCAGACGGAGACGGCCGAGGGCGGAGCGGACGAACTGCACATCGTCTTCACGGAGTTCGTGTCGATGATGACGCAGACGCCGGTCGACAACCGGATGCTGCCGTTGTCGCTGGAGAAGGCTCAGGACGAGACGGGCGGGAAGGACGAGATCCTTCCGCTCTTCGACTTCGAGCCGTCGGCGGAGGACGTCCTCGACGCCCTGCTGCCGCGCTACGTCGAAAGCCGCATCTACAACGCGCTGCTTCAGTCGGCCGCTTCCGAGCACGCCGCCCGCCGCCGTGCGATGAAGTCGGCCACCGACAACGCCGGAGAGCTCATCAAGAGCCTCTCCCGGCTTGCCAACGCGGCCCGCCAGGCCGAAATCACCCAGGAAATCAGCGAGATCGTCGGTGGCTCCAGTGCGCTGGCCGACGCGACCGCGGGGAGTGACAAGTAATGACGACCACTGTTGAGACGGCCGTTGCCACGGGCCGCGTCGCCCGGGTCATCGGCCCGGTCGTCGACGTGGAGTTCCCCGTCGACGCGATGCCGGACATCTACAACGCGCTGCACGTCCAGGTGGCCGACCCGGCCGAGGACGGCAAGCTCAAGACGCTGACGCTCGAGGTCGCCCAGCACCTCGGTGACGGCATCGTCCGCGCGATCTCGATGCAGCCCACCGACGGCCTGGTCCGCCAGGCCCCGGTGACCGACACGGGCAACGGCATCACGGTGCCGGTCGGCGACTTCACCAAGGGCAAGGTGTTCAACACCCTCGGTGAGGTGCTGAACAAGCCCGAGGAGAACGCCAACATCGGCGAGCGCTGGCCGATCCACCGCAAGGCGCCCAACTTCGACCAGCTCGAGTCCAAGACCGAGATGTTCGAGACCGGCGTCAAGGTCATCGACCTTCTCACCCCGTACGTCAAGGGTGGAAAGATCGGCCTGTTCGGTGGTGCCGGTGTCGGCAAGACCGTCCTCATCCAGGAAATGATCTACCGCGTGGCCAACAACCACGACGGTGTGTCGGTGTTCGCCGGCGTCGGTGAGCGCACCCGTGAGGGCAACGACCTCATCGAGGAGATGCAGGACTCGGGCGTCATCGACAAGACCGCCCTGGTCTTCGGTCAGATGGACGAGCCGCCGGGCACGCGTCTGCGTGTCGCCCTGGCCGGTCTGACGATGGCGGAGTACTTCCGTGACGTCCAGAAGCAGGACGTCCTCTTCTTCATCGACAACATCTTCCGGTACACCCAGGCGGGTTCCGAGGTGTCGACCCTGCTCGGCCGCATGCCCTCCGCGGTGGGCTACCAGCCGAACCTGGCCGACGAGATGGGTCTCCTCCAGGAGCGCATCACCTCGACCCGTGGTCACTCGATCACCTCGATGCAGGCGATCTACGTCCCCGCGGACGACCTGACCGACCCGGCCCCGGCTACCACCTTCGCCCACCTCGACGCGACGACGGTTCTCTCCCGTCCGATCTCCGAGAAGGGCATCTACCCGGCCGTGGACCCGCTGGACTCCACGTCCCGGATCCTGGACCCGCGCTACATCGCGCAGGAGCACTACGACGCCGCCATGCGCGTCAAGACGATCCTGCAGAAGTACAAGGACCTCCAGGACATCATCGCCATCCTCGGCATCGACGAGCTCGGCGAAGAGGACAAGCTGGTCGTGCACCGCGCCCGTCGCGTGGAGCGCTTCCTGTCGCAGAACACGCACGTCGCCAAGCAGTTCACCGGCGTCGACGGTTCGGACGTCCCGCTGGAGGAGTCCATCACGGCGTTCAACCAGATCTGCGACGGCGAGTACGACCACTTCCCCGAGCAGGCGTTCTTCATGTGCGGTGGCCTGGAAGACCTCAAGGCCAACGCCAAGGAGCTGGGCGTCTCCTGACGCGCCCGACCGCGTGGAGGGGCGGGTGCGTCCCGCCCCTCCACGTATCGCCACCTGAGAACTGACTAGAATTGTCCCAACACCCGGCCGAACCGCCGGGTGGTGACCCGAGGAGCCAACCATGGCTACTGAGCTGCACGTCGAGCTCGTCGCCGCGGACCGCAGTGTGTGGTCCGGCGAGGCCACCCTGGTCGTCGCGCGCACCACGTCCGGCGACATCGGCGTCATGCCCGGTCACCAGCCGCTCCTTGGGGTGCTGGAATCGGGCCCGGTGATGATCCGTACGAGCGAGGGCAGCACGGTCGTCGCGGCGGTGCACGGCGGATTCATCTCCTTCGCCGACAACAAGCTGTCGCTGCTCGCCGAGATCGCCGAGCTGGCGGACGAGATCGACGTCCAGCGTGCCGAGCGTGCGCTGGAAAGTGCGAAGTCGGAGTCGAACGCCGCCGCCGAGCGACGCGCCGACGTACGACTGCGTGCGGTGGCGGTGCGCTAGCACCCCCGCCGGAGATTTCCCTCAGCCGCGGCTCGGTCCGGAATTTTCCGGAGCCGGTCGCGGCTGAGGCGATGCAGGCAGATTTTTCCGTTGCTGGATTACTGGTTGAGCGAGGAGGTCGGTGTAGATGACTCTCGCTCTGCTTGTGTGTGGTCTGGTCGTCGCGCTGGTACTGGTGGGACTCTTCGTCTTCGGTCTGCGCCGACGGCTGATCCAGCGCTCGGGCGGGACGTTCGACTGCAGCCTGCGCTGGAACCTTCCGGAGACGCCGGACACCAGCGGCAAGGGCTGGGTGTACGGGGTGGCCCGCTACAACGGTGACCGGATCGAATGGTTCCGGGTCTTCTCGTACGCGCCACGGCCGCGGCGGGTGCTCGAGCGGGCGGCCATTGACGTGGTGTCGCGGCGGCTTCCCGAGGGGGAGGAGGAGCTGGCGCTCCTGTCCGACGCGATCATTCTGGGGTGTACGCATCGGGGGACGCGGCTTGAGCTCGCCATGAGCGAGGATGCGTTGACCGGGTTCCTGGCGTGGCTCGAGGCGGCGCCCCCCGGCCAGCGCGTCAACGTGGCCTAGCCCCGGGCCCCGGGGGGTTCGCCCACCCGCCCGCCCGTGCAGCGGGTTGGATGGGCCCGGCCCCTGGGGCTGCGCCCCAGACCCCCTTGAGGGGCTCCGCCCCTCGGACCCCGGCGGGTTTGCCCACCCACCCGCCCGTGCAGCGGGCTGAAAGGGTTCGGCCCCTGGGGCTGCGCCCCAGACCCCCTGAGGGGCTCCGCCCCTCGAACCCCGGCGGGGGCTGCGCCCCCTGCACCCCCCATCGCGCCTGAACGGCG
>NZ_JBIDBD010000050.1:0-23870 GCF_043202815.1 Streptomyces sp. NPDC048111
GGGCTGGAAGGGTTCGGCCCCTGGGGCTGCGCCCCAGACCCGCTGAGGGGCTCCGCCCCTCGGACCCCGGCGGGGGCTGCGCCCCCTGCACCCCCCTTTCGCGCCTGCACGGCGCTCGTCCTCAAACGCCGGACGGGCTGAGGTGGCCCGGTGCTGCCCAGCACCGAGCAGTTAAGGGGCGCGGGGAACTGCGCAAGGCAAGCCGCACTCGACATCCGGGCCGACACCAGCCCTGCCAGGGGCGCGGGGAACTGCGCGACCAGCCACGCACGGTGCCAGCCCGACAGCGGGTTCAGGGGCGCGGGGAACTGCGCAAACAAGCGGGAACGGGCCGCACGTAGCCGGGGGGGCTGGGGCGCGGGGGCGCAGAGCCCGGTGGGGTGGAGGGGGTTACTGGTCCGAGGTGAAGCGGAGGGTGGCGGCGGGGAGGGTGGCGTCGCACCAGACCCGCGCCCCCGCCCGCAACTCGTTGTCGGCGCCGACACGGGCCCCGTCCCCCACGACGACCCCGTCCAGCACCGTCCGCGCCCCGATCCGCGCCCCCACCCCCACCAGGGAGTCCGTGATCACCGCGCCGGGTTCGACGACGGCGTCGGACAGGATCGCGCTGCCGACGATGCGCGCGCCCGCTCCCACCACGGCCCCGTGCCCCACCACGGACCCGCCCGTCAGCTTCGCGTCCGCGGCGACGCGGGCCGTCTCCAGGACCAGGCGGTCGCCGCAGCGGCCCGGCACCGCGGGGGACGGCGCCCGGCCGAGCACCAGGTCGGCCGAGCCGCGGACGAAGGCCTGGGGGGTGCCCAGGTCGAGCCAGTACGTCGAGTCGACCATGCCCTGGAGGTGGGCGCCCCGGGCCAGCAGCCCGGGGAAGGTCTCGCGTTCGACGGAGACCGGGCGCCCCGCCGGGATCTCGTCGATGACCGAGCGCCGGAACACGTACGCCCCGGCGTTGATCTGGTCGGTGACGATCTCCTCCGGCGTCTGCGGCTTCTCCAGGAACGCCGTGACCCGCCCGGTCCGGTCGGTGGGGACCAGACCGAACGCCCGCGGGTCGTCGACCCGGGTCAGATGCAGGGACACGTCCGCGCCCGAGGTGGTGTGGGTGTCCACCAGCGCCCGGATGTCGAGCCCCGTCAGGATGTCGCCGTTGAAGATCAGCACCGGCTCGTCGGGCCCCGAGCCGAGCCGGGACGCCACGTTGCGGATCGCCCCGCCGGTGCCGAGCGGCTCGTCCTCCGTCACGTATTCGAGGGAGAGGCCGAGCGAGGAGCCGTCCCCGAAGTACGGCTCGAACACCTCGGCCAGATAGGAGGTGGCCAGGACGATGTGGTCGACACCCGCCGCGCGGGCGCGGGCCAGCTGGTGGGTCAGGAAGGGGACCCCGGCCGCCGGAACCATCGGCTTGGGCGTGTTCACCGTGAGCGGGCGCAATCTGGTGCCCTTGCCGCCGACCAGGAGGATCGCTTCTGTCACCTGTCGTCTCTGCTTCCTGCTGGGGCCGGCCTTGGGATTCCGTCGGGTCTCGGCGGAACTCCCCGGCCGGCCAGTTTATGCAGACGGTTCACACGCGCGTACGCCCCGGTCAGCGCCGGCCCTGGAAGTGGGCCGCGGTGACCCGGGCGCCGCCGAGCCTCGCGTACAGGCGCGCCCCCGGGCACTCGGTGGCGAATCCGTCGCGATGCCCGGCGATGGCGTTGAACTTGACGCTGCGCCCCTTCCTGTAGCGGTTGCCGCCACCGGAGACGAGCGTGCTCTTGCCCGCCGGGTTCAGTCCGTACAGACCGAGCTTCCAGGCCGAGAGTTGCTCGACGGCCTTCAGTGCGGCGGCCGACGGGTTGGTGCTGGTGTAGGTCCCGAGGACCGCGATGCCCATGCTGTTGGTGTTGAACCCGAGCGTGTGCGCGCCCATGACGGCCTTGGCGACGCCCCCGGCGCGGCCCTCGTAGATGTTTCCGCACTTGTCGACCGCGAAGTTGTAGCCGATGTCCCGCCAGCCGCTGCTCTTGACGTGGTAGCGGTAAATGCTGCGCAGGACGGACGGCGCCTGGGCGCAGGTGTAGCCGTTGCCCGAGGCCGAGTGGTGGACGAAGGCGACCTTGACGCTCTTGGTGTAGACGAACCCGGGCTCGCGCAGCCGCTCGTCGGCCCCCCAGCCCTTGCGGGTGACGATGCGCGGCCGGGCCCCGATGTAGGGGCGGGCGGCGAGCCCGGCGCCGCTCGCCCCGGCCGCCTCGGCCTCGCTCGCCGACCGGTCGAGCGCGGGCAGGACGTCGGGGGCCCGCAGCGCGCGGCTGCTCCCGTCCCCGTCGCCCTCCTCGCTCCCGTCACTCCCGGCCGGTCCCGCGCCCGGGTCGACGAGGTCCACGCGCAGCCCGCGGGGCAGCGGCTCGCCCTCGGCGTCCTCGGCCCGTACGCGTGCCTCGACGGCGTCCGAGTCGCCCACCCACAGCGGCGCGGTCGAGCCGTGCAGGGGGCCGGCGGCCTCGGCGGTGCCGGGGTCGGCGGCGTGGTCGTGGTTGTGGGTCTCCAGGTCCTGCCAGGCCGACCAGGCTCCGGACGCGCGGGCGCGGGTGCGCACCTGGACGCTGCCGTGCAGTTCGTCGTCGGCGTTGTCCCAGACCACGCCGACGAGCGAGAACGGCCGCACCTCCCGCCGGGCCAGGCCCTCCTGGGAGGCGCTGCCCGCCGCGCGGTCCGCGCCGGGCAGCGGTGTCATGGGGAGCGACTGGGTGGAACCGGCGAGTCCCGCCGCGGCGGGCTGCGCGACCGCGGGCGAGGCGCCGGCGGGCGACGTGGCCGCCAGGGGCAGGGCGAGGGCCGCGACAGCGGCGACGGCGGTTGAAGACGCAAGGAAGCTACGCATGCTGACGATCGTGGACATAAGTGAATAAATCTGTCCATAGGTGATCTGACGACTCGTCGGCCAACCGGTGTACCCGCCCGTCCCACCGCTCACCGCGGCGCATCGGCGCGCCGCGTAGCCTTGCCCGCGTGAACGCCAGCGACCGCACCCCTGCCGACCTGCTGCGATCCGCGCTCGCCGCGGACCCGGGCCGCCCCTTCATCACCTTCTACGACGACGCCACCGGCGAACGCGTGGAACTGTCCGTCGCCACCTTCGCCAATTGGGTGGCCAAGACCGCGAATCTGCTCCAGGGCGACCTCGCCGCCGCGCCCGGCGACCGGCTCGTGCTGCTGCTCCCCGCGCACTGGCAGAGCGCGGTGTGGCTGATGGCCTGCCACGCGGTGGGCGTGACCGCCGAGATCGGCGGCGACCCGGCCGCGGCGGACGTCGTGGTCAGCGGCCCCGACACCCTGGAGGAGGCCCGCGCCTGCACCGGCGAGCGGGTGGCCCTCGCCCTGCGCCCGCTCGGCGGCCGCTTCCCGCAGCCGCCCGCCGGGTTCGCGGACTACGCGGTCGAGGTGCCGAGCCAGGGCGACCGCTTCGCTCCGTTCGTACCGGTCGACCCGGACGCGCCGGCACTCGTCGTCGGCGGCGAGGAGCTGAGCGCCGCCGACCTCGTGGCCCGGGCCCGCGCCCAGGCCGCCGAGCTCGGACTCGGCGCCGGTTCGAGGCTGTTGTCGGGGCTCGCGTACGACGACTGGGCCGGTCTCGCGAGCGGCCTGTACGCCCCGCTCGCCTCGGGCGGCTCCGTCGTCCTGTGCCGCAATCCGGCCCAACTGGCCGACGGCGGGCTGGAGAAGCGGGTCGAGAGCGAACGGGTCACCCACCGCGCACTGTGACCGCCGGGCCTCCTGGTCGCCCGGCCGTCCCATCGCCGGGCCGCGGGGCCGTCGGGGCGCCCGACCGTCCGATCGCCGGATCGTCCGGCCCGAGCGTCCGGCCGGGCACCGATCTCCACCCTTGTGGCCCACGGCGGGGCCCGGCCCCCGGGCCACGGGGGCACCCGCGGTAGATGATCGACCGTACGCACAACCATGCGCGCGATTCGGCCGTCTACCGGGGTGCCCGGCGGCGCGAGCGCGCCCGCCGACCCCCGTGAAGGCCCCGCGAGGCCCGTGAGGATGGACGCCGACGTGACCGACAGTGCTGGCACGCCCCCCGAACCGGAAGACCGGGCCGGGGCCGAGCAGCCACCCCCGGCCACGAAGGCGAAGCCCACCGCGAAGCGCACCGCGAACCCCGCCGCAGATCCCGACACCGAGCCCCACCCCGACCCGGACACCACCGGGCCCGCCGGAGCCCACCCGGACAAGGCCGACCCGGACAGCGCCGACCCGGACGGACCCGACGCAGCCAAGGCCGGCCCGGGCGGCGGACCCGACCCCGGCACCCCCAAGTCCCGTCGCCACTGGCTGCGTTGGACCGCGCTCGGCGCCTCCCTCGTCGTACTGGCCGCGGCCGGGACCGGCTGGTGGTTCTACCGCGAGCTCGACCAGAACATCCAGACGGACACCACCGCCGCGCACGAGCTCGACAAGTACGAGCGGGAGCGGCCCGCCTCCGTGGTGCACGACGCGCAGAACCTGCTGCTCATCGGCTCCGACTCGCGCGCGGGCAGCAACTCCTCGTACGGCAGGGACGACGGGGGCAGCCAGCGCTCGGACACCACGATCCTGCTGCACCTGGCCGCCGACCGGCGCACCGCCACCGCGGTGTCGCTGCCGCGCGACCTGATGGTCGACATCCCCGCCTGCGGCAGACCGGAGGGCGGCACCACCAAGGCCCGATTCGCCCAGTTCAACTCGGCGTTCGAGATGGGCGGCGCGGCCTGCACGATCCGTACCGTCGAGAAGATGACCGGTGTGCGGATCGACCACCACATGGTCGTCGACTTCAGCGGGTTCAAGGGCATGGTCGACGCGGTGGACGGCGTCGAGGTCTGTCTGAAGGACCCGGTCGAGGACCGGCAGGCGCACCTCAAGCTGCCGGCCGGACGCCAGGTGCTGCACGGCGAGCAGGCGCTCGGCTTCGTCCGCTCCCGGCACGGTTTCGGGGACGGCAGCGACACCCAACGCATGGACCGCCAGCAGCAGTTCCTCGGCTCGCTGATGAAGAAGGTGCAGAGCAACGGGGTGCTCCTGAACCCGACGCGGCTCTTCCCCGTCCTGGACGCGGCCACCAAGTCGCTCACCACCGACGCCGGTCTGAACAGCCTCAGGGCCCTGTACGACCTGGTGAGCTCGATGCGGGACATTCCCACCCAGAACATCCATTTCCTCACCGTGCCGCGTCAGCCCTACGTGTACGACCGCAACCGCGACGAACTCGTCCAGCCGGAGGCCGACCGGCTCTTCAAGCAGCTGCGCGAGGACCAGCCGATCAAGGTGGTGCCGGCCGCGGAGGCGGAGAAGGACAAGGAGAAGGAGCGGGACGGCGGCACGAAGGGGGACGGCCAGGACGGCAAACCGGACGATCCCGACCCCACATCCACCCCTTCGGCCCCACCCGTCTACCCGGGCACCGACGCCGCCTCCGGCATGTGCGGGCAGGCGGCGCACTGATGGGCGTGGTGTGAATTCCGTGTGCCGATCGGCGAATTGGGGCTAAATGCCCGGTTGTAAAGGGTGTGGACCGGGCGTGGACTTTGTCACGGCCGTCGCTGTCGGCCGAACTGGCCAGATAGTGTGACGCGATCCGGTGCGACCGGCCGGCGCGGCCGCGCACTGCAGGAGCGATTGACAGAGCGCTTTGGGGGAAGCGACTCGGCACCGACGGAGGACAGAAGCAACCGTGGATGCGCAGAGCCGTGGGCGGGCCGATGAAGTCGACCCCGCAGACCAGTGGGTCCTCAACCCGGAGACCGGCACTTACGAACTGCGACTGAGTCCTTCCGGAGCGCAGTCGGATTCCGCCCCCGGCCGGTCCTCCACGGCCCCCGCGCCCGACAGAAGAGCGGGCCGGGGCGGACAGTCCGGGCGTTCCGCGTCGTCCTCCGCCCGGTCCGCCGGCTCCCCGGGGGCCGGCGCCGCAGCAGCCGACCGCTCGGGACCGTCCACGGGCGCCGAGCGGCGCGAGGTGCCCGGGCAGCGCAACCGCCGGGCGGGCAGGGCCCCTTCCGGGGAGTCCGACGCGCAGGGCCGCCGCAAGCGCAAGGCCAGGGCGACGCGCAAGAAGAAGGTGCTCCTGTGGACCGGCGGCGTGATGGGCTTCGTGCTCGTCGTCGGCGCGGGCGGCGCGTACTGGCTGTACGAGCACTTCAACGGCAACCTCAACACCGTCGACGTGGGCGACGCGGGCAGCAAGAGCACGGTGCCGGACGGGGCCTTCAACATCCTCGTCATCGGCACCGACAAGCGCACCGGCAAGGGCAACGAGGGCTACGGCGACGCGGGCAGCGAGGGCCACGCCGACACCAACATCCTCTTCCACGTCTCGGCGGACCGCACCAACGCGACCGCGCTGTCCATCCCGCGCGACATGGTGACCGACATCCCCGCCTGCCCCACCAAGCAGAAAGACGGCTCCACCAAGACGGTGCCGGGCGAGAAGAACGTACGGTTCAACACCAGCCTCGGCCAGGAGGGCCGCGACCCGGGCTGCACCATGCGGACGGTCAAGCAGCTCACCGGGCTCACGGTCGACCACTTCATGATGGCCGACTTCAACGCGGTCAAGGCGCTGTCGACGGCCGTCGGCGGCGTCAAGGTGTGCCTGGCCAAGGCGGTCAACGACCCCAAGTCGCACCTCAAGCTGCCCAAGGGCGAGAGCGTCGTCGAGGGCGAGCAGGCACTCGCCTTCGTCCGCACCCGGCACAGCTTCGGCAACGAGAGCGACCTCGACCGGATCAAGCAGCAGCAGCAGTTCCTCGGCTCGATGATCCGGCAGATGAAGTCGGACGACACCCTCGGCAGCCCGACCAAGATGTACGGTCTCGCCGACGCGGCGACCAAGGCGCTCACGGTCGACTCGGGGATCGGCAGCATCAAGAAGCTGACCGACCTGGCCCAGGTGCTCGGCAAGATCGACGCGAAGAACATCACCTTCACCACGCTGCCGGTGATCGACAATCCGGCCGAGAAGAAGGTGCACGTCACGGTCGTACCGGATCCGACCAGGGCCGGCCAGCTGTTCGCGATGATGCGCGCCGACACCTCGCTGACCGAGGTGAAGAAGAAGGAGGCGGACGCCAAGAGCGCTGCCGCGGCCGAGGAGGCCGCGCGTCTGCAGGGCGCCCGCGCCAAGGCCTCCGACGTCCGGGTCACCGTGCTCAACGGCGGGGCCAAGGCGGGCTCCGCGGGCGAGATGGTGACGTGGTTGCAGAACCAGCAGGGCGTGCTCAAGTCCAGCAACGGGGCGAACGCGCCGCAGAAGGTGCCCGCCACGACCCTGGCCTATGCGCCGAACCAGGCCGACCAGGCGCGCAAGCTCGCGGATCTGCTCGGCCTGTCCGCCTCGGCGCTGAAGCCGGGCACCAAGGACGCCGTGGGCAAGGAGGCGATGGTCCTCACCCTCGGCCCGGACTTCCAGCAGGCGGGGACACCCATCGCCGCTCCGGCCAAGGCGCCGGAAGGCATTCAGAAGGTCGAAGCCGACAAGTCGGTGTGCGCCAAGTAAGCGGACTCACGGCCCGAACGGGCCCAGGGGGAGTCCGGACGACAGGGGGTATAGGGGTGGGCAGCAACAGCGTGCGCGGGGAGGGGCCGCGCGCGGACGCGGGGCACGCGGGCGAACTCGGCTGGGACGAGAGCCTGTACGAGAGCGACGCGTCCGGCGGCGGTGCCGCGGGAGCCACGTCCGGGAACTCCGGGGGCTCAGGAAACGCCGGGGGCTCCGGGAACTCCGGCGCCTCCGGCAAGGCGGGGCCACCGGGCGGCTCCGGCGCGCCCGGTGAGCCCGGCGCGCCCGGGGATCCCGCGAAGCCGGGCGGGGCCAAGGAGGCGGCCGGCGGCGGCCACCGCAGGCGCGGCTCGCGCAGACGGGGCAAACGCAAGCACCGCGTCCTGAGATGGACGGCGATCACGCTCGCGGTGCTCATAGTGGGGACGGCCGGCGCCGGATACCTGTACTACCAGCACCTCAACAACAACATCCGCAAGGGCGACCGCAGCGCGGGCGGCAGCGACGCCAAGAAGGCCGCGCCCAACGCCCAGGGCCAGACCCCGCTCAACATCCTCCTGATCGGCTCCGACAGCCGTAACTCGGACGAGAACGTCGCGCTCGGCGGCGCGAAGAAGGACCGGGGCGGCGATCCCCACGCGGACGTCCAGATGCTGCTCCACGTCTCGGCCGACCGCAAGAACGCCTCCGTCGTCAGCATTCCCCGGGACACCCGGGTGGACATGCCGCAGTGCAAGGACACCGAGAAGAACAAGGTCAACCCGGCCACGAACGCCATCATCAACGAGGCGCTCGGACGCGGCGGCGCGGGCTGTGTCCTGGACACCTGGGAAAAGCTCACCGGCATCTACATCGACCACTGGATGATGGTCGACTTCGCCGGTGTCGTCGCCATCTCGGATGCGGTGGGCGGCGCCGACGTCTGTGTGAAGCAGAACATCGACGACCATCCCACCAAGCTCCAGCCCGGCGGCTCGCACCTGCACCTGAAGGCGGGCACCCACAACGTGAAGGGCGAGCAGGCGCTGCAGTGGCTGCGCACTCGGCACGCCTTCGGCAGCGACATCGGCCGCTCCCAGGCCCAGCACATGTACATGAACTCGGTGATCCGCAACCTCAAGGACCAGGACGCGTTCACCGACACGGGCCGGCTGATGGACATCGCCGAGACGGCGACCAAGTCGCTCAAGGTCTCCGAGGAGCTCGGCACCGTCAAGAAGCTGTTCGACCTGGGCATGGAGCTCAAGAACATCCCCATGGACCGCATCAACATGCTGACCATGCCGCGGCTGCCCGACCCCAAGGACCCCAACGCCCATGTGGTGCCCGACAAGGCACGGGCCGACGCGCTGTGGGCGATGCTGCGGGACGACAAGCCGCTGGACGGCAAGGACGACGGCAAGCCCGCGGCCCCGCCCGCCAAGGGCCCGGCCGCCGCGGCCCCCGGCTCGCTCGCGGTGACCGTGGTCAACGGGACCGGCACGGCCGGCCGCGCTCCGGTCAAGGGCCGGGCCTCCGAGGTGGTCACCGCCCTCAAGGGCAAGGGCTTCACGAAGGCCGCCACGGGTTCCAGCGCCCCCGCCACGGCCAGCGAGGTCGACTATCCCAAGGGCGCCGGCGCGCAGGGCAAGTCCGACGCGGAGTCCGTGGCCGCGGCCCTCGGCCTGCCCGCGAGTGCCGTCCGGGCCACCGACGTCAAGGGGCTGACCCTGGTGGTCGGCGGCGACTGGCGCACCGGCGCGAGCTACCCCAAGCAGGACCCCGGCGCGACCGATCCGCTGAAGTCGACCGAGGCGGTCAACGGCGCGGACAAGGGCGCCTGCATGGAGGTGTACGCGCCCTACCGCTTCTAGGCGTGGGCGTACGGCACGGCAGAAGGGGGCGCCCGGTGCTCATCGGCACCGGGCGCCCCCTTCGTGTGCGTACGCGCCGCGTTCGGCGCGGCGGCTACGGGCGGACGGAGGTGGTCCGCACGGCCGGGCGGCGGCTCGCGATGACCTTGCGGGCCAGCGCCTTCGGGCTGGTCAGGAACCCGAAGCCCCACGACATGTGCATGGTGGCGAGGGCCACCGGGATCTGGGCCCTGGCCTTGAGCGAGAGCCCCTTGCCGGCGGGCAGCGAGCCCGCGGCGATGGCGGCGAGGTAGCCGGCCGGGACCACGAGGCCCCAGGGCGTGACCAGAACGCCCACGACGACGCCGGCGGCGATGGCGCAGACGGCGGTGGGCGGCGCGAGGTAGCGCAGGTTGATGGAGCCCTCGTGGTAGCGGGCCACCACATGGCGCCAGCGGCCGTAGTCCTTGTACTGCTTGGCGAGCGCCTTCACCGAAGGGCGGGGCCGGTACTGGACCTTGAGCTCGGGCGAGAACCAGATGAGACCGCCGGCCTCCCGGATCCGGAAGTTCAGCTCCCAGTCCTGGGCGCGGATGAACTCCTCGTTGTAGCCGCCCTGTTGCTCCAGGGCCTCGCGGCGGAAGACACCCAGATACACGGTTTCGGCCGGGCCGGCCGCGCCTCCGGTGTGGAAGGCCGCGTTGCCGACGCCGATCTTCGAGGTCATCGCGGCGGCGACCGCGTCCTCCCAGGCGTTCTCGCCCTCGGCGTGCATGATGCCGCCGACGTTCTGCGCGCCGGTCTCCTCCAGGAGCCGTACGGCGGTGGCGATGTAGTTCTGCGAGAGCATCCCGTGGCCGTCGACGCGTACCACGATCGGGTGGCGTGAGGCCTTGATGGCGGCGTTCAGGGCCGCGGGCGTGCGCCCGGTGGGGTTGGGCACGGTGTGGACGCGGGGGTCCTCGCGGACCAGCTCGGCGGCGATCTCGTCGGTGCGGTCCGTGGACGGGCCGAGCGCGATCACCACCTCCATCTCGCCCGCGTACTCCTGCTCCAGGATGTGGCGGACCGAGTTGCGCAGATGCCGCTCCTCATTGAGGACCGGCATGATCACGGAAACAGCAGGCGTGGCGTTCATCGGTGGTCACGTTACCGCGAACGGGGGACAAGGTCGCGCGGCGGCCGGGCGGTGCACGGGGTAGCTGATCGTATGGGCCTACGGTGCTCAAGATCCCCCTGTCACCCGCGGAGGTCCCCGTGCCCACGCCGCCCCGCCCGCGCCCCGTACGACCCGCAAGGCCCCGCAGCAGACAGCAGGACGAGCGCCCCCGCTGGGGAATGCGGTTCGCGACCACCCTGTCGGTCCTGGTGCTCGGCGCGGGCGGGGTCGGACACGCGGTGGTGACCAGCCTGGACGGCGGGATCGGCCGGGTGGACCCGTTCCGCGACATGAAGAACCGGCCGCAGGGCAGCCGGGGCACCAACATCCTGCTCGTGGGCACGGACGGGCGGGACAAGATCACCCCGGAGGAGAAGCAGAAGTACCGGCTCGGCGGGGCGCCCTGCCACTGCACGGACACGATCATGATGGTGCACGTGTCGGCGGAGCGGGACCGGGTCAGCGTGGTGAGCCTGCCGCGGGACTCCTACGCCGAGGTGCCCGAGCACACCGACGAGGACACCGGCCAGACCCACCCCCGGCACCCGGTGAAGCTGAACGCGGCCTATGCCGAGGGCGGACCCGCGCTCACCGTGCGCACCGTCGAGAACATGACGGGCCTGAAGATCGACCACTATCTGGAGGTCGACTTCACCAGCTTCATGAAGACGGTCGACGTGGTCGGCGGGGTCCAGATCTGCACCGCGCGCCCCATGAAGGACTCCTACACCGGCCTCGACCTCACGGCCGGCACCCATGAGCTCAACGGCGGCCAGGCGCTCCAGTACGTACGCTCGCGGCACACCGACGGCTCGGCCGACCTCGGGCGGATGCAGCGCCAGCAGCGGTTCCTGGCCGCGCTCGCCGAGAAGGCGACGAGCAACGGGGTGCTCCTGAACCCGGTGCGGTTCCGCGAGGTCGCCTCCTCGCTGCTGTCCTCGGTACGGGCCGACGAGGGCTTCGGGGTCGAGGAGATGCTCGGCTTCGGCGCCGCGATGAAGGGCTTCACGCCCTCCTCGTCCGACTTCACGACCGTGCCGCTCGGTCAGCTCGGTGTGCAGATCAAGGGCATCGGATCCACCGTGAAGTGGGACGAGGCGAAGTCGAAGAAGCTGTTCCAGCTGCTGCGCGAGGACCAGCCGCTGGCCGCGCACACCCCGCCGAAGACCCCGCCCGCGCCGGCCTCCAAGGACGCGAAGCCGCCGCAGCCGCAGAAGGGCCACGGCGCCATCGTCGAGGTCGCCCCCGCGCAGATCAGGGTGCAGGTCTACAACGGGACCCGCACCGACGGGCTCGGCCGCCGGGTGGACGACGCGCTGCGCGCCACCGGCTTCCGGACCACGGGCGTCCCACGGGCCAGTGCCAACCTCGCGATGCCGCACACCCTGATCGAGTTCGACCCGCGCTGGGACCGCTCGGTGAAGTCGCTCGCGCTGGCCCTGCCGGGCAGTGAGCTGCGCCCGGTCAAGGGTCTGGGGCCCACGATGAAGGTGACGGCGGGCGCGGACTTCAAGGACGTCGTGCCGGTACGCGCCGAGGAGCAGCCGCAGGGCGACTTCGGCACGGTGACCGGGGACCAGGTCGTCTGCCCCTGACCCGCGTCCTCCGAGCCGCCGGGGGGGCCGGCGGATCTAGTCGTCCAGGCCCTCGGCGGCGCGCTTCTCCCGCAGGTCCATGATCGCCCGGCGGCGGGCGAGACGGTGGGTGCGGCGGATCTGCGCCTCCTGGTAGCGCCGCTCGTCGCGCTCGGTCTCGGGCACGACCGGCGGCACCGGGCGGGGCTTGCCGTCGGCGTCGACGGCCGCGAAGACGAGGTAGGCGGAGCCCACCTGCTGGGCCGGGGTCGACTCGTTCCAGCGCTCGGCGAGCACTCGCACGCCGACCTCCATGGAGGACCGGCCGGTCCAGTTGACCTGCGCCTTCACATGCACCAGATCGCCGACCCTGACCGGCATGAGGAACGCCATCTCGTCCATGGAGGCGGTGACGGCGGGCCCGCCGGAGTGGCGGCCGGCGACCGCGCCCGCCGCGTCGTCCACCAGCTTCATGATCACCCCGCCGTGCACCGTGCCGAGGAGGTTGGTGTCGTGCGTGGTCATGATGTGGCTCAGCGTGGTTCGGGAGGCCGAGGTCGGCTTGCCCGGAAGATCAGTCATGCGTTCCACTTTATGCGCCGTACGATTTCCGGCTCATTGCATCAGCTGTGCAACAGCCCTGCCCCGAAATCCCCCCTGCCCTGTCAGGCGCCCGGGGTGGCCGTGCATGCTGGACCGCATGAACGAATGGCCCGACGCCCGAGGCGGCAACGCCCGCGGAAACGGTGACGACGCCTATGGGCGCGGCAGCTCTGCCGCACAGCCCGAGGGCGCGCGCCGGATGCGGCACGTCCAGCGGCCCGTCCCCCAGCAGCAGCCCGCCCACGACGACGGCTACGGACAGCCCCGTTACGGCCAGGGTGGTGTGCCCGGACAGGGCTCGTACGACAGCGGCTACAGCGAGGGTCACGTCTACGGCAGCCCCGCGGGCCGCGGGCCGGCCGGGCCCGGCGGGCCGGGGTCCCCGGGGCCGCGGCCCGCCGGCGCGGGCCGGCCGGGAGCGGCGCCGAACTGGCGCAGACGGATCACGATCGGGGTGCTGACCCTGGTCGTCGTGCTCCTGGTCACCTCGGTCGCCACGTACTTCTGGGCGGACGGCAAGGTGCGCCGCGAGGTCGACCTGTCGAAGGTCATCGACCGCCCCGGCGAGGGCAAGGGCACCAACTACCTGATCGTCGGCTCGGACTCGCGCGACGGCATGTCCGCGGACGAGAAGAAGAAGCTGCACACCGGCTCGGCCGACGGCAAGCGGACCGACTCGATGATCCTGCTCCACACGGGCGACAACGGGAACACGATGGTCTCGCTGCCGCGCGATTCATGGGTGACGATCCCGAGCTTCAAGGGCTCGCAATCCGGAAAGTCCTTCCCGTCCAAGGGCAAGGACAAGCTGAACGCGGCCTTCTCCATAGACGGTCCGGAACTGCTCGTCCGCACCATCGAGGCGAACACCGGGCTGCACATCGACCACTACGCGGAAATCGGCTTCGCGGGATTCGCGAACATCGTGGACGCGGTCGGCGGTGTGGAGATCGACATTCCGCAGGACATCAAGGACAAGGACTCGGGCGCGGACTTCAAGAAGGGCAAGCAGACGCTCGACGGCCAGCAGGCCCTCGCCTTCGTCCGCAACCGGCACGGATATGCCGCCGGTGACCTGGAGCGTACGAAGAACCAGCAGAAGTTCCTGTCGGCCCTGGCGAGCCAGACGGCCACTCCGACCACAGTCCTCAATCCGTTCAAGCTGTATCCGGTGATGGGCGCCGGCCTCGACACCCTGATCGTCGACAAGGACATGAGCCTGTTCGACCTCGGCTCGATGTTCTGGGCGATGAAGGGCATCACGGGCGGCGACGGCATCTCGATGAACATGCCGGTCGCGGGCGACGGCCCCCAGACCTCCCTGCTCTGGGACAAGCCGAAGGTCACGCAATTGGTGAACGAGCTGAAGAACGACGACAAGGTGACGGTGAAGTAGCCGTCCCCGCACGCCCATGGGGCCCGGCCCGCCGCACCTCTCGCGGCGGGCCGGGCCTTTTCCGATCGTGCACCGGGGCTTTCGCAATCCGCGCACCGGGCCTTGCGCGACCCGCGGGCAGCGCCGCATCGGCCCTCATGACATGCCTCACAGGAAATACATAGCCATCGAGAGCAACTGTCCTGGTTTGTCGCCATTGCTTACGCCGGAGGCCGTCCCACCGCTTTTGCGCCCCGCCGCAATCGCCTTTCACGGCGCCTATGGCGGTCATACGATCACCTGCGTCGCGCGGCGTGAGATCACCGCTACGCGGACGACACAGCCTTTCGGACCCAGAAAAGGGCTCACTTGAATATCCGTCGCATCCTCGCCACCACCGTCGTCGCCGCCGTGACCGCCCCGGCCGCGCTGCTCTCGGTGTCCCCCGCGCTCGCCGCCGGGGCGAAGCCCGCGGCCCAGGCGCAGAAGCCCACGTACGAGGACCTGAAGAAGGCCGCGGCCGACGCGGCGAAGGCCTATGACGCGGCCAACAAGGCGTACGCGGACCAGCGCGTTCTCCTGGAGAAGGTCATGTCGGACGACGCCCCCGAGGCCAAGGCGTTCCACGACGCCCGGGACGCGGCGGTCAAGGCCAAGGAGGCGAGGACCGCGGCCGACAAGGCGGTCACCGACGCGAAGGACAGGCTCGCGGCGCTGCCCGCCACCGCGACCCCGGAGGAGCGGGCGACCGCCGAGAAGGCGGTGACCGACGCCGAGACGGCCGCCCGGGCGGCTGCCGCGGCGCAGACGGCAGCCGAGGCCAAGCAGAAGAGCACGGGGGACGCACTCGACGACCTCCGGATCGACACCGCGCGCACGTACGGGCAGCTGACGAAGGCCAGGGACGCCGCCCAGAAGACCAAGGACGCCGCCGACGCGGCGCTCAAGGCGGCCGGCGAGTGCCTCTGGCAGAGCAGCGTCACCTCCGAGCTGAAGGGGCTGCCCGCGCAGGTCGTCGCGGGCACGACGGTCGACTTCTCGTTCCGGGTGTCCAACGGCGCCGGCCGCACGCTCGACGTGAACCCGCTGTTCTTCGTGCACACCGCGCAGGGCAAGGCGCAGTGGCTCGACGGCAACGTGTGGAAGGAACTCCCGGACGAGCCGTCCATCGTCGCGCCCGCCAAGGGGGTCGCGGCCGGCTCCACGATCGAGGTGAAGGTCCGGCTGACGGTCGACGCCAAGGCCAAGGCCGGCAAGGGCGACGCCCTCATCGCGGGCAACGCCTCCGACGCGTACAACCCGTGCATCCTCGGCCCCATGACGGGCTACAAGTTCACGGTCCTGACCGCGGGCAGCAAGACCGACGGCGAGGCCGCGAAGCCGCAGCCGGGCAAGGACAAGGACCGCCCGAAGCCGTCCTCCGAGCCCGCGGCCGGCGGCTCGACGCCCACCGCGCAGGGCGGCGCGGCCACGACCCCGCTGAGCACGGGCACCGCCAAGGGCGCGCTCGCCAGCACCGGTTCGTCCTCCGCGGTGCCGGGTCTGGCTCTCGCGGGCGGCGCGGCCGTGGTGCTCGGCGCCGGAGCGGTCGTCGCCACCCGCCGCCGCAAGGCGGCCGACCGCACCTGACGGCCCGGCCCACCGAAGGGCCCGCCCAGCCGAAGGGCCCGCGTCCGTGACCAGCTCCGGACGCGGGCTCTTCTTCAACTCCCTTGCGGGTGGGGCTGGTTGAGGCCTTGCGCGAGGGGCGGCTCCTTGCCTACGGCAGGTTGCGGGACATCACGATCCGCTGGACCTGATGCGTACCTCCATAAATCTGGGTGATCTTGGCATCGCGCATCATGCGCTCCACCGGGATGCGGATGGGGCGGGCCGGGCCCTTCCGCATCCTCCCGACCAACCTCCCGGCACGGGTCCCAGCGGATGCGGACCCTTCTCGACTCACCGTCGGGCACGGCGAGTTGCGCGACGCGGACCGCTCGATTGCGTCCCAGCCGCCGCGGGAGCCGGCGTGCGCGGGGCTCACGCGGGAGCCCTCCCTGCAACTCATGGATGAACTGCGCTCTTGACCAGGGGAGTTCGACCGTCGAGGCTCATGTAACAGACTGCACCGCAGTGCAACACCTCTATTAGGAGGGCGCACCATGACCTACACCTTTATCGGCAAAGACCCCGAGTCGGACGTGAACGGGTGCCCGGCAGTCTGGGTGGATGACAAGAGGCGGCTGCTGGTGCAGGGGCGACGCGCCGGGGAAGACGCTCGGGCTCGTACGGTGGCTGACTCGCCCCGCGCCGAGGATGAGACGCTGATCGTCCTGGAGCCCAGGATGATCCCGCTTCTCAAGGAGGCAATCCGTGTCGCAGAGTCTGGCTGAGTTCGCCCATCTGCTCCGCCAGTGCAAGCGTTCAGCGGTGCACCTTGAGACCCGCGACGCGTACGCCGTTCCTGGAGAGCATCCGGCGTTCGACGCCTGGCTGGCAGGAGAGCGAACGGATTGGAACGACCTTTCCTCGTGGTGGCGCGATGACTGGCACGGCCTCATCAAAGACGTGACAGCCCAAGGCGTCGTTGTACGCCGTGCACGGGTGGTTGGAGAGCCCGTCTCGGACTACATCAAGTGGGAGCACGACGTCACATTCGGCAACGTCGCCTGCGGGGAGCACGTGCGGTGGCTGCCCCGTCGGCAAGCATCCGATCTGCTGTTGCCCGGCAATGACTTCTGGCTGTTCGACGGCAATCTGCTCCAGTTCAACGTCTTTGACGGCTACGGGCGTTGGGTGCACACCGACTACACGGAGCAGGCGGACGTGGCGGCGCGATGTGCCGACATGTTCGAAGCAGTCTGGGAACGAGCTGTCCCACACGACAAGTACACGGTCTGAAAGAACAGCGGCCAGTTCATGACCTCACCACTGTCGACGGCTGAAGAAGCCCACAAGGCAGTTGCCGACCGGCTCACTCGAATGATGGAGGATGCCGATCTATCGGGGGCCCGGCTGGCCGCTCTGTGCGGCTGGGACCGCTCCAAAAGCCACCGGATCATCAACCGTAAGACGATTCCCAGACCTGCCGACATCCGCGCATGGTGCACGGCATGCGGAAAGCCGGACGAAGCGGAAGCTCTGATCGACACCACGCGGACGGCCAGGACGCTCTATGTCCAGTGGGCTCAGTACCTCCGGGGTGGCCTTGGCAAGGCTCAACGCAGTCACATCTATCAGGAGACACGAGCCTTCCGTGTGTATAGCTGCGGAGTGCTCCCGGGGATGCTTCAGACGGAAGCGTACGCCCGGGGCATCCTCCGCACGATCCGCCAATTCAGGAACCTTCCCGATGACGTCGAGGACGCAGTAAAGGCTCGCCTGGAGCGCTCGACCGCCACTCTCCGAAGCAGCCAGGTGTCCGTCCTCGTGGAAGAGCCGGCCCTCTATATGCCGATGACCGAACTGCCGCACCATGCCGAGCAGCTTGAACACTTTCTGGCCGTCATCGGACGCTCGAACCTGGCGTTCGGAATCATCCCCCACATGTCACGCCGCCCGGTATGGCCGCTCGAATCGTTCTACGCATTCGATGATCGCGAGATCCAGGTGGAGACTCTGACCGCGATGGTCCGTGTCACCAACCGAGCAGAGGTCGACGCGTACCTCAGTGCCTTCCATCAGATGGGGCGGGCGGCCGCATACGGCCCCAAGGCCAAGGCTCTGATCCTTAAAGCGCTCACCACTCTCCGAGAGTGAAGGCGTACAACGTCGTGCAACATTGGCCTCGCCGCGCCTTCTCTCTTCCTACGGTTCTCGACATGACAGACCCACCTGGGAAGGGAAGCCATGGCTGCTCCGTTGAGGTACCCACGGCCGCCCGTGGAGTTGGCGGGGGCGGTGGAGGCCTACCTGTACGACTGCGCCCCCGCGGAGGCGTGCGGGGTCTGTGCGGCCCTGGTACGGGAGTTGGCGGAAGCCAGGGCGGCGAAGCAGTGGAGCGCGGCCTACGACGCCGCGGCGGAGGTCAGGAACCACCCGCATGGGGATGGCGGCCCAATCCGCCGCATCCGCAAGGAGAGTGAGGAGACCATGGGAAAAACGGGCGGAAACCACTCCGGGAAGCCGGACACCTCCAACAGCGACGGCCACCGCGACAGGCCGCCGGGGCCGACCAAGCCCCACGAGCCGCCGAAGAAGTGAGGGCCCATGGCCGGCCAACAAGAGCTCGCCGCGTACCTGGAGAGCAGGGGCAGTCTGCCCAGGGAGTGGCGGCACACCGTGGCTTCGGTGGATCGGGCCCTGTTCATCCCCGATGTGTTCGAAGGCGGCGACATCAGTGCCGATCCCGAAGCCTGGGCGCAGTTGGTCTACAGCGACGTGCCGGTGGTCACTCAGGTCAACGACGGACAGGAAACCCCGGAGGGAGCGTTTCGACTGTCCACGTCGTCCTCGTCGATGCCGTCGATCATGCTCGAAATGCTCGGCCTGCTCGACGTACGAGACGGCGACACCGTGCTGGAGATCGGCACGGGCACCGGCTACGACGCAGCCTGGCTCTCCCACCGGCTGGGCGACCACCACGTGTTCAGCGTGGAGGTGGACACGGAAGTGGCGGCCCTCGCACGGCAGAACCTGGGACGCGCCGGGTTCCGCCCGACCGTCGTGGTCGGCGACGGCCACCACGGGTACCCGGGAGGCGCCCCGTACCGGCGCATCATCTGTACGTGCACCATGCGCGAGATCCCGCAAACCTGGCTGGAGCAATGCCCGTCGGGGCGGATCGTCACCCCGTGGGGCAGCAGCTTCTTCAGCGGCTCGTACGCCACGCTCGACGTGGCGGACGGCACGGCGCAAGGCAGGTTCTCCGGCCGTCCCGCCTTCATGTGGGACCGCTCGCACCGGGCCGGAGCGGGACGGATCTCTGAGCTGTACCACCAGGAGGAGGGAGAGAGGACCACGACCGAAATCGCTCCGCAGAACGTCGTCCAGGACGATCCGGCGTTCTTCACGAGCCTGACCGTCACGGACGCCTGGTACCGGTGGTGCGATGCGGACGACGACAGCGGAGAAGCCACGCTGTGGTTCTTCTCCGACGACCGGAAGTCGTGGGCGACCGTGGAATACGCCCCCGGCGCGCAGACGTACGAGGTCGAGCAGTACGGTCCCCGGGCCCTGTGGGCCGAAGTACGGACGGCCTTCCTCGACTGGCACGCACGGGGGAAGCCCTGCCGTTCCCGATGCGGTCTTTCGGTCGACGGCAGCGGACAACGCGTATGGCTGGACGACCCGGACAACGTCATCGGCCGGCCCTGGGGTCGACCAGGCGAATGCCCCTGCCGACCACTCGGCAGGGGCATCGCACAAGCGCCGCTACGGCAGGTTGCGGGACATCACGATGCGCTGAACCTGGTTCGTGCCCTCGTAGATCTGGGTGATCTTGGCGTCGCGCATCATGCGCTCCACCGGGTAGTCGCGGGTGTAGCCGTACCCGCCGAGCAGCTGGACCGCGTCGGTGGTGATCTCCATGGCGACGTCCGAGGCGAAGCACTTGGCGGCGGCGCCGAAGAACGTCAGGTCGCTGTCGAGGCGCTCGGACTTGGCGGCGGCCGAGTAGGTCAGCTGACGGGCCGCCTCCAGCTTCATGGCCATGTCGGCCAGCATGAACTGGATGCCCTGGAAGTCGGCGATCGCCTTGCCGAACTGCTTGCGCTCCTGGACGTAGCCCTTGGCGTAGTCGAGGGCGCCCTGGGCGATGCCGAGCGCCTGGGCCGCGATGGTGATGCGGGTGTGGTCCAGGGTCTTCATGGCCGTCGCGAAGCCGGTGCCCTCGTCGCCGATCATGCGGTCGGCGGGGATGCGGACGTTGTCGAGGTAGACCTCGCGGGTCGGCGAGCCCTTGATGCCGAGCTTCTTCTCGGGGGCGCCGAAGGAGACGCCCTCGTCCGACTTCTCGACGACGAAGGCGCTGATGCCCTTCGAGCGCTTCTCCGGGTCGGTCACGGCCATGACCGTGTAGTACTCGCTCTCACCGGCGTTGGTGATCCAGCGCTTCACGCCGTTGAGGACCCAGAAGTCGCCGTCGCGCACGGCGCGGGTCTTCATGCCGGCCGCGTCCGATCCGGCGTCCGGCTCGGAGAGGCAGTACGAGAACATGCCCTCGCCCTTGGCCAGCGGGCCCAGGTACTTCTTCTTCAGCTCCTCGGAGCCGGAGAGGATCACCGGGAGCGAGCCGAGCTTGTTCACGGCGGGGATGAGCGAGGAGGAGGCGCACACCCGCGCGACCTCTTCGATCACGATGACGGTCGCGAGCGCGTCGGCGCCGGCGCCGCCGTACTCCTCGGGCACGTGCACGGCGTGCAGGTCGTTGGCGACCAGCGCGTCGAGCGCCTCCCGGGGGAAGCGGGCCTGCTCGTCGACCTCGGCCGCGTACGGACCGATCTTGGCCTCGGAGAGCGAGCGGATGGCGTCGCGGAGCATGTCGTGCTCCTCGGACGGGCGGTACAGGTCGAACCCTGCGTTTCCTGCGTTTCCAGCCGTTCCGGCCACGGTCTCTCACTCCCCAAGACGCTAACTACCGTTAAGTAACCTAATTTTAGGGGGCAGCGGGCCTCCAGGCATACGTGAGCTTGGCGACAGCCCGCAAAAGAGGGCCGGGACGGTGCCGACTATGCTCGGGCAGCGCGTTTGCCGCCCCTCTCCGAGCCCGCACCTCCAGGAGCACCGCATGGCCCTCAAGATCACCGTGATCGGCACCGGATATCTCGGGGCCACCCATGCCGCGGCGATGGCGGAGCTGGGGTTCGAGGTGCTCGGACTCGACGTGGTGCCCGAGAAGATCGCGCTGCTGGGCCAGGGGCGCGTACCGATGTACGAGCCCGGACTCGAAGAGCTGCTGGGCAAGCACGTCGCCGGCATCGAGGGATCCAGCGGGCGGCTGCGCTTCACCACCTCCTGGGAGGAGGTCGGAGCGTTCGGCGATGTGCACTTCGTCTGCGTGAACACCCCGCAGAAGCACGGTGAGTACGCCTGTGACATGAGCTTCGTCGACTCCGCGTTCGGCTCGCTCGCGCCGCATCTGCGCGAGGGCGCGCTGGTCGTGGGCAAGTCCACGGTGCCGGTCGGCTCGGCGGCCCGGCTGGCCGCGGCGCTGCCCGAGGGGGTGGAGCTGGCCTGGAACCCGGAGTTCCTGCGCGAGGGCTTCGCCGTGGACGACACCCTGCACCCGGACCGGATCGTGGTCGGGGTGGAGAGCGAGCGCGCCGAGAAGGTCCTGCGCGAGGTCTACGCGACGCCCGTCGGGGAGGGTTCGCCGTTCGTGGTGACCGACTTCCCGACCGCCGAGCTGGTCAAGACCGCGGCCAACTCCTTCCTCGCCACCAAGATCTCGTTCATCAACGCCATGGCCGAGGTGTGCGAGGCCGCCGACGGCGACGTGGTGAAGCTGGCCGAGGCCATCGGCCACGACGAGCGCATCGGCAAGAAGTTCCTGCGGGCCGGCATCGGGTTCGGCGGCGGCTGCCTGCCCAAGGACATCCGGGCGTTCATGGCGCGGGCCGGCGAGCTCGGCGCCGACCAGGCCCTGACCTTCCTGCGCGAGGTCGACTCGGTCAACATGCGCCGCCGCGGCCACATGGTCGAGCTGGCCCGTGAGGCGGTGGGCGGCGAGACCTTCCTCGGCAAGCGGGTCGCGGTCCTCGGCGCCACCTTCAAGCCGGACTCCGACGACGTGCGCGACTCCCCCGCGCTCAACGTCGCCGGCCAGATCCACCTCCAGGGCGGCCAGGTCACGGTGTACGACCCCAAGGGCATGGACAACGCCCGCCGCCTCTTCCCCACGCTCGGCTACGCGCCGACCGCGCTCGACGCGGTGCGCGGCGCCGATGTCGTCCTGCACCTGACGGAGTGGCGCGAGTTCCGCGACCTGGACCCGGCCGAGCTGGCCGGGGTCGCGGCCACCCGGATCATCCTGGACGGGCGCAACGCGCTGGACCCGGCCACGTGGCGCGAAGCGGGCTGGACGTACCGCGCGATGGGCCGCCCGCGCGCCTAGGGCGTGTCTTTAAGGATCTTGTCGGCTTCGGTCCTGCCGGGCCGTCGTGGTGGTTGAGCGGCGGGTCAGTTCGCGGGGGCGCCGTCGAGGTCCTCGATGGTGGCGCTGGACGCGGCTCTGCGCGGCGCGGTGGCACGGGCGGCGAACTCCGTCTCCCTCACGACCCGGGCCAGGTTCTCCCAGGTGAGCGCCGCGATCTCGGCCTCGGTCCAGCCCCGGGCGAGGAGTTCGGCGATCACGGTGGGGTAGCAGGAGGCGTCCTCGAGGCCGGGTGTGCGGGGTGCGCCGGTGATCAGACCGTACGTTCCGGAGAGCCCCACGTGGGCGGGCCCGGCCACGTCGCGCACCCGCTCGATGTGGTCGGCCACATCGCGTACGGAGACGGCCGGGCCGCCCCGCTCGATCTGGTCCGGGGCGAAGCTCACCAGACAGACCCCGCCGTGTTCGCCGACCGCGGCGAGCAGGTCGTCGGAGGCGTTCAGGGGGTGCGGGGTGAGGGAGGCCGCGGCCGAGCGCGAGAGCAGTGCGGGGGCCTTCGAGGAGTCGATGGTGCGGCGCCAGGTGGCGGGGGCGGCGCCGGAGAGGTCGAGCAGTATCCCGAGCCGGTTGCACTCGCGCACCACTTCCAGGCCGAAGCGGGACAGGGCCGGCTCGGTCCAGGGGGTGCCCGGCGTCAGGGCGAGGGCCCGTACCCCGAGCATGTGGTACGCCCGCAGGGTGCCGAGCGAGTTGCCGATGGCGCGGGCGGCGACGGGGCCGAGGAAGGAGGCGATGCGGCCGCAGTTGCGGGCGTCGGCGAGGTCTCCGGCGGTCAGGGCGAGGCGCAGCCACTCCGGGCACGCGGCGATCAGCGAGCGGATCCGGTCCAGGCGTTCCAGGGTGGCGCCCGCCGGGTCCGGGCACCCGGCCTCGGTCGTCAGCGCCCAGAACTGGGCGCCCACGCCGCCGGCCCGCAGCCGCGGGAGGTCGGTGTCCAGGGAGCTCTCACCGACCTCCAGGTCGTGCCAGGGGATCTGGGCGAGGGCCTTGGCCAGGGTGTTGTGCCCGTCCGCCACGGGGTGGGCGGCGAGCAGGGTACGGGCCCGGCCCAGGTGGTCCTCGTCCTCGAGGGCGGGGGCGGTGCCGCTCGGGTCCGGGGGGGCGGGGGCGGGGGGTGCGGGTGCGGGGGTCGGCGGGTCGAGTTCGCCGACCGCCGAGGTGGTCTGGGGGTCGTCCTGCAGATCTGCCATGACGGGCTCCCGGGGTCGGCGGTGACGGCAGTATCGACACGGTGTCACGGAGGGGTGTGGCGGGGCGCGGCAGACGGTGCGTTCGGGGGACCCCGGCCCCCTCGGGGCTCCGCCCCGGACCCCGGGTGTGCTTGCCCACCCGCCCGTGCGGCCCGTCGCATCGCCTGAGCCCCTGGGGCTCCGCCCCAGACCCCGAGGACGCTTGCCCACCCGCCCGCCCGTGCAGCGGGCTGGATAGGCCCGGCCCCTGGGGCTCCGCCCCAGACCCCGAGGGCGCTTGCCCACCCGCCCGCCCGTGCAGGGGGCTGGATAGGCCCGGGCCCTGGGGCTGCGCCCCAGACCCCCCGAGGGGCTCCGCCCCTCGAACCCCGGCGGGTTTGCCCACCCGCCCGCCCGTAACAGGGGTCGGATAGGCCCGGCCCCTGGGGCTCCGCCCCAGACCCCCCGAGGGGCTCCGCCCCTCGAACCCCGGCGGGGGCTCCGCCCCCTGCACCCCTTTTCGGGGGCTGCGCCCCCGGACCCCCCTTCGCGCCTGAACGGC
>NZ_JBIDBD010000051.1:0-20062 GCF_043202815.1 Streptomyces sp. NPDC048111
AGCTCCAGGGCTCAGCCGGGTCAACCCGCTGCACGGGCGGGCGGGTGGGCAAACCCGCCGGGGTCTGGGGCGGAGCCCCAGGGAGCCGGGCCCGTAAACCCCCCGGGGGTCTGGGGCGCAGCCCCGGGCCGCAGCCCCCTTAGGGTGGGGTGCGAGGGGCCGCACCCCCTTTACGTACGCACAAAAGGAGACCCCGTGCTGGTCCTGCTACCCCCCTCAGAAGGAAAGGCCCCCTCAGGCCGAGGGGCCCCGCTGAAGGCGGAGTCGCTGTCGCTCCCGGGTCTCGCCGCCCCCCGCGCGGCCGTCCTGGACGAGCTCGTCGACCTGTGCACGGCGGACGAGGAGAAGGCGCGCGAGGTGCTCGGCCTCAGCGAGGGCCTGCGAGGCGAGGTCGCCAAGAACGTCGAGCTGCGCACCGCGGGCACCCGCCCCGCGGGCGAGATCTACACCGGCGTCCTGTACGACGCCCTCGACCTCGCGACCCTGGACCCGGCCGCGAAGCGCAGGGCCGCGAAGTCCCTGCTGGTCTTCTCCGGGCTGTGGGGCGCCGTGCACACCGGCGACCGGATCCCGTCCTACCGCTGCTCGATGGGCGTGAAGCTGCCCGGCCTCGGCGCACTCGGCGCGTACTGGCGGACCGTGATGGACCCGGTCATGACCGAGGCCGCCGGCGCCGGCCTCGTCCTCGACCTGCGCTCCTCCGCGTACGCCGCCGCCTGGAAGCCGAAGGGCGCCGTCGCGGACCGCACGGCCACGGTGCGGGTACTGCACTCCCAGCTCGTGGACGGCGTGGAGAAGCGCTCGGTCGTCAGCCACTTCAACAAGGCGACGAAGGGCCGGATCGTCCGCGACCTGCTCACCGCCGGGGCGGCCCCCGCCGACCCGGCCGAACTCGTCGAGACCCTGCGGGGCCTCGGGTACGTGGTCGAGGCCGAGCCGCCCGCCAAGCCCGGCCGCGCCTGGTCCCTGGACGTCGTGGTGACCCAGATCCACTAGCCCCCACCACCGCGGGATCCCCCACCACCGCGGGATCCCCCACCCCCGCGGGATCCACGGAAGCCCACCCCTCAAGCCGAGGCGTTGCAGCATATGCAACACTCGTTGCAAGCTTCGCGCACCCCCGGCAGGATGGCCGCATGACGCCCTCCGCCGTGCCCTCCCCCGCCACACCCTCCGTCCTGGACCTCGCCCCCGTCGTCCCCGTCGTGGTCATCGACGACGCGGCCGACGCGGTGCCGCTCGCGCGGGCGCTGGTGGCCGGGGGGCTCCCGGCCATCGAGGTGACCCTGCGCACCCCGGCCGCCCTGGACGCGATCCGGGCGATCGCCGCGCAGGTGCCGGACGCGGTGGTCGGGGCGGGCACGGTCCTGACCCCGGACGCGGTCGCCGACGCGGTGGGCGCGGGGGCGCGCTTCCTGGTGAGCCCGGGCTGGACGCCCGCGCTGCTGGACGCGATGAAGGGCTCGGGCGTGCCGTTCCTGCCCGGGGTCTCCACCACGTCCGAGGTGGTGGCGCTGCTCGAACAGGGCGTGCGCGAGATGAAGTTCTTCCCGGCGCAGGCAGCGGGCGGCACCGCCTATCTGAAGTCCCTGGCGGGCCCGCTCCCCCGAGCGAGGTTCTGCCCGACCGGCGGCATCTCGCTCGCCTCGGCGCCCTCGTACCTGGCCCTGCCCAACGTCGGCTGCGTGGGCGGCACATGGATGCTCCCCGCCGACGCCCTCACCGCCCGCGACTGGTCCCGGGTGGAGTCCCTGGCCCGCGAGGCGGCGGCGCTGCGGGGCTGAACTCCCGCCGCCACCAGCCCAGTTGAGCCGCGCCGCCCAGCCGTCCGCGCCCACACCACCCGGGCGCACCCGGTAGGGCCGACCCGAGCCGGGCGCACCCGAGCCGGCCCGCCCCCGTCCCACCGGCCCTACCGCAGATGCCCCGTGTCGTTCAGCACCCGCACCGAGGCGTTGCCGTCCGCGTAGTACGCCACCTCCGAGACCGAGGCCGCCGACAGCTCCATCCGGAACAGCGACTCGGGCGGCGCCCCCAGGGCCAGCCTGACCAGCGTCTTGATCGGGGTCACATGGGTCACCGCCAGCACCGTGCGCCGCGGGTGGGCGGCGATCAGCCGGTCCCGGGCCGCGGCGACCCGGCGGGCCACCGCGGCGAAGCTCTCGCCGCCGCCCGTCGGGGCGGCCTTCGCGGAGCCGAGCCAGGCGTCGAGGTCCTCGGGGTGGCGCTCGCGGACCTCGGCGAAGGTGAGCCCCTCCCATGCTCCGAAGTCCGTTTCGCGCAGGCCTTGTTCGATGTGGACGTCGAGTCCGAGACGGGCGGCCACCGCCGCCGCCGTCTCGCGGCACCGCCGCAGCGGGGACGAGACGATCACCTCGACCGTGCCGCGCGCGGCGAACGCCGCGGCGGCCCGCTCGGCCTGGTCGCGTCCGACGGCCGAGAGCTCGGGGTCTCCCCCGCCGCTGCCGGAGAACCGCTTCTGGGGCGTGAGCGCCGTCTCGCCGTGCCGCAGCAGGACGAACGTGGCGGGCGCCCCGAGATCCGCGGAGGCACCCCACCCCACGGTCGGCGCCGCCTCAACGGGCTCGTCCCGCACGGCCCGTACGGAAGCAGAGCCCGCGCCCGCGGGTCCCTCGGCAGGCCGCCCGCCCCGCACGGAGGCCGGGGCCGAGGCCGCGAGCGCCGCCCGCGCCCGGGCCGCGCCCGCCGCGGCGTCGCCGACCACCCGGGCCGCACGCGCGTCGGTGCCGGCGGCAGGACCGCCGGCGGCGGGTCCGGCGAGGGACGGCCCGGCGGAGGGCCGCCCGGCGGACAGCTCGGCCGTGGAGGCCGACGGCTCCCACTGCCTGCCGCGCCTGCCCGCGTCCATCGCCTCGTTGGCGAGCCGGTCGGCGTGCTTGTTGCGCTCGCGCGGGATCCACTCGTACGACACCTGCGAGGGCGGCAGGACGCGCCCCGCCTCGGCGGCGAGCGGCTTCATGTCGGGGTGCTTGATCTTCCAGCGCCCCGACATCTGCTCGACGACGAGCTTGGAGTCCATGCGCACCCGCACCCGCGCCGCCGGGTCGAGCTGCCGCGCGGCGCGCAGCCCCGCGATGAGCCCCTTGTACTCGGCGACGTTGTTGGTGGCGACGCCGATGTACTCGGCGGCCTCGGCGAGCGTCTCGCCCGTCGCCGGGTCGAGGACGACGGCGCCGTAGCCCGCCGGACCGGGGTTGCCGCGGGAGCCGCCGTCGGCCTCGACGACGAACTCCCGTACCGCGTCAGGCACTTACAGACCCGATTCCGAGGTGCGCACCAGGATGCGGCGGCAGTTCTCGCAGCGCAGCACCGCGTCGGGAGCGGCTGCCTTGACCTCGTTGACCTCGGTGATGTTGAGCTCCAGGCGGCAGCCCTCGCAGCGGCGCTGGTAGAGGCGGGCGGCGCCCACCCCGCCCTGCTGCTCGCGCAGCTTGTCGTACAGCTTGAGCAGGTCGGCCGGGACGGACCCGGCGACGATCTCGCGCTCCTTGGTGACCGAGGCGGCCTCGGCGTCGAGCTCGGCCAGCGCCGCGTCGCGACGGGCCGTCGCGTCGTCGGCCTTGGCCTGCACGGAGGAGACTCGCTCGGTCAGCTCGGCGGCCCGCTCCTGGGCGGCCTCGCGGCGCTCCATCACTTCGAGGACGACGTCCTCCAGGTCGCCCTGGCGCTTGGCGAGCGAGACGATCTCGCGCTGGAGGCTCTCCAGGTCCTTGGGCGAGGAGACCGCGCCGGAGTCCAGGCGCTGCTGGTCGCGGGTGGCGCGCTGGCGCACCTGGTCCACGTCCTGCTCGGCCTTGGTCTGCTCACGGGCGGTGTCGCTCTCCTCGGTCTGCGAGGCGACGAGCAGGTCGCGCAGCTGCGTGAGGTCCTTGTTCAGCGATTCGATCTCGGCGTGCTCGGGCAGCGACTTGCGCTTGTGGGCGAGCTGGGACAGGCGGACGTCCAGCGCCTGTACGTCGAGGAGGCGGATCTGGTCGGCGGGCGCGGCGTTCAGTTGGGGGCTCCATCAATAGAAGGGGAGAGGTGGTGGGCGGACCACGGGTCGGTGACCGTCTTCGAGACGTGGACCCTCAGGTCCCAGCCGTGGCGGTCGGAGATCTCGTCGAGCTGGGCGGCTGCCTGCTCGCACCAGGGCCACTCGGTGGCCCAGTGCGCGGCGTCGACCAGGCCGAGCGGTCCGTGCTGGACGACCTCGGACACCGGGTGGTGGCGCAGGTCGGCGGTGAGGAAGACGTCGGCGCCCGCGGTGCGGACGGCGTCGAAGAGGCTGTCGCCCGAGCCGCCGCTGACCGCGACGGTCTTGACCAGCGCGTCGGGGTCGCCCGCCACGCGGATGCCCTGCGCGGTGGCGGGCAGGCGGGCGGCGGCGTGCGCGCCGAACGCGCGCAGCGTCATCGGGTGGTCGAGCTCGCAGATGCGGCCGAGGCCGCGGCGGCCCGCCGGGTCGGTGGCGTCGGGCACCAGGGGCGCCGTGACGCGCAGGCCGAGCGCGCCGGCGAGGGCGTCGCTCACGCCGGGGTCGGCGGTGTCGGCGTTGGTGTGCGCGACGTGCAGCGCGATGTCGTGCTTGATCAGGGTGTGCACCACGCGGCCCTTGAAGTGCCCGGCGGCCACCGTGGTGGTGCCGCGCAGGTAGAGCGGGTGGTGGGTCACGATCAGGTCGGCGCCCAGCTTGAGGGCCTCGTCGGCGATCTCCTGGACGGGGTCGACGGCGAACAGGACCCGGCGGATTTCGGCATCGGGGTCGCCGCAGACGGTGCCGACGGCGTCCCATCCCTCGGCCCGCTCGGGCGGCCAGAGGGCGTCGAGGGCGGCGATGACTTCAGACAGACGGGGCACGCAGACAGGTTACCTGCGCCGCGCACCCCGCAGGTCGGCCGCCGGTCGCTACTTCTTGACGACGAAGCCGCGCAGATCGTCGAGGACGGAGTCGGCGGCGGTGACGCCGAGACCGAGGTACCAGGTCTCGTCCTTGACGTCCTTGGCCCGCCCGGCCTTGACGGCCTTCAGGTTCTTCCACAGCGGGTTCGACTCGGCGCTGTCCCGCTTGGACTTCTTGGGGTCGCCGTAGACGCCGGTGAAGATCCAGTCGGCGTCGGCCTGGTCGATGGTCTCGGGGCCGACCTCGGTGGCCAGATCCACGACCTGCTGGTTCTTGGGGCGCGGGATGCCGGCGTCGTCGAGGATGGTGCCGATGAAGGAGGCCCTGGCGTAGAGGCGGACCTTGCCCGGCATGTAGCGGAGCATCGTCACGGTGGGCTTGTCGGCACCGAGGTCCGCGCCGAGCGCCTTGGCCTTGGCGTCGTACGCGGCGAGCTTCGCCTTCGCCTCGGCGCTCTTGTCGAGGGCGGCGGCGTTCAGGAGGTAGTTCTGCTTCCAGGGGAAGCCGGGGCGGATCGAGAAGACCGTGGGGGCGATCTTGGAGAGTTCCTTGTACTTGTCTGCGGCGCGCAGTTGGCTGCCGAGGATGAGGTCGGGCTTGAGCGCGGCGATGGCCTCCAGGTTGAGGCTGTTGATCGTGCCGACGCTCTTGGGGTCGCCCGCGTCCTTCTTCAGATAGCCGGGGATGCCCTCGTCGCCCTCGGTCGGGGCGTAGCCGACGGGCTTGACGCCGAGCGACACGGCGTTGTCGAACTCTCCGACGTCGAGGACGACGACGCGCTGGGGCCGCGCGGTGAGTTCGGTGGCGCCCATGGCGTGGTGGATGGTGCGCGGGTACTGCCCGGGCCGCGCGTCGGTGCCCATCTTCGCCGTACGGTCCGCCGCCGCGGCGAAGTCCTTGCCGCCCTGGGCGACGGACTTCTTGCCGCCGGAGTCCGCCTTGCCCGAGGCGGCGGAGGAGGCCGCGCCGCTCCCGCCGTCGCTGCTTGTGCAGGCCGCGAGCGAGAGCCCGGCGGCCACGGCGAGGGCTGCGGCGGCGGTGCCGCGGCGGCGTAGGGACATCTCGGGCTCCTGTACGGCGGGGGTTCCACGGGCGGCCGCCGGCCGAAAGGATCCGGCCAGGTGCGGCTTAGGTACGCCTAACCTTACATAGCCCGTGGTGGAACCGTTCCTGCACACCCGCCGCGCCCCGGACGGGCGAATGGCCCGACAGCCACCCTTTGGTGTGAAGCCGGTGGTCTCGTGTTGTTCGGCTGGAAGTGCGAAAACTAGCTTCGGTGGCCGGAGGTGAGCCATCTGATGACGGCTTTGGCCATCGAGACCGCTGCCGGGGGCGGCGCGGTCGGGGGTACGGGATTCGCGATCACCGCGAACGGCGCGTACGCCGCACGGCTGGTGCGTGACAGCAGGGAGGCGGCCTGGTTCCCGGAGCGCTGGACGCTCGACGGCCCCGAGCCGTACGCGGTGCCGCTGCCCGGCAACCAGCCGGAGGAGCCCGGCACCGGCGTGCTGCCCATGGCGGACGGCCGGGTGCTCATCCAGCGCCGGGTCGCCGACCGGCACTCCTTCGCCCTGCTCTACCCGACCGGACCCGCCACCGGCGAGCTGCCGCTGGGCGCGGTCGAGGCCGGGCCGGACCCGCTCGTCCTGCTCCCGCCGTCCCCGGACGGCAGCTGCGCCTACGCGCTCGCGGCGGGGCCCGAATCGAGTGCCCTGTGGCTGGTGGCGGGCGGCGCGTTCGGACCCGAGCTGGTGACGCGGCTCAAGGGGCGCTGCTCGGGCGGGGTCTGGCTCGACCGCACCGGCCGGATGCTGGCCCTTGACCGCGAGCTCGACGGCCGCACCAAGACGGTCACCGTCGACCTGGAGCGCGGCGGCGAGGTGACCGAGCTGCTCCAGATCACCGAGGACAGCGACGACCGGCTGCTGCTCGCGGACGCCGACAGCGGCCTGCTGCTGATCCGCTCCGACGCCCCGGGCCACGACCGGCTCGGCTGGGGCGTGCTCGGCTCGGCGCTCCCGGTGCGCTTCCCCGAGTGCCTGCGCCTGCCGGACGCGGCCGTGACGCCGTTCGCCGTACAGCCGGGCCAGGTCCTGATGCCGGAGTCCTGCGCGGTGGCCCTGCGCATCGACGCGGCCGGCGGCAGCTGGGTCGGCGTCTGGCGTCCGGCCGGCCGTCATCTGCACCAACTGGCCGCTCCCCAGGGCTGGTTGACGGGGGCCGGGCTGTGGACGCCCGAAGGGGTGCTCAGGCTTCCGTACGTCACCGACACGAGCCCGTGCGCGCTGTTCGACCTGCCCGCGCCGCGGGACCCCGAGCCCGCGCCCCCGGCCGCTGCGCCCACCCCCGCGCCGCCCGCCCCGGCCCGGCCCGTGCCGCTCGGACAGGCGCCTCTGACCGGCCGTCGGGCCACCCCGGAAGATCGTTAGAATCGGCCCGCCGTACGAAGCAGAACGCAAGAGCAGAACGCAAGAGACGACCACGGGGTGACCACAGCTCATGTCCAACCAGACCGACATCCGTCCGCAGGAGACGGAGACCGACAGCGCGGGACGGCACCGGGGCGGAGCCGCCTCGACCGAGGACTCGATGACGCCGCCGCACGGACGCCACCGGCGTGAGGAGTCGGGCACCAGCGCCTGACCCGCCGCTCGGCCGAAGGCCCCCGGGGTGTGCGCCCCGGGGGCCTTCCGCTTCCCCTGCGCCCGGTCAGCCCCGCTTGAGCCCGAGCACCTCCGCCGCGGCGAAGGTCTCGTGCGCGGGCCTGCCCTCGTAGTAGGGCGAGATCAGCTCGTCGAGCTCCTCGTACGAGAAGACCTCCTTGGCGGTGTCGAACTTGGCGGCCACCCGGGGCCGTTCCACGATCGCCACCATGCCGCCGTGCACCACCAGGAGCTGCCCGTTGACCCGGGCCGCGGCCGGTGAGGCCAGATAGCCGACGAGCGGTGAGACGTGCTCGGGCGCCAGCGGGTCGAGCCGGCCCTCCGCCGGTTCCTGGAACCCCTGGAAGACGTCCTCGGTCATCCGGGTGCGGGCCCGCGGGCAGATCGCGTTGGCGGTGACGCCGTACTTGCCGAGCGCGAGCGCCGTCGAGGTGGTGAGCCCGACGATGCCGCCCTTGGCCGCCGCGTAGTTGGGCTGGCCCGCCGAACCGGCGAGGAAGGCCTCCGAGGAGGTGTTGACGATGCGCCCGTAGACCGGGCCGCCCGCCGCCTTCGAGCGCTCGCGCCAGTGGGCGGCGGCGAAGTGGGTGGTGTTGAAGTGCCCCTTGAGGTGCACGTGGATCACCGAGTCCCACTCGGCCTCACTCATCGAGAAGATCATCCGGTCCCGCAGGATGCCCGCGTTGTTGACCAGGATGTCCAGTTTGCCGTACGTGTCGATCGCCAACTGGACCAATTCGCGGGCCTGTTGGTGGTCGGCGACGTCGCCGGTGTGCACGGTCGCCCGGCCGCCGGCCGCCCGGATCTCGGTGGCGACCTCTTCGGCGGGGCCCGCCGAGGCCTTGCCCGAGCCGTCGCGGCCCGGCTGTCCGAAGTCGTTGACGACCACGGACGCCCCGAGCCGGGCGAGTTCGAGCGCCTCGGCCCGGCCGAGCCCGCGCCCGGCCCCGGTGACGATCGCGGACAGACCTTCAAGTGGCAGTGCTGCCATGCCGGTTGGATCCTCTCGCACGGGCGGACAGGGGGGCGGGTCAGATCTCGATGCAGGTGCGCAGGGCCTCGCCGCTGCGCATCTGGTCGAGCGCGTCGTTGATCCCGGCGAGCTGCACCCGGTGGGTGATCAGGCCCTCCAGGTCGATGCGGCCCGCCCGCCACAGCGCGATGGCCCGCTCGTAGGAGCGCAGCACATCGCCGCCGCCGTACATCGACGGCAGGATGCGCTTCTCGTCGAAGAACAGCTCGAACATGTTGACCTGGAAGAAGTCGTCCATGGCGCCCGCTCCGACCACGCACAGGGTGCCGCCGCGCCGGGTGTTCTCGTAGGCGGTGCGCGCGGTCGCGGAGCGGCCGACCACCTCGAAGACGTAGTCGAAGCCCTCGCCCGCGGTGATCCGCTGCCTGGCGTCGGCGAACTCCTCGGGCGAGACCGCCTCGGTGGCGCCGAACCGGAGCGCCGCCTCGCGCCGGGAGGCCACCGGATCGACGGCGACGATCTGCGCCGCGCCCTGCACCCGGGCGCCCTGGATGGTGGAGATGCCCACGCCTCCGCAGCCGATGACCGCGACCGACGAACCCGCCTCCACCTTCGCGGTGTTGATGGCGGCCCCGAGCCCGGTGGTCACCCCGCAGCCGATCAGGGCGGCGATCTCGTACGGCACGTCGTCGGGGATCGGCACCGCGCAGCCGGCCGCGACGACGACCTCCTCGGCGAAGGTGCCGGTGCCCGCGAAGCCGAACACATCGCCCCCGGCCCGGCGGAAGTTGGGCGTGCCGGCGTTCATGAACCCGGCCAGGCACAGCTGGGTCTGTCCGCGCCGGCACGACGGGCACGCCCCGCACGCCGGCAGCCAGCACATCAGGACCCGGTCGCCCTGCTGGAGCCCGCTCACCCCGTCCCCGACGTCGATGACCTCGCCGGCCCCCTCGTGGCCGGGCACGAACGGCGCGGGCTGCGGCAGTACGCCGCTCATCGCCGAGAGGTCGGAGTGGCACAGGCCGGTGGCGCGGACGCGGAGCTTGACCTTGCCGGGGCCGAAGCCGGTCGCCTCCACGTCGTCGACCACGTCGAGCTTGTCCTGGCCTATCTCGTGCAGTACGGCTGCGCGCATGGTGCGGCTCCCCTCGGGTTCCCCTCAAGTACCGGAAAAGAAGACTCAGTTGTGCTCGACGACCGTGTCGGACAGGACCGGCGCGTCGTCCCGCTCGACGGCCGTCACCGCCACCTGGACGCGGCCCGGCCCCGACCACATCCGGATGCGCAGGGTCTCGCCCGGGAAGACCACACCGGTGAAGCGGGTGGTGTAGGAGCGGACCCGGGTGACGTCGCCGCCCAGGAGCGTGTCCACGACCGCCTTCAGGGTCATCCCGTAGGTGCACAGCCCGTGCAGGATCGGCCGCTCGAAGCCGGCCAGCTTGGCGAAGTCGGGGTCGGCGTGCAGCGGGTTCCAGTCCCCCGACAGGCGGTAGAGCAGGGCCTGTTCCTCGCGGACGGGGCGCTCCACGACCTGGTCCGGCGCGCGGTCGGGCTGCTCGGCGCGGGCGGAGGGCCCCCGGTCCCCGCCGAAGCCGCCCTCGCCGCGTACGAAGATCTGCGCGTCGCTGGTCCACAGCGGGCCCTCGGCGTCGGCGGCCTCCGTGCGCAGGACCAGGATGGCGGCCTTGCCCTTGTCGTAGACGGCGGCGACCTTCGAGGTGGAGGTGGCCGTGCCGCCCACCGGGATGGGCCGGTGCACGGTGATGGCCTGGCCGCCGTGCAGCACCGCGGCCAGATCCACCTCGATGCCGGGCGCGGAGAGCCCGCCGACCACGCCCATGCCGGCGCCCGCGACGGTGGCGAAGGAGGGCAGCACGTGCAGCCGGGACTCCAGGGTGTAACGCAGCTCGTCCGGGTCGGTGGCGGGGCTCCGCCTGCCGGGGAAGGTGCCGGCGCCGAGCCCCAGGTGGTAGAGCTGGACGTCCTTGTGGTCCCAGGTGATCTCGGTGGAGCGGGGCTCGGCGGCGAGGGCCTTCGCGGCATCAATGGGCATGGGGACGCTGCTCCTTGAGCGGTGTGCGGACACGGGGAGAAGACCTCGGTGCGGCCGTCCGCACCGTCGGCCCCACCGAGGTCGTCCTGGGCCGGCCCGGGACCCGTCCGGAGCGGACCCGCCGGGCGGCGGGCCGGTTCTAGAACGCGTTCTAGGCCGATGGCCCCCAGGTATAGCGCACGGTCCGGCAGTTGTGAAGCCTTCTGACGCTGCGTCAGATCACCTGACGGAGGCGCCCCGTGCCACTTTCGGCGGGGGTGCCCAGGACATTTGTCCTGGCCGGCTCCGTACATGCGCATCTGGGGCGGCCCCCCTCGCGCTCCGTAGCGTGAAGGACATGACGCAGACGACGACACAGAGCGCCACCGCGGTCCGCTTCAGCGGGGTGGTCAAGTCCTACGGGGCGGTCCGGGCGGTCAACGGCGCGGAGCTCGGCATCGGGCGCGGCGAGACCGTGGCCCTGCTCGGGCGCAACGGGGCCGGCAAGTCCACCACCATCAGCCTGCTGCTCGGCCTGAACGAGCCCGACGAGGGCGAGGTCCGGATCTTCGGGCGCACCCCGGAGCAGGCGGTACGGGCGGGCCTGGTGGGCGCGATGCTCCAGGAGGGCCAGCCGATTCCCCGGGTGACCGTGCGGGAGCTGGTGTTCTTCATCGGCAGCATGTACCCGGAGCCGATGCCGGTCGCCGAGGCGCTCGCGCTCGCCGGGCTCACCGACTTCGCCGACCGCCGGGTGGACAAGCTCTCCGGCGGCCAGACCCAGCGGGTGCGGTTCGCCATGGCGCTCGCGGGCAACCCCGAGCTGCTGCTCCTGGACGAGCCGACGGCCGCCCTCGACGTGGAGGCGCGCCGCGCGTTCTGGGAGTCGATGCGCACCTACGCCGGCCGGGGCAACACGGTCATGTTCTCCACCCACTACCTCGAAGAGGCCGACGACAACGCGGACCGCATCGTCGTCATCGACCAGGGCCGCATCGTCGCCGACGGGCCCGGCGAGACCATCAAGCGGGCGGCCGGCGGCAGCCTGGTCTCCTTCGACCTCGCGGGCATGGCCGGCGAGGGGCTCTCGCTGCTGCCGGGTGTCGTCACCGTCGAGATCCACGGCGACCGGGCCCGGCTGCGCACGGACGACTCGGACGCCACCGTGGTCGCGCTCGCCGCGATGGGCGCGGTACGCCGCCTGGAAGTGGCGCCCGCCAGCCTCGAAGACGCCTTCCTCTCCCTCACCGCACGCGAAAGCGAGACCGTCTGATGTTCGAGTACATCAAGCTGGAGATGCGCCGCACCCTGCGGGACGCCTCGTTCGTGACCTTCGGCATCGGGATGCCGGTCCTCATGTACCTCCTCTTCACCAACATCGGCGGGGGCCAGGGCGGTGACGCCGAGTGGAAGGTGTCCTCGATGGTCGGCATGGCCGCCTACGGCGCGCTCGGCGCGGCCCTCGGCACCGGCACCGGCGTCGCCTCCGACAAGGCGATCGGCTGGCTGCGGCAGATGCGGATCGCCCCGCTCCCGCCGACCCGGGTGGTGACCGGCCGGGCGATCAGCGGCTCGGTGACCGTGCTGCCGGGCATCCTCGCGGTGCTCCTGTCCGGCGCGCTGATCAACGGGGTGCACCTGGCCGTCTGGCAGTGGCTCGCGCTCACGCTGTTCCTGTGGATCGGGGCGCTGCCCTTCACCATGCTCGGCCTCGGCAACGGCTACCGGCTGTCCGCGCAGGCCACCGGGGTGGTCAACGTGGCCTGTCTGATGGGCCTCGCGATCCTCGGCGGCCTGTGGTTCCCGGTCGCCGCCTTCCCCGGCTGGCTGCGCAAGATCGCCGAGTACACTCCGACGCACCGCTTCGCCGACCTCGGCTGGGCCACCTCGCAGGGCCACGCCCCGGGCATCGTCACCCTCGTCTCGATGGCCCTCTGGCTGGTGGCCTTCGGCGGCTACGCCGTGGTCTCCTACCGTCGGTCCGCGCGGACCGCGTGAGCCCCGGACACCGGGACCGGGGACGTCATGCACCACCAGCACGGGGAGAACGCGATGCCATCACTGCTGCCGAAGCTGCCCCCGCGGGGCGCGAAGGCCGACGAGTTCCCCGGCCCGCCGGCCAACGGCTACACCTTCCTGCCCTGGCTGCTCATGGGGACCGGCGCCGCCATCGACGTGGCCAAGGGAGAGGTGGCCGAGCCCGTGCTCGGCGGGCTCGGCATCCTCGCCTTCGCCGTCCTGTACGCCCTGGTCGCCTTCCGCGCCTTCGACAAGCGGCGGCGCGCCGCGCGCTCGACCCTGGTCCTGCTCGGCGCGCTGGCCGCGGTCACCTACGCGCTCGGGCTCGGCTACGGCGGGGTCTGGCTGCTGTTCTTCCCGCTGCTCTCACTGACCTGCGGAGCGGTGCTGCGGGACAAACGGCTCGGGGTCGTGATCATCACCCTCGCCGGTTCGGTGGGCGTCATCTCGGGGGTCAAGACCGGCGACCCGTGGGACAACATGACCATCGCGTACGGGACGTTCCTGTCCGGCATGGTGATCGCGGCGCTGCTCTCGCTCTCCGAGACGGTACGTGAACTGCGCGACACCCGGCAGGAGTTGGCGCGCACCGCGGTGGAGAAGGAGCGGCTGCGCTTCTCCCGCGATCTGCACGACCTGCTCGGCCACACCCTGTCCGTGATCGTGGTCAAGTCGGAGGCCGCCCGCCGCATCGCCCCGCGCGACCTGGACGCGGCCCTCGGCCAGGTAGCCGACATCGAGTCGGTCGGCCGCCAGGCCCTCACCGAGATCCGCGAGGCCGTCACCGGCTACCGCGAGGGCAGCCTGGCCACCGAACTCGACCGGGCCCGCTCGGCGCTGAGCGCCGCCGAAGTCGAGCCGGTGGTACGCCAGTCGGGGCCGCCGCTGCCCGCGCAGGCCGAGGCGCTGCTCGGCTGGGTCGTCCGCGAGGCCGTCACCAATGTGGTGCGGCACAGCGCCGCGACCCGCTGCGAGATCGTGGTGGACGGCAGCGCGGAGCGCGTCACCCTCACGGTCACCGACAACGGCAGGGGCGCCCCCGCCGAGCCCGCCCCCACCCCGCGCATCGGCGGCAACGGCCTCAAGGGCCTGACCGAACGCCTCGCCGCGGCGGGCGGCTCCCTGACCACGGGCCCCGCCCCCCGCACGGGCTTCCGGGTGAGCGCGGAACTGCCCGTGGACCCTGCGGACTCGGCCCTCGACGCCGAACTGGCCGGCGCCCCCGAGCACCAGTAGGGCGCCCGGGCCCGTGCCCCGGCACCGGTCCGTCAGCCCGTAGCCTGACCCCATGGACGAGATGCCCCAGGATCACCGCGCCGCCAAAGCCGTACGCGTCCTCCTCGCCGAGGACCAGGGGATGATGCGCGGCGCGCTCGCCCTGCTGCTCGGTCTGGAGGAGGACATGGAGGTCGTCGCGCAGGTGGCCGCGGGCGACCGGATCGTCCCCGAGGCGCTGGTGTCGCGGCCGGACGTGGCGCTGCTCGACATCGAACTCCCGGGCAAGAGCGGGCTCGACGCCGCCGCGGAGCTGCGCGAGGAGGTGCCGGAGTGCCGGGTGCTGATCCTGACCACCTTCGGACGGCCCGGCTATCTGCGGCGTGCGATGGAGGCGGGGGCCGCCGGGTTCCTGGTGAAGGACGGGCCCGTGGAGGACCTCGCCGAGGCCATCCGCCGGGCACTGCGCGGCGAGACGGTCATCGACCCGGCGCTCGCGGCCGCCGCCCTCAGCGCGGGGCCGAGTCCGCTGACCGCCCGGGAACGCGATGTCCTGAACGCGTCGGTGGACGGGGCCACCGTCTCCGACATCGCGGGCAAACTGCATCTGTCGGAGTCGACGGTCCGCAACTACCTGTCCTCCGCGATCGGCAAGACCGGCACCCGCAACCGCATGGAGGCGGTGCGCTCGGCCCGCCAGCAGGGCTGGCTGTGACCCGGCCCGCTCAGGCGCGCCGGGCGGGGCCCGTCGCCCGGGGCAGCCACACCAGCGCGAGCAGCACGCTGCCGAGCAGGACGATCCCGCCGACACGGAAGGCGAGCGCGTAGCCGGCGGTGAGGTGCTCGGCGCTCTGGACCGCCCCGGTCCGGGTCGCGGCGACCGTGGACAGCACGGCGAGCCCCAGCGCGCCGCCCATCGTGCGGGACGTGTTGATCAGGCCGGACACCAGCCCCGCCTCGCCGGGCGCGGCTCCCGAAGTGGCCAGCGCGGCAAGGGGAGTCGTGGCCAGACCGGCGCCGGTCATCATGAGGACGCCCGGCACCAGGATGGACATCCAGTACGGGTCGTCCGCCCGCATCGTGGACTGCCAGCCGAACCCGGCGGCGGTCACCAGCACGCCGAGCACGGTGAGGTTGCGCGCCCCCGTCCGCGGCATCAGGCGCGGCGCCAGCTTCGAGCCGAACACCACGCTGAGCGAGCTCGGGATCAGCGCGAGGCCCGCGCCGAGCGGGCTGTAGCCGAGCACGTTCTGCGCGTACAGGGTCATGAAGAACCAGGTGCAGAACATCGCCGAGCCGCACACGAACATCACGGCGTTCGCGGCCGAGACGGCCCGCAGCCGGAAGAGCCGCAGCGGCATGAGCGGCACGGCGGTGCGGCTCTCGACCACCAGGAACACCAGCAGCAGGACCGCGCCGCCGACCAGCGGGACCAGGGTGCCCGCGGCGCCCCAACCGCCCTTCTCCGTCTGGACGATGCCGTACGAGAGGATCGCCAGCCCGGCCGTGACGAGGACGGCGCCGGGCAGGTCGAGGCGGTTGCGGCCGCCGGCCCGCGACTCGGTGATCCACAGCGCCGCGCCGAGCAGGACGAGCGCACCGACCGGCACGTTGATGAGCAGCACCCAGCGCCACGACAGCGCGTCGGTCAGCACCCCGCCGACGAGCCCGCCCGCGGCCCCGCCGCCCGCGCCGACCGCCGCCCAGGTGCCGATGGCCTTCGTCCGGGCGGCGCCCTCCGGGACGGCGGCGGTCAGGATGGTGAGGGTGGCCGGGGCGAGCACCGCGGCGCCGAGCCCCTGCGCGGCCCGGGCGGCGAGCAGCTGCCAGCCCTCCTGGGCGAGGCCGCCGCCCAGGCTCGCCGCGGTGAACAGGCCGAGCCCCACGAGGAACATCCGCTTGCGCCCGTAGAGGTCGCCCGCCCGGCCGCCGAGCAGCATGAACCCGGCGAAGGCGATGGCGTACGCGTTGACGACCCACTGGAGTCCGCCGGCGCTCATGCCGAGGCCGGTGCGCATGGAGGGGAGCGCGACGTTGACGACGGACACGTCCAGGACGACGAGGAACTGGCCCGCGCAGGCGGCCAGGACGACCGGCCAGGTGCGGGGGGTGGCGGTGGGGGCGGATATGTGGGTGTCTGCGGACGCGTGAGCCATGCGGGTCATGGTCGCACGGCGCGGTCGCCCGTTACAGACCTTTCCCCACCCCTGCGGGCGGGCGCCCCCACCCCCGGCCCCGCGCGGACCGTGCCCCCTTGCTCGCGCAGTTCCCCGCGCCCCTGGGCCGTCGGCTGGGTGCGGACCGTGCCCGCTTGATCGCGCAGTTCCCCGCGCCCCCAAAACCCGCCTTCGTGTGCGGGCCGTGGTCGCTTCTCGCGCAGTTCCTCGCGCCCCTTGGCCGCCGACCGCGTGCGGACCGTGGTCGCTTGCTCGCGCAGTTCCCCGCGCCCCCAAAACCCGCCTTCGTGTGCGGCCGTGGTCGCTTCTCGCGCAGTTCCTCGCGCCCCTGAGCGGGACCGGTGCTGGGCAGCATCAGGCAACCTCAGCCCGTCCGGCGATTGAGGACGAGCGCCGTTCAGGCGCGAAAGGGGGGTTCGGGGGCGCAGCCCCCGAGAGGGGCCCGGGGCGGCTGCCACCCCCGGAGGGTCTCGGGAAGGGGCGGGGTGGGGAGGACTCAGCGCCGGAACAGCGTCACCACCGCCGCCCCGCCCAACCCGATGTTGTGCGCCAACCCCACCCGCGCCCCCGGCACCTGCCGCACCCCCGCGACCCCCCGCACCTGCCACACCAGCTCCGCCGCCTGGGCGAGCCCCGTCGCCCCGAGCGGATGCCCCTTCGAGATCAGCCCCCCGGAGGGGTTGACCACCCACCGCCCCCCGTACGTCGTCGCGCCGGATTCGACGAGCTTGCCCGACTCCCCCGCCCCGCACATCCCCAGCGCCTCGTACGTGAGCAGCTCGTTGATGGAGAAGCAGTCGTGCAGCTCGATCACGTCGACGTCCTCGATGCCGAGCCCCGCCCGCTCGAACGCCCGCCGCCCGGCCTCCCGCGACATCGGCGCCCCGACCGCGTCGATGCAGCTGCCCGAGGCGAAGGACTCCTCGGTGTCCGTCGTCATCGCCTGGCCCGCGATCTCCACGGCCCGGTCCGCGAGCCCGTGCCGTTCGACGAAGCGCTCGGAGACGACGACCGCCGCCGCGGCCCCGTCCGAGGTCGGCGAGCACTGGAGCTTGGTCAGCGGCCGGTGGATGGTCTTCGCGGCCAGCACCTCCTCGACCGAACAGGCCTGCTGGAACTGGGCGTTGGGGTTGTTCACCGAGTGCCGGTGGTTCTTGGCGCCGACCGCGGCGAGCTGCGCCGCGGTCGTCCCGTACCGCTCCATGTGCTCGCGCGCCGCGTTGCCGAAGATCTGGGCGGTGGGCGGGGTCATCTCGAAGCCGTGCCGGGCCGCCATGATCCCGTAGTGGCGGGCGACGGGCGAGGTCTTGAAGTCGCCGCCGTCCGAGCCGCCGCCGAGCGCGCCCCGCTTCATCTTCTCGAAGCCGAGCGCGAGCACGCAGTCGCTCGTCCCGCCCTCGACGAACTGCCGCGCGAGCATCAGCGCGCTCGCCCCGGTGGCACAGTTGTTGTTGACGTTGTAGACCGGCACGCCCGTCAACCCCAGTTCGTAGACCGCCCGTTGGCCCGCGGTCGAGGCCTGGAAGCAGTAGCCGACGGGGACCTGCTCGACCAGGTCGTAGCCGATGCCCGCGTCCGCGAGCGCGGCCCCGCCCGCCTCCTTCGCCATGTCCCAGTACTGCCAGTCCCGGGACTCCGGCTTCTCGAACCTGGTCATGCCGACACCGACGACGTAACTCTTCATCGCACTCTTCACGACAGCGGGACCCTTCAGTCTCGGGGCAGGCCGAGGATGCGCTCGGCGACGACATTGAGCTGGACCTGGGTGGTGCCGCCCGCGATGGTCAGGCAGCGTGACATGAGGAAGCCGTGCACGGCCCGTCCGGCCGGGCCCTCGGCGGCGGCTCCCTCGGGGCCAAGCAGTTCGAGGGCGAGCTCGGCGACCTTCTGCTGGTGCGGGGTCTGGACGAGCTTGCGCACACTGGCCCCCGCGCCGGGCTCAAGGCCCGACACCTGTTGCAGAGTGGTGCGCAGCCCGATGCAGGCCAGCGCGTGGGCCTCCGCGGCCAGCGCGCCGATCCGCGCCCGGTACGCCCCGTCGAGTCCACCGGCCCGTGCGATCAGCGCTTCGAGGCCGGTGCCGAAGGTCAACTGGTCGGCCATGTGGACGCGTTCGTTGCCGAGCGTGGTGCGTGCCACCCGCCAGCCGCCGCCCACCTCGCCGACCACGGCGTCGGCGGGCAGCAGAGCCCCGTCGAAGTACACCTCGTTGAACAGGGCGTCCCCGGTGATCTCCTTGAGGGGGCGGATGTCGATGCCCTCGGTGCGCTTCATGTCGACGAGGAAGTAGGTGAGCCCCTGGTGCTTGGGGGCCGCCGGGTCGGTGCGGGCCAGCAGGATGCCGTGGTCGGCCCACTGCGCGGCGCTCGTCCACACCTTCTGGCCGGTGATGCGCCAGCCGCCGTCCCCGGTGCGCTCGGCCCGGGTGCTCAGCGAGGCGAGGTCGGAGCCCGCGCCCGGTTCGGAGAAGAGCTGGCACCACAGGAGTTCGCCCCGCAGGGTCGGGCCGAGGTAGCGGTCCTGCTGGGCGGCGCTGCCGTGGGCGAGGAGCGAGGGGATGACCCAGGTGGCGATGCCGAGATCGCTCAGCACCACCCCCGCCCGCCGCAACTCCTCCTGGATGACGAGCTGTTGGACCGGCCCCGCACCCAGGCCGTACGGCGCGGGCAGATGCGGGGCCGCGTATCCGGTGGGGGCGAGGGCCCGGCGGGCCGCGCCCGGATCGAGGCCGCGCGCCACCTCGACGGCCGCGCGGGCCGGACCGCGGAAGTCCTCCGCCTCGGGCGGCAGCGCCGTGCGCAGCTCGCGCCGGGCACCGGCGGCGGCCAGCCGCACGGCCCGCAGCCGGTGGGTGTCCGCGCCGCCGAGGAGCTGGCGGGCGACCAGCGCGCGGCGCAGATGAAGGTGGGCGTCGTGCTCCCAGGTGAAGCCGATGCCGCCGAGGATCTGGACGCAGTCCTTGGCGCAGGAGCAGGCCGCGTCCAGCGCCGTGGCGGCGGCGAGCGCGGCGGCCAGACCCCGCACCCCGGGGCTCTCGTCCATGGCGCGGGCCGCGTCCCACACCAGCGCCCGGGCCTGCTCCAGGCGTACGAGCATGTCCGCGCACAGGTGCTTGACCGCCTGGAACTGTCCGATGAGCCGGCCGAACTGCTCGCGCACCTTGGCGTGTTCGGTTGCGATCTGAAGGGCGCGGGCCGCCGTGCCGCAGGACTCGGCGGACAGCAGCAGCGCCGCCAGGTCGCCCACCAGGGACCCGTCGATGTCCAGGACCCGACCGGCCGGGACGACCGCGCCCTCGGCCCGCACCTCCGCGGTGGGGCGGGTCGGATCGGCGCCCGGCTGCGCACGGACGCGCAGGGCGGCGGCGTCCACCGCGAGCCACAGCGTGCCCTCGGGCGCCTCGGCCGCGAGGACCAGCAACTCGGCCTCGCCTCCGGCCAGTACGGGCGGCGCGGTGCCGTCCAGGACCCAGCCGCCCTCGCCCGCCACGGCGGTGAGGCCGCCCGCGCCGAACGCCACCGCCGCGGTCCTGCGCCCCTCGGCGAGGTCCGCGAGCAGGGGGCGGTGGCCGCCGGCGCGGCGCAGCAGTTCGGCGGCCAGGGCGGTGGACGCATAGGGCCCGGGCAGCAGTCCGCGCCCGGCCTCCCCCAGGACGACCGCGAGTTCGGGCAGCCCGCCGCCGCCGAACTCCTCACCGAGGTGGATGCCGAGCAGCCCCTGCGCGGCGAGCCCGTCCCAGAACGGCGGGCGGCCTTCGACGGCCCCCGGCGCGTCCAGGAGTCCGCGCACCTTCTCCACCGGCACGGTCCGCGACAGCCAACCGCGCACCGCCTCGGCGAGCTCCCGCTGCTCTTGCGTGATCGCGATGCCCATGTACGCCCTCATCCGTCGCCGGTCCAGGAACGGCGCAAGAGTAGAACACGTTTCAATCTGACGGAAGGTCAGATGGCGGTGGCCTTGCGGTCCCCCGTCCCGGCGTCGCCCGTGTCCTGTCTCACTGAACCCTGCGAAGTCCGGGCATAGGTTGCGAGGGATCTTGCGAGGTCCCGCGTTACCTTGCGAGTGGACCTGGCGTTAGGC
>NZ_JBIDBD010000052.1:0-19600 GCF_043202815.1 Streptomyces sp. NPDC048111
GCGGAGCCCCCGCCGGGGTTCGAGGGGCGGAGCCCCTCAGGGGGTCTGGGGCGCAGCCCCAGGGCTCAGCCGGTACAACCCGCTGCACGGGCGGGTGGGTGGGCAAACCCCTCGGGGTCTGGGGCGGAGCCCCAGGGGCCGGACCCTTCAACGCGCCGCACGGGCGGGCGGGTGGGCAAACCCCTCGGGGTCTGGGGCGGAGCCCCAGGGAGCCGGGCCATCCGACCCCCTGCACGGGCGGGCGGGTGGGCAAACCCCCCGGGGCCCCGGGCAACCCCCAGGGAGGTCAGATCGCGCGGTAGCGGAGCGGGGGCCCAGGGGCGCGCTCCACACGCCCCAACTTCTCCAACCGCCGCACATGAGCCTCCGCCTCCGCCACAGCAATGGTCCGAGACCCATAAGGAATCCGCCCCCAGGGCCGATTCCACTCCATCCGCTCCGCCAACTCCCACGGAGTCAGCGGCGTGACCAGCAACGCCAGCAACCCGGTGAGGCGGTCCTCGTGGTGGGCCAGCAACTCCCGCACCCGCGCCCCCGGTTCGGTGAAGGCGTGCTGGTGCGCGGGCAGCACCTCGGCGACCCCGAGGCGGCCGATGCGTTCGAGGGAGTCGAGGTAGTCGCCGAGCGGGTCGGTGGCCCCGTCGTCGTCGGGGTCCTCGTACAGGCCGATGTGCGGAGTGATCCCCGGCAGCAGGTGATCGCCGCTGAACAGGCGTCCGTTTCCCGGCAGTTGGGAGGGGTGCTGCTCCTCCAGGTGGAGGCAGACGTGCCCGGGGGTGTGCCCGGGCGTCCAGATCGCGCGGAGCCGGCGCCCGGCCAGCGGGAGCAGGTCGCCCGGCACGATCTCGCGGTCGGGCAGCGCGGCCCGCAGCCCCGGCAGCGTCCGCGTCCGGCCGGACGCGCGGGCCTGGCGCAGCGGCGCGAGATGCTCGTCGGGGGCGCCGACCGCCGCGAGCTTGGCGCACAAGTAGTCGAGCCAGACGCCCGGTTGGGCCTCGCGGGTGCGGCGCACCACGGCCGCGTCGGCCGCGTGCATCGCGATCCAGGCGCCCGAGGCCTCCCTGACCCGGCCGGAGAGGCCGTGGTGGTCGGGGTGGTGGTGGGTGATGACCACCCCGTGCACGTCGCCGACGTCCGTACCGAGGGCGCGCAGGCCGGCGGCCAGGGTGTCCCAGGAGTCCGGGTCGTCCCACCCGGTGTCGACGAGCACCGGCCCCCGGTCGGTGTCGACGAGATGGACGAGGGTGTGGCCGAGCGGATTGTCCGGGATCGGCACCTTGATGGAGTGGACCCCGCCGCCGTGGTCGGTCACCTGGGGTGCGGCCGGCTCCCGCGGCGGCATGGAGTCCTGCATGGAGTCCTCGTCTCTGTGGGCTCGCGGCGGGGCCAGGGGGTGCGCGTGCGGCGGTCCGCCCTCCCGGTCACTATAACTAGAACTGGTTTCAATGGTCGCCCCGGTCACGTAACTGGCCCGGCCCGGCAGCCTGTTGGATGCCCCGGCCCGGCCTCTGCCCCGGCCGTGGACTCCTGGAACTAGAACTGGTATCAGTTCTGAGTCAGGGTCAGGTCCCTACGCACTGCACCGCACGTACCGGCACCGCACGTACCGGCACCGCACGTACCGGCACCGCACGCACCCGCAGCAGTGAAGCCCGCGCCGCAGGAGGCACCAGGCATGACCGAGCTCGTGGAACACGGACAGCTGTTCATCGGCGGGGAGTTGACCGACCCCCTCGGCTCCGACGTCATCGAGGTGATCTCGCCCCACACCGAGCAGGTCATCGGCCGCGTGCCGCACGCCTCGCGCGCGGACGTGGACCGGGCGGTGGCCGCGGCCCGCAAGGCCTTCGACACCGGCCCGTGGGCGCGGGCCACGCCCGAGGAGCGCATCGAGGTCGTGACCCGGATCAAGGACGCGATCCTGACCCGGCACGAGGAGATCGCCCGGTCGATCAGCGCGCAGAACGGCTCCCCGTACTCCTGGAGCGTGCTCGCCCAGGCGCTCGGCGCCATGATGGTGTGGGACTCGGCGATCACCGTGGCACGCCAATTCCCTTACGAGGAACGGCGATCGGGCGCGCTGGGTCCGCTGCTGGTGCGGCGTGAGCCGGTCGGCGTGGTGGCGGCGGTGGTGCCCTGGAACGTGCCGCAGTTCGTGGCCGCGGCCAAGCTCGCGCCCGCGCTGCTCACCGGCTGCTCGGTCGTCCTCAAGCCGTCCCCCGAGACGCCCCTCGACTCCTACATCCTCGGTGAGATCGCCGCCGAGGCCGGGCTTCCCGAGGGGGTGCTCTCGATCCTGCCCGCCGACCGCGAGGTCAGCGAGTACCTGGTGGGGCACCCGGGCGTCGACAAGGTGTCCTTCACCGGGTCCGTCGCGGCCGGCAAACGCGTGATGGAGGTCGCCGCGCGCAACCTCACGCGCGTCACCCTGGAGCTCGGCGGCAAGTCGGCCGCGGTGATCCTGCCCGACGCCGATCTGGAGGCCACCGTCGCGGGCGTCGTCCCGGCCGCGTGGATGAACAACGGGCAGGCCTGTGTGGCCCAGACCCGCATCCTGGCCCCGGCCTCCCGCTACGAGGAGATCGCCGAGGCCTTTGCCGCCGCCGCGGGGGCGCTGGTGGTCGGCGACCCGCTGGACGCGGCCACCCAGGTCGGCCCGCTGGTCGCCCGGCGCCAGCAGCAGCGCTCCCTCGACTACATCAGGATCGGGCAGGAGGAGGGCGCCAAGATCCTGACCGGCGGCGGGCGCCCGGCCGGTCTCGACACCGGCTGGTACGTCGAGCCGACCCTCTTCGGCGGTGTCGACAACGCGATGCGCATCGCCCGCGAGGAGATCTTCGGCCCCGTCATCTGTCTGCTGCCCTACCGCGACGAGGCGGAGGCCCTCAGGATCGCCAACGACTCGGACTACGGACTCAGCGGCAGCGTGTGGACCGGCGACGTCGAGCACGGCGTCGACTTCGGACGCGGGGTGCGCACCGGCACCTTCAACGTCAACACCTTCAGCCTGGACATGCTCGGCCCGTTCGGCGGCTACAAGTCCTCCGGTCTGGGGCGGGAGTTCGGGCCCGAGGGCTTCGGGGCGTACCTGGAGCACAAGATGATCCACCTGCCCGCGGGACACGGAGGCGCGTGATGGGAGACCGCTGGCACATCGAGGTGGACCGGAGCGTGTGCATCGGATCCGGCATGTGCGTCAACCACGCCCCGGCCGGCTTCGCACTCGACTCCGCACGCCAGTCCCACCCCCGCAGCTCCGACACCGACGCGAGCGAACAGGTCCTGGCCGCCGCCGAGGGCTGCCCGGTGGAAGCCATCCTGATCACCCTGGCCGACTCCCGCGAAGTCGTGTACCCGCCCGAGGAGTAGGTCCTGACCGCCCGAGGAGCAGGCCCTGAACAGCCGTGTTCGAGTAGCTGCGAACACAGGTTGATCCATGCGTAGCGCACGGTGACCTGATGACAGGCGTGACTGTCCGGCCCCCTCGGCGGCGTGGAAAAGTCATGGCCACGCCGTCGAGGGGGAAGCGCCAACTCGATGTCATGACGTCGAGGGGGAGGCACTGTGGACAAGCGGTACGAGGTCTTCTGTCTGGCGGACAGAAACTTCTACGAGACCCCGGACCGCTTGTCCTCCTCGTCCACCGGCGCCCGCGTGCCCCTCTTCGAGACGGCACGGCGCCCGGTGCCCGAGGGCTGGACGTCCCAACTGTCCGGCGACTGGCTGCACTTCGGGCCCGAGGCGATACCCGGACGCAGGATCCGGCCGCAGCAGGGCTGGAAGGTCCACGTCTCCGCCTGTCTGGACAACGCCGAGAAGATCGCCGAGCGGGTCTGGGACTACTGCGTCCCGCGCGCCATCCCGTTCAAGTTCGTCCCCGGCCGCCGTCCGCTGCACCTGCGCAACTCCAAGTACGCCGGCCGTGGCTCCAGCGGGAAGTTCGTCACGATCTACCCTGCGGACGAGGCTGAATTCCAGCTCATCTGCGAGGAGTTGGGTGAGCTGCTCGCGGGTGAGGAAGGCCCCTACATCCTCAGCGATCTGCGCTGGGGCCAGGGTCCGCTCTACGTCCGCTACGGCGGCTTCACCAAGCGGCACTGCGTCGACGAGCACGGCCTGCTGGTCACGGCCATCGAGAACGCCGACGGGGTGCTCGTCCCCGACCGCCGCGACCCCGTCTTCCACCTGCCCGAGTGGGTCTCCCTGCCGGAGTTCCTCGCGCCGCACCTCGCCGCCCGCAACGCGACCACCACCGGTGACCTGCCCTACCGCATCGAGCGCGCCCTGCACTTCTCCAACGGCGGCGGCGTCTACGCCGGGACCGACACCCGCACCGGCGAGAAGGTCGTGCTCAAGGAGGCCAGGCCGCACGCGGGACTCGCCGCGGACGGCGCCGACGCGGTGGCCCGCCTGGAGCGCGAGAAGGCCGCCCTGGAACAGGTCGCCGGCCTGGGCGTCGCCCCCGCCGTCCGCGACTGGTTCACCCTCGGCGACCACCGCTTCCTGGTGATGGACTTCCTCGAAGGGCGCTCCCTCAACTCCTTCTTCGCCCACCGCCACCCGCTGATCGGCGAGGACCCGGATCCGCAGGTGATCGACGAGTACACCCGGTGGGCGCTGCGCGTCGTGGCGGCGACCGAGGAGGCGGTGGCCGCGGTGCACTCGCGGGGCATCGTCTTCAACGACCTGCACATGTTCAACATCATGGTCGACCCGGGCGAACAGGGCGTCCACCTCCTGGACTTCGAGGCCGCGCTGCCCGTCGACGACCACCGCGGCCAGTCCATGGCCCACCCCGGATTCATCGCGCCGATCGACCGCAAGGGCTTCGACGTCGACCGCTACGCACTGGCCTGTCTGCGGCTCGCGCTGTTCGTGCCGATGACCAGCCTGCTGGTGGTCGACCGGGCCAAGGCCGCCCACCTCGCCGAGATCGCCGCCTCCCAGTTCCCCGGCCTGCCCGCCGGCTACCTGGACGAGGCGGTCCGGGTGATCGAGGGCGCGGACGCGACCGGGCGCCGGGGCCTGCCCGCCGAGCCGGGCGACTGGCCCGCGAGCCGGGACTCCATGGCCCGCGCGATCCTGGCCTCCGCGACCGCGGACCGCGACGACCGGCTCTACCCCGGCGACATCGCCCAGTTCACCGAGGGCGGCGGCCTCGGCCTCGCGCACGGCGCGGCCGGCGTGCTCTACGCACTCGACGTGACGGGCGCCGGACGCCACGAGGAGGGCGAGCGCTGGCTGCTCGCCCACACCGACCCGCCGCCGCCGGGCACCCCGCTCGGCCTGTACGACGGGCTGGCCGGAGTCGCGTACGTGCTCGACCGGCTCGGGCACACCGAGCGCGCCCACGCCCTGGTCGAGACCGTCCTCACCGAGAAGTGGCAGCGCCTCGCCCCCGAACTGCACGGCGGACTCGCCGGGCTCGGACTCGTCCTCGACCACCTCGGCTTCAAGGAGCAGGCACTGGAGGTCGCCGACCTGCTCGCCGCGCGCCCCCACGAGGGCCGCAGGGCCGGTCTGCTGCACGGTGCGAGCGGACCCGCGCTGTTCCTGATCCGCCTGTACGAGTCCACCGGCGACCCCGCGCTGCTCGACCGCGCGGCCGAGGAACTGCGCCGCGACCTCGGGCGGTGCGTCACCAACCCGGCGGGCACCCTCGTCGTGGACGACACCACGCGCACCCTGCCCTACCTCGGCGGCGGCAGCGTCGGCATCGCCGCCGTCCTCGACGACTTCCTCGCCCACCGCCCCGACGAGGCGTTCCGCGAGGCGCGCGAGCAGATCCTGCCCGCGGCCCGCTCCCGCTACTACGCGCAGTCCGGTCTGTTCAACGGACGCGCCGGCATGGTGCTCCACCTGGCGAGGACCGGGGCGCCGCGCGCCCGGACCGAGGAGCAGATCCGCCACCTCGCCTGGCACGCACTGCCCTACCAGGGCGAACTCGCCTTTCCCGGCGACCAGTTGATGCGGCTGTCCATGGACCTCGCGACCGGCACGGCGGGCTGCCTCCTGGCACTCGGCGCGGCCCTCGCCGACCGGCCCGTGACCCTGCCGTTCCTGGCGCCCACCCCCGCCGCCCCACCGGGCGGCCCCACAGACGGCCCCATCCGGGGCTGAGCCAAACCCCGTCCCCACGGACGGCTCGTACATCGCCGACAAAGGAGAAAGCAATGTCCCTTCTGGACCTGCAGAACCTCGACGTTGAGCTCGACACCGACGAGAACGGCGGCGGCCACGGCGGCGGCGGCAGCTCCCTGAGCCTGCTCCTCTGCGACAGCGTCGCCTCCGTGACGCTCTGCCTGTAATTCGGTCGCTGCACTTGTCATCACCGCTCCTCGCGGTGACGCAGTGAACGACGCGGCCCCGTCCGGCACCGCTCGCCGGCCGGGGCCGCCGCACGCGGGAGGCCGCTTTGCTGTTGCGCGAGACCGTCCGGCAGAGCGCCGGACCCGGCGCCCTGATCCTGCTGCTCAGCTGCGCCTCGGCCGGCGCCGCGCTCGCCCTTCCCGCGGCCCTGGGCCGCGCCCTCGACCGGGTCCTGGCCGGCCGTCAGACACAGGCCGGACCCTGGATCACCCTCGTCGCCGTCCTCACCGTCCTCGTGGTCCTGATCGGCGCGCTCGAATCCGCCGTCACCGCCACCGCGAGCGCCCGCAGCGCCGCCTGGATCCGGCGCCGCGTCCTTGGCCACGTCCTGGACGCGGGCACCCGACAGGCCTGCTCCGAAGGCGAGTTGGTGGCCCGCCTCACCGGAAACGCGGTCCAGGGGGCGACCGTGCCGGTCTCCGTCGCGGGCACCCTGGCGGCCGTCGTCACCCCCATCGGCGGCTTGGTCGCGCTCGCCCTCACCGACCTGCTGACCGCCCTGGTGGTGCTCGCCGGGCTGCCGCTGTTCGCGCTGCTCCTCAAGGTGTTCGTACGGGGCTCGGGCGCCAGCAGCGCCGGCTATCTGCACACCCAGGGCGAGATCGCGGGCCGGCTGCTCGAAGCGGTGCGCGGCGCCCGCACCATCGCCGCCGCCGGTCACCCCGAGCGCGACGCGCGGCGCATCCTCGCCCCGCTGCCCGAACTCTCCCGCCAGGGGCACCGGATGTGGGAGGTGCTCGGCCGCTCCACCGCCCAGGCCGCGATCCTGCTGCCGCTGCTCCAGATCGCCGTCCTCGCGGTCGCCGGACTGCGTGTCGCGCACGGCGACCTGAGCGTGGGCGGCCTGCTCGCCGCCTGGCGCTACGCCGCCCTCGCCACCGGCACCGGCGCGCTGGTCGGCATGGTCAACACCCTCACCCGCGGCCGCACGGCCCTGGCCCGCCTCCAGGACGTCGTCGAAGCTCCGACCGTCCCGTACGGCGTACGCGAACTACCGCCCGGCAAGGGCGAGTTGAGGCTCCGTGGCATCGTGCACGGGCCGCTGCGCGGCCTCGATCTGACGGTGCCCGGCGGGTCCGTCGTCGCGGTCGTCGGCCGCTCGGGCAGCGGCAAGTCGGCGCTCGCGGCGGTCGCGGGGCGCCTGGTGGACCCGGAGTCCGGCACGGTCGCGCTCGACGGCGTCGCACTGCCCGAACTCTCCCGGGGCGCGCTGCGCCGGGCCGTCGGCTACGCCTTCGCCCGGCCCGTGCTGCTCGGCGCGACCGTGGGCGACACCATCGCCTACGGCGCCGAGGACCCCGGGGACGCGACGGTGCGGGCCGCCGCGCGGGCCGCCTGCGCCGACCCCTTCATCCGGACGATGCCCGCCGGCTACGCCACGCCCTGCGCGACCGCCCCGCTCTCCGGCGGAGAGGCCCAACGCCTGGGCCTGGCGCGGGCGTTCGCCCATCCCGGCCGCCTGCTCATCCTGGACGACGCCACGTCGAGCCTGGACTCGGCCACCGAACTCAAGGTCTCCCAGGCCCTGCTGCACGGCAGCGGCACCCACCTCATCATCGCCCAGCGGGCCGCCACCGCCGCCCGGGCCGACCTCGTGGTGTGGCTGGAGCACGGCCGTCTCCGCGCTCTCGCACCGCCGCGCGAACTGGCCCAACTGCCGGACTATCGCGCGGTTTTTGAGGAAGAGGAGGCGACCTCGTGCTGAAGCGCGTGCTGCGCGGGCGCGGGCGGGTCCTGGGCCGCCTCGCCGGCTGGTCGCTCCTGGAGTCCGCGCAGACCTTCCTGCTCGGCTTCGCCCTCGCCCGCGCCCTCGACGACGGCTTCCTCGCCGGCCGCGCCGCCGCCGGGCTCGGCTGGCTCGCCGCGGCCGGTGCGGCCGTGCTCGCCGGGGCGCTCGGCACCCGCAGGGTGTACGGGGCCGTCGCCGCGTTCGTCGAGCCCATCCGGGACGAACTCGTACGGGACGTGGTGACGCGCGGGCTGCGGGAGGCGGACGACGCGGCCCTGTCGCGCCTGACCCAGCAGGTGGAACTCGCCCGCGACACCCTCTCCGGGCTCGTCCTGGTCGCCCGCACCTTCGTCTTCACCGCCGCGGGCGCCCTGATCGGCCTGTTCGCCCTCGCGCCCGTGCTGCTCGCCGTGGTCGGGGGGCCGCTGGCGGCCGGGCTCGCCCTTTTCGCCGTGACGCTCGGGCCGCTGGCCCGGCGCCAGGAGGAGTTCCTGGCCGCCGACGAACGCCTGGCGGCCGAACTCGCCCTGACCGCCGAGGGGTTGCGCGACGTCGCCGCCTCCGGGGCGCAGGAACGGGCCGCCGCGAGCGCCGGTGTCCGCATCGACGCGGAGTACCGCGCGGCGCGCTCGCTCGCGTACTGGGGCACGGCCAGGACGTTCGCCGTCGGCATCGGCGGACGCCTGCCGCTGGTGCTGCTCCTGGGCGCGGCGCCCTGGCTGCTGCGGCACGGCGTCACCGCGGGCGCCCTGGCCGGCGCGCTCGCCTACCTCACCCAGTCACTGCTGCCCGCCCTCCAGGCCCTGGTGCAGGGCCTCGGCACCTCGGGCGCCCGGCTGACGGTGGTCCTGCGCCGGCTGACCGCGGGGGAGGGGAGCCGCCCGGCGCCGCCGGAGCCCGTGCGGGGGGAGTGCCCGGTGCGGTTGCGCGGGGTGGTCTTCGCGTACGGGCCGGGCGCGGCGCCCGTCCTCGACGCGCTCGACCTCACGGTGCGGCCGGGGGAGCGGCTCGCGGTGGCGGGGCCCAGCGGCATCGGCAAGTCCACTCTGCTCGGCCTCGTCGCGGGGGTGCTGCGGCCGGACGCCGGTGAGGTGGTGACCGGGTGCGAGCGGGTGCTCGTGCCGCAGGAGGCGTACGTCTTCACCGCCACCCTGCGCGAGAACCTCGGCTATTTCTGCCGCGAACTCCCGCCCGACGAGGCCCTGTTGGCGTCGGCCGACGCCGTGGGGGCGGGTCCGCTGCTCGCGCGGCTCGGCGGGCTCGACGCGGTGCTCGACCCCGCCGCCCTCGGCAACGCCGAACGGCAGCTGATCGCGCTCGCCCGGGCCCATGCGGCGCCGGCCCCCCTGGTCCTGCTCGACGAGGCGACCTGCCACCTGGACCCGGCCGCCGAGGCGCGTGCGGAGCGGGCGTTCGCCGGACGCACGCTGGTGCTGGTCGCCCACCGCACCGGTTCGGCGCGGCGCGCGGACCGCGTCCTGCTCATGGACGGGGCCCACGCCGAACTCGGCACCCACGAGGAGCTGTTGGCCCGCTCCCCCTTCTACCGCGACCTCACCGGGACCGGTGTCTCACACCCAGCCCTCCCCCTGGGAGATCCGTATCGCGTCGATCCGGTTGCGCGCGCCGGTCTTACGGGTGATGGCGGCCATGTAGTTGCGCACGGTGCCGTTGGACAGGTGCAGGCGAAGGGCGATGTCGGAGACCGAGGCGCCCTCCGCGGCGAGTGACAGGACGCTCAACTCCCTTTGCGTGAGGGGCATTTCGGCGGCGCGCAGAAAACTGAAGCCGAGGGAGTCGGCGACGAACCGTTTCCCCTCGGCGACCTGTCTGAGGGCCAGGATCAGGTTCTCCGGTGTACCTCCCTTGTCCACGTAGCCGCGCGCGCCCGCGTCGGCCGCCCGTTTCAGCGGTCCCGGACGATGTGCGTCGGCCAGCACCAGCAGTCGGCTCTTGCCGGTGCCGGGGCGGCAGCCGGTCAGTTCGCCGAGCGGTGCGATTCCGTAGGACTCCGAACTGTCCAGGTCGGCCGCGCAGACGTCCGGGCTCATTAATCGCGCCAGCGCCGGGGCGCCGCGCCAGGGGGAGTGCTGAACCTCCAGGTCGGGCTCGCGTGCGAGGCGGTCGGCCAGGGCCGACCGCAAGAGACACGCGTCGTGCACGAGAAGTACCCGGATCACGTTTCCAGCTCCTTCCAGGCTCATCGCTACCGGCGCCTTCGTTGGGCACGCAACGATTCTGGGCGGCGGTTACCCCTGAGATGGCGCGGGTGAACAGATTGGTGGGGGGCACTGGGGGCGCGCACCCGCGCACACGGGGCGCGCCACGCGCCGCCTGGGCGCACCCCCCGGCACCCCCCACTGTCCGGCCCGGGCCCGGAGCCCCCGGTTCCCCAAGCCCCTGACCGGCCTTCCTTCGCGTGCCGCTTCAGCGCAGCCCCCTGGGGGCGCGGGGAACGGCGCGAACGGCCCCCACCGGGCCGCAGGGTGTCCCAGGACCTGTGGGGTCGTCTTTCGGCCTCGGGCCGTGAGTGGCCGCTCGCGCAGTTCCCTGCGCCCCTTGGCGGGGCTGGTGCTGCGGGGTGGGCTCGTCAGGAGGGTGGGGTGGTCAGGTCGATCAGTTTGCAGACTGTTTCGATGTCGATCTTGACCTGGGCGATCGACGCCCGCCCCGAGAGCCAGGTGATCAGCGCGGAGTGCCAGGTGTGCTCGATGACCCGCACCGCGGAGAGCTGCTCGGGGGTGGGGTGTTCGAGCCCCATCGCGTCCAGGATGATCGCCGTGGTCTGCCGCGAGACCGTGTCGACCTCGGGGCTCACCGAGCGGTCCGCGAAGGTGAGCGCCCGCACCATCGCGTCCGCGAGATGCGGCTCGCGCTGGAGCGCGCGGAAGGCCCGCATGAGGGTTTCGGCCACCCGCTCGGCCGATCCCGCCCCCGACGGCGGATGCTTGCGCAAAGTGCCGTGCAGATGCTGGAGCTGGTCCTGCATCGTCGCGACCAGCAGATGGATCTTGGAAGGGAAGTAGCGGTACAGCGTGCCGAGCGCGACCCCCGCCGCCTCGGCGACCTCGCGCATCTGGACCGCGTCGAAGCCACCGCGGCTGGCCAGCTGGGCGCTCGCGTGCAGGATGCGACGGCGCCGGGCCTCCTGGCGTTCCGTCAGAGGAGGCGTGGCCGGGGTGGCCGCCTTGGCTTCCGCTGTCATGTGTCCCGTTCCGTTTGTCCAGTTCTCCGGCGTTCTCTGCCACGGTGTTCGGCGGCCCAGCATGGCAGGGGCCCCGCCGTGGCGCGAATCACCTGATCCGGCTCTTACAGTCGCGCTACCTGCCGGTAGATTCGAAGCTCCTTGAGTGATCACAGAACGCTCAAGAAGGATCAAGTCTGGAACTTGTTCTAGATTAGCGCGAGCGGTTACGCTCCGGCGAAACGCAGTGATGAAGGGGGCCGCGAGTGACCGCTGAGGCCATAGAGGCAGGCCCCCGCACCGGGGCCGCCGATCGTGCGGGCGAACGCCCGCTGCGGATCGCCCTCCTGACGTACAAGGGGAACCCGTTCTGCGGTGGCCAGGGCGTCTACGTCCGCCACCTCTCCCGCGAGCTCGCCCGGCTCGGGCACAGCGTCGAGGTGATCGGCGCCCAGCCCTACCCCGTACTCGACGAGGGCGTCCCGCTCACCGAGCTGCCCAGCCTCGACCTCTACCGCTCGCCCGATCCCTTCCGTACGCCCGCCAGGGACGAGTACCGGGACTGGATCGACCGCCTGGAGGTGGCCGCCATGCGCACCGGCGGCTTCCCCGAGCCGCTCACGTTCTCGCTGCGCGCCCGGCGCCATCTGGCCGCCCGCCGGGGCGAGTTCGACGTCGTGCACGACAACCAGACGCTGGGCTACGGACTGCTCGGCGATGTCGGCGCCCCCCTGGTCACCACGATCCACCACCCCATCACGGTGGACCGCAGGCTCGAACTGGACGCCGCGCCCGACTGGAAGCGCCGCGCGTCGGTGCGCCGCTGGTACGGCTTCACGCGCATGCAGAAGCGCGTGGCCCGTCGGCTCCCCTCGGTGCTCACCGTCTCCGGCACCTCCAAGGGCGAGATCGTGGACCACCTCGGGGTCCGCGAGGACCGCATCGAGGTCGTGCACATCGGCGCCGACACCGGCCTGTGGTCGCCCGACCCGTCCGTCGCCGAGGTACCGGGACGGATCGTGACGACCTCCAGCGCCGACGTTCCGCTCAAGGGCCTGGTCTTCCTCGTGGAGGCCCTCGCCAAGCTGCGCACCGAGCATCCGGCGGCCCACCTCGTCGTCGTCGGCAAGCGCGCCGAGGACGGGCCGGTGGCCCAGGCCATCGAGAAGTACGGGCTCGCGGACGCGGTCCGGTTCGTCAAGGGCGTCACCGACGCCGAGCTGGTCGACCTCGTACGCTCCGCCCAGATCAGCTGCGTGCCCTCGCTCTACGAGGGGTTCTCGCTGCCCGCGGCCGAGGCCATGGCCACCGCGACCCCGCTGCTCGCCACGACCGGCGGCGCGATCCCCGAGGTCGCCGGCACCGACGGCGAGACCTGCCTCGCGGTGCCGCCCGGCGACGCGGGAGCGCTGGCCGCCGGCCTCTCCCGGCTGCTCGGCGACCCGGCCCTGCGGACCCGCCTCGGCGCGGCCGGACGCGAACGGGTCCTGGAACGCTTCACCTGGGCCCGCGCCGCCCAGGGCACCGCCGCGCTCTACCGCGAGGCCATCGCCGCCCAGGGCCGCCCGGCCGGGAAACCGGCCAGGTGACCCGGAGCGCGAGCCCCGCGCCCCTCCGGTGGACCGCTCCGGCGCCCGGCCGCCCCGCGGTCCCCGGGGGTGCCTGATGCGGCGGCACCCCCCGAACCCCGCCCGACACCATCCCCCCGTCCGCGAAAGCAGGCATCCGTGCTGACCGTCGACTTCTCCCGCTTCCCGCTCGCACCGGGCGACCGTGTGCTCGACCTGGGCTGCGGCGCGGGCCGGCACGCCTTCGAGTGCTACCGGCGCGGCGCCCAGGTCGTGGCGCTCGACCAGAACGGCGAGGAGATCCGCGAGGTCGCCAAGTGGTTCGCCGCCATGAAGGAGGCCGGTGAGGCGCCCGAGGGCGCGACCGCCACCGCGATGGAGGGCGACGCCCTCAACCTGCCCTTCCCCGACGAGTCGTTCGACGTCGTGATCATCTCCGAGGTCATGGAGCACATCCCCGACGACAAGGGCGTGCTCGCCGAAATGGTCCGCGTGCTGCGCCCCGGCGGCCGCATCGCGGTCACCGTGCCGCGCTACGGGCCCGAGAAGGTGTGCTGGGCGCTGTCCGACGCGTACCACGAGGTCGAGGGCGGGCACATCCGCATCTACAAGGCGGACGAGCTCATCGGCAAGATGCGCCAGGCCGGCCTCAAGCCGTACGGCAGCCACCACGCCCACGCCCTGCACTCGCCGTACTGGTGGCTCAAGTGCGCCTTCGGCGTCGACAACGACAAGGCGCTGCCGGTGAAGGCGTACCACCAGCTCCTGGTCTGGGACATCATGGGGACGCCCGGCATCAGCACCGTCACACGGCTCGCCGAGCGGGCCCTGAACCCGCTCGTCGGCAAGAGCTTCGTGGCCTACGCGACCAAGCCGCACCTGCCCGTGAGCGCCGCCAAGTGACCTCTCCGGAGCGCACCGAACACCTCGTGCTGCCCGGGGTGCTCACGGCCGATGAGGCCGGGCGGACGGTCGCGGCGCTGCTCGCGGTCCAGCGCGCCGACGGCGCCATCCCCTGGTTCCGCGGCCACCACCTCGACCCGTGGGACCACACCGAGGCGGCCATGGCGCTCGACGCGGCCGGCGAACACGCCGCCGCCGAGCGCGCCTACGACTGGCTCGCCCGGCACCAGAACCAGGACGGCTCCTGGTTCGCCGCCTACCACGACGGCGCGCACGACCAGGTGACCGACCGCGGCCGGGAGTCCAACTTCGTCGCCTACGTCGCGGTCGGCGTGTGGCACCACTACCTGGCGACCGGCGACGACACCTTCCTCGACCGGATGTGGCCCACGGTCTTCGCGGCCGTCGAATGGGTCCTCGCCCTCCAGCAGGGCGGCGGGCAGATCGGCTGGAAGCGCGAGGAGGACGGCACCGCCGTCACCGACGCGCTGCTCACCGGCAGCTCCTCGGTGCACCACGCCCTGCGCTGCGCGCTCGCCATCGCCGAGCAGCGCGAAGAGCCGCAGCCCGACTGGGAGTTGGCGGCCGGGGCACTCGCCCATGCCATCCAGCACCACCCCGAGCGCTTCCTCGACAAGTCCCGCTATTCGATGGACTGGTACTACCCGGTCCTCGGCGGCGCGCTCACCGGCGAGGCCGCCAAGGCCCGCATCGATGCGATGTGGGACGACTTCGTGGTGCCGGGTCTCGGGGTGCGCTGCGTGCTGCCCAACCCGTGGGTCACCGGCGGCGAGAGCTGTGAACTGGCCCTGGCGCTCTGGGTGACCGGCGAGTCCGACCGGGCCCTGGAGATCCTCCAGTCGATCCAGCACCTGCGCGATCCGAAGACCGGCATGTACTGGACGGGCTACGTCTTCGAGGGCAACCGCGCGGTGTGGCCCGAGGAGCTCACGACGTGGACCGCGGGCTCGCTGCTGCTCGCGGTCGCGGCGCTCGGCGGCGACGAGCCGACGGCCGCGGTGTTCGGCGGGGACCGGCTGCCCAGGGGCCTGGCGCCCTACTGCTGCGGCTGAGCGGTCGGCCGAAACCCGGGCCGGCCGCACCCCGGGCCCGCCGAAACCCCCGGGCCGGCCGAAACCCCGAACGGGCGCGGCCCCGCAAGGGGCGCGCCCCGTTCGGAGTCGCCCGGGTGGCGCAGTGCGAGGGGCCGGGTGAGGCTGCCGGGGAGGCCGACACATCCCCCGGAGGTCATCGTGCCCACTACGTTCCCCATCCGCCGCATACTCGTGGCGGTCGTCCTGTCCTGCGCCGTCCTGGTGTCGACGACCGCCTGCGGACAAGAGACCCGTTCCACCACCCGGAACGCCGCGCTGACCGCGGCGGAGAGCACCCCGTCGCCGTCCGCGTCGGCCGAGCGCCAGAAGCTCGCCAAGACGCGCTTCGTCGCCAACGCGGGGCTCGCGGCGGGCGCCGCCTACCAGTGGATCGTCAAACCCTACAAGGCGGGCAAGTTCAAGAAGGGCGCCAAGGGCCGTACGTTCGCCCTCGTCAAGGCCGGTCTGGCCGGCGCCTTCACGTACAACCGGCTGAAGGCCGCCACCGAGAACGCCAAGGGCGACCCGCTGCTGTCCAAGGCCGTCGCCCCGCTCACCTCCGGCATCGACTCGCTGAAGAACCTGGGCGGCAAGCTGCGCAAGGGCGAAGCGAACGACAACGACGTCGGCATGTTCGAGAACATGATCAACGGCGTCAAGGACGCGGGCCAGAAGGCGGGTGCGCCGGTCAAGGACAAGGTGCCCTCGGCCGGCCAGCTCAGCGGCGGCTGACCGCGCGCCTAGGAGTTCAGCTCCGCCATGACGCGCAGCGTGCGAGGGTCCGGTGAGGTGACCAGCAGGTCCGTCACCGGGCCCTTGCGCCACAACTCAAGGCGTTCGGCGATGCGTTGACGCGGCCCGATCAGCGAGATCTCGTCGGCGAACGCGTCCGGCACGGCGAGCACCGCCTCCTCGCGGCGGCCCGCCGCGAACAGCTCCTGGATGCGGCGGGCGGCGTCCGCGTACCCCATGCGCGCCATCAGATCGGCGTGGAAGTTGCGGGCCGCGTGGCCCATGCCGCCGATGTAGAAGCCGAGCATCGCCTTGACCGGCAGCAGCCCCTCGGTCACGTCGTCGCAGACGTGGGCCCGCACCATGGGCGCCACCACGAAGCCCTCGCGCAACCGCGCGAGCGGCGCTTCGTAGACGTCGGTGCGGGTCGGCGACCAGTACAGCGGGAGCCAGCCGTCCGCGATGCGGGTGGTCTGGGCGACGTTCTTCGGCCCCTCGGCGCCGAGGAGGAGGGGGACGTCCGGGCGCAGGGGGTGGGTGATCGCCCTGAGCGGCTTGCCGAGCCCCGTGCCGTCCGGGCCCGCGTAGGGGAGCGCGTGGAAGCGGCCGTCGAGCTCCACCGGGGCTTCGCGGCGCAGCACTTGGCGGATGACGTCCACGTACTCGCGGGTCGCGGTGAGCGGGCTCGCGGGGAACGGGCGGCCGTACCAGCCCTCGACGACCTGGGGGCCCGAGAGGCCGAGGCCCAGCATCATCCGGCCGCCGGAGAGGTGGTCCAGGGTGAGGGCGTGCATGGCGGTGGCGGTGGGGGTGCGGGCGGCCATCTGGGCCACCGCGGTGCCGAGCCGGATGCGGGAGGTGTGCGCGGCGATCCAGGTCAGCGGGGTGAAGGCGTCCGAGCCCCAGGCCTCCGCCGTCCACACCGAGTCATAGCCCAACTCCTCGGCGCTGCGGGCGAGTTCGAGGTGGGCGGGGTTGGGCCCGCGTCCCCAGTAGCCGAGTGCGAGTCCCAGGCGCATGGGGCGTCCCTTCCAGTTGTCCGACGAGCCGCTGTCCGAGACCCTGATCTGACGGGCCGTCAGGGGACTGTAGGGCAACGGCCCCCCGCCCGGAAGGGGCGGGGGGCCGTCGAGGAGCCCGGGGGATCAGCCGCGCTGGATTCCGGTGGTGTCCTGCAGCACGCCGCGGCGGCCGTCCTGCGTCTGGGCGACCAGGCCCGGGCCGCGCTGGTCGACGGCCAAGTACCAGGTGCCGGGCGCCAGTTCGGCGATCGGGGTGGGCGAGCCGTCCTCCGCGTAGAGCGGGCGGGCGACGGGGACCGCGAACCAGAACGGGGCGAAGTCGCCCGCCGGGGCGGCGGCGGCCTGGGCCTGGCTGTCCTGGTGCGCCTCCGGGGCCGGGGCCTGCGCGCCGAACGGCTGGGCCTGGGCGTGGGGCTGGCCGCCGAGGCTCGGGTCACCGGCCTGGGCGCCGTAGGGCTGCTGGGCGGCGCCGGGGTAGCCGTAGCCACCCGCCGGCTGGGCCGCGCCCGGGTAGCCGTAGGCCTGCGGGGCGGCCGGCTTCGGGGCGCCCATCAGCGGCGCCTTGAGCGCGCCGATCATCGGCGAGGCCACGGCGGCCGCGGCCAGCACCAGCGTGGCGATGAGACCGAGGATCATGCCGGCGCCGGAGTTGCGCGCGTCGATGATCGTCCAGAAGGCGGTCCACGCGGCGAAGATCGTCAGAGCCACGCCGAACTGCGTGAGGTCCAGGCCCGCGACCTTCTTGGGCTGCGGCAGCGAACGGCCCACGACCACGAGCACCGCACCGATGATGCCGGCCAGGAACATGCTCATCAGGAGCGAGAGCGAGTCCCAGGCGTTCGGCTCGTCGGACGGCGGGCAGAACTGGCCGGCGCAGCTCGGAGCGGACGTGAGACTCAGGAACGAGGCGATGAACAGCACCACCGCTGCGCCGATCACCACGCCGTCGCCTCGTGTGAGGGAGCGGATGTTCACGTAAAAGTCCTCTTTTGTGTCGTCTCGTCGGGGCGGTCATCGCTGCCGCCGGTGTACGTGCACACGGCGTGAAGCTCTAGGTGGTTCCCCCTGTGCGGATGAATCTATCGTCTGGAGCTGTGGGCCGTACGGCGGGTCGGGAGCCTACCCGGCGAGGAACGCGGTAATGCCGTCGGCGATCCCCTGGGCCGCCTTCTGGTGCCAGTCCGCGTTCTTGAGGGACGCCGCGTCCTGCGAATCCCGCATGTTTCCGCACTCGATGAACACCTTGGGCACCGTCGAGAGGTTGAGGCCGCCCAGGTCGTCGCGGGTGTCGAGGGCGGTGCCGTCGCCCACGTAGTTGGACGGCTTCATGCCGGTGTCCAGGACGAATTTCCCCGCGATCCGCACACCGAGTTCACGCGAGGGCCCCACGATCGGGGCGGTGTCGGCCTTACCGCCCTTGACCTTGGCGGGCAGGATGACGTGGAAGCCGCGCTGGCCCTGGGCCGCGCCGTCCGCGTGCACCGATACGACGGCGTCCGCCTTTGCCTGATTCCCGATCCGGGCCCGCTCGTCCACGCACGGGCCGAATGTCCGGTCGCCGTTCTGCGTGAAGACCACCTTCGCGCCCTGCTTTTCGAGGATCGCCCTGATCCGGCGCGACACATCGAGGGTGAACTCGGCTTCCGTATAACCGTCGTTGGTCTCGGTGCCGGTGGTGTCGCATTCCTTCTCGTTCGTTCCGATGTCCACCGGCTCATTGATCTCTTGTGTATGCCGGAAATTATTCGGATTGTGACCCGGGTCGACGACGACGGTCTTTCCGGCGAGCGGCAGGCGGGCGGATCCGCCCGGCGGCGAGGACGGGGCCGCGGAGGACGGGGCGGCCGTCGCCGGGGTGCTCGCGCCGCCGGTCGTGGGGTGCCCGGACGGCGCGGAGTGGCTGGGCTGCGCCTGCTGCGGCTTGTCGTCCTGCCCCCCGGATCCGCTCGTCGCGTGCCACACCAGATAGCCCGCGAGCGCGGTCGGCGCGAGCGCGGCGAGGGTGACGAGGGCCCTGCCGCGCCCGCGGCGCGACCGGCTGCTGTCCGGATTCGATGACTCGCTGTCGTACGGCACGAGGCGATGCTAGCCGCGCACCCGCGTCCGGCCCGGGCATCCGGCGCCGGGCGGTGTCACAGCGTGGCGCCGGTGCGCCGCAGTACCCGCAGCGAGTCGGTCGCCGAGACCTCCGTGAACGCGCCGGACCGAAGGGCCCGCAGGTAGACGCGGTACGGGGCCTGGCCGGTGAACTCGTCGACCGGATCGGGGAAGACGTCGTGGATGACGAGCGTGCCGCCCTCGGCGAGCTTCGGCGCCCAGCCCTCGTAGTCGGCGGTGGCGTGCTCGTCGGTGTGCCCGCCGTCGATGAACACCAGCCCCAGCGGGCCGCCCCACGCCCGCGCGACCTGCGGGGAGCGCCCCACCACCGCGATGACGTGGTCCTCGAGGCCGGCCGCGTGCAGGGTGCGCCGGAAGGTGGGCAGCGTGTCCATCCGGCCCACCACGGGATCGACGACCTCCGGGTCGTGGTACTCCCAGCCCGGCTGCTGCTCCTCGCTGCCGCGGTGGTGGTCGACGGTGACGGCGACCGTGCCGGCCGCGCGGGCGGCGTCGGCGAGCAGGATCGTGGAGCGCCCGCAGTAGGTGCCGACCTCCAGGAGCGGAAGCCCGAGCGACCCGGCCGCGACGGCCGCCTCGTACAGGGCGAGCCCTTCCTTCACGGGCATGAACCCCTTGGCCGCCTCGAAGGCGGCCAGGATCTGAGGCTGGGGAGTGGCCACGGCCCGGCTCCTTGGTGTCGTACGTGTGTGGGCGGTCCATGGTGCCGTACGCGGCGGGGGCGGCCGTGGGCGGGACCGCGCGATGCCGGGCCGGGGGACGCCGGGCCGGGCGACGCCGGGACGGGCTGTCCTGTCCGACTGAAGATTGCGAGAGGTGAGTCGGCTGACCTGCGCTTCGCAATCTTGGGCGGGGCTGGCGAGTGCTGGGCTGTCTCGACG
>NZ_JBIDBD010000053.1:0-18951 GCF_043202815.1 Streptomyces sp. NPDC048111
GGGGTTCGAGGGGCGGAGCCCCTCGAAGGGTCTGGGGCGCAGCCCCAGGGGCCGAACCTTTCCAGCCCGCCGCACGGGCGGGTGGGTGGGCGAACCCCTCGGGGTCTGGGGCGGAGCCCCAGGGAGCCGGGCCCATCCGACCCCCGTCACGGGCGGGGGCGTGGGCAAAGCACCAGGGGCCCGGGGCGAAGCCCCGGCGGGGTGTTCAGCCGCAGCAGCCGCCTCCGCAGCAACCCCCTCCACCCCCACCCGCCCCCGCCGCAGGCTTCCCCACCGCCACAGCCGACAGCAACTTCACGGTGTCCCCATGCCCCGCAGGGCAACTCGCGGGATCCCCGGACTCAGCCATGGGACGGGTCACTTCGAACGTGTCGCCGCACGTACGGCAGCGGTACTCATAGCGAGGCATGGGCCCAGCCTAGGCGGTACCGGGGCCCGGAGACCCGCCCACGTCCGGCCCCAGGAGCGAACCCCGGCGCGGGGCGCCCGACAGGGGTCAGAGCTGCTCCTCGCGCTGCTCGTGCCGCGCCCGCCAGTACGGGTTGTCGTGCGGCAGGAAGCCCGTCACACGGCCGTACATCCCGAACACCATCAGGAGCAGCCCCGCCACGAAGCTGAAGAGCACGTTCTGCATCCTGAAGGCCAGGAAGTTGCTGGAGGTGTCGAGCAGCGCGAGGTTCACGAAGCCGCTGATCAGGAACAGCACGCCGAGCACGATGTTGAGCGTCGAGGCGAAGTTGCCCCCGCGGACCATCCCGTACAGGAGCAGCAGCCCGACCACGATGGACAGCACGCTCAGCGCGCCGTTCGTGCTGAGCCCGGCCACGGTGTCCCCGCCGGTGTCGAAGAAGCCGATTTTGTGGATCAGGCCGAGGATGCCGAAGACCAACAGGACGACGCCCATGGCCCCCGCCCCGAAGCGGTAGACGCGGTTGAGGCGGTGGTCGACCGGCAGGTGCTCGTTGAGCGAGACCCGGCTGTGGTTGAAGCGCTGCGAGATCGTGTGGCTGGCCATAGTGAGGGCCCTCCTCGTTCCTGGGCACGCAGGCGTACGTACCCAAGGATCCGCCACGGGCGGACGCGCAACAACTCAGCGCAGGACCGCGGTGCACCAGAGCCCCGCACAGCCGGGCTCTACGCACCGCAGCCCCACACACCCGGGCTCTACGCACCGATGCCCCACACAGCCGGGGCTTCTGCACCCGCCCCCCGGCATCTACGCACCGTAAAAACCGAGCCAATCGCACCCCAGCCGCGCCCAGCTCAAGCGCCCAGCTCTAGGGGCCAGCTCAAAGGCCCAGCGCAAGGGCCCAGCTCAGCCCCCGTGCCCCAGCTCCTCGCGCAGAAGAGCCACCACCTGCGCCACGGTCCGGCGCACCCCCTCCGTCTCCGTCAGGAAGTGCCAGTAGTCGGGGTGGCGCCCTTCGAGCGTGGCGATCGCCCGGTCCAGGCGGGCCACCGAATCGTCCAGGGGGCCGGCGTGCCGGGGGTCGGGCGTGCTGCGGCCGGACATCGCGAGACGCTGGGCGTCGCGGATCGCGAAGCGGGTGCGCTGGATCTCCTGCTGCGGATCCTTCGCGACGGCGTTGAGCCGCTGGAGCCGGTCGCCCGCGGCCGAGACCGCCTCGTCCGTGGCGTTGAGCAGGGCGCGTACGGTGCCGAGCCGCGCGGTGGCGTCCGCCCAGCGCTGTTCCTCGCGCGCCTGAGCCGCCTCCTTGAGCTTGTCCTCCGCCTGCCGCACGGAGACCGCGGCCTGCTCGGGCACGTGCTGGAGGTCCTGCCAGCAGGCGGCGGCGAATCGCCGGCGCAGCTCGCTCAGGACCGGGTCGACCTGGCCGGCCCGGGTGGTGAGCGCCTGGGCCCGGGTGCGCAGCGAGACGAGCCTGCGGTCGATATCGGCGGCCTTCGCGGGCAGTTGCTCGGCCTCGGCCCGCAGCGCCTCGGCGTCGCGCAGCACCCGGTCCGCGCGCTGGAGCGTCTCGGGCACGCCGTGCCGGCCGGCCCCCTGGTTGAGCTTGGTGAGTTCGGGGCCGAGGGCCGCGAGCCGGGCGGCCAGATCGTCGGCGCGCAGACCCGAGGCGCGGACCGCGTCCAGGGCGGTGCTGGCGCCGAGCAGGGCGTGCCGGGCCCGCTCGACGGCGGGGGCGAGCCGGGCGAGCTGGGTCTCGGCGGTGTCGAGCAGGGGGCGCAGGTTCTGTTCGAAGCGGTCGAGTTCGCCCTTCACGCGGACGAGTTCGTCCTTGGCGGCGTTCAGTTCGGTACGGGCCCGCGAGGCGACGGAGGCGTCCAGGTCGTCCCGGTCGAGGTCGTGGGCGTCGACGGCGGTGATGTACTGGTTGCTGACCTCGTCGATGCGGCGGCCGAGTGCGGCGAAGTCGTCGACGGCCCGGCGCGCGCCGGGGGAGCTGTCGACGGCCGTGATGGTCTCGATGGAGATCCGCAGGTCGCGCTGGGCGGTGTCGAGCTCGTAGAAGGCCGCCGCCGCCGCGTCCTTGGCGGCCTGCGCCTCCGCCCGTACGCTCTCGCCGCGCCCGCCGAACCAGCGGCGCGTACCGCCTCCGGCGAAGGCACCCGGCAGCACCGCGGCGCCGAGCACCACGGGGAAGGCGATGAGCGCCAGCACGTCCCGGACGGTGGCACCCGCTCTGCTGTACGGCCGCGCGTGTGTCGCCGTCACATCCCTCTCCCGTGCTGTGTCGCCCTGCCCGGTCCATTCTCCCACCAGGTAAGGACGAACACACGGCCCGGTCAGTTCACGCTCGCCCCTTCCGATTGCCGCGCGTCCCGCTTCCCCCTCGCCGGGGCGGGCTCAGCCGTTGTGGACGCTGACCCGCCCGTTGTCGCTGCGCGCGGTGAGCACGTGCGTACTGGAGTCGGAGCGGTCCACGGTGACGCCGACGCGGCCGTTGTCGGCGCGGGCGGTGACCTTGTACGTGGCCTTCGGCACGGCGAGGTCGACGCGTCCGTCGTCGCTGGTGGCGGTGACGCTGTCCGGCACGACGCTGAAGGCGAGCGCGATGCGGCCGTTGTCGGAACTCGCGCGCACGGACTTGGCGCGCAGCCCCTCGCCCTCGACCCGCCCGTCCTGGGAGGACAGGTCGAGCGGCCCGGAGGAGTTGCTGACGCTGACCCGGCCGTGGTCGGAGGTGATCTTCAGCGGGGTGTCGAACCCGGCGGCCTCGACCCGCCCGGCGTCATTGCGGACGGTCACCGCGACCCCGCGCGGCACCTTCACCACGTGCCGGGCGCCGCAGGACTGGACGACTCCGCTGCACTTCACGGCGAGCGTGAGGGTGCCGTCCGTGAGGTCCCAACTCGCGTCGGGCCCGCTGCCGAAGGCGACCCAGCCGTCCACCTGCCGGTCGACCTGCACGCCCTGCACATCGGCCGGGGCCACCACGACCGTGGAGTTGCCGCCGTCGATGGTGAGCGCCTTCCCGGTGAAGGCGAAGTCCTTGTGCTCGACGGGGGCGTTGGACGGATCGGAGCCGCCGCACCCCGTGAGCCCGAGACAGAGCACGCCGGCCCCGACGGTGGCGAGCAGTGCGGTGCGACGGCGAGATGCCATGGTGATCTTTCCCCCGAGGTCAAGTGCCCCGCCCGCACCCCGACGGGCCGGACGTCCCCCCACGCTACGAACAACGCCCCCACCACCGCGCTGGAGCCTGCCACCGAATCCGCGGTGGTGCTAACCCCACCTGGGCCCCGCCCCGCAATCGGGTTTGCGGGGCCACCCCCGCGGCCATGTACGCTGTTCCCTCATCCACGGGTGTGTAGCTCAGGGGTAGAGCGCTGCTCTTACAAAGCAGATGTCGGCGGTTCGAAACCGTCCACGCCCACCAGGGAAAAGGCCCCCAGCCGATCTCGGCTGGGGGCCTTTGACAACCATTTTTGACAACAACGGCGGCGGATTACGCCCGCATCAGCGGCGGGGTTCCCGCCCGAGCAGCCGGTCCATCTGCCCGACCGCTTCCCGCTGTGTCTCCTGCACCACGTGCGCGTACACGTTCATGGTCACCGCGATCTGCGAGTGGCCCAGGATCTCCATCACGACCCGCGGCGGCACCCCGGCGGCAGTGAGCAAGGTCGCCGTTCCGTGCCGCGCATCATGCAGCCGGATCACCCGCAGCCCGGCCGCGCTCGCCACCCGGGTGAAGGACCGGTACAGGTTCCGCGGCTCGATCGGCCGCCCGGTACGGGTGGTGAACACGTACCCGGTCTCGACCCACCCCTCCCCGGCCTTCTCCTTCATGGCCCCCTGCTTCATCCGCTGCCACCGCAACGGCGCGACGCAGAACCCGGGCAGCGGCAAGGTCTGCTTCCGCCGGCGCCCCCAGATCCGCAAGGGGCGCCCCTTGGGGTCGTCCTCGTAGACCTCACCACCGACCCGCTGCCGCTGCATCCGTACCCGGATCTCCCGCTTCTCCAGGTCGACGTTCTCCCACCGCAACCCGGCGATCTCACCCCGCCGGAACCCGAGCGCGATGGCGATCACGAAGGCGGCGTACAGCGGGTCCTTGCGCGCGGCCCGGAGGAAGGCCCGCGTCTCGTCAAGGGACCACGGCTCAAGGTCCCGGGCAGCGACCGTGGGCGGTTCCACGAGGGTGGCCACGTTCCTGGCGATCAGCTCCTCCCGGCAGGCGGCGGTGAGCGCGGTCCGCAACACTCCGTGGGACTCCTTGGCGGTGGCAGCCGAAGTCCTCTCCTCCAACTGCTTCAAGAACCGCCGCACTTCGGCAATGCTCAACGACTCCAGCCGCTTCTTGCCGAGCGAGGGCACGAGGTAAAGCCGTACGTGCGCGTTTACGAGATCCCCATCAGCCGGTAGTCGGGGCAACCCGCCTACAATGCCCGGATGAACGAGGACCAGGGCGAGGGCCGGCTCAGCGATGGCGAGTTCCAGCAGATGAACGCGCTGCTTCGGCGGTTCTGTGCGTACGACCTGGACCAGTTCGAGAGCGTCCGGACCGAGACGCCGCATGGCCCGGTATACGTGTTCATGAGCCGGGCGCTTCTGCCGGGGTTCGAGCACGGCATGTTCCGCGAGTTCTAGAAGTCGGGCTGCCGGATGTACCGCCGCTCCTGGTCGTGCTTCCGCTGCCACCCCTGCGCGCCCTCGCCAGTCGTCCCGCTCGCCGTCAGCTTGCGGTGAGGGGCCCGCGACGGGGCGCCGGGGAGGGGACACGATGGTTCAGCCGAAGTGTGGGGCCCGGACTAAGGCCGGGCACCGCTGCACAAGGCCAGCGATGATGAACAGTGGCCAGTGCTTCCAGCACCAGGGATCTTGGACTGCGTACGCAAGAGCCCAGGAGGCGAAGAAGGCAGCCGAAGCGAAGATGCGGGAACTTCGGAAGAAGAAGTGACCCGAGGCAGGCCGCGGTTCTGACAACCAAATCTGACAACAACGGGGGTGGACGCGGGCGGTTGTCGGCGGTCCAGCGGGGGCTTCGCTTCCCAAGTCAGGGCCCCTGCACCGCCCTTCCGGCCGAGCTTACAAAGCAGATGTGGCGGTTCGAAACCGTCCACGCCCACCGTGCTTGACCTGCACGAAGCAGCTGAAAGGCCCTCCGGACCGGATCTGGAGGGCCCTTCAGCTGCTTCGTGCCCATCCAGCGCCAACCACGGCAACACCGTGAACCTCAGCGCCGGAGCCTCCTCCTCAACTCGGCCCGGGCTGCGGTCAGTTCGCCCTGGGTGCGCGCGGACTCCCGACCTGTGGCGTGCTGGTTCCCCGTATCAGCCATCCGGCCCTGGGCTGCACCCGATTTGGCCCGCTCCAGCCGCAGCGGGCAGACCGGGATGCGGCAGAGCTGAGGCCAGAGCCAAGGCTTGGGTGCATACGGAGCGGCCAGTAGAAGCGTATTCCTCCTAGGTGTCCATCTCGCCGACCCATTCCGGAACCAGCAAGCCTTGTGGCATGTATTCCGATTCGACCTCGATGTCCACGCCGGCGTCGTAAGCGATGCAGGCGAGTGCGAGCGGGGCCAGGGCGACAAGACCGTCGACACTCGCCGGGTCGTTCTCCGCCCAGTACGCCTTGTGCCAGTTGAGAGCCTTCCCGAGAGCAGAGTTGAATCCGGTGGCATCCCGCTCCATGAGGTACCGGAACATCTCAATCAGCGGAGATAAAAGCTCCAGAGCTTTCGCCCGTTCAGGTTCGGGAAGGCCCTCGGGGGCGCTTTTCTCAGCGACGGCGATCAGAGAATTCCACATCTTCTCGCTATCCCGGTGAAGTCCGCTCTGCAATGCCTCCGCCCACAGGAAGAGGTATTCCTCGACTTCAGTGGCCTCTGTCCGCAGGAACGGCATAGGAATAGACGCCAGCTGTCGCATCCTGTCGCTCTCCCGGCAGATGGCCGCCAGGTAAAAGGCGTCCAGCCAGTTTTCTGCGGTGAGGTAGTCGCGCGGGCCGAGAGCGGGCAGGCTCTTGTCCTCCCTCCCGACACGGAAATGTACCGACTCCCCCTGGGGGGCCATGCCGGCGGAGAACAGGGCCGAACCGATCTGCATCGCTTTGACCCAGGCCTCCCACGTCCAAAAATCGGAGACCTTGGGGTCGAGGCCGCAGCGAGCCTTCGCGACTGCCAGATGAAAGACCACCACATCGGAACGCTCGAAATCGGAGGCCTCGATCCGGTCGAGCATGTTCTGCGCGAGGCCGGCAAGCCTCTCCATGAATTCGCGAGGGTCCCACTATGCGGGCGCCGCGAAATGGCGGTTCGTCATATAGCGCTCGGTCGATACGCAGGAGATGCAATGGTCACAGTCAGCCGCCACCCACTGGCCTCGGAGGGCCCGGATCAGGAGCCGTCCATGGGTCTGAGCGTCATCTCGCCCTTATTCCACGGTAGTCGGGGACGTCCAGATGCGGCGTCCCCGGGGTGGTGCGCATGGCGGTTGCGACGGATTGCGCGAGGGCGGGTGCTCTCGGTGATTGCGCGCCAAGGCCGTGCCATGCCGCACCGGGCGCCCGGCGTTGTCCCGGTGCGCGCCCCGCCCACTCTCACCCCCCGAAGCCCTTCCCTCCCCACTCGCGCCATCGCCCCCCAAGCGGACAATGGGAAGTGCGCCGCATGGCATCCCCGCGGCGCGGCAGCTTCCATTCGGGGGTTCTAGGAGCGGGTATGCGTCGGCATAAGGCCAGGTCAGTTGGGGTTGTCGGGGTGGTCGCGGTGCTGGCCGCCGGGCTCGGGGCGGTGGGGCCGGTCGCGGCCGAGGGGGCGCGGGCGGCGGCCCCGGCCCCGGCCCCGGCCCCGGCCCCGGCCCCGGCCCCGGCCCCGGCCCCGGCCCCGGCCCCGGCCCCGGCCCCGGTCGTGGTCGACTGCTTCGGGCAGTCCCAGGTCCGGCCTGGCAACTACGTGCTCGCCTGTGGTGACGGGAACAACCGGCTCGCCTCGCTGAGCTGGACGCGCTGGGGGCCCGCGTCCGCCGAGGCCAAGGGCTCGGACCTGCTCAACGACTGCGTCCCCTACTGCGCCGCCGGCCACTTCCACGCGTACCCCGTGACGGTCCGCCTCGACACCGTACGTCCGAGGCCGGGCCACCCGGGCCAGCCGTACTACACCGCACTGCACGTGCACTTCACCGGCGACACCCCGCCCCGGGCGCCCCGCGACGCCACGTACTCGATCCGCGTCCGCTGATCCGCGTTCAGGTGCCGGCTGCCCCAGGGGGCGCGGGCCGAGGGGTGAGGAGGCGGCGGGCCTGGCGGTGGCCCCGCAACCCCCTGCCCCCTGCCGAGGCGTACACCCGGGCCCGAGCGCGGGCCCACGCGCACCCCGTACCACCACCGCCCTTGAGCCTGCCCCCAGCCCCGCCTAGGCTCCCATGCCCATGGAGACGGGGGAGTCCGGCCGCGGGCGGCGGGCGGTGCGCCGCAGGCCGGCCGGGCGTCGTGCGGCCGTCGGGGTGCTCGCGGGCGTGGCGGGGCTGGTCGTGCTGGGTGCGGTGTTCGTCGTGCTGCCGGGGGTGGTGGTCGACCACGATCTCGCGGGGGCGCGCGTTCCCGCGCCGGATCGGCTGAAGGCCGTCAACGATGTCCGGACGACGCTCCTTCAGGTGGTCGGCGGTCTCGTCGTGCTTTCCGGCGCGTACGCCACCTGGCGGCAGCTGCGCGTGAGCCAGGACGGCCTGCGCGCCACCCAGGAGGGTTACGTCACCGACCGGTTCAGCCGGGCCGTCGACCAGCTCGGCAGCGACAAGCTGGATGTGCGCATCGGCGGGCTGCACGCGCTGTGGCGGATCGCGGAGCAGTCCGCCCGCGACCGCGAAGCCATCATCTCCATCCAGGCCGCGTACCTGCGGACCCACCTGCCCTGGCCGCCCGCCGGGCCGCACGCACCCGCGGCGGACGCGCCCATCAACGACATCGCGCCCCTGGAGACGCGCGGCGCCGACGCCCAGGTCGCGCTGACCGCGCTCGGCGTGCTGTGCCGGCACCGGGAGCAGTCCTGGGTCAACCTCAGCATCACCGATCTGCGCCGGGCCGACTGCGACGGGCTCTGGTTCCCGGAGGTCAACTTCGACCGCGCCTGCATGGAGGCGGCCGGCCTCTACCACGCCAACCTGACCCAGGCGTCCCTGGTCTCGGTCAACCTGCGGCACGCCGACCTCACGACGGCGGTCCTGCGCCGGGCTCGCTGCGTCCTGGCCGACCTCCGGGCCGCGAAGCTGGTCGAAACCGACCTGCGCGACGCCGACTTCACCGAGAGCGACCTGCGCGAGGCGAACCTGCGCAAGGCCGATGCCCACGGCGCGGTCTTCCTCCGCGCCGATCTGCGCCTGGCCGACCTGCGCGGCACCGACCTGAGCACCGCCGACCTCACGGAAGCGCGCCTGAGCGGCGCCCTGGCCAGCGAACACACCCGCTGGCCCGCCGGCTTCGACCCCGCGGCGGCCGGAGTCGTCGACACCGAGGACCCCGGCCCCGAGCCCTCGCCGCTGCTCCAGCCGCCGGGCATGACATGGCGGGCACAGCCGCTGCGCTCCGCTCCCTGACCCGGCCCCGGGGCGGGCCGCTCGGAGTCGCGGCGGCGGGCGCGCGCGTAGGGAGCGCACGCAGCGGGAAGCCCCGTCAGGGTGGGGGACGGGGCTTCTCGGTCGGGGCCGTCGCGCGCTCGGGGATACGCACGGCACCGAGGTCCGGTGGGTCAGGAGCGGGGAGGACGCCACCGGATGGCTGAGATTACGCCCGCGCTTGGCTGAAACGTAACCCCTGTGCATGATGAGGCGCCGACGAATCCCCGGGGCGCCGACGAATCCCCGGGGCGCCAGGAGCCCGGCGGTGCGGGTACGGAGAGCGGCGCGGGGCGAGGACGGGGAGGGGTGATCTCGTGGGCGGGACGAAGCGGCTCGGGGCGGTGTACGCCCGGGCGTGTGCGGCGGAGCCGGGATATGCGGAGGTCGGTGCGACCGAGCACGGCGCGCTGCCGGGCGGGTACCGGGTGTTCCGGCGGCGGATCAGGGTCGGGCACGGGCAGGAGGCCTTCGAGCGGGCCGGGGCGTACGTGATGGCCTGGGGCGTGCAGCGCGGGGCCGGCTTCGGCGTGTACCCCGGGGTGCCGGCCGTTCCGGGTGCGACCGCGCTGGTCGTGCTGCGGGCGCCCGGGCTGCCCTTTCCGCGACTGGTCATCCCGTGCCGCGTCGTCTGGGCCGTCCGCACGGCCCGGCGGACCGGCTTCGCCTACGGCACGCTGCCCGGGCATCCCGAGTGCGGCGAGGAGTCGTTCGTGGTGGGGCGCGAGGCCGACGGGCTCGTATGGTTCGAGGTCGCCGCGTTCTCCCGGCCCGCCCGCTGGTACGCCCGGCTCGGCGGGCCCGTCACCAAGCTGCTCCAGGACCTCGCCACCCGGCGCTATCTGCGGGCGGTGGCCCGCGTGGTGAGCGAGGGAACGTCCGCGGGGTGAGGGACGTCTCCCGGGTGAGGCACGTGGACGGACAGGGGGCGGTGGCACACTGGCCGCTCGTTCGGTGAAGGGAAGCTGGTCGTGGCGATGATGCGGAACCTGCGGAGGGCGGTGAGCCGGGCCTACCGGCGCACCGTCGACCTCAGCCATCCGGCGCGTTCGCCCCTCGGGAGTGCCGTCGTCAACTGCGTGGTGTACGTGGACGGGGTGCGGCAGGACGGGGACTGCCCGGTCGAGGAGTCGCTGCGCCGGGTGCGCAAGCTGGGCGAGGGGGCCTTCGTCTGGATCGGGCTCCACGAGCCGGACCAGGAGGAGTTCGCGGGCCTGGCCGAACTGCTGGGACTGCACCCGCTGGCCGTCGAGGACGCCGTCACCGCCCACCAGCGCCCCAAGGTCGTGCCGTACGACGACACCCTGTTCTCCGTCTTCAAGACGTGCCGGTACGTCGAGCACGACGAACTCACCGCCGGCAGTGAGGTGGTGGGCACCGGCGAGCTGATGGTGTTCACCGGCGCCGACTTCGTCATCACGGTGCGGCACGGCGGGCACGGTTCGCTCGGGCCGCTGCGCGAGCGGCTTGAGCACACCCGCGAACAGCTCGCCCAGGGGCCCTCGGCGGTGCTGCACGCCATCGCCGACCACGTCGTCGACGAGTACCTGGTCGTGGTGGACGCGATGCAGAACGACATGGACGCGGTCGAGACCGCCGTCTTCGCCGAGAACGCGGGGCGCGGCGACGCGGGCCGGATCTACCAGCTCAAGCGTGAACTCCTGGAACTGAAGCGGGCGGTGGCCCCGCTCGACCGGCCGCTCCAGCGGCTCGCCAAGGAGGCGGTGCCCTCCGTCGCCCCCGAGGTCAGGCCGTACTTCCGGGACGTGGCCGACCACCTGCTGCGCACCACCGAGCAGATCGCCGCCTTCGACGGGCTGCTCGACTCCATACTCCAGGCGCACCTCGCCCAGGTCACGGTGGCCCAGAACGAGGACATGCGGAAGATCACGGCATGGGCGGCCATCGTCGCCGTACCGACCATGGTGTGCGGGATCTACGGCATGAACTTCGACCACATGCCCGAACTGCACTGGCGTTACGGCTACTTCATGGCGCTCGGACTCATGGCGCTGGCCTGTTTCGTCATCCACCGGGGCTTTCGGCGCAACGGCTGGCTGTAGCCGGGCCCGGGGCGGCCCCGAGCCACAACTGCCTTGTGGACGCGCTCGGTTGCGGTGGCGACAGGCCCCGGCGCGGGGCGCGACCGTGCGGAGGCGCCCTCAGTCCGCCGCGCGGCGACTCTCCGCGAGGCCGCGCAGACGCTCCATCTCGCGCCGGTCCCGCTTGGTGGGACGGCCGAGACCCCGGTCGCGCACGCCGGCCGCGAGGACGTCCGCGCGGGCGGGCGGCGGCGGGCTCTTGTCGAGGTACGCCTCGACGGCGACGGGGGCGCCGACGCGCTTGCGCAGCAGGGTGACGACCTTGACGATCCGCTCCCGGCCGTCCGCCCGCAGCCGCACCTCGTCGCCCACCTTCACCTGGTGGGAGGCCTTCACGCGTTCGCCGTTGACCTGGACGTGCCCGGCCCGGCAGGCGGTGCCCGCCTGGGAGCGCGTCTTGGTGAGCCGGACCGACCAGATCCAGCTGTCGACGCGTACGGGGCCGGTGCTGGTGCCGTTCGCTGCTTCCGCCATGCCGTCGACTCTAATCGGCCCGTGCGGGAGCGCCTCGCGCTTTTCGGACGTGGGCGTGGACGAAGACGAGGGGCGCGGGCACGGGCGCGGGGGCCGGTACGGATGGCGGACACCGGTCCCCGTGCGCGCGGGCCTCCGGTGTCCCTGCGGGCCGGTGCGTTGTCAGTGGCAGGGGTCACACTGGGAGCATGTGCAGAAGCATCAAGACGTTGCGGCCCCCGGCCCTGCCGGAAGAGGCCACGGAGGACGACATCAGGGCCGCCGCCCTGCAGTACGTGCGGAAGGTGTCCGGGTTCCGGGCGCCCGCGGAGCACAACCGGGAGGTGTTCGAGCGCGCGGTGGACGAGATAGCGGGGGCGACCCGCGAACTGCTGGCCCACCTGGAGGTCCGGGGCGCCGCCGCGCGGAAGTCCGCCTAGCGAGGTCCGGCGGGGTGCCGGAACGCCCCGCTCAGGATGCCGGGGCCGGCGCGGGGGCCGGGCGCTTCACGACGTACGCCGCGAGGCCGCCCGCCGCGAACAGGGCGAGCAGGGAGACCGCGGTGCCGAGCCAGGTCGCGCCCAGCCACTGCCCGCCGAAGTAGCCGAGCCCCACGCTGTACGTCGCCCAGGCCACGCCCGCGAGCGCCGACCAGGGCAGGAACTCGCGGACCCTGCGATGGGCCGCGCCCGCGCCGAGCGAGACCACCGAGCGCCCGGCGGGGGCGAAGCGCGCGATGACGACCAGGCCGCCACCGCCCCGGCTCAGTGCGATGCCGAGTCGTTCCTGCGCCCGGGTCAGCCGGCGGGAGCGGGCGATGGCGCGCTCCAGGCGGGCTCCGCCGCGCCGCGCGAGGCGGTAGGCCACGAGATCACCGAGCACGGAGGCGGTGGCCGCGCAGGCCGCGAGGGCGAGCAGGTCGGCGTGGCCGGTCTGGGTCGCGGCCCCGGCGCCGGCGGCGGTGGCCGACCCGGCGGCCGTGGTGGCCGCGGTGATCACCAGCACCCCGCTGGGCAGCACCGGAAGGAACACGTCGAGCAGCACGGAAAGGGTGACGACCGCGTAGATCCAGGGGCTGGACGTCAGCGCGCCCACACTCTCCAGCACGTTCGCTCCTCTGCGGCTTGTCGTTTCCCCGGACGGTGAATACCGCGGTGTCGCGGGGAAGCGGCAGGGGCGGCGGTACAGCCGTACAGCGTACGCCCGGGTCCTCGGCCCTTTCTGTCAGGGGTCGGTGGTGTGCTGGTGCAGGGAACGTCGAGCAGGGCGCGGGGGGTTGCTCCCGCGGCGCGGGTCGGGGGCGTGGGGCGGGTGGCGCGCGGGCGCCCGGGAGGAGCGGAGGCGCAGGGTCCGGCGTGCCCGTGACATGCCGCCGCCCGGAGTTCTGGGACCGAACTCCGGGCGGTGGAACGGAAGTTGCCGCGCGGGCCTCGGCCGTGCGCTCAGGCGGCGACGGTTTCGCGCTGCGCGTCCGAAGCCGGGCGGGCGGTGCGCCGGCCGCCGAGGAACTGGTCGAGCGCGAGCGCGCCGGGCCCGGTGAAGACCAGGAGCAGGAAGGCCCAGCAGTAGATGGCGGAGGGCTCGCCGCCGTTCTGCAGCGGCAGCACGGCGTGCGACTGGTGGACGCTGAAGTAGGCGTACGCCATCGAGCCGGACGAGATCAGCGCCGCGGGGCGGGTGAAGAGGCCGGCCATGACCAGGACGCCGCCGACGAGCTGGATCAGGGCCGCGTACCAGCCGGGCCAGGTGCCGACGGGAACCGAACCGCCGCCCATGGCGCCGCCGAAGACGCCGAACAGGGAGGCCGCGCCGTGGCAGGCGAAGAGGAGGCCGATGACTATGCGGAACAGGGCGAGCGCGTAGGGACGCGCGCGCTCGGCATCGAGGGTGGGGGAAGCCATGGGGGCTCCTTCGGTGGGGACGGGACCGATGGGTTCCACAGGTTAGGCAGCCCTCACTTGTGCTTGCAAGTTCAACATTAATCCTGGCTTGATTCGGGTGGGTCGATTGAGCCAGTAGGGGCGTCCGGCGTGATCGGCCGGTCGAGAATGGTTCTCAGTTGGACTGGACCAATTCGGCCGACGTGGCCCCGGCGCGCCTGGAGCAGGCGCAGTCGCGCCGAACGGCCTTGCAGCGTAAGGGTCATGAGCTGATTGCCGAACCAGGGCCCGCCCGTCCTGCGCCAGTCGAACCGCGGCCGGACCACGCGCCCGTGCCGTCGCAGGGCCTGGCCGATACTGCGCGCCAAACGGCTCCAGCCGAAGCGGAATCCGGCCCGCAGGGGGGCCGGAACCGAGTTGTGGATCGGCGAACAGGTCAACTGGCAGATACGCGCGGTGGTCCCGGGCGCGGAATCTGGCCAGAAGGGCTCCGCCACATAGGCGTGGTGCACGTCGCCCGACAGGACGCCGATGACGGCGGGCGCGCCGGGGCCCGAGCCCGCCCGAACGATCAGCTCCGCGAGGAGGGCGAAGGAGTCCGGGAAGGCGGCCCAGTGCTCCAGGTCGGCGCGGCGGCGCAGCCACTCGCCGAAGCGCGCCCAGCGCGGGCCCCGCGCGCCCGCGCACAGGGCCGCGTCCCAGGCTTCGGCCTCGTGGACGAGTGGGGGCAGCAGCCAGGGCAGGGACGTCCCGATCAGCAGGTGGTCGCAGTCGCCGGGGCCCGGCAGCTGGGCCCGGAGCCAGCGCTCCTCGCCCTCGTCGAGCATCGCGCGCCGCCCCTCCTCCAGGACGCGGGCGGCCCGGCTGTCCACCATCAGGAGCCGGGTGCGGCCGAAGTCGCGCCGGTAGCTCCAGCGCGCGGTCGCCGGATCAGCGTCGGCCCGGGCCGCGAAGGCGCGCAGCACCTCGGTGCCGTCCGGCACGGCCCGTACCGCCGCGTACAGCGGGTCGGCCGCGAGCTCGGCGGGGGAGAGGTTGCCCAGGTGCTGGTGGACCCAGTACGACATCAGGCCGCTGAGCACCCGCCCCTGCCACCAGGACGTGGCGCGCGCCTCGGCGCGCCAGGCGGCGCTGGTGTTCCAGTCGTCGATCACGTCGTGGTCGTCGAAGATGTGGCAGCTCGGCACGGTCGCCAGGAGGTGGCGCACCTCGGGGTCGAGCCAGGTCTCGTAGTAGAGGCGGGTGTACTCCTCGTAGTCCGCGACCCCGGCGCCCGGGGCGTCGCGCAGATCCCGGCGCGCGGCCAGCCAGCGCCGGGTGTCCGGCGAGACGTCGTCGGCGTAGACCTGGTCGCCGAGCAGCAGCAGGAGGTCGGGCCGTTCGGCCCCGGTGCCGGCCGCGAGGGCGGTGGCGAGCGCGTCCAGCGCGTCGGCGCCGCCGGGCCGCGGGGCGCGGCGGCAGGAGCCGAAGGTGACCCGCAGCGGATCGCCGGGCGCCGGGACGCGCAGGGTGGCGGGCGGCAGGGGCGACCCGGGTGGCGGCCAGACCGGCCTGCCGTCGAGCAGCACCTCGTAGGAGGTGGCGGTGCCCGGCGTCAGGCCGGCGAGGACGACCAGGGCGTAGTGGTGCCCCTCGATCTGGAACGTACGGGCCTCGCCCGAGGTGCCGTCGGCGCAGCGCACCCCGACCGCGCGGGGCCGGTCGGCCTCCACCCACACCGTGGCGTTCCCGTGCGGGTCCAGGTACCGCAGCAGCGGCCCCAGACGAAGCCCGGCCATGTGTCATCCCCTCGTCGCGGTCCGTTCGTACGGTACGGAACGGCTCGGGGGCGCGACAGCCTTCAACGGGCGTTGTTCCTGGGACGGTTGGGGTCCGGGTGGCCGGTCGGGGTGCGGGGCGGGGTCAGCAGCCGTTGAGGATGCCCTGGAGCGCGGACTTCTCGGCGGTGTCGACCGTGAGGCCGTAGTAGTGCTTCACGTCGACCCACATGCGCGCGTACGTGCAGCGGTAGGCGGTCAGGGACGGCAGCCACTTGGCCGGGTCCTTGTCGCCCTTGGCCTGGTTCACGTTGTCGGTGACCGCGATCAGCTGGGGGCGGGTCAGGTCGTTGGCGAAGCCCTGGCGCTGCGGCGTGGTCCAGGTGTTGGCGCCGGAGCGCCAGGCCTCGGCGAGCGGCACGATGTGGTCGATGTCCACGTCGGCGGCGGCGGACCAGGTGGCGCCGTCGTAGGCGGAGTACCAACTGCCGCTGGTGGCCGCGCAACTGGAGTCGGTGGTGACGCCGGTGCCGTCGCGCTTGAGGACGACCTCGCGGGTGTTGCAGCTGCCGGACTGGGTGATCCAGTGCGGGAATTTGTCGCGGCTGTAGCCGGTCAGCGAGCCCTCGGCCCGCACGGTCAACTCGCCCAGGTACGTGCGGGCGGTGGCGGCGCTCACCGGGGTGGGGGGCGCGGCCTCGGCGGCCGGGGCGGTGATCAGGGCGGCGCCCGCGACGAGCGCCGCGGCGGCGGACAGAACGGCCGTGCGACGCGCGTAGATGCGGGGCATGCGCGTTCCTATGGAGGCTGACATGCGAACTCCCTTGACGTGGGGGGCGGTTGACCGGCCGACGCGTGGGCGGCCAGGCCAGCGTGACGGCGCCGGATGACCTGAGGGTGGGCGCCAGGTAACAGCGTGGCGACATGGTCACGTCAGATCAAGACTCCGGACGACACTGCTCGGCAAGGGAACTGACATACCGTCGCGAACCCACGCGCGCCGTACGGGGGGCGTGCTGCTGCCGGTGATCGTCACGCTCGGGGTCGTCCCCGCCGCCCCGCTGCTCACGGCCGCGGCACAAGCTCGGGGTCGTCCCCACCGCCCCGCTGCTCACGGCCGCGGGTGTCGCCGCCGCGGCGCACCTGGGTCGGCACCGCGAGATCCTGGTCGCCGGGGTGCGGGCGGCCCGCCGGCTCGCCGTGGTCGCCCTCGCGATCCAGAACGGAGGCGGGGGCGGGGGCGGGGGCGGGAGCGGGGACGGGACTGGGGTGGCGGAGGGGACCGAAGGCCCTGATGGGGCGCGCGGGACATGGCGTACCCTTGAGGGCGCAGAAGGGGAGTAGCTCTTCGCCGGAACGTCGACATACTGCCGAGGCCCTCAGGGATCCTTGGCCGGCGCCCGGAGGCGAGTGCCCGTGAGGGACCCGCCAGCGAGACCTTCGGCCGCAGTGACATGACCATTCATGGTGCTGCCGTGCCGAAGCGACCCCGGATCCAGCTCCGAACAGCTCTCGGTACGGCCCGCCCGACCGATTGAGGAAACTCTTCCGTGCTCAGCCTCACGATCATGGCGATCACCTTCGGTGTGATCTTCCTTGCCGAACTGCCCGACAAGACCGCCCTCGCGGGTCTGATGCTCGGCACCCGCTACAAGGCCTCGTACGTCTTCGTCGGGGTCGCGGCCGCCTTCGCCGTCCACGTCGTGCTCGCCATCGCGGCGGGCAGCGTGCTGACCCTGCTGCCGCACCGCCTGCTCCAGGCGATCGTCGGCGTGCTCTTCCTCGCGGGCGCGGCGATGCTGCTGTTCAAGAAGGCCGAGGACGACGAAGAGGTCAAGGCCCCCGCCGACCAGTCGTTCTGGAAGGTGTCGGGGGCGGGCTTCATGCTGATCCTGGTCGCCGAGTTCGGTGACCTGACGCAGATCATGACGGCCAACCTGGCCGCCCGTTACGACAACCCGCTCTCCGTCGGCATCGGCGCGGTGCTGGGTCTGTGGGCGGTCGCCGGACTCGGCATCCTGGGCGGGCGGACCCTGATGAAGCACGTGCCGCTGCGTCTGATCACCAAGGTCGCGGCCTGCCTCATGCTGGCGCTCGCCGGGTTCAGCCTGTTCGAGGCCGTCACGGGCTGACCCCGCCCGGCGTCCCCGGCCCCCGCCCGCGTCCCCGCCCCCGTACACGGCCGCGCGCGCCCGTACGGGGGCGGACACGAAAACGGCCCCCGTGGTAGGACGGGGGCCGTTCGTTTCGGGAGGGCGCGCGCTCGGGCGGCCGGGGTCCCGGTGATCAAACGGTGATCTCCAGGCGCAGGGTGCCGTCCGTCCCGGGGGTGACGGTGAGGTGCGTGAGGTCGGGGACGTACGCGGTGGGCTCGTGGGCGTTCGCGCGGGGGCCCACGCCGACGACCCGCATCCCGGCCGCCCGCCCCGCGGCGATGCCCGCCTCGGAGTCCTCGAACACGACGCAGTCCGCCGGGTCGAAGCCCAGCTCGGCCGCGCCCTTGAGGAAGCCCTCCGGGTCCGGCTTGCTGGCGCCGACGCTCTCGGCGGTGACCCGCACCGCGGGCATCGGCAGCCCCGCCGCCGTCATACGGGCCCGGGCGAGCGCCGCGTCCGCCGAGGTGACCAGGGCGTGCGGCAGCTCGGCGATGGCCGCCATGAAGGCGGGGGCTCCGGCGACCGGTACGACACCGTCGGTGTCCGCGGTCTCCTCGGCGAGCATCACCTTGTTGTCGGCGTGGTTCTGCTCCATCGGCCGGTCCGGGAGCAGAACCGCCATCGTGGCGTAGCCCTGCCGGCCGTGCACCACCTTGAGGGCCGCCTCCGGGTCGAGGCCGTGCCGCTCGGCCCAGCGGCGCCAGCAGCGCTCCACGACGGCGTCGGAGTTCACGATCGTGCCGTCCATGTCGAGCAGGAGGGCGCGCGCGGTCAGGACGGTGGTGGTCGTGGTGGCCGGCATCGGCAGACTCCAGGGGTGCCCGCCGGGTCGGCGGGCGCGGGGCTGAGGGGCAAGGGGGCGAAGGAGCGGGGGATTGAAGGGGCGCAGAAGCACAAAGGTGACCCCCGCCCGCCGGTCAGGGAGTACAGGCAGGGATCACTTTGTTCCTCCACGATACAAAACGCGGGACGGTTTGTGCCACCCGGCCCCCTCCCCGATCCGGAGGGCGCCCGCGCGAGGGGGTGCGCACGGAGCGTGGCGGGGCGCGCGAGGGGTGGGCGGCCCGTCGGCGCCGGCCGCCCTAGGGCCGCTGCGTGATCGACTCCAGGACCTCGCGGGTCGGCGGACCGTACACGCCGGGCGGGTCGCCCTGGATGCCCAGGTACGCCTGGAAGTCGCGCACCGCGCGCTCGGTCCGCGAGCCGAAGCTGCCGTCGGCGCTGCCGCCGTAGAACCCCAACTCGGCGAGCCGCTCCTGGAGTTCGAGCACGGCGGGTCCGCTGTCCCCGCGCCGCAGGGTCGCGGGCCGCGGTGGTGCGAGCGGCTTGCCCGGGGCGGTGGAGGCCGGGCCCGACGCCGGCGCGGACGGCGTAGCCACCCGCTTCGACGGCGGCGGCGGGACGGCCCGGGACGGGCTCGGCGCCGGCGGCGACGGCGTGGACCGGGCGGAGGGCGAGCGGCTCGGCGCGGGCCTTCGGGTACGGGACGCGGTTGTCCTGTCTCACTGAACCCTGCGAAGTCCGGGCATAGGTTGCGAGGGATCTTGCGAGGTCCCGCGTTACCTTGCGAGTGGACCTGGCGTTAGGC
>NZ_JBIDBD010000054.1:0-18012 GCF_043202815.1 Streptomyces sp. NPDC048111
CGTCGAGACAGCCCAGCACTCGCCAGCCCCGCCCAAGATTGCGAAGCGCAGGTCAGCCGACTCACCTCTCGCAATCTTCAGTCGGACAGGACAGCGGTGGCCGACGGGCTCTTGCCGGAGGCGGGGGCGGCGCCGCTGTAGGGGAGGCCGGTGTCCGAGGCGTCGGGCAGGGCCTGCTTCGGAGTGGCGTCGTCGGCGAACAGGGTGCCCGCGAACGCCGCCGTGGCGATGGCCGCCGTGGCCGCGGCGCCGACGGCCAGCGCGGCGAGCCGGCCGCGTCTGCGGGGAGCCCGCGGGGGAGCGGCCCCCGCGGGGCCCGCGCCACCGGGGGCCTGGTCCGCCGTCGAACCCGCCACCGGGGCCGCCGCCGAACCCGCCGCCGGGTCCGCCGCCGAGTCCGCCACCGGGGCCGCCGCCGAACCCGCCGCCGAATCCGTCGCCGGGACCACCGCCCCCAGCCGCATCGTCCGCTCGGCAGCGGTCTCGGGCGGGGCCGTGGCTTCGTCGTCGAGCTCCGCCGAGGCGTTCGGCAGCACCACGTACGGCCTGATCCGCAGCGGGTCGAAGTCCTCCGCCGCGGCGGCCTCGGCCGAGCGTTCGGCGTGCGGCGTCTCGGCGGCGCGCCCGGCGCAGGAGCAGCCGGGTCTGCCGTCCACCCCGCGCTGCGCGCCGCATTCCGGGCAGCCGTGTCCGGTCATCGTCGGGCCCCTCCCCATGGACTGCGAGCGATTATGCCCGGCGGCCCCCGGCCGCCCCGAGGGGTGCGGCCGACCCCGGCAGGCCGTTTCCGTACATTCCGATCAAGATGGGAGGAGCGAGTCGGAGGGCTCACGGACGCGGGTGACGCACCCGCGGCGGTGGGCCGCAGCACTCACTCACGGATGGGACGTGGTCATGGCCCGGAAATCCGCCCCCGCCGTCGTCGCCCCCGCTGCGGGGCACGAGCGGCGGACCGTCATGGTCGCCATCGGCGCGCTGCTGCTCGGCATGCTGCTCGCCGCGCTCGACCAGACCATCGTCTCGACCGCGCTGCCGACCATCGTCAGTGACCTCGGCGGCATGAACCACCTGTCGTGGGTGGTCACCGCCTACATGCTGGCCGCCACCGCCGCGACCCCGCTGTGGGGAAAGCTCGGCGACCAGTACGGCCGCAAGAAGCTGTTCCAACTGGCCATCGTCATCTTCCTCGTCGGCTCCGGCCTGTGCGGCATCGCGCAGAACATGGGCGAGCTGATCGGCTTCCGCGCGCTCCAGGGCTTGGGCGGCGGCGGGCTGATGGTGCTGTCCATGGCGATCGTCGGCGACCTCGTCCCGCCCCGCGAACGCGGCAGGTACCAGGGCCTGTTCGGCGCGGTCTTCGGCGCGACCAGCGTGCTCGGGCCGCTGCTCGGCGGGTTCTTCACCGAACAGCTCAGCTGGCGCTGGGTGTTCTACATCAACCTGCCGATCGGGGTGATCGCGCTCGTCGTCATCGCGGCCGTCCTGCACATCCCGGTCCACGGCACCCGCCACACCATCGACTACCTGGGCACCTTCCTCATCGCCTCCGTCGCGACCTGCCTGGTCCTGGTCGCCTCGCTCGGCGGGACCACCTGGCCCTGGGGCTCGGCCCGGATCATCGGGCTCGCGGTGCTCGGCCTGGTGCTGCTCGTGGCCTTCGTGGCCGTGGAGCGCCGGGCGGTCGAGCCGGTGCTGCCGCTGAAGCTGTTCCGCATCCGCACCTTCAGCCTCGTGGCGCTCATCAGCTTCATCGTGGGTTTCGCGATGTTCGGCGCGATGACGTACCTGCCGACCTTCCTCCAGGTCGTCCAGCGCATCTCGCCCACCATGTCCGGGGTGCACATGCTGCCGATGGTCCTCGGCATGCTGCTGACCTCGACCGGCTCCGGCCAGATCGTCTCCCGCACCGGCCGCTGGAAGGTCTTCCCGATCGCCGGCACCGCCCTCACCACGATCGGCCTGCTGCTCCTGCACCGGCTCACCGAGACCAGCCCCACCTGGGAGATGAGCCTCTACTTCTTCGTCTTCGGCGCGGGACTCGGCCTCGTCATGCAGGTCCTCGTCCTGGTCGTACAGAACGCCGTCGACTACGCGGACCTCGGCGTCGCGACCTCCGGCGCCACCTTCTTCCGGTCCATCGGAGCCTCCTTCGGCGTCGCCATCTTCGGCACGATCTTCACCAACCGGCTCACCGGCAAGCTCTCCGACGCCCTGGCCGGACAGCCGCTACCGCCCGGCGTCGGCCCCGCCGCGATCTCGGCGGACCCGCACCGCATCGCCCAGCTCCCGCCCGCGGCGCAGCCGGCCGTGCTGCACGCGTACGCCACCTCGATCACGGACGTCTTCCTGTACGCGGCCCCGGTGGTGCTCCTCGCCTTCGTGACGGCGTGGTTCCTCAAGGAGGACAAGCTGCGCGGCGCCGTCACCGCCCCCGACACCAGCCAGACCCTCGCCTCCAACCCCGTCGAGCGGTCCTCGTACGAGGAGTGCGCCCGGGCGCTGTCGCTGCTCGGCACGCGCGAGGGCCGGCGCGAGATCTACCGGACCATCACGCACAAGGCCGACCTGGACCTGCTGCCCGCGGCGAGCTGGCTCCTGCTGCGCATCAACAAGTACGGGTCCACCGACCCGGCGGTGCTCGCCGAACGCGTGCCCGTACCGCTGCACGTCATCACCGAGGCGGCCCGCCAGGTGGAGGAACGCGGACTCACCCGGCGCGACGGCATCCCGATGGTCCTCACCGAGCAGGGGCGCGCGGTGGCGGCGCAGCTGTGCACGGCCCGCGAGGAGTCCCTGGCCGAACTGCTCGGCGACTGGTGGGGCCCGCAACGGCCGCGGGACCTGGTGAAACTGGTCAGGGAGCTGTCCACCGAGCTGTCGGGCTCCGACGAGGAACAGCCCAGGGGGCCGGCCGCGCCCCGCGACCACCTGGCGCACGAGCATGCGGGGCGTGAGTGAGGGGGGTTGAGGGGCTTCGGGGGTTCCCGAACACCTCGGTGGCCCCGGTGGCCCGGGTGGCCCGGGTGGCCCGGGTGGCCTTGGAGGCCCGGGTGGCCCCGGTGACCCGGGTGGCCCCGGTGACCCGGGTGGCCCGGGTGGCCCGGGTGGCCTTGGAGGCCCGGGTGGCCTCGGAGGCCCGGGTGGCCCCGGTGACCCGGGTGGCCCCGGAGATCCCGGTGGCCCCGGTGGCCTGGATGGCCCCAGTGGCCTGGGTGGCCCCGGGGGCCCGGGTGGCTCCGGAGATCCCGGTGGCCCCGATGGCCCCGTGAACCCCCTCCTCACAGCTCCTTGGCGAACCAGCGTTCGCGGTAGGGCCCCTCGTTGTACGGAGCGACCTCGCGATAGCCGTGCTTGGCGTACAGGCCGCGCGCCTCGACCAGATCGTGCCGGGTGTCCAGGGCGAGCCGCCGGGCGCCGAGCCGCCGGGCCGCGTCCTCCAGGGCGGACAGCAGCGCCCCGCCGCCACCGGTTCCGCGAGCGAAGGGGCGCACGAAGACCCGGGTCAGCTCGGCCGTCGCCGGGGCCGTTCCGTCGATCACCGGCGCCTGGGCACACAGCAGGATGCCGCCGCACGCCGCCGGGCGCCCCTGGTGGCGGCCGACCACGAAGTCCCCGGTGGGCGGCCGGAGTTGGTCCGCCCCGTCGTCGGCGAGCCCCTGCTCGATCTCCTCGGGGGTGGCGGGCCGGCCGTACCAGCGGCTCGCCACCTCGTCGTAGTAGTCGCGCCGCAGCAGGCTCGCGTCGGGGGTGTCGGGCCGCTCGACGGCCATGATCCAACTCATGGGTCACTGCCTATCCCGGGCGGCCCCGGCGCCGCCACCGAATAAACCGAGCCGCCGCGCGACGGGCCTCAGCTCCTGGGCACGGCCTGCTGCACCACGAGGACGCGCGCGCCGCGCGGCCGGCTCAGGCTTCGGGTGCGGACGGTCAGACCTTGGGCGCGGCCGGCTCAGGCCTTGGGCGCGGACGGTCGGACCTCGGGCGCGGCCGGCTCAGGCCTTGGGCGCGGACGGTCGGATCTCGGGCGCGGCCGGCTCAGGCCTTGGGCGCGGACGGTCGGATCTCGGGCGCGGCCGGCTCAGGCCTTCGGCTCGGGGGACGGCTCAGGCCTTGGGTGCGGCCTGCTGGACCACCTCGAAGGACCACAGCGTGGACCCCGACGCGGCGGGCTTGGGCCGCTCGCCGCCCCCGCCGCCGCCCTCGCCCCCGCCGTGCGCGCCCCGCATGGAGGTGGCCATCCAGTTCTGGAAGTCCTCCTCGCTGCGCCAGCGGGTGTAGACGAGGTACTGGTCGGTGCCCTCGGCGGGCCGGAGCAGCTCGAACCACTCGAACCCGTCGGAGTCCTCCACCGACCCGGCCCGCGAGGCGAACCGCTTCTCCAGGACCTCCCGCTGCTCGTCCGGCACGGTCAGTACGTTGATCTTTACGACGCTGGGCACGCGACACCTCTCCTCGGAAGTCCACCAGACGGCGCCTTCGTTCGTCCGTCGGGGATCAGTGTGCTCCATGACCAGGTCAAGGGCGCGTGAGCGGCGGCTGGGGCCAGGGCGGTGCGGCGGCGCGCCGACGGCGCCGGCCGCGTACGGCGAGGAGCCCGCCCAGGACTCCGGCGAGCAGCACGACGAGCGCGCCCCCGATGGTCAGGAGCCAGGCCGGCGCTCCGCCCACGGTCATCAACTCATCGGCATAGCGGACGCGTTGGAACCCCGAGTCGTCGGCGGCACGCCGCAGTTCGTGGTCGCCCGTGATCCGCGCGGGCTGCGGGAACGACTGGGTCAGCGCCGTGAGGTACACCGGTTCCGTACGCCCCACCAGGTCGCCGATCGCGCCGGAGGGGTGGGCGACCTCGCCCGCGTACAGGGTCGTCGGCGCGGCCCCGCCGATCGTGGACGACGGCTCCATCCGGTGGGCGGCCAGCACGTACAGGTCCAGGGTCTGCGGGTTCTTCGCGAGACGGGACAGCCGCATCGGATAGACCAGGCGGTCGCTGGCGAAGGTGAGGCTCAGCGGGTCGAGGGAGCCGCGCAGGGTCCGGCCCGCCTGATCGGGGGCGAGCCGGATCGCCACGTACTCCCACTTCTGCTCGACGTAGGGCCGGAGTTCGGTGGCGAGCGCGGGCGGGAGCTGGAAGCCGTTGCGGGCCAGCCAGTCGCGCAGCGCCGCCGGATCGGAGGCGGTGAGGCGGGCCACGTCGAAGGGGCCGAGCCGCTCCCTGCCGATGACCTCCACCGGAGGCTTGGCCGAGGGCGCCGGGGCGCCGTCGCCCACCCGACGGTCCTTGCCGAACGGCCAGTCGCCCTCGCGCGGCCAGAAGTACGAGCGGGTGCGGCGCACCGGAGCGGAGAGTTCCTCCAGCTGACCGAAGAGCGCGCGGTCGCCGAGCTTCACGGTGGCCCGGGTCGGCACCGGCATGATCCACGCGGCCTTGGGAGCGTCGCCGTCCACGGTGAGCCGCATCACGATCTGCTCGCTGTGGCCGTCCCAGCGCACGGCCGAGGTCTCCTGCCGGACGCTCAACTGCCGCCCGCTCTGCGGAACCATCGCCCCGCAGCCGCACGCGTACGCCGGTGCCACCAGCGAGCCGAGCTGGAGTGCCACCAGTGCCAGGGCCACGAGCAGCGCCCGCCGCCAGTGCCTTTGACCGTTGCGCATGTGCGTGTACCCCCGTGTTGATCGACGACGGGAGCTACGACGGCGCGGCGGCGCCTCCGGTTCCGCCGCACGGGCCCGGCCGGGGGTGCCGCTGAACCGGCCCCGCTGATCCGGCCCGGCCGGGGACGTGCTGAACCGGTTCGCCGAACCGGCCCGGCCGGGGTCGTGCTGAACCGGTTCGCCGAACCGGGGTTCCGTTCAGCCGGCCCGTCCGGTTCCCCAGGCGGTGACGTGGTCGGGCACGGCGATGCCCTCGGGCAGCGCGGGGTCGGATTCGGGCGCCCCGAGCCGGGTGTGCACCGGCACCACCCCGGCCCACAGACCGAGCCGGCCGTCCGGGCCGTCCGCGTCCTGGGGCGGCCCGGACGCAGTCTTCACGGATGCCTCGTCGAGGGGGAGGGCGAGCAGGGACGTGGCCGCCAGCTCCTTGGCGCTGGGGCGGCGCGCGTAGTCCCACTGGCCCGGTGCACAGTGCTCGGTCAGGATCCTGAGCCCGTGCAGCAGTTCGTCCTCCTCGGTGACCTGCCGGGGTACGGCGTAGATCATCGCGCTGCGGTAGTTGACGCCGTGCTCGAACACCGAGCGGGCGAGGACCAGGCCGTCGATGTGCGTGACGGTCACGCAGACCGTGGCCCGCGGAGCCCGCACGAGACTGCGGCTGGCGACCGAGCCGTGCAGATAGAGCGTCCGCCGGTCGAAGTCGACGCCGTACACGGTAGGGACCACCATCGGGGTCCCGTCGACGGTGACGCCGAGATGACAGACGAAACCGTCCCGCAGGATGCCGTCGAGGTCGGAGACCAGAGCGCTCCCCTGCTCACGCAGCCGCCGATGCCGGGTGCGCTCGGTGGGGGCCAGCTCCGCGGGTGCGGGTTGGATGTGCTGATTCGGTTGCTGTGCTTCCACTTTCCTGCCGATTCGGTTGCCGGGTGCGGGTGGGGCAACTGTTTCAGTAGGGGGGTGGGGGATCAAGGGGGATGGAGGGTCGGGGTGGGAGTGGGGTGCTGGGCCGGGCTGGGGGCGTCGGCTGGTCCGGGCCAGGTTGGCTGGGCCGCTTTTGCGCAGTTCCCCGCGCCCTCAACCCCCCGGTCTTGTGCGGGCCATGGTCGCTTCTCGCGCAGTTCCCCGCGCCCCTGGCAGGGCTGATGCCGGCCCGCACGTGCATCCCCGCCCGCCTTGCGCAGTTCCCCGCACCCCTTAGCAGCATGGTGCTGGCCCGCATCGGGACACCTCAGCCTGTCATGGGGGTCCCCCTGGCCCTTTAGGACTTGGGGGAGTTTGAGGACGAGCGCCGTTCAGACGCGAAGGGGGGTTCGGGGGCGCAGCCCCGAGAGGGGTGCAGGGGACGAAGTCCCCGCGTGGGGGCGCAGGGGGCGGAGCCCCCGCCGGGGTTCGAGGGGCGGAGCCCCTCAGGGGGTTCGGGGCGCAGCCCCGGGACCTCGACTTCTCGGTGCCCGTCACGGGCGGGTGGGTGGGCAAGCGCCCCGGGGTTAGAGGGGCGGAGCCCCTCAGCGGGTCTGGGGCGCAGCCCCAGGGCCAGGCACCCTCCAACCCCCTCCGCGGGCGGGCGGGTGGGCAGCCCCCTTGGGGGTCTGGGGCGCAGCCCCAGGGCCGGGCCTATCCAACCCGCTGCACGGGCGGGCGGGTGGGCAAACCCCCCGGGGTCTGGGGCGCAGCCCCAGGGAGCCGAACCTACCCACCCCGCTGCACGGGCGGGCGGGTGGGCAACCCCCCCTCGGGGACCCCGGGGCGCAGCCCCGAACCCAGGCAACCCCCTGCCCGCCCGCCCGGGCAAAAGGCCGAGGGGGCTCAGCCGAGAGCCCTCAACCCCGCACCACCCCAAGCCCCTTGATCCCGTTCAACCAAGCAGACCGCAACCTCCGAGGCCCCCCGGCCAACCGCAGATCGGGCAGGACATCGGCGACCGCGTTGAAGATCAGGTTGATCTCCAGCACCGCCAGGGACTTGCCGAGGCAGAAGTGCGGCCCGCCGCCTCCGAAGCCGAGGTGCGGATTGGGGTCCCGGGTGATGTCGAAGCGCTCGGGGTGGTCGAAGACCTCGGGGTCGTTGTTGGCGGAGGAGTAGAAGAGACCGACACGGTCCCCCGCCGTGATCTTCTGGCCGCCGAGCTCGGTGTCCTGGGTCGCGGTGCGCTGGAAGGAGACGACGGGCGTAGCCCAGCGCACGATCTCCTCGGCCGCGGTGGCCGGACGCTCGCGTTTGTAGAGTTCCCACTGGTCGGGGTGGGTCAAGAAGGCGTGCATCCCGTGGCTGATCGCATTGCGGGTGGTCTCGTTTCCGGCCACCGCGAGCAGGATCACGAAGAAGCCGAACTCGTCGGAGAGCAGGTTGCCCTCGCCCTCGGCGGCGACCAGCTGCGAGACGATGTCCTTGGCCGGGCACTCCTTGCGGGCCGCCGCGAGGTTCATCGCGTACGACACCAGCTCCATCGCCGCCTCGGCGCCGATCTCCTCGGTGATCGCGTACTCCGGGTCGTCGTACGCCGCCATCTTGTTGGACCAGTCGAAGATCTTCGTCCGGTCCTCCTGCGGGACGCCGATGAGTTCGGCGATGGCCTGCAGGGGCAGCTCGACGGCGATGTTGGTGACGAAGTCGAAGGCGCCGTCGTTCTTGTCGGCCTCCGACAGCGCGGCGTCCACGATGGAGCGGGCGCGGTCACGCAGGGCGCCCTCCAGGGAGCGGATCGCGCGCGGAGTGAAGCCGCGCTGGACGATCTGGCGGACGCGGGTGTGCTCGGGCGGGTCCATGTTCAGCATGATCAGCTTCTGGACGTCGATCTGCTCCCGGCTGATCGACTCGTTGAAGCGGATCACCGCGGTGTTGGTGTGGGAGGAGAACAACTCCGGGTGCGTGGACACGTACTTGACGTCGGCGTGCCGCGTCACCGCCCAGTAACCGTCGTCCTGGAAACCGGAGATGCCGGTCGGCTGGGCGCACCACCAGACCGGCGCGGTCTGTCGCAGCTCCGCGAACTCCGGGTGCGGGACGCGGGATTGGAGCAGGTCGGGGTCGGTGAAGTCGAACCCGTCGGGCAGGTGGGGGCAACGCATCGGCCACTCCATGTCTGACGGTCCATCAGAAGGTGTCGGAAAGGTAGTAACGGGTTCTAGAACAAGCAAGGCTCGCGGCAGCATCTGTTGCGCACTGAACTGCCCACACGGGCCGTGCACAACCCTTGCGTACCCGGGGTAGCTCTCATAAGACTGCACTCAGAACTAGAACGCGTATCAGTTCGTGGCCGTGCGGTGCCGGGACACCCAGCGGCTGTGTCGGGAGAGGACGAGCTCATGGCCGCGGAACCTGTCATCGTCGAAGCCGTACGCACGCCCATCGGCAAGCGCGGGGGCGCGCTCGCCAATCTGCACCCCGCCTATCTGCTCGGTGAGACCTACCGCGAACTCCTCGGCCGCACCGGCATCCACGCCGACTGCGTCGAGCAGATCGTCGGCGGTACGGTCACCCACGCCGGCGAACAGTCGATGAACCCGGCACGCAACGCCTGGCTCGCGGTGGGCCTTCCGTACGAGACGGCCGCGACCACCGTCGACTGCCAGTGCGGCTCCTCGCAGCAGGCGAGCCACATGGTGGCCAACATGATCGCGGCGGGGGTCATCGACGTCGGCATCAGCTGCGGGGTGGAGGCGATGTCGCGGGTGCCGCTCGGCTCGGGTTCCAAGCACGGACCGGGCAAGCCCTGGCCCGACGAGTGGAACGTGGACCTGCCCAACCAGTTCGAGGCGGCGGAACGGATCGCCCGCAACCGGGGCCTGACCCGCGAACGGGTCGACTCCCTCGGCCTGCTCTCGCAGGAGCGGGCGGCGGTGGCCTGGGGCGAGGAGCGCTTCAAACGCGAGACGTTCGCGGTGCAGGTGCCGACGACCGAGGAGGAGCAGGCGGCCGGGCAGGGCATGTGGCGCCTGGTCGACCGGGACGAGGGGCTGCGCGACACCTCGATGGAGGCGCTCGGGCGGCTCAAGCCCGTGATGCCGACGGCCGTGCACACGGCCGGCAACTCGTCACAGATCTCCGACGGCGCGGCGGCGATCATGTGGGCGTCCAAGCGGATGGCGCGCGCGCTGAAGCTCAGGCCGAGGGCGCGGATCGTGGCGCAGGCGCTGGTCGGGGCCGACCCGCACTTCCACCTCGACGGTCCGATCGACGCGACGCGGGCGGTGCTGGGCAAGGCGGGGATGTCGCTGCGCGACATCGACCTGGTCGAGATCAACGAGGCGTTCGCGTCGGTGGTGCTGAGCTGGGCGCAGGTCTTCGAGCAGGACCTGGAGAAGGTGAACGTCAACGGGGGTGCCATCGCGTTGGGGCATCCCGTCGGGGCGACAGGGGCTCGACTCATCGCGACGGCGTTGCACGAGCTGGAGCGGCGGGACAAGGAGTTCGCTCTGGTGACGATGTGCGCCGGCGGAGCCCTGGCCACCGCCACCATCCTGCAACGCCTGTAACCCACTCCCGTCCCGCGCACCCGTCATTCAGGTGCGGCCCGTACTGGGCTGGTCGCGCAGTTCCCCGCGCCCCTGGCAGGGCCGGGCGGGCCCGGGGTTTGCGCAGTTCCTCGCGCCCCTAACCCCTCGCTCGCCTGCGGATCGTGCTCGCTCCTCGCGCAGTTCCCCGCGCCCCTAACTGCACCGGTGCGGGCCAGCATGCGCATCCTCAGCCCGTCATGGGGGTACCCCCTGGCCCTTTAGGCCTTGGGGGAGTTTGAGGACGAGCGCCGTTCAGGCGCGAAGGGGGGTCCGGGGGCGCAGCCCCCGGGAGGGGTGCAGGGGACGAAGTCCCCGCGTGGGGGTGCAGGGGGCGGAGCCCCCGCCGGGGTCCGAGGGGCGGAGCCCCTCAGGGGGTCTGGGGCGCAGCCCCAGGGCCAGGCACCCTCCAACCCCCCGCACGGGCGGGCGGGTGGGCAAACCCCCGGGGACCGAGGGGCGGAGCACCTCGGGGGTGGCTCAGTACCAGCTGTTCTGCTGCCAGAAGTTCCACGCCCCACAAGGACTCCCGTACCGCTCCTTCATGTAATTCAGCCCCCACTTGATCTGCGTAGCAGGATTGGTCTGCCAGTCGGCCCCGGCCGACGCCATCTTGGACCCGGGCAGCGCCTGCACGAGCCCGTACGCCCCGGAGGACGCGTTCGTGGCCGACGGGTTCCAGCCCGACTCGTGGTTCACGATCTTGCTGAAGCACTGGAACTGGTCCGAGGGCATCATCTGCTGCGCGATGGCCTGGGCGCTCGTGGGCGCTGCGTGCGCCGGCACGGCGGCCATGGCGACGCCGGAGGCGGCGATGAGCGTGGCGCCGGCGGCGGCGATGGACTTCTTACGGGCGGTGACGCGGGCGGCGAAAGACAACGAAGGACCTAACTTCGGGGACGTGGGCGGCCGCACTCCGCCGGAGGTTCGATGACCTCCGCGACGGGGGAACCGTAAGGAGTCGGCCCGGCAGGCGGACCGGGCTGTTCCGGCGACTCGAACAGTTGTAACGGGCCCGATGGGCGGCCGCAATGACCCCGCTTACTAGTGACCGTCGCACCGGGGGTGGAACGGCCCCCGGGGTGTAAGGCACGGATAAGTCCAGGTCAGAGCCGTCGCGAGGGGGCTCGTGGATCATGGCTGTGGGCCACTATTCCCGTTCGTAGAGGACGAAGGGCCTGTGGGCGGCCTCACCCCCGCGGCACCCTTTTCAGCTCTCGAATGTGACCTGCGCCTCGAAGGCGGCCCGCCGTGTCGCCCGCCTCAACGCCCGCAGCAGCGTGGGCCCGAGGGTGAGGGTGAGCACCACCGTGAGCGCCGCCCGCCCCAGGTCCCAGCCCAGCGACGTGGCCGCGCAGTACGCGAAGAAGCGGATGAGGTTGTCGTGCAGCGGGTCGCCCGGGTGGAAGGAGATGCCCGAGGACATGCCGCCGATGAACGTCCAGCCCTGAAGGTTCATGACCGTGCCGTACGCGAACGAGGCGAGCGCCCCGTACAGCGCCAGCAGCGCCCACTCGGCCCGGCCGCGCAGCCGGTGCGCCCCCGGCAGCAGCCCCGCGCCCATCGTGAACCAGCCCATGGCCAGCATCTGGAACGGCATCCAGGGCCCGACCCCGCCGGTCAGCAGCGCGGACGCGAACATCGTCACCGAGCCGAGGACGAACCCGAAGCCCGGCCCGAGCACCCGGCCGCTCAGGACCATCAGGAAGAACATCGGCTCCAGGCCCGCCGTGCCCGCGCCGAGCGGGCGCAGCGCGGCCCCCACCGCGGCCAGCACACCGAGCATCGCGACGGCCTTGGCGTCCATGCCGTCGTCGGCGATCGTGGCGATGACCACCCCCACCAGGAGCGGGAGCAGCGCCGCGAAGAGCCAGGGCGCGTCCTGCGCGTGGGCGAGGCCCGAGTCGGCGTCGGCGAGCAGCGGCCAGCCGAAGGCCGCCACCCCGATCAGCGTGATCAGGGCGAGCGCCACCACGGCACGCGGCCCGAGCCGTACGGCCCTGGCCGCCCGGACGCCCGGCTCGCCGCCCGTCCCCGTTCCCGTCATGCCAGGGCCTCGCGTACCTGCGCGACGGTCAGCCAGTGCTGCGGGGCGAGCACCTTCGCGACCTGGGGGGCGAACGCGGGCGACGAGACGACCACATCGGCCGTCGGGCCGTCCGCGACGACCTCGCCGCCCGCCAGGATGACCACCCGGTGGGCGAGTTCGGCGGCCAGCTCCACGTCATGGGTGGCGAGCACGATGGCGTGGCCCCCGGCGGCGAGCTCGCGCAGGACCGTGACCAGGCGCCCCTTGGCCGCGTAGTCGAGACCCCGGGTCGGCTCGTCCAGGAGGAGCAGCGGAGGGCGGCCGGTCAGGACGATGGCCAGCGCGAGGGTCAGGCGCTGCCCCTCGGACAGGTCGCGCGGATGGGTGTCGTCCCGTACGCCCGGAAGCAGTGCGGAGACGAGCGCGCGGCAGCTGCCCGGGGCGGCCCCGGCGTCCTCGTCGGCGGCGGCGCATTCGGCCGCGACGGTGTCGGCGTACAACAGGTCGCGCGGCTCCTGCGGTACGAGGCCGACCTCGCGGATCAGTTCGCGCGGCGGGGTGCGGTGCGGGGTGCGCCCGCCCACGGCGACCGTGCCGGAGGTCGGCTCGATCATGCCGACGAGGGTGTTGAGGAGCGTGGACTTCCCGGCGCCGTTGCGGCCCATCAGGGCGATGGTCTCGCCCGGGGCGACAGTGAGGTCCACCTGGCGCAGCGCCTCCACCCGCCCCCGGCGCACCCCGAGGGCGCTGACGCGGGCGGTGGCGGGCGCGCCCGCGGTGCGCGGAGGGCGCCGGAAGAGGGCGGTCAGGCCGCGCCCGCGCGCGGCGCGGCGACCCGAGCTGTCGGGACCCGGACCGCCGAGCCCCGAGCTGTCGGGACCCGGACCGCCGAGCCCCGAGCTGTCGGGACCCGGGCCGCCGAGCCCCGAGCCGCCAGGCCCCGATCCGTCGCGGCTCATGGTGTCGGGCCGCGCGCCGGCGGGGGCCGGCCGCGGGGTGTGTGCGGCCAGCTCCTCACGCAGGGGGCCCGCCATCCGCCGCGCGTCGCGCACGGACAGGGGGAGGGGAGACCAGCCCGCCAGGTGACCGAGGGCCACCACCGGGGGGTGGACGGGCGAGACGCGCATGATCTCGGCGGGCGTGCCCATGACCGGCGGGGCCCCGGGCGAGGGCAGCAGGATGACCTGGTCCGCGTACTGCACCACCCGCTCCAGGCGGTGCTCGGCCAGCAGGACCGTGGTGCCCAGGTCGTGGACCAGGCGCTGGAGGACCGAGAGGACGTCCTCCGCCGCGGCCGGGTCGAGCGCCGAGGTCGGCTCGTCCAGGACGAGCACCTTGGGATGCGGGGTGAGGACGGAGCCGATCGCGACGCGCTGCTGCTGCCCGCCGGAGAGCGTGGCGATCGGGCGGTCGCGCAGCTCGGCCAGGCCCAGCAGGTCCAGGGTCTCCTCGACCCGGCGGCGCATCACCGCGGGCGCGAGCCCCAACGACTCCATTCCGTAGGCCAGTTCGTCCTCGACGGTGTCGGTGACGAAGTGGGCCAGGGGATCCTGCCCCACCGTGCCGACCAGATCGGCGAGTTCGCGCGGCTTGTGCGTGCGGGTGTCGCGGCCGCCCACGGTGACCCGCCCGCGCAGGGTGCCGCCGGTGAAGTGCGGCACGAGCCCGGAGACGGTGCCGAGCAAAGTCGACTTGCCGACCCCGGACGGTCCGACCAGCAGCACCAACTCGCCCTCGGGGACGGCCAGTTCGACGCCCCGTACGGTCGGACCCGCGGCGGAGTCGTAGGTGACCGACACGTTCTCGAACCGGATCACGGGGACTCCTTCACGGGGACTCCTTCGGAGGAACGGGAGCGACGAAGGCCGGAAGCAGTCCGGCGAGCAGGGAGAGGGCGGGCCACAGCGGCAGGTCCGGCGCGCTCAGCGGGACCACGCCCAGGTTCAGGGACGCGGGGGCGTACGCACCCGCCCACAGCATCAGGGCCGCGACCGCCGCGCCGGAACCGGCCACGAGCCAGGACCGGACGTTCCAGCGGTCGGGCCGGTAGCGGGTACGGATCTGGCGCCGGCCGCCGAGCCGCAGCCCGGCGACCGAGGCGAGCACTCCGGCCGCCAGCACCGGCAGGCCGTACCCGGCACCCGCGGAGGCGAGCAGCCCGTACGTCCCCGCGCACACGCCGAGCAGTCCGCCCAGGGTGAGGACGGTGGTGATCAGGCGGACCGGGGCGGGGACCTGGGCGGTGCGGCCGTAACCCCGCGCGTCCATCGACGCGGCCACCGCGACCGAGCGCTCCAGGGCGCCTTCCAGCACCGGCAGACCGATCTGGGCGATCGCCCCGAAGCCACCGGTGGGACGGCCGCGCAGCCGCCGGGCGGTCCGCAGGCGTACGACATCGGCCACCATGTTCGGCGCGAAGGTCATCGCGACGACCACGGCGACGCCGGCCTCGTACAGGGCGCCCGGCAGCGACTTGAGGAGCCGGGCCGGATTGGCCAGCGCGTTGGCCGCGCCCACGCAGATCAGCAGGGTGGCCAGGCGGGCCCCGTCGTACAGCGCGAAGAGCATGCCCTCGGCGGTGACCCGGCCGCCGACGCGGACGCCCTTCGCCCAGTCCGGGAGCGGGAGTTCGGGCAGCGTCAGGAGGGTGTGGCTGCCGGGGATCGGCGAGCCGAGCACCACGTTGAACAGGAGCCGGACGCCGACGACGAACAGGCCGATCTTGAGGAACGCGGTGTACGAGCGGGCCCAGGGGGCGTCGGTCTTGCGGGCCGCCACGACATAGCCGGCCACGCCGACGAGGAGGCCGAGCAGGAGGGGGTTGTTGGTGCGCGAGGCGGCGGTGGCGAGCCCGAGGGCCCAGAGCCACCAGGCACCGGGATGCACGGCGTTGCTCCGGCTCGCCACCGGCGCGGGCCGCCTCCGGGGAGCCCGTCGCGCCCCGTCGGCGCCGGGTCGGCGGGGCCGCACCCGGCCCTCGCCCGGCCCGTGCCCGCCACCCGCACTCTCCGCCCCCTCCGCATCACCAGTGCGCCCGCGGACGTCCCCGATGGTCCGCCCCCTCCCCGCCGTCGCGGGCCGCGGCTCGAAGGGCGCCGAACCGGCGCCGGGGGCGGGGTGCGCCGAGGAGGCCCCCGGGGTGGGGACCCCAGGGGCAGGAGACGACGCGGGCTCGGGAGGCATTCCCGGGGTCAGCCCTTCCGGCGGCGGGACTGCCAGATGGCCGCCGCGCCGAGCGCGAGGACCGCGGCCACCCCGGCGAGCAGACCCACCGACGGGCCGCCGGAACCGCCGTCGTCGGCCTTCTTCGCCGGGTCGGAGGCGGCGGGGGTGTTCCCGACCGGTTCGCCGCAACCCGTGCGCGGATAGCCGGCGATCGCGCACAGCAGGGCCGCGCTGTTGTAGCGCAGCGGCTTGGCCACGGCGGCGAGCGCGTCCGCGGTGGTGGCGTCGGGGGCCACCTGGGCGCACGCGGTGCGCGCGGCGGGCGGGGTCTCTCCCTGCTCGCCGTCCTGGGGCGTACCGAAGTCGATGACGAGCGCGACCCGCTTCGTGCCGTCCTTGGTCGGCGTCGAGCCGCACACCGCCTCGAAGGAGGGGGCAGTGCGCGGCTGGGAGGCGTCCTTGGAGTCCGCGCTCACCGCGAAGCGGAAGCCCTCCACCGAGCCGTCGCCGGGGTGTGCGGACGCCGGGCCCTGGGTGGCGTACGTCCAGGCGTCGCCCTGCCGGTCCCAGAACGACCAGTACCGGTACCCGGCCGCCCGGGCGGTCCCCGCGCCGGCGGCGAGGACGGCCAGGGCCAGGAGCAGCGCGGCGAACGGGGCGAGTCGCGTCCGCGTCACAGCTGCTGGTTCTTCCTGCGGCCGCTGATCAGGAAGCCGACGCCGATGCCCGCCAGCAGCCCCACGGCGACGATCCACCAGACGGAGATGCCGTCGTCGTTCTTCGACTCCGACGTGTCGGCGGCGGAGGGCGAGGACGAGGCGGAGGCCGCCTGCGGGGCGGGGCCGGTGGCGTTGAGGGCCTTGATCAGGTCGGTGCCGCCGAAGTTCTTCGGGTCGGAGCCGGTGGCGTCGGCGGCGAAGACGAGCTGGGCGTAGGCGGCGGGGCCGTTCTCCTTGGCCCAGGCGGAGGCGTTCTTGGCGAGCCAGTCGGCGGAGGCCTTGGCCTGCTGCGGCATGCCGTCGGCGGCGAGCGCGACGACCGCGTCGGCCGTGTTGCCGAAGTCGGGCTGGTCGGTGGCGCCCGGCATGGCGGACTTGAGGAACCCGGTCGGGGCCAGCGTCCTGGCGAGCTGGGCGGCACCGTTGTGGGCGGCCTGTTCGGGGGTGGTGGCCTTCTCGCAGGCGGCGCCCTTGGTGTCGGCGGGGCCGGCGGTGGCGGTGAGGCCCTTGCCGAGGGAGCCGGTCACGGCGGCGGCGGTCGCGTCCGCGTTGGCGTACAGCTTCTGCGTCTTGGGGTCGGGCTGGAAGGCGAAGGCGCCGGCGCCGGCCGGATCGTCGCAGGGCAGCGCGAAGGTGAGCAGCGCGTCGAAGGGGGTCTTGCCGGCCTTGGCCGACTTCACGTCGGCGGGCTTCTCGCCGGCGGCGGCGAGGGCACCGATCACGATGGCCGTGGAGTTGGCGTCGCTGCCGCCCATGCCCGGGGTGTAGGGCCAGCCGCCGTCGTCCTGCTGGACGGACTTGAGCCAGCCGATGCCCTTCTTGACGGCGTCACTGTGCCCGCCGAGCGCGCCGAGCGCCTGGACGGCGGCAGAGGTGGCGTTGGTGTCGAGCTTGGCCGCGTCGCAGGCCTTGCCGGTGTCCGCGCGGAACGACATGAAGGCGCCGTCGGCGCACTGCTGTCCGGTGAGCCAGGCGACGGCCTGGTCCGCGGGCCTGACGTCGGCCTTCTGCTGCGCGAGGAAGGCGAGGGACTGCCGGAAGACGCCGTCGTACGTGGGGTCCTTCGCGCCGTACAGGCCCGGGGGGACGGCCGCGGGCGACGGCGTGCCGTCGGCGAAGGCCGCCGGGGCGGTGCCGCCCAGGACGGCGGTGGCGGCGGCGAGCGCTGCTGCGCAGCGGCGTACGGTCATGGCGGGCGGTGCCTCTCCTGCGGGGGAGCGCGGGCGCGGGCGCGCGCTGGCACCCGGCTCCGGCTCCGTATGCCTCGACGATGCCGGTCACCTGCGGTGTGCGGGTGACGGTGAGCCGGTCATGCGGTGACGGGGCATTCCGGCTTCCCGCCCCGGTGGGGGTGGGTCACGGCTGCGGGTCAGCGCCGGGTTTGCACCGGCTTCCCCCCGTACGAGCATGACGACCCGCCCACCCTACCCGCCACCCCCCACCCCCGACGTCCCCCACCCCATCCCGAGGCCACCACCACACCGCGCAGTTCCCCGCGCCCCCGGCGGGACTGGGGTGCCCGGGTTCGCGCAGTTCCCCGCGCCCCTTAACCCGGCGGTCATGTGCGGACCGTGCTCGCTCCTCGCGCAGTTCCCCGCGCCCCTGACAGGACCGGTGCTGGGCCGCACGTGTAGCCCGGCCTGCCTCGCGCAGTTCCCCGCGCCCCTGGGGGTCGACCTCCGGCCGGGCGAACGGTTGCCCAGCGCCGTTGAACCCGCGCTCGTCTGCGGACCGTGCTCGCTTCTCGCGCAGTTCCCCGCGCCCCTGACAGGACCGGTGCGGGCCCGCACCGGGCATTTCAGCCCGTCCGGCGTTGAGGACGAGCGCCGTTCAGGCGCGAAAGGGGGGTGCGGGGGGCGGAGCCCCCGCCGGGGTTCGAGGGGCGGAGCCCCTCAGGGGGTCTGGGGCGCAGCCCCAGGGCTCAGCCGGTACAACCCGCTGCACGGGCGGG
>NZ_JBIDBD010000055.1:0-17093 GCF_043202815.1 Streptomyces sp. NPDC048111
GCATCAACACCAACCCACAACTCCCCTGGTCATTCCTCACCCACACAGGACTCACCATCCATCCACCACACCCACCAAACTTACGAAAAGATCAGGACTCCTAACAAAAGTGGTGGGCTTGACCTGGTCAGCGGTCGGTGTCGTGCACGAGGCCGCCGGATAGCGGGACGCGGTCAGCCGCGTCATCGCACGTGAGAAACCCGGCGACGTCGGCGATCACCCCCGGGATACTGGTCGCCCATGGATGAAGTCAAAGTCGTCGTCGCCCATTCCGAGCGCGCGACCCTGCGCGTCGGCGACGTGTTCCTGAAGGTGGACGCCGATCAGGCGCGCATCGACGTCGAGGTCGAGGCGATGTCCCTGGCACCGGTCCCGACCCCGGAGATCCTGTGGCGCAAACCGCCCGTGCTCGCGATCGCCGCACTCCCAGGGACGACGCTTGGGCGCCTCGGCGGGCCGTCGACCGGGTCGCCGGCGGGGTGGGCCGCGGCGGGAGCCGCCATCCGGAAGCTGCACGACGCGCAACTGCCGCCCCGGCCGGGCCAGGCTGGCCGGAGCATCATCGCGCTGGCGGCCGAACTCGACGACGAGTGCGAGTTGCTCGTGACGAACGGCGTCCTGCCCGCAGACCTGGTCACCCACAACCGCCAGGTCGCCGAGGCCGCACTCCGGCCGTGGACTCCGGCGTTCACGCACGGCGACCTGCAGATCGCACACGTCTTCGTCGACGGCGACGAGGTCACAGGCATCATCGACTGGTTCGAAGCGGGCCAGGGCGATGCCCTGTACGACCTCGCCACCTTCACGCTCGGACACCAGGAGCACCTCGACGACGTCATCGCCGGCTACGGCACCGACATCGACCTCGGCGTGATCCACGCGTGGTGGTCGTTGCGAAGCCTGCTGGCGGTCCGCTGGCTGATCGAGCACGGACTCGACCCGTTCGCGCCGGGCTGTGAGGTCGACGTGCTCAAATCCCGCATGTGAGGCTGCGCGGGCCCGACTGCTGCGAGTGCGTTCTGACGCATCGAGCAGGCCATCTCCTGGGGTGCATCACCTGCCCTTACTCCCGACAAAGTGCGGTGCGGAGTCGTCGCCAGCAGATGACGGCGCAGCCGAGGGTGACGAACGCGTGGTGGACGTCGTCGCGGATCTCCCAGCGGGTGCGCAGGCGGCGGAACCAGTGCAGCAGCGCGATCGCTCCTTCCACGACCCAGCGGTACACGCCCAGGCCGGAGCCGTGTCCGGTGCCGCGCCGGGCGATGTGCGGGGTGATCTGGAACCGGCGGACCTTATCCCGGTAGACCTCGTGGTCATAGCCGCGGTCGGCGTACAGGTGCTTGGGGCGGCGCAGTGGCTGGCCGCGCTTGCCGCGGATCGGCGGGACGGCCTGGATCAGCGGGATCAGTTGGGTGACATCGTTGCGGTTGCCGCCGGTCAGCGTCGTGGCCAGCGGAATGCCGTGCGCCTCGACGATTACGTGGTGCTTGCTGCCGGCCTTGCCCCGGTCCACCGGGGCCGGACCGGTGGACCGCCCGCCCTTCATCGCGCGGATGTGGCTGGAGTCGACCGCGGCGCGGGAGAAGTCCAGCAGGTCTGCGGCCCGCAGCTCGGAGAGCAGCAGCTCGTGCAGGCGCTGCCAAACCCCGGCCTCGTTCCAGTCCCGCAGCCGTCGCCAGCAGGTCATCCCCGAGCCGAAGCCCAGCTCCTGGGGCAGAAACTCCCAGCAGATCCCGGTGTAGAGAACGAACAGGATCCCGCACAGCACCTTGCGACTATCGAGACGCTTACGACCCGGACGTCGCGGTTTACGCGGGATGACCGGCAGCAGCGGCTCAATGTGCGCCCACAACTCGTCGTCGATCTCCCACGGCCTGGCAGCGGTCTTCCTCGTCTTGACTGGCTTGCACCCCCTTCGGCCAGCATCAACAAGAACTGACACACCGTCATTCCCGGAGGTCCAGAAACCTTCTTTTGTTAGGAGTCCTTAGGGCATCACGGTGGGCGGGCGCACGCGCTCCTCGACGACGAGCGCGCCGAGTTCGAGCGACATCTCGCCGCCTGCGAGTCCTGTACCCGTGAGGTCCGTGAACTGGCGGCCGCAGCAGGGCGGTTGGGTCTGGCCATGACCGCGACGCCGCCGGCCGCGCTCAAGGCGGACGTGCTGCGCAGGATCGGCACCGTACGTCAGTGAGGTTTTTCCAACCTGGTTGCGAAGCACGTCGGTTGGTTGAGGACGGCGTTGAGGAAAAGGTGAAGCTCCTGGTAGATGGGTTGTCGACCAAGATCAACCTGTCCGCCCGGAGCTTCACGTGCTTGTCTACCCATCGGGGATCGATCTGTCCACCTCGACCCTGCGCTACTTGTCCGGCCTACTGAGAGCCCGGCGGCGTGAGCGCGGCACGCGCTGGCGCCGTCTGACCGCGGACCGACAGACTCTGCTCGCGCTGGCTCATCTGCGCTGCGGGCACACGTACGCCCAGCTCGCGGCCGGCTTCGGGATTGGGCTGGCCACCGTCTACCGGTACATCGTCGAGGCGGTTGAGGTCCTTGCTGCCCTGGCCCCCACCCTCCAGCAGGCCATGACCGCCGCCGCCAGCAAGGCATTCGTGATCCTGGACGGCACCCTGCTGCACATCGACCGCATTGCCGCCGACCGCCCCTACTATTCCGGCAAGCAGAAGCGCCATGGCATGAACGTCCAGGTCATCGCCGACGCGTTCGGACGCCTGATCTGGGTGTCACCTGCCCTGCCAGGTGCCGTCCACGACATCAAGGCCGCACGCACCCACGGCATCATCGAAGCGCTCACCCAAGTCGGCATCCGGACGTGGGCCGACAAGGGATATCAGGGAGCCCGGAGGACGATCCGGGTGCCTTACCGGGGCCGCTGGAGCAGGCTCCCAGCCGGGAAGCGGGCGGCGAACTCCTCCCACGCCAGGATCCGAGCCGTCGGAGAGCAGGCCAACGCCACACTGAAGAGCTGGCGGCTCCTGCGCAAACTCCGTTGCAGCACTACCCGCATCACCGACATCGTCAAGGCCGTCCTGGCCCTGCACCTCGCCACGGGAGCCTGAGATCGCTGCTGCCGGAGGCATGGACAAGGACATCGCCGCCATCAGCGACAGCAAGGGAGACCACTCACCGTGACAGACGTCAGAGTCACCTACGACGAGACCGTCAACGCAGCGTACGTATACCTCACCGAACCGCAGGCCCGCGTGAAGTCCGCGCGCATGTATCCCTGCGATCCAGTGGACGTCGACGGCATGATCAACCTCGACTTCGACGAGCAGGGCCGCCTCATCGGCATCGAGGTGTTGGCGGCCAGTTCGAAACTGCCCAAGTACCTACTCCAGTCCGCGGAGCGACTTGACACCGAAGGTGCATGACCAGCCGAGCACCACGCTCGCGGCGAACAGGTTGGAAACGGAGGCGGATCAACGTGCCTTCGATGACCGGGAGTTCGCCCGTGCGGTCGATCCACGCGGAGCGGGTGGTCAGGCGGGGGTGGATGCGGTCCCAGGCCATCGCGCGGGCGGTTCCGTACCGGTCGGTGACCTGCACCGTGGCCGCGTCCGGATCACCCCAGGTCTCCGGCTTGGCGAAGCGGAACTCCTTGCCATGCTTCGGCGGGCGCCCGCCCTGCGGCGGGGAGATCCACGGAACCGGGACGGGCTTGCGCATCACCCGGTCCGTACGCATCCGGCCCAGGACCTCCACCGGCAGCCCGGCCAGGAGGTGGGCCATGCGCGGGGCGTCGTAGCCGGCGTCGAACACGATCAGGATGTCCCTGTCGCCGAGGTGCCAGCGGCCCATCTCGATCAGATCGACGACCACCCGGCGGACCTGGGCGGCGGTGACCTAGGCGACGTCGTCGGCCGGGCCGAGACACACGGCGTCCAGCAGTTGGCACCAGGACGTCCGGCCCGATTCCAGTGCGGCGACGAACGAGTACGGCCAGCCGGGCACGAACTGGTCCGAGGACCGTCCGCTGCGGCCGTAGACGTGGCAGAACAGGCGATCGGCGCTGGTGGGAGCGTCGGGACGGAGCCAGTTGCTGACGTCGACCGCGAGGACCAGGCGGCCGTCGCCGGCCTGCGGCATGGGCAGGCCGGCCAGCACCTGCCGCAGCCGGGGCACGTCGATGTTCCCGCTGTTCAGGGCGTCGTACGTGGCGCCGTGCCCGCGCCGGTGCTCAGCCACCAACGTCAGGTCCGCCGGCGCCCTCACCGGCCCGTCCGCACACAGCAGCGCATCCGTGAGGTCGAACAGTTCGTCCCCGCGAGCGGTCAGACAGTCGAATAAGTCCTCCCGGAAGCGTGACGCTTTCGCGAACGCTTCCCCCGGAACATGATCAGGCAGCAGACTCACCTTCAGGGCCTTCGTCGTGGTCACGTGCATCCTTGGTCGGAGCACATGATCAGACGAAGGCCGCCTCAGCGTCCGGCGAACACCCCGGTGAGCGGCCTGGTTCGAGGAGCATTTCGACTCATCGATAGCCTTCATCACCATGATGCGCGCTTGGATCCTGCCGATGCTGCTTGTGCTCAGCGGCTCAGCCGTCGCGACTGGGCAGATCTTGAAGGGGAGCCCCGGCACAGCCGCAGCACTCCTGCTGGCGTTCCTGGCGCTAGCCAGCGTGAACTCACCCCTGATCTTCCCGAGGTCGATCGGTGCGCAGGAGGCACAACGCCGCAACGCGATCGACGGCCGACCGGTCGTCTTCTGGCGGCCGGGCTGCAAGTACTGCATACGACTGCGCATCCGGCTGGGCCGCAGCGCCCGCCAGTTGCATTGGGTCAACATCTGGCGCGACCCGGCAGGAGCGGCAGAGGTGAGAGCAGCCAACGACGGCAACGAGACCGTGCCGACCGTCGTCGTGGCGGGCCAGCCATACACCAACCCCGATCCCAAATGGGTACGCGAACAGCTCTCCCCCTCCGCGTGATCAGAAGCCGAGCCCTACGGAGAGGCACCCGCAGACACAAGCGCCCTGAGGTTAAAAGACAAGCTCAGGACGCGCCCCGCACCGGGTCGGCCGCTCCCGCCGCCGCGCGGGCCGGCCGCGGGCGCACAGTGGGCAGGTTCGTGCTCGCCGCGTGTCTGGCGGCGGCCGTGGGGCGGCGGGAGCGCCGCCTGGCAGCACCAGCAGGCGGACCCCGCGCGGGACCAGGCGCGCTCCGCGCAGGCGCGGTACCAGCAGCTCACCGATGTCCTCGCGGCCCCAAACGCCAAGGCCACCGCCGGGCAGGTCCCCGGCGGCGCCAGCGGCACCCAGGTCCTGGCCCGCAGCCGCAATCAGGCCGTGTTCCTCGCCTCCGGGCTCGCCCGGCCGCCCGCGGGCAAGGTCTACCAGCTCTGGTTCGACGACGCGGGCACCATGCGGTCGGCGGGACTGCTGGACCCCGCCCGGACGACGAAGGCCGTCCTCCTGAGCGGTCCCGTCGACCGGGCCTGGGCATCACCGTCGAGCCGGCGGGCGGCTCTCCCCGGCCCACTGCTCCGCCCCTGGCAGTCATGGAGTTCCCACGGGTCTGAGGCGGCCCGTCCCGGCCCCGAGCGCCCCGCCGGGGAAACGACTGTGCGATTGTCGGTCCCCCGTGATAGTCACTACCTCACGAGGGAGTGGCCACGGGCCTGAACTCCCCGTTTGCACACAACAAGGGGTGGGGACATGGCGATGCTCCGTGACTGGGGGCTCGCGCTGGGGAGACGGGCCGGGCGGCCCGTTGCCCGCGTACAGAAGGACTCCGGGGACCCGGAGGTGGAGCGGATCAGGGTGGCTGCCGCGGCAGCGGACTGGAGCACCGTTCGGGACGTCCTCGAAGGGCGACCCGAGAGCGAGGACCGGACGGAGCTGGTGCGGGCCGTCGGCGCGACGGCGGGGGCGGAGCGCTGGATCGCCGAGGTCCTCGCGGCAGAGCCCGACGCGCCGCTGCCCCGGCTGGTGGCGGGGTTCCGCCACATCACCTGGGCGTGGGAGGCCAGGACGGCGGCCCGGGCGACGCAGGTCTCCCGTGCACAGTTCGAGGTGTTCCACGCGCGGCTGCGCACGGCCGAGGAGTGGCTGTACGAGGCCGCCGAGCGCGAGCCGGGGTGGACCACGCCCTGGGTCGGCCTGATCACGACCGGCCGCGGTCTCCAGGTCGGACGCGAGGCCGCGCGCCGCCGGTTCGAGGCGGCGGTGCGCCGGGATCCGCACCATGTGCCGGTGCACCAGCAGCGGTTGCAGCAGGTGTGCGCGAAGTGGAGCGGGTCGCACGAGGAGATGCACGCCTTCGCCCGCGCGTCCGTCTTCGGCGCTCCGGGCGGCACTCCGCTCGGACAGCTGGTGGCCAGGGCCCACATCGAGCACTGGCTCCACCTCGATTCCAGGGCAGGCGAGGCACACATGACGCGCCCCGAGACGGTCGCGTCGCTGCGGGAGGCCGCGGAACACTCCTACCGCCACCCGGATTTCGTCCGCTCGGGCGGATGGCTGGAGGTCTACAACACCTTCGCCCTGGCGTTCTCGCTCGCGGGTGACCACGCGAGTGCGCGGGAGTGCTTCGCGGCCACCGAGGGCCGTGTCACCGAGGCGCCCTGGGACTACGTCGGCGCCGACCCCGTGGCGGCGTACAAGAAACATCACGCGGCGTCCCGCCGCTGACGCCTTCCACCGCGCAACCGGCGTACGCCACGGCCAGGTCGAGGTGTGCCACCGCTTCCACGGCATGCCCCCGGCGCCCGCGCGGGCGTCCGTGCGCCAGTCCCTCGCGTCCACCGGCGCCGCGGCACCACCACGTGCCCATCGCCCACCGGCCGGACGCCCCGACGAAAGAAATGCCTCAGGTGCCCAACTCCGAAACCGCCCACACCTTCCAGGTGGATCTGCGCGGCCTGGTCGACCTGCTCTCCCACCATCTCTATTCCAGCCCCCGCGTCTACCTGCGCGAGCTGCTGCAGAACGCGGTGGACGCCATCACCGCCCGGCAGGTGCTCGACCCCGGCGCGGCCGGCGCCATCACGGTGCGCACCGGTGACACCCTCACCGTCACCGACACCGGCATTGGTCTGACCGAGGCCGATGTGCACCGCTTCCTCGCCACGATCGGGCGCAGCTCGAAGCGCACGCCGGACGGCTCCCTCGACGGAGCCGGACTGGACTCCGCGCGCGGGGAGTTCATCGGTCAGTTCGGCATCGGGCTGCTCGCGTGCTTCGTCGTGGCGGACGAGATCACGGTGGTCAGCCGGACCGCTGCCGATCCGTCGGCACCCGCCGTCGAGTGGCGCGGCCACTCCGACGGCCGGTACACGATCCGTACGCTGCCGGCCTCGGCCGTGCCCGAGCCGGGCACCACCGTCACTCTCGTGCCGCGCGCCGACGCCGCCGAGTGGACGACACCGGCCCGGGTGGTCTCCCTCGCACGGCACTACGGAGGGCTGCTGCGCCACGAGGTGACCGTCGTCGGGCCGCACGGCGAGAGCGACAAGGTCAACGAGACGCCTCCGTGGGACCAGGCACACCGCTCGCCGCTGGCCCGCCGCGAGGCGATGGCCGCGTACTGCCGTACGTTGTTCGACTTCACCCCGCTCGACGTCATCGAGCTCGACCTTCCCGCGGCCGGGCTGCGCGGTGTCGCCTATGTGCTGCCCACGGCGATGAGCCCGGCGCAGCGCGCGGGGCACCGGGTGCACCTCAAGGGCATGCTCCTGACCGACCAGGCGCCCGAACTGCTCCCGGATTGGGCGTTCTTCGTGCGCTGCGTGGTGGACACCACGAGCCTGCGGCCGACGGCGTCCCGGGAGGCCCTGTACGAGGACGGCACGCTGTCCGCCGTACGGGACGCCCTGGGCGAGCGGATCCGGGACTGGCTGACGGGGCTCGCGGCGAGCGACCCGTCCCTGCTGCACCGGTTCATCGACACGCACCACCTGGCGGTCAAGGCCCTCGCGCGGTACGACGACGAGCTGCTGCACCTGGTACTGCCCTGGCTGCCGTTCGAGACCACCGACGGCAACGTGACGCTCGAGGAGTTCGCGCGGACGCATCCGACCGTGCTGGTCACGCGGAGCGTGGAGGAGTTCCGCCAGGTCGCTCCGATCGCGGCGGCCGCAGGTCTCGGGGTCGTCAACGGCGGGTACACCTACGACCGGGACCTCGTGCACCGGTTGCCGGAGATCCGTCCGGGCACGGCCGTCACCGATCTCGACCCGGCCACGGTGACCGCGCACCTCGATGCCGTGGACCCCGCCGCGGAGTTGCGTGCGGCGTCCTTCCTGGCCGTCGCCCGGGACACCATCGGCGCCCACGACTGCGACGTGGTGCTGCGTGATTTTCAGCCGGTCACCGCGCCGGCGCTGCTCCTGGACAACCGGGAGGCGCGGCACGAGCGGACCCGCTCCGGCCTAGCCGCCGACAGCGACGGCCTGTGGGCCGACATCCTGGGCTCGCTGCGCCAGGAGGCCCCGCGCGCGCAGCTGGTCCTCAACCATCTCAACCCGCTGGTCCGCCAGGCGATCACGATCAGCGAGCGGGGGCTCGCCGTCACGACGGCCGAGGCGCTGTACGGCCAGGCGCTGCTGCTGAGCCGGCGCCCGCTGCGGGCGAGTGAGAGCGCCCTGCTGAACCGGGCGTTCATCGGCCTGCTCACCCACGCCATGCACACCCCCGACACGGCGGCCCCCGGCTCCGAGCCCCGGAAGGAACTGTAGATGCTGGACACCCCCGAGGCCGTCGTCGAGGCGCTGCGCGAGAACAACGGGCGCCCCCACGGCGTGCAGCGCACGGTCGTCGCCGAGGAACTCGTCGATGCCGCCGCGGTGTTCGAGGACCCGGCCGTCCTCGTGACGGCCCTGCTCGAACTGATGCTGGCGTACGAGTTCACCGGCGAGCACCGCAAGTCGCCCGTCGTGTTCGCGCGGCTGCTCAAGCTGTGGGACACCGCTCCCGAGTCCTTCAGCCAGTGGGAGGCCCACCAGATCTTCTGGCGCTTCAAGTGGGTGACGACGTCCCTGCTCCAGGTGCCCGAAGTGCCGCTGGCCACGGTCACCGGCTGGATCGACGAGATGCGTACGCGGTACGCGGCGGCCGGGCACGGCATGCAGCCCGTTGCGGCGATGCGCTACCACGTCGCGGCGCACACGGGCACCGGTGTCCCGGACGCCTTCGACCTGTGGGCGACCCGCGCCCGCACCGAGCTGAGCGACTGCGAGGCCTGCGAGGTCCGGCACGTCGCCGAGCACCACGTGCGCGCCGGGAACGACGCGGGTGCCCTCGACACCTGGGATCCGGTCCTGGGCGGCGCTTCGAGCTGCACCGAGGAGCCGCAGATGAGCCAGGCGCGTGCCCTGCTCCCGCTGCTGCGCACCGGTCGCGCGGACGAGGCCCGGTCGCACCACCTCGCGGGCTACCGACAGGTCCGCGGCAACACGGGCATGCAGGACGAGGTCGGCCTGCACCTGGAGTTCTGCGCGCTCTCGCGCAATGAGGGACGCGGCCTGGAGATCCTCGCGGAGAACCGTCCCCTGTTCGCGGCCACCGGCGCCCCCCTGTCCCACCTCGGGTTCCTGACCGGCGCCGAGGTGCTCCTGGCCCGTCTCGTGGCGGACGGCCACACCGGGACGCCCGTGGCGGGCCCGCCGGGTCGCCACTGGACCGCGGGCGAACTCCTCGCACGGGTCCGGTCCGACGCGGAACGGATCGCCGCGGCGTTCGACGCACGCAACGGCACTGCGGCCGTCGGCGAGAGTCGTCGACGCAGACTGGCCCAACTCCCCCTGTGCGAGCAGCCGTTGACGCTCGGGCTCCGTTCCTCGCTGCCACGCACACCGGCGTCGGACACCCGGTCGGCAGCGACGGCGGCGGTCGCGCCCGCCGCAGCGGTGGACGTCCCCGAGGAGTTCGTGGCGCTGGTGCGCGAGGCGCGACGCCTCGCGGCCGATGGGCACCCGGGTGCGGCCCGGCTGTGGCAGCGCGTGGACGAGCGGCTCTCCGACGGGTCGGCCGTCCACGACGACCGGCTCGGCCCGGCCGACCGGCTCGATGCGGAACGCGCCGAACAGCGGGCGTACTTGCTCTCGCGCAAGGACCGCCACCAGGCGAGCAAGGGCGAACTCGCCCTGGCCGCCGACTTGTTCGCGAAGGCCGGCATGGATTGGCATGCGCTGTCCGCGCGCACCCGCCTGTTCGCCTGGGAGACGGTCTTCGACGACACCGCCGACAGCGACGGTACGCCGGGAGATGAGGGGGGCACGTCCGAGGACGGGACCGTGCGGGTGGACGCCACGCGGGGTGATGGCGCGCGGCCGGACGAGGAAACGGTGCGGGCCGGGATCGACGAGGCCCTCCGGGCGGCCGAACGCCTCATGTCCGAGGCCCCGTTCACCGGTGGCAACGCGGGAGAGGGAGAGGCCGCGTCCGAGGGCGACGTGGGTGCGGAGCGCGCCCTCGAATACCTCACGGTGCTGTATTCGTGCGCCTTCGCCGCCTACCAGGACCTCCGTCGGCAACTGCCCGAACCGTCCGACTCCGCCCTCCAGCGGTTCGAGTCCGTGACGGGCACCCTGCACACCGAGGCGGAACGCCTCTCCGCTCCCCACCAGGTCGCCAACGCACGGCAGTTCGTGGCGGACATGGCGGGCCGCCGGGGCGATCTCGTACGGGCCCAGGCCGAACTGCGCACCGCGCTCACGGACATCGAGGCGTCCGGACGGCCCTGGCGTGCGATACGCCCGCGTGCCCTGCTCGCCCAGTTCGTCATGGCCGCGGACCAGCCGGCCGAGGCGGTGGAGCTGATGCACCGGTCGATGGCGGACGTGGTGCGCTACGACGACACGGAGTTCGCGCAGGGGCCCGCGCACGCGCTGCTCGGGCATGCCGCCTCACACCTGGGCGACCAGCCGGGTGCCGTACGCCACCTGTCGGAGGCGGCGGCCAGGTTCGACCAGGACGGGGAGCACAACGAGGCCGCCGACCTCCGCCTCCAGCTCGCCGACGTCCTGGCCCGCTCCGGACAGCAGGCGGACGCGGTCGCCGTGCTGGAGTCGGTGCTCGCCGACGACGCGACCGCTTCGCTGGATGAACGGCTGGTCGCGCAGGCCCGGTTGACGCTGGCGCGCGGGCTGCGCGAACTGGAGGAGTTCCTCGCCTCGGCCGAGGAGTTCCTGCGGCTCGCCGACACCATCGCCGGCTGGGAGCAGGGTCCGTTGCACACCATGGTGGCGGCGGAGACCGCCACCGCACTGGCGATGGCGCAGCGCCCGGAGGCGGCGGACTCGGCGTACGAGCGCGCCGTCGCCTCGCACGCCGAGGCGCCGAGGCCGTCGCTGATCATGCACATGATGTGCGAGTTCGCCCGTCTGACGATGCTGTTCCGGGGAGCCGACGGCCTGGACACGGCCCTGGGCCACCTCGACCGGGCCGACGCGGTGCTGGCCGCGGTGCCGGACGGCACCGAGGAGTTCACACCGTGGGCGGAGGCGGGCGGCGTGCACTACCGCAGGGCCCACGTACTGGCGGAGGCCGAGAAGTTCCCGGAGGCCCTGGCCGAGGCGGAGAGCGCGATCACCGTCTACGAGCGCGGCGGGGAACACGCCGAGGCGGCGCGTGCGGAGGCCGTACGTATCGCCGCCCTGGTCGAGGGCGACGGCCTCGGCCGGGTCGACGAGGCGGTCGCCCGCCTGAGGGCGGCGTCGTCCCGGGCCGGCCAGGTGGATCTTCCCGAGGCCGTCAGGATCCTCGAAGCGCTGCGACAGCGCTTCGAGAACCGGCAGGGCTGAGCCCGGCCCCGGTCCCCGCGTGCGCGCCGCGGGGGCTGGGCTGGGGACCAGCCCTTACGTCTTGAGGCCGGGCATCCACGGGAATCCCCCCCGTCCGGCCCCTGCGGCCGCTCGGCCACGCGATCGCCCGGTCACCCGGTCACCGGCTTGGCCACTCGCTCACTCGGTCCACAGCGGATCATCGGGGGCCGGGCGCCCGGAGAACCGGTGCAGCGCTCCTCCGGCGGGTGAGAGTCGGCGCCGGGCGGTGACGATGAAATCGTTCTGCGCCGACTCGACGTGCGACCGCAGGACGAGCCACTCCTCTTCCGGCCTCAGACCTCGCTTGATCTTGGTGTGGAGCCGCCACATCTGCTCGTCCAGGGCATGCGCGGCTTCCGTGATGTCCGGGTCGGCGACCAGATTCACCATGCTGAGGGCCTCGTTCCAGGGCCTCCAGTCGATGGCGGTCCGCCGGACGACGCCCTGGGGGATGGAGCGCGGGCGGGCGGTCTCCGCCTCGCTGAGGCTGACGAGCAGCCCGGACGACTCGCGCAGTACGCGTACGCACGCCGCCGTCAGCTGCTCCCGCGCCCAGTGCCGGTCCTGAGCCCTCCTGCTGACGGCGCTTCCGGCGAAGACCCCTAGCAGGGTCGTCACGGCCGCCCCGACAGGGGCGGCGAGCAGGCTCCATGACGAGGACATGCGGCCAAGTGTGAAGCCAGGAAAGCCGGTTGAGGAGTGGTCGCGGAAATAACTCGTCTCGCGGGGTCGGACCCTGGTCGGCGAACCGGCGGTGCCGAGGTCCGGGTACCCGAACCCCCGGCCATCCCTACCGCGCACGCCCCGCCCGACGTCCCGTCGCGCGACCGTCATGGACACAGCTCGACGGTGATGTCCGGTGCCAGGGCGTGGAGAAAGTCGGCGGCGTCGAAGATCTCGCCCGCGGCGACGACGCCGCACCCGGTGCTCCGTCCGTCCAGAATGCGCTCGGCCGCCTCCACCACCAGCGGGGCGGTCGCGGAGTAGATGTCCTGTCCCCGTGCCACGGCGTGCCGTTCGGTGCCGCCCGAGCGCACGACGGCGTCGACGAGGAACGTCTGGTCGGACCGTCCGCGCGCGTCGACCGCGGTCGGCCCCGGCGTGTCCGGGGAGGCGGTGTCCCGAACCGCCTCGACCGTCATGTGGGTACGTACCTCGGCGATGGAAAGGTGGCTGGACACGGTCACCACGTCGATGGTCGTGAACTCCCCCGTGACGGGCCGGGGCCCGATCGGGTCGGGGAAGGACCACACCAGCGTCGTCGCAGCGTCCGCACGGTGCTCCAGGCGCCCCTCGGTGTGCACGAGGTGTCGGCCGCCTCGCCGCCGGCGCGAGACGGCGCCCGCCGCCCGCGTCCCGGCGGTGGGGTGCCAACTGCTCAGTGCGCACGCGATGTCCGCCTCCTCGGCCTCCGTCCAGTCCCCCATCGCCGCGGTGACCAGCAGGTCGCCGATGCCGCCGAAGTACGCCATCGCCGGGACGATCACCGCTCCGGCATCGCGCGCCCGGCCCCCGAAGTGCGCGAAGGTGTCGATGCCCGCCTCGATCTCGCCCGCCACATCCAGATACGGAATGTCGAGTTGCAGACCCCAATCCGAACTGAGACCGGCTTTTTGAGAGACCGTGGCGCCGCTGGTCGCCGACCTGGCGCCCGAGTCGATGGTCGGGCCGCCGCCGGCTGGGCCGGGCTCGGGCACGGCAGCCAGGCGATGGCGCTCATGCTCGCCGCCATCCCGTAGTCGGTGGCGATGAAGGCACGGGTCCTCACCGACCATCCGACGCCGTTCCTGCTCACCTCCTTCGCGGTGGCGGGGCTGGGCGCCGGAGTCGTATACCGATTCGGTCCCCGCCTGATGCGGCTGCCGAGGAACACCGCTGCGATACCCGGCTTCGCCGCGGCGGCCGTGGCCTACCTGGTGATGCAGGTCCAGGGCCCTGTCGCGGGCTACTTCTTCGCCGATCCTCTCGACCGGTTCGAGCGCCAGTTCACCCAGCAGCGTGCGCACCTCTCCGATCGCCCGGGTGCCGGTGGAACGGTCGACACCGAACAACAGCCCCAGAACCGAGTGCGGCAGATCGTGTCGTAAATGGATCAGCGTGGCCACCAGTTGGTCGACTAACACCAGCTGATGGCGGGCACCAGCCCTTACAGCCCGCTTCTTGGCCCCGCCCCGCGTCGCATGGCGACGACCTTCGGCCCCGGCCACCCACGGCTGGGCCCTGTCTCCTTGAAGGGCTATGGGCGCCATTCCTGGTGGTAGGCGGGGTGCTCGGCGTATGACTGGGCAAGGACTCGAAGCGCGTATGCCAGGCCGGCCGAGCGGGGGTCTGAGGGATCCATGGCCTTGTAGTCGTGGGCCAGCTGCTCAGTCAGGTCGAGCATGGGGAGATGGCTGTCCAGAAGAGCCTCGCCGCCCAGGGTGTCGGCCACATAGGCATAGGCGTGGTTGTCGTCATTGATGCGTGCGACGAGGAACTTCACAAGATCGTCCATGTGGCCATCTTCGCGGGCTAGGCGCTTCGGCGGTCAAGCGGTCGTCCAGATGAGGATGGCCGCGAGGTGGAGTGCGGCTTGGTAGGCGATGGCGAGTTTGTCCGTTCGCATGGCCAGGCCGCGCCACTGCTTGAGTCGGTTGATGCACCGCTCGACGGCGTTGCGCTGCCTGTACGCCTCGGCGTCGAAGGCTGGTGGGCGACCGCCGGTGCGGCCTCGCCGCAGACGGTGGTCGATTTGGTCGGACGGCTGGGGGATGACAGCGCGGGTCCCGCGCCGGCGAAGGTGATTCCGGATCGCTCGGGATGAGTACGCGCGGTCCGCCAGGACGGCATCGGGTCGGGTCCTCGGCCTTCCGGGTCCGCTTCGCGGAACACGGATGCCGGCCATGACGGTCTCGAAGGCTGGGGCGTCGCCCGCCTGGCCTGCGGTGACGCGGAGGGCCAGGGGCCGTGCACGGCTGTCGCTGGCAAGGTGGACTTTCGTACTCAGGCCACCGCGGGAGCGTCCGAGGGCGTGGTGGTCAGGTTCGGCCCGGCCTGGCGCCCCTTCTTCCGGGCTTCGGCGGCGTGCTGGTGGGCTCGGCAGACGGTCGAATCCACCGAGACGGTCCAGCCGATGTCGGCCTCAGCGTCGGCCGCTGCCAGAACCGCGGCGAGGATGCGTTCCCAGGTGCCGTCCACAGCCCACCTGATCAGGCGTTTGTGAGCGGTCTGGAAGGAGCCGAGCTCGTCCGGCAGGTCCCGCCAGGGCGAGCAGGTGCGGTACTTCCACGCGATGGCCTCTAAGGTTCGGCGGTGATCGGCCGACCGCCGACCGCGGACCGGATCGGCCGGCGTCAGCGGCTCGATCCGGTCCCACATCGCCTCGGTGATCACCAATCGGACAGACACATCCGATCAACCGACCAACACATCAAAGAGACACGCTCTAGCCCTCCCCCCGGCCCCCGAGTACGAGGGCGGCCCGCGCGTTCCGGAAGCCGATGCCCCCGAGGGCTCGGCCGCGAACGGATGGCGGTTCCCGGCCGGCGGCTGTCGCGTCTCCATGGCCCACGGATTCATGATCGGTCCAGGAGGCGAGTTCGGGATCGACGCTGACCACTGGACGCCGCTGCACGCCAGCACAGAGGGATGGGTGGAAGCCCTGGCACTGGCCAGCCACGCGGGCTACTGCGCCAAGACCATCACAAAGATCAAAGGCAGCGCTGTTGAGGACCTGAACCTCGACGGATTCGAGTCGATACCCGAAGTCCAGGGACTCGCTGACACCTGGTGGCGGGGCAAGGACTCGCTCATCGCCATCTACCGCGGCGAAGCCTCCGGCTTCAGCGCTCCCCACTGCCTGAGGGCCCATATCTACGGCGGGCTCGATGCATGGGGCCTGGCCGGCAACTGACCCCCGAAAGGCGAGACCTCGGTCCCGCCGCTGAGCATTCGGGTTGCCACGATCAGTCACGCATCGTGACCAAGGCGGGGCCCGCCCGCCAACTATCGCCCTCAAGATCCGCCAACCAGCTCCCTCCTCCTGCCGGTGACCTGCACCGAGGAGAGCACCACCCGCCAACTACGATCCTCGGTCACAGGCCCTCCGCTCCGTCTCGACCACCGGCAAAACCGGCTGCGCACCGTTCCGAACGCTTCGATGCCGCCGGCCTCGCCGACGCCGTCCGCGACGTCCTGGAGCACGCGGCCCGCCTGGGGAAGACTGTCACCTTCAACGACCTGTGCGACCAGGTCCACGGCCTGGGCCGCCTGACGGAGCCAGAACAGCTGAACGTGCTGCGTCGCGTGAAATCGACCGCCGTCTCCCGCAGTCCAAAACCGCAACGCCCCGCCCTGCTCACCGCTCTGATCACCACCGAGACAGGGACAATGCACCCGCTCTACCGACGGCTGGCCGACCATGCCGGCCACCAGCTGCCGCAGCAGGCCGACAGTGCCTGGACCGACACCATCCAGATCCTCCACGACCGCTACCGCACCCCCTAGCTATACCGTCGATGGCCCGTACGCGCGGGCGCCGAACCAGGTGACACCCAGGGCGGGGCCGCCGCGCTTGCGGGAGAGCCGAGCATCGTGCCGCTCCCCGGCCCCCACTTCACTCCGGCCGGTCTCTTCCTCGCCACCTCCTTCGTCGCCCGCCGGCACCTCGATGCCTCGCCCCCACGCCCACCGGCCGAACCCACGAGAGCAACACGGTGGTGACGGCGTAGAGCAGGCACAACAGCGAAGGCCCGGATCCGCAGGGATCCGGGCCTTACGCGTTGTCGCGGTGGTGACGCAGGACGCCACCAGGATGATCAGCTCTCTTCCGGGCTCTTGCCCACAAGTGCCGCCAGTAGCTGAACAATCTGAGCCTGATTCCGGTCCATCATCTCGCTGAGCACGGTGGCCTTCTCATCGAGCCTCTCGCTGAGCTCGTTGACTGACGTCGACTCAACATCCCACTGCAGGGCCTCACCCACCAGGGCCTGAACACCGCACCACTCCGCCTCGGCACCGCACCCCTGGCACACGGCGGAGTACCTGATGGACTAAACCAAGATTGACTTTTCCATAATCCCAACCCTCAAGAGGAGAGGTTAGATGGCAGGCGGCGAACGTCCTTCCGGGGTGCCCGACCTGCCCTTGCCCAGACCCTCTGCCACCCGCTGGGCCCAGAGTGAGGCACACGTTCGTTCCGCCTGGCACCACCTGGTACAGACCCGACAAGGCCTTCTACTGATCTTTTCGTAAGTTTGGTGGGTGTGGTGGATGGATGGTGAGTCCTGTGTGGGTGAGGAATGACCAGGGGAGTTGTGGGTTGGTGTTGA
>NZ_JBIDBD010000056.1:0-13769 GCF_043202815.1 Streptomyces sp. NPDC048111
GCCGTTCAGGCGCGAAGGGGGGTCCGGGGGCGCAGCCCCCGAAAAGGGGTGCAGGGGGCGGAGCCCCCGCCGGGGTTCGAGGGGCGGAGCCCCTCAGGGGGTCTGGGGCGCAGCCCCAGGGCCCGGCACCCTCCAACCCCCGTCACGGGCGGACGGGTGGGCAGCGCCTTCGGGGTCTGGGGCGGAGCCCCAGGGCTCAGCCGGTTCAACCCGTTGCACGGGCGGGTGGGTGGGCGAACCCCCCGGGGTCTGGGGCGGAGCCCCAGGGAGCCGGGCCCCTCCAACCCCCCGCACGGGCGGGCGGGTGGGCAAGCGCCCCCCGGGCCCCAAGAACGGCCCCCCCTCAGCCCCGAACAACCCCCAGAACCTCATCCCGTACCTTCGACATCGTCGCCTCGTCGCGCGCCTCGACGTTCAGGCGCAGCAGGGGCTCGGTGTTGGAGGCGCGCAGGTTGAACCACCAGTCCTGGGCGGTGACGGTCAGGCCGTCGAGTTCGTCCAGGGTGACGCCGTCCTGGCCCTCGTAGGCCGCGCGGACCGCCGCCGCGCGGGCGGCCTGGTCGTCGACGGTGGAGTTGATCTCGCCGGAGCCGGCGTAGCGGTCGTACTGGGCGACCAGCGCCGACAGGGTGCCCTCCTGGCCGCCCAGGGCCGCCAGGACGTGGAGGGCGGCCAGCATGCCGGTGTCCGCGTTCCAGAAGTCGGCGAAGTAGTAGTGCGCGGAGTGCTCGCCGCCGAAGATCGCCCCGGTGGCCGCCATCTCCTGCTTGATGAAGGAGTGGCCGACGCGGGTGCGCACGGGCGTACCGCCGTTCTCGCGAACCACTTCCGGCACGGACCACGAGGTGATCAGGTTGTGGATCACGGTGCCGCCGGGGTGGCGGGCGAGTTCGCGGGCCGCGACGAGCGCGGTGATCGCGGACGGTGAGACCGGCTCGCCGCGCTCGTCCACGACGAAGCAGCGGTCGGCGTCGCCGTCGAAGGCGAGGCCGAGGTCGGCGCCCTCGGCGCGCACGCGGGCCTGGAGGTCCACGATGTTGGCCGGGTCGAGCGGGTTGGCCTCGTGGTTGGGGAAGGTTCCGTCGAGCTCGAAGTACATCGGGACGAGGTCGAGGGGCAGGCCGTCGAACACGGTGGGCACGGTGTGCCCGCCCATGCCGTTGCCCGCGTCGACCACGACCTTCAGGGGGCGGATGGCGGTGAGGTCGACCAGGGACTTGAGGTGCGCCGCGTAGTCCGTCAACGTGTCGCGCTCGCCGATGGTGCCCGGGGTCGCCGCCGGAGCGGGGGCGCCCTGCTCGGACCACTGCTCGACCAGTTCGCGGATCTCCGCGAGGCCGGTGTCCTGGCCGACCGGGGCCGCGCCCTTGCGGCACATCTTGATGCCGTTGTACTGGGCCGGGTTGTGCGAGGCGGTGAACATCGCGCCGGGCAGGTCCAGGTCGCCGGAGGCGTAGTACAGCTGGTCCGTGGAGCACAGGCCGATGAGGGTGACGTCGGCGCCGAGCGCGGCCGCGCCGCGCGCGAAGGCCGCCGACAGGCCGGGCGACGAGGGCCGCATGTCATGGCCCACGACGATGGCGTCCGCCTGCGTCACGCGGACGAACGCGGCGCCGAACAGCTCGGCGAGGGACTCGTCCCACTGATCCGGCACCACTCCGCGGACGTCGTACGCCTTCACGATCTGCGACAGATCAGCAGCCACGGCCCAACCTTCCCTGATGTCGTCGCCGACGCCCTCCCGGGGCACCGGCCGGGCCCCCAAACTACCCGGGACGGCCTGGGCGCGGGCCACAGCTTCGCTGGACCGACGGGTGACTGCGTCAACTCGGCCGCGGTACCCGGGGGTTGACGCAGGAGGGCGGGGCGGGGGCCGGCCGGCTCAGGGCTCGGGCGAGCGCAGGACGCGCAGATGACCTCGGCGGCCGACCTCGACCGGGTCCGCCGCTCGCGCTCCGCCGGCCTCGGCGGCCCGCTCCTGGGGGCGGGCGGCCTCCCGTACGGCGTTGGCAAGCGCTTCCAGGTCGTCGCCGCTGGGGCGGGCCGGGGCGGAGGCGTCGGTCAGCCGGACGACCTCCCAGCCGCGGGGCGCGGTCAGGCGCTCGCTGTGCTCGGCGCACAGGTCGTAGCAGTGGGGTTCGGCGTAGGTGGCGAGCGGACCGAGAACTGCGGTCGAGTCCGCGTAGACGTACGTCAGTGTCGCGACGGCAGGGCGGCCGCACGCGGTGCGCGAACAGCGACGTACAGGGCTCACGACGTTGGACGGTACCGCACTCTTGACCGGGCCGCGACGACTCCCCACCAGGTCACTCCCCCGTGTCGCGGTGTGAGCCCGCGCACACCGGCCCCCTGAGCAACTGCGCTGACCTGCACGGGAACAGGGCTGCGCGGGTGGTTACCGGCCTTTCGTGGACCGTCACTTGGGAACGATTCGGTCGAAGCGGGCGAAAACCTGACTCCATGACGGTCCGGTAACCGCTCTCATGCGTGGCCGAAACGGCCATCTCGCGACAGGGCCCCGGCGCGACCGCGACATCAGGTCACCCGCGCCGCCGCCGCGATCGTCACCGTCCTCGGAGGGCTACGCTGCGTCAGTGATGGACAGCTCCAGTTCTGCCGAAGGCACTGACCCCGCTCCGGCCGCGGGCGCCGGTTCCCGTACGGGTCCCCGGCGCCGCGACCGGCACGGCCGCGGCATGCGCGGACCCGTGGCGCCGCCGCAGGTGCCGCTCTCGGTCAGCAGGTCCGAGACCTTCCGCGATCTCGTCCTGGACTCGGTGGAGCGCCTGGAGCGGCGCTGGCCGCAGCTCGCGGAGGTGGAGTTCCTGGTCACCGACGTGCCGTTCAAGGAGTCCCCCGCCGGCGACGACGGCGACCCGTCCTGGAGCGACGAGGCGGTGCCGCTCGGCCGGGCGCTGGCGGCCGGCAAGGACCGTCCGGCGCGGATCCTCGTCTACCGCAGGCCGGTCGAGATCCGCACCAAGAACCGGGACGAGCGGGCCCTGCTCGTCCACGAGGTCGTGGTCGAGCAGGTCGCCGAACTCCTGGGCCTGGCACCGGAGTCGGTCGACCCGCGGTACGGCCAGGACTGAGCCGGCCCGCGTGTGCGGCCGCTACTTCCCTAGGACCGTCAGGTCCTGGGAGGCGGCCGGCACGGCGACCGTGCCCCTGTCGTCGGTCAGGGTCTGCACCGTGAACAGGGGCACGCCGTCCTGGGTGAGGGCCAGTGTGCGCGCGGCGTAGACGGGGCCGCCGTTCGGGTCGGGCTCGACGGTCAGCGCGTACGAGCCCTTGAGGCCCGAGGGGGCCGGCGGGTCGACGGCGAGCGTGGTGCCGGCCTTAACCGTGTACGTCTTGGACTGCGGCTGGCCGGCCTCGGCGCCCGCGGACGAGGTGACCTTCACCGTGGCGTCCTTGGTGCCCGGCGCCGTCAGCGAGAGCGTGGCGGCCTTGTCGCGATTGTCGGCGACCGTCGCGCGGGTGCCGACCGCGGCGGTCGCCGGGATGAAGCCGATCTCCTGCTTGTCGCCGGTGCCGCGGGTCACGCGCAGCGCGGCGACGACCGGAGCGGCGCCGTCCGCATCCGGGGTGAGGATCAGGGAACCCGGCTCGCCCCGCGTGACGTTCTTCAAATCAAAGGACGCCGTCATCCCCGATTTCACATGGACGGAGTCCAGCCCCGCCGGGGTGAAGCCGCCCCCCTTGCTCGCGAGCTTCACCTTGAGGTCCGCGTCGTCGGCGCCCTTGGCGTAGACGACCAGGCGTACGTCGGTGGCGTCGCCCGGGATGCCCGGAAGCACCTGAGTGCCGCCGGTGTCGGCCGCCGCGGGCAGCCAGTCCGCCCCCGCCTTGGCGTCGGTGGCCTGCACCACCGCGCCCACCCGGCCCGCCCGGGTGGTGACATGCACCGTCAGATCGTCGGCCACCGTGCCGGTCAGCGTGGAAAGGAGAACGGGAACGCTCGACCTGGCGGGGATCGTGATGCCCTCGCCGGTGTCGGCCTTGAGGGGGCCGTCCTTGCCGAAGAGCTCGATGTCGGCGACGGCCGCGGTGTCGTCGGGGTTGGTCAGGTGGACGTAGTCCTGACGGTCCTTGGCCGTGGAGGCGCCGGGGAACCAGAAGTCGGCGTCCGGCGCCGTGCAGGCCGTGCCGAGCAGGGCGCGGCCCATGCCCCCGGTGATCTGGGTGGTCTGCTGGGCTGTCCAGCCCGGGGCGAGCGGTCCGTCCGCCGAGCCGGTCAGGGCGGGTGCGTCGGCGCCGGACGCGGTGGCGACGGCAGGCTTGCCGGGCTCCTTCAGGGTGATGACGGGCTTGTCGGAGGCGGCCTTGGCCGGCGGCTTCTGGCCCTTGCCGTCCTTGCCGTCCTTGCCGTCCTTGGCCTTGTCGGTGGAGGGCGCTGCGGAGTCGGCCGGCGGCGGCACCGCCGGGGTCAGCACCGCCGTGCCCGGCTTGCCCGTCGAGCCGCCCTGCGCCGTGCCCTTGGGGGTGAACGCGGTGTACGTGGTCTGGGCCAGGTCGGAGTTGCTGGGCGCCGGGCACAGCAGGCTGGAGCGTTCGACGGGCAGCCGGGCCGGGGCCTGGGCGGCCGTCGGGGCCGAGCCGCCGGGCGCGGTGAGCGAGGCGAATCCGGTCAGCGCGGCGAGGGCGACCGCCGTCGCGGCGAGGGAGAGGGTGGTGCGCTTCACTGCTGGCTCCCGTCGGGGCGGTGCGGCTGCTGCCGCTCGGGCTGCTCGGGCTGCTCGGGCGGGTATCCGTAGCCGTACGGGTCGTAGGAGCCCTCGGGCGGCGACTGCGGGGCTTGCGGCGTCTGCGGCTGCTGGTAGGGGTCGTAACCCTGCTGCCGGCCGTCGCCGTACTGCCCGTCGCCGTACGGCCCGTCACCGTACGGGGCGCCCTCGAACTGGCCGTCCGCGCCCGGGACTTGGGGGTAGGCGGCCTCGGGGTAGGGCTGCTCGGGGTACGGAGTCCGGGCGTACTGGCCGTCCGGGTAGGCGGGCTCGCCCTGCGGGTGGGCGCCGCCCTCGGCGTACGGCTCGGGGTACTGCTGGGGCTCGGGGTACTGCTGGGCCTCGCCGTACTGGGGATCCTCGCCGTACGGCCGGTCGGCGGGGTACGGCTGGTAGCCGGGGTACTGCTGCTGGTACGGGTCGTACTGCTGCTGGGTCTGCTCGTCGTGCTGGGCGCTCCCGGCGGCGGTGGCGTACTGCGCCGCGTCCCACTCGCCGTACGCGGGCTGAGCGGGCACCTCGGCGCGCGCCGCGGGGTGTTCGTCGCCCGGCGCCCCGGATTCGGGCTCGGCCTCGGCCTCGGCCTGGGCGCGGAGCCTGCGGGCGCGGCGGCCCTCGCCGTCGACCGGCTGCGCGGGCACGGCGGCCAGGGGCTCCTCCGCCTCGGGCAGGTCGTCGTCGACCGTGCGGCGCCGGCCCGGCAGGGCCAGGACGAGCAGGACGAGGGCGAGCGCGGCCTGGGTCCAGATCCACAGGGTGTGGGTGAGCGGCGCGTCGTAGGTGACGTCGAGGCGGCCGGCGCCGGCGGGCAGTTCGAAGCCCTGGGCCCAGCCGTCGACGGTGGTCTTCTTCAGCGCCTTGCCGTCGAGGGTGGCGCTCCAGCCGGGAGCGGCCTTGTCGGCGATGCGCAGGACGCGTCCGGCCTCGCCGTCCGGGATCTTGGTGTGGATGTCGACGGGGTCGGCCGCCACCGGCAGGCTCTCGCCGCCCTTGGCCGGGACGATCACGGCGCGGGCGACCTGGCGGTCGACCCGCCACAGCGCGCTGCCGTCGAGCTGGCTGAGGCGGCTGAGCCCGGGGGTGGCGTCCAGGGTGCGGCCGAATGCGCGCGGGGCGCCGTCGCGGACCAGTACGTAGCGCACGGCGTATCCGCTGAGCTGGCTCGACTGGTCGGCGCCGGAACCCGCGACGAGGCTGGAGACGGCCTTGCCGAGCCCGGCGTCGTCACCGCCGGACGCGGCGAGTTCGGCGTCGCCGAGCTGTCCGCCCGAGCCGCGGACCAGGGTGTAGGAGACCTGGGCGGGCGAGGTGCCGCCGAGCACCAGGGTGCGGGCCTGGTCGCGGGTGCCGCTCTCCTCGGCGACGAACGCCGGCACCTGCACCGGGTCGCGGCGCTTGAGCGGGCCGTCGGCCCCGCCGATCATCCAGTTCGCCGCGGAGTAGACCGGGCCGAGCGCCGCCGCGAGCGCGATGAGCGCGGCGACCGGCTGGCGCCAGCCGAAGCCGTGCCCGGCCACCCGGGTCCGGCCGCCCTCGGCGCCGAGCACCGCGGCGGCGAGCAGCGCGAGCCCGTACACGAGGGTCGCCGGGCCCGCCCAGGCGCTGCGGTTGGACAGCACCGCGAAGAGGAAGCCGGTGAGCGCCGCCACCCAGGCGGCGCGGATCGCGAAGGCGCGCTGCTCGCGCAGCAGCGCCGCGAGCGCGGCCGCGACGAAGCCGATGAGCAGCAGGCCGCCGACCGCCTTGGGCCCGCCGGGGCTCGCTCCCAGCAGGTCGAGCGCGCCGGCCGATCCGTCGCCGTACTCGAGGCCCGCCTCCCGCAGGAAGCCGGACGGGCCGGTGAGCAGGGTCAGCGACCAGGGCGCGAGCATCAGGACGGGGGTGCCGACGGCGGCCAGGAAGCGCAGTCCGTACGCCGTGAGGTCGGCGCGGCGCAGCGCGAGGACGCCGAGTCCGAGGAGCACCGCGACCGGCCACACGACGGGTGTGAACGCCGTCGCGACCGTGAGGAGCAGCGCGTACGTCCAGGTGGCGCGCCAGGTGCCGCGGACGGCGCCGTCGCGCAGCCCGGCGGCGCTCACGCCGGCCCGGGCGATCAGCGGCAGCAGGATCGCGAGCACGGCGGTGCCGAGCCGGCCGGCGGCGAGGGCGCCGGTGGCGGCGGGCAGGAAGGCGTAGGCGATGGCCGCCCAGGCGCGCAGCTGGCGCGAGGCGGTCAGCGGCCGGGAGGCGAAGTAGGCGGCGAGTCCGGCCAGCGGGATCGAGCAGACCAGGAGCAGGGTCAGCGCGAAGCCGGTCGAGCCGAAGCACAGGGCGCAGAGCACGGCGACGATCGCGAGATAGGGCGGCGCGGTCTGGGTGCCGCCGGCCCCGATGGGGTGCCAGGCGTCGGCGTAGCGGCCCCAGAGGCCGCCGACGTGGTCCGGCGCGGGGAGCAGGGCGCCGCCCATGAGGCTGCCGCCGCCGAACAGGTTGCGGCAGGCCACGAGCGAGACGACGAGCAGGAGTGCGAACAGGACCGGCGCGGGTCTGCGCACGATCTTCTTCAGGCGGGCGAACTGCTCGATCTCCAGGAAGTCGGCGTCGTCGCCGCCGGGCCCCGACTCGACCGCGCCGTGGCGGGAGCCGCCGGTGTCCTCGGTGCCGGCGCCGAGGCTGCCGGCCACCGATTCGACGGTGGCCCGGATGGTGGCGCCGGGCGGCGGGAACAGCGCCCGCAGTTCGCCCGCCTCGACACCGCTCTTGCCGCGCCTCTTGCGTCCGGCGAGGATCCGGCCGGGCCGCAGCAGGGTGGCCGACAGGCCCATGACCTCGTCGACGGCCTGGCCCGGCACCTTGCCCACGAGGTAGGCGACGGTGCGCAGGAGCGTGCCGACCACGATCCGCAGCAGCACGTAAGGGAGAAGGGCGGGACGGGAGTTGACGAGCATGGTGTAGACGGCGCCGGCCTTGTCGACCCGGTGCGGGTTGACGACCGAGCGGCCCGCGCAGTCCACGGTGCGCCGTTCGCGGGCGGCGGCCTCGGCGTGGCGGACGGCGGCGTCGGGGGCGACCAGGACGGTGTGGCCGGCGGCGTGCGCGCGCCAGCACAGGTCGACGTCGTCGCGCATCAGGGGGAGTCTGCGGTCGAAGCCGCCGAGTTCGTCCCACACGTCGCGGCGGATCAGCATGCCGGCCGAGGACACCGACAGGACGGGGCGGACCTGGTCGTGCTGGCCCTGGTCCTGCTCGCGCCGGTCCAGGCCCGTCCAGCGGCGGCCGCTGTGCGCGATGGAGACGCCCACTTCGAGGAGCTGTTTGCGGTCGTACCAGCCGCGGAGCTTGGGGCCGACGATGGCCGCGTGGCCGTCGGAGTCGGCGACGCGCAGCAGTTCGGCGAGCGCGCCGGGCTCGGGCGCGCTGTCGTCGTGCAGCAGCCAGAGCCACTGCACGGGCTCGCCGTGCGGGAGTTCGGGCAGGTCGTAGCTGTCGTCGCGCCAGGTGCGCGAGACGGGGTCCCAGCCGCTGGGGCGCTTGAGGTAGGGCAGTTCCTCGGGGCCGAGGACGGGCGCGGTGCGCGCGGCCTCCTCGACGGCGGCGCCGAATCCGGTGCGGCGGGCCAGGTGCAGGACGCGTTCGGCGCCGAGGGCCTCGGTGACCAGGCGGGCGGAGTCGTCGGCGCTGCCGGTGTCGGCGGCGTAGGCGTTCTGTACGGGGCGTTCCTGGCCGAGGAGTCCGGACAGGACGTCGGGGAGCCAGCGCGCGCCGTCGTGCGAGACGACCACGGCGGTGACGACGTGTCGGGGGAACTCGGGAGTCGTGGCCGCCTCGTACGGGGCCGTCGACTGGCTGTGCACGGACATCGAGGTACGGGCCCCTCCGCCCCGGAAGGCTGCTGTGCTGACTGCGGTCGGCGCGGCCGGTGTTGCGAGACGGGCTCTGACGTGAACCGGAGTGCCGTGGACAGCGCCCCACACTAACGGCTGCCACACAGACGGTCCGCCGCCTGCGGACGGGACGCAGGGGACGGACCGTTGGTTGTGTACGGAGTTGGGCGGTTTGGCCCCTGAGGACGGGCGACGGGGCGGGCGCCGGGGGGCGCGGAGTCAGACCGCGGCCTTCTTCAGCCGGCGGCGCTCACGCTCGGACAGGCCGCCCCAGATGCCGAACCGTTCGTCGTTGGCGAGTGCGTACTCCAGGCACTCGGAACGGACTTCGCAGGCGAGGCAGACCTTCTTGGCCTCTCTGGTGGAGCCGCCCTTTTCGGGGAAGAAGGACTCGGGGTCGGTCTGGGCGCAGAGGGCCCGTTCCTGCCAGCCGAGCTCCTCTTCGGCCTCGTCGACCAGCAGTTCCTGAAACAGCTCGGTCATGTGCGCCCCTCGTCTGTCTTTTACTGCCCCGTGATGTTGCCGTGACCGAAAGCGGTCGAACGACACGAGTGAAATTACAAGTGCGCGGATCCGGGCGAGTCAAGCCGAGATCTGCTATTGGGCCCCGTATTCACTCTGCGGAACCAAGGCTATGCGGAAAGTGTTCAAATCACCAAAAAGGTGACACATGCCACTGGCTCACGCCATCGACTCGCGCCACTGGCTCGTCCGCCTCCCGCTCGTCCGTGAGTACAGAAGAGGACGAGGCGAACGTTGATCTTGTTGCGCCGGTACCCAGAAAGCGGCCCGCATCACATTCGGATCACGAGAAGGCAACGACGTTTGGCTGCCCACGTGTTGCGCCACATCTCCCGCCTCGGCACTGCACAAACCTTTCTCCGCAGCCAGTAACCGGATGAGGTGAAACAATGCACCCAAATCGGGTATTGGGTTGACAACAACCCCGTCGGCCCGGTCTCCTGGTCGGCATGTCAGCGATCCCGGCGCACCGAGCGACCCACGTCCGTGGGTTCCGCAGCGCTGTCCAGGCGCGCTGTTGCTGTTCCAGCTGTTGATGCCGCACCGCTTTCCCCGCGTGCGATCCAGCTCCTCCCCCCGCCTCCCGTACTGACGCCCCGCGCGTCCGGGCGGCCGCCTCTCCGGTCCGGCTCCGGCCCCCGCCGCCCCGGCTCCGCGAGACACCTCATCTGCGACACCCCAGCACTTCCGCCGAGGAACCCCCGCGCCATGAACAGCAGCCACAGCGACCTCCAGATCGCCGGCGACATCCTGGAGGTCCAGCACCTCCTGCAGCCCGCCCGCGAGCACCCCGTCACCGTCGCCGAATTCGCCGGGCTCGCCCGCGCCGTCGCGGCCGACCGCTCCCAGTGGGCCCCTCTCGTCCAGTACGACGCGGCCTCGCGCTGGTACCACCGCCTGCGGAGCGGACCCGGTTACGAGGTGTGGCTGCTGTCCTGGGTGCCCGGGCAGGGCAGCGGGGCCCACGACCACGGCGCGTCCTCGGGCGTGCTGACCGTCCTGGAGGGCGAGTTGACCGAGCGCACCGACCGCGGCGTACGGAGCCTGAGCGCCGGGGCCCAGCGGGTGTTCGCGCCGGGATACGTCCACGACGTCGTCAACGACTCCCTGGAGCCGGCCGTGAGCCTGCACGTCTACTACCCCGGCCTCACCGACATGCCGATGCACCCGGCCCAGGCCTCCCCGGCCGCCCAGGACGCCGTACCCGCCTGACAGACTCTGGGCATGCGCATTGTGGTTCTGGCAGGCGGCATCGGTGGTGCCCGCTTCCTCCGTGGTCTCAAGTCCGCCGCCCCCGACGCGGACATCACCGTCATCGGCAACACCGGTGACGACATCCATCTGTTCGGCCTGAAGGTCTGCCCCGACCTCGACACCGTGATGTACACCCTGGGCGGTGGCATCAACGAGGAGCAGGGCTGGGGCCGCACGGACGAGTCCTTCACCGTGAAGGAGGAGCTCGCCGCGTACGGGGTGGGGCCCGAGTGGTTCGGTCTCGGCGACCGCGACTTCGCGACCCACATCGTCCGGACGCAGATGCTCGGCGCGGGCTACCCGCTCAGCGCCGTCACCGAGGCGCTCTGCGCCCGCTGGCAGCCCGGCGTGCGCCTCATCCCCATGTCGGACGACCGCGTGGAGACGCATGTCGCCATCGACGCCGGCGGCGAGCGCCGGGCCGTGCACTTCCAGGAGTACTGGGTGAAGCTGCGGGCCTCGGTGGACGCGCTGGCGGTGGTGCCGGTCGGCGCCGAGCAGGCCAAGCCCGCGCCGGGCGTCCTCGAAGCCGTCGCGGCGGCCGACGTCATCCTCTTCCCGCCGTCCAACCCGGTCGTCTCGGTCGGCACCATCCTGGCCGTGCCCGGCATCCGCGAGGCCATCGCCGAGGCAGGCGTGCCGGTGGTCGGCCTCTCGCCCATCGTCGGCGACGCCCCGGTGCGCGGCATGGCCGACAAGGTGCTCGCGGCGGTCGGCGTGGAGTCCACGGCGGCGGCGGTCGCCGAGCACTACGGCTCGGGGCTGCTGGACGGCTGGCTCGTCGACACCGTGGACGCCTCGGTGGTCGGGCGCGTCGAGGAGGCGGGCATCCGCTGCCGTGCGGTCCCGCTGATGATGACGGACCTGGACGCGACGGCCGCCATGGCCCGCGAGGCGCTCGCGCTCGCGGAGGAGGTCCGCGCGTGAGTGCCCCCTCCTTCCGGGTGTGGGCGCTGCCCGGCCTGCCCGAGGTGCGCCCCGGTGACGACCTCGCGAAGCTGATCGCCGCGAGCGGTCCCGGGCTCGCCGACGGTGACATCCTGCTGGTCACCTCGAAGATCGTCTCCAAGGCGGAGGGCCGGATCACCGAGGCCGCCGACCGCGAGGCGGCGATCGACGCCGAGACGGTCCGGGTGGTGGCCCGGCGCGGCACCCTGCGCATCGTCGAGAACCGGCAGGGCCTGGTCATGGCCGCCGCCGGGGTCGACGCCTCCAACACCCCCGCCGGTACGGTCCTGCTGCTGCCCGAGGACCCGGACGCCTCGGCCGCCAAGATCCGCGCCGGGCTGCGCGACGCGCTCGGCGTCGAGGTCGGCGTGATCGTCACCGACACCTTCGGCCGGCCCTGGCGCAACGGCCTGACCGATGTCGCCATCGGCGCCAGTGGCGTACGCGTCCTGGACGATCTGCGCGGCGGGACGGACGGGCACGGCAATCCGCTGAGCGCCACGGTGATCTCGCTCGCCGACGAGCTGGCCGCCGCGGGCGACCTGGTGAAGGGCAAGGCCGGCGGGCTGCCCGTGGCCGTGGTCCGGGGTCTGGGCCATCTCCTTGGCGAGGGGTCGGCCCGCGAGACGGTCCGCGCCGCCGCCGACGACATGTTCCGCCTGGGCACCTCCGAGGCGGTACGGGAGGCGGTCACCCAGCGGCGTACCGTGCGGGCCTTCACGGACGAGCCCGTCGACCCCGGTGCGGTGCGGCGCGCGGTGGCGGCGGCGGTGACCGCGCCGGCCCCGCACCACACCACGCCCTGGCGGTTCGTGCTGCTCGAATCCGCCGCCTCGCGCACCCGGCTGCTCGACGCGATGCGGGACGCCTGGATCGCGGATCTGCGGCGCGACGGCAAGTCGGAGGAGTCCATCGCCAAGCGGGTCGCGCGCGGCGAAGTCCTGCGCCGTGCGCCGTACTTGGTGGTCCCCTGCCTGGTGACGGACGGCGCGCACCACTACGGCGACGCCCGGCGCGACGGCGCCGAGCGCGAGATGTTCGTGGTCGCCATGGGCGCCGGTGTGCAGAACTTCCTGGTGGCCCTCGCGGGCGAGCGGCTCGGCTCGGCGTGGGTGTCCTCGACGATGTTCTGCCGCGACACCGTCCGCGACGCCCTCGGCCTGCCCGCCGGGTGGGACCCGATGGGCGCGGTGGCGGTGGGCCATGCCGCCGAGCCGCCGAAGGAGCGTCCGCGGCGGGAGCCCTCCGCGTTCATCGAGGTGCGCTGACCGGGCCCGCGCCGGTCCGGCACCGGCCCGAACTCCCCTACAGGACAGCGATGTTGTTGGGCTGGAGGCGCGGGGCGCGGCGGGCCGGGACACGTCCGCTGAGCAGGATCAGCCGGGCCGCCCGCTGGCGCTGGCCCGCGTACGGTTCGAGCAGGGTCAGCATCTCGGCGTCGTCGGCGTGCCGGTTGCCGGCGAGCGCGTGGCCGATGATGCCGGGCAGGTGGAAGTCGCCCACGGCCACCAAGTCGGTTGCCCCGATGGCCCGTTGCAGGGTTTCGGCGGCCGTCCAGGGGCCGATGCCGGGGATCAGCTGGAGCCGCTCGGCCGCCGCGTACTGGTCCATCGTCGCGGCCTCCTCCATGCGCCGGGCCACCCGCACGGCGCGCATGACGGTGTCCGAGCGCTTGGAGTCCACACCGGCCCGGTGCCACTCCCAGGACGGGATCGTCGCCCAGGTGCGCGCGTCCGGCACGACGTACATGTCGTCCGCACCCGGGGCGGGCTCGCCGAACCTGCGCACCAGGAGCCGCCACGCCCGGTAGGCCTCGGTCGTGGTGACCTTCTGCTCCAGGACGGAGGGGATCAGGGACTCCAGGACCAGGCCGGTACGGGTCAGGCGCAGGCCGGGGCGGGCGCGGTGGGTCTCGGCGAGGAAGCGGTGACGGGGGACGAAGGCGGACGGGTCGTCCAACTCGCCCAGGAGCGCCGGGAGTTGATCCAGCATCCACGGCGCGCCCGCGCCCCACGCCTCGGCGTGCGCGGTGCCGGAGCGTGCGGTCACCCGCAGGGTGGCGGGGCCGGACGGGGTCCTGCACGTACGCCACACCGCGCCGTCCGGGGTGGTGCGGTAGGTGGGGTCCGCGGGGCCTCTGCGCAGGGGGCCCAGGGTGAGGGCGAGGTCCAGGGGGGTGCCGTCGGCGGGGGTCCAGGCGCGGGTCTGCCCTGCCGGGCGGGGGGTGAGGGGGCGTCCGGTGGTGCGGGGGGTGGGTCTGCCGGGCACGGGGTCCTCTGGGGTGGGGTGGGGTTTTCGTATCCGAGGTTACGTCCTCCGGGGGGCTCGGGGGGGGGTTGCCCCGGCCCCGGGGGGGGGGGGGGGGGGGGGGGGGGGGGGGGGGGGGGGGGGGGGGGGGGGGGCGGGGGGGGGGCGGGCGGGGGGGGGCGGGGGGGGGGGGGGGCGGGGGGGC
>NZ_JBIDBD010000057.1:0-13024 GCF_043202815.1 Streptomyces sp. NPDC048111
GGCCCCCCCCCCCCCCCCCCCCCCCCGCCCCGCCCCCCCGGGGGGGGCGGGGGGGCGGGGGGGGGGGGGGCCGCGCCCCCCCCCCCGCCGGCCGCCCCCCCCCCCCCCCCCCGCCCCTCACCAACGCGAGCGGCGCCCCTCACCCGCGCGAGCGGCGCCCCTCAGGACCGGGAGCGGGCCTTGAAGGCGGCCTTGCGGGCCTCCTTGGCGGTGGACTTGTCCGGGTGCAGACGGCCCATCGCCTCCAGGACGTCGGCGGTGGCCGGGTGTTCCACCCGCCAGGCCGCGTCGAAGAACCCGCTGTGCCGGCCGACCAGACCCTCGACCAGTTCCTGGAGCTCCTCCAGGTCGCCCTCCACCGCGAGCTGGGCGGCGATGGTGTCGATGGCCAGCCAGAAGATCATGTCCTCGGACGGCGGCGGCACGTCCGGAGCGCCGCGCTCGGCGAGCCAGACGCGGGCCAGGCCGCCGAGTTCGGGGTCGGGCAGCACCGCGCGCACGGCGGGCTCGGCGGAGGCGCCGGTCAGGGCGAGCGCCTGCTGGCAGTGCAGCCGGCGCAGCGGACCGCCCTCGTCGCCGCCCCGGGCCGCGGCGAGCAACTCCCCCGCGGCCTCGGCCGGTTCGCGCCGGGCGAGCCACTGCTCGGTCTCGGCGCGGGCCGACAGCTCGGGGAAGTGGGCGATGCCGTCGAGCAGCGCGTCGGCGCCCTTGTCGGCGAGGTCACCGACGGCCGGGGCGTCCACACCCGCCTCCAGCATCCGGGCGCGCACGCCGTAGAGGCCGAGCGGGGTGAGCCGGACCATGCCGTAGCGCGAGACGTCCTCGTCGTCGAGCGCCGGGGCGGGCTCGTCTCCGACCTCGGCCATCAGGGCCTCGTCCACCGGCTCGTACTCGACGAGTCCGATCGGCTCCAGGAGCCGGAACTGGTCGTCGAGCCGCATCATCGCGTCGGAGACCTGCTCCAGGATGTCGTCGGTGGGCTCGCCCATGTCGTCGGGGACGATCATCGAGGCGGCGAGCGCGGGCAGCGGGACGGGGCTCTCGGGGGTGCCGCCCTCGCTGACGGTGAGCAGGTACAGATTGCCGAGGACGCCTTCGAGGAAGTCGGCCTCCTCCTCCGGGTCCCACTCCAGGCGTTCGAAGTCGATCTCGCCGTCCTCGCCGACCAGGTCGGCGAAGTCGTCGATCATCGGCGCGGTCGCGTCGGCGAAGACCACGTCGAAGGCGTCGAGCCAGATGGCCAGGACGTCGTGCGGCGATCCCGAGGTGAGCACGGCCAGGTTCTCGCCGACGGAGGCGGTGCCGTCGGCCTCCTCGTCGCCCCCCATCGACTGCTCCGGGTCCTGGACGTCGACGAGTCCGGTGTCCACCGCGACCCGCCAGGCCTCACTGGCATGGGCCGGGCCGTCCTGGTCGTCGCCCAGGCCGAGTTCGGCGGCGGCCGCGGGCAGCTGCTCCTCGACCAGTTCGCCGCCGGCGCCGACCCGGGTGTCGGGGCCGGCCCAGCGGGCGAGCCGCGCGGCGCGGGCGAGCAGCGGGGCGGACAGCGCGTCCCGGGCCAGCTCCGCCTCGGAGTTCAGCCGAACCGGCGGCAGGGTGGGGCGGTCTCCGGACATCTGGGGGTACTCCTCGGCCGTACGGTCTGGGCGCTCTGGTCGCGCTGGATCAGCGGGTGGTTGAGCGGCACCCAGCGTAGACGCATTTCACCGGGTTTCGTTGCGCCGGCCGTACGCACCCGGCGTGCACCGCGCCGGGTGCGCCCGGCCCGTGCGGTCGGCGCACTCCGACCCCAGACCTTCACCTACTCGTCAGTAATCGGCCACCGCGAACTCTTGACAACTCCCCTCCCCGGGCAAGAGATTGACGCGCGTAGAACCGCACCGCCGCACACACCTTTCCTTCCCTCATCACCCGGAGTACCTGAATGCCCGTTCCGAGAACCGCCGCCGTGTCCGCCGTGGTCGCCGCCGCGCTCGCCGCCGGCCTGGTGTGCGCCACCTCCTCGCAGGCCGCCCCGGCCGCCGCTCCCGTACCGGCGAAGATCCATGACATCCAGGGCACCACCCGGATATCCCCGCTGGCGGGCCAGCAGGTCACCGGCGTGACCGGCGTCGTCACCGGGGTGCGCGCCTACGGTTCGTCCAAGGGGTTCTGGTTCCAGGACACCGCCCCCGACAAGAACCCCGCCACCAGCGAGGGCGTCTTCGTCTTCACCGGCTCCAACCCGACGGTCGCCGTGGGCGACGCGGTCGAGGTCGCCGCGACCGTCACCGAGTACGTCCCCGGCGGCCAGTCCTCGGGCAACCAGTCGGTGACCGAGCTCTCCAAGCCGACCGTGACCGTCGTGTCCTCCGGCAACGCCGTGCCCGCCCCGGTCGTCATCACCTCCCGCACCGTGCCCGACCGCTACACGCCCAGCGGCGACCCGGCGGCCGGCAACAGCGTCAACGGCCTTGCCCTGCGGCCGAAGAAGTACGCCACGGACTACTACGAGTCCCTGGAGGGCATGAACGTCCGCATCGGCACCTCGCGGGTCGTCGGCGCCACCGACCCGTACTCCGAGCTGTGGGTCACGGTGAAGCCGCAGGAGAACCGGACCGCGCGCGGCGGCTCGCTGTACTCCTCGTACCACGACCAGAACACCGGCCGCCTCCAGATCCAGAGCCTGATCCCGACGGCCCAGCAGCCCTTCCCCACCGCGAACGTCGGCGACACCCTGACCGGGACCACCGAAGGCCCTCTGGACTTCAACCAGTTCGGCGGCTACACGATCACCGCGCGCACGCTCGGCACGGTCAAGGACAACGGCCTCAAGCGCGAGATCACCCGCAAGCAGCGCACGGGAGAGCTCGCGGTCGCCACGTACAACGTGGAGAACCTGGACCCGAGCGACCCGCAGTCGAAGTTCGACGCGCTCGCCCAGGGCGTGGTGACCAACCTCGCCTCGCCCGACATCGTGGCCCTGGAGGAGATCCAGGACAACAACGGCGCCAAGAACGACGGCACGGTGGACGCCTCGGCGACCGTCAAGAAGTTCACGGACGCGATCGTCGCCGCGGGCGGCCCGGCCTACCAGTGGCGTTCGATCGACCCGGAGAACAACAAGGACGGCGGCGAGCCCGGCGGCAACATCCGCCAGGGCTTCCTGTTCAACCCGGCGCGGGTCTCCTTCACCGACCGTCCCGGCGGCACCGCCACGACCGCCGTCGGCGTCACCGGCACCAAGGGCCACCCGGCGCTCACCGCGTCGCCCGGCCGGGTGGATCCGGCCAACCCGGCCTGGGCGGACAGCCGCAAGCCGCTGGCCGGCGAGTTCGTCTTCAAGGGCCGGACCGTCTTCGTGATCGCCAACCACTTCGCCTCGAAGGGCGGCGACGAGGGCCTGCTCTCGCAGCACCAGCCGGTACCGCGCTCCTCGGAGGCCAAGCGCCTCCAGCAGGCACAGGCCGTCAACGCGTTCGTCAAGCAGCTGCTCGCGGTCGACAAGCACGCGGACGTCCTGGCGCTCGGCGACATCAACGACTTCGACTTCTCGGGCACCACCAAGGCCCTGGAGGACGGGGGCGCGCTGCGCTCGGCCTACCGGACGCTGCCGAAGAAGGAGCGCTACTCCTACGTGTACCAGGGCAACACCCAGGTCCTCGACCAGATCCTGACCAGCCCGGCGGTGCGCGGCTTCGACTACGACAGCGTGCACATCAACGCCGAGTTCGCGAACCAGACCAGCGACCACGACCCGCAGGTCATCCGCTTCCGTCCGTAAACGCGGCGCCGGCCGGGGCGCGGAACCTCCCCGGCCGGCTTCGCACGGGCAGCGCATCGGCGGCCGGGGCGCCCGGCGGCTCACACCAGGTGTCCGCCGCCGTCCACGAACATGACCTCGCCCGTCACGTACGGGGCGTCGACGAGGTGGACGACGGCGTCGGCCACGTCCTCGGCGCTGCCCGTGCGCCGCAGGGGCACCGCGTTCTCGACGTGCCGCTTGGTGTCGGCGAACCCTTCGACGCCCTCGTACCAAGGCGTTTCGATGAAGCCGGGCGCCACCGCGTTGACGCGGATCTCGGGGCCGAGCGTCCGGGCGAGCAGCCGCGTCATGTGGTTCACGGCCGCCTTGGAGACGGCGTACGGGATGGAGCTGCCGTTGGGGCGGACGCCCGCCTGCGAGGAGACGTTGACGACGACGCCCGCGCCGCTCGCCCTCAGGTGCGGGGCGGCAGCGGTGATGGTCTGCCAGACGCCGAGCACGTTGACGTCGAAGATGGACCGCCAGATCTCGGGGCTCGCGGCCGCGAGGTCGTCGTGCGGGATGAAACGGGTGGTGCCGGCGCTGTTGACGAGGATGTCCAGCCGCCCGAACGCTTCGACCACGTCCCGCACGAGGCGCTCGGCCTCGCCGTCCACCGAGACGTCCGCCCGGAGATAGCGGGCACCGGGCAGTTCGGCGGCGAGTTGCTCACCCGCCCGGGGCGAGCGGGAGTTGATGACGACACGGACGCCGGCCGCGGCGAGCCGGCGGGCGGTGGCGGCGCCGATGCCGGAGGAGGAGCCGGTGATCAGCGCGACGCGTGCTTCGCTCATGGTGCAGTTACCTCAATTGCGGTCTCGGCCGCGCCCGCGCACGATCATGCCACGGGGCCGATCCGCAGCCACCGGACCCCTCGGCCCCGCGCTCCGTCGGACCCGTGTCCCCCGGACCTGCCGGCCGGAGGCCGCCCCTCTTCAGCGTTGCTAAGGATTCCCGGAACGAAGTCTAAGTAGACGTTGACATTTCGTCGGGGTGAGACTGCCGTATGACGACGACATCGATCCCCGGCACGGCCGCCCGCCCGTTCGGCCGGGTGCTGTGCGCTATGGTCACGCCATTCACCTCGTCCGCCTCCCGCGAGCTGGATCTCCCGGCCGCGCGGGAGCTGGCGGCCCGGCTGGTCGACGGCGGCTGCGACGGGCTGGTCCTGAACGGCACGACCGGGGAGTCGCCGACGACCACCGACGAGGAGAAGACGGCGCTGGTACGGGCGGTGGCCGAGGAGGTCGGCGGCCGGGCGGCGGTCGTGGCGGGGGTGGGCAGCGCGTCGACCGCCCACACCGTGGCCCTGGCCCGGGAGGCCGAACGGGCGGGCGCGGACGGCCTGTTGGTGGTGGCCCCCTATTACAGCCGGCCGCCGCAGGACGCGGTCGAGACGCACCTGCGCACGGTGGCCGACGCGACGGAGCTGCCGGTGATGCTGTACGACATTCCGGCCCGCACGGGCACGCGCATCGAGACCGGCACGATGCTGCGGCTCGCGGAGCACGAACGGATCGTGGCGGTGAAGGACTGCGCTTACGACCTGTTCGGCTCGACCAAGGTCATGGGCCGCACGTCGCTCGCGTACTACTCCGGCTGCGAGGAGCTGAACCTTCCGCTGTACGCGCTGGGCGGGGCGGGCTGCGTGAGCACGGTGGCGAACGTGGCGCCGGGCGCGGTGCGGGGGGTGCTGGACGCCTTCGACGCGGGGGCGTGCGAGGAGGCGGCCCGCCTCAACCAACTGCTGCTGCCCCTGGTGGAGTTGATGATGGCGGCGGGTCTGCCGGGTGCGGTGACCGCGAAGTCCCTCCTGGACGTCCCGCTGCGTGCCCCGCTCCAGCCGGCCTCCGCGGCCGTCCGGTCGGGGCTCCGGGCAGCGCTCGACGCGCTGCCGACGCCCTGACTCCCCGTCCGGGAGGGTCCTCAGTCACCGGGCCTCCTCAGTCGCCGGGGCGCGCGGCCTCTGCGGACACCAGCATGTGGGCCTTGAGGAGGTTGCGGACGAGGACCGTCGCCCCCCGCTCCCCCACCCTGCTCCGCAGATCCGTCATGGTGAACGGCGCCCCGGTGAGGTACGGCGTGAGCAGCTCGGCCGCCTGCGCCGGGATGCGGGCGCGCTGCCGGTTGCCGATGTGGGTGCCCAGCACATGTCCGTCCCGGTCGAGGAAGTCGATGTCCTCGACGGGGATGCGCAGGGCCCCCGACATGTCGGGGCCGCTGTCGTGAATGATCTGGCGGCGGGACACCTCGTCGGCGAACTCCCGGTACAGCCGCACCGCTTCGGTGAATTCCTCGCGCGTCATCGCCGGGTCGATGCTGTGGAAGTGGTTCAGGGCGTACTGGGCCTGGGCGCTGACCTCGGTGGGAGCCGAACTCACCAGGCCGAACTGCTCGGGGTTGCGCCCCACGTTCGAGGAGCGGGTGGCTTCGAAGGGAAAGACGGTGAGGGTCTCGATGCAGTCGGCGAGGCCCTTGATGTCGTCGAGGGTGTCGATGGCTTCCCGGAAGGTCGTGGACGGGAGGTTCGGGATGAGGTTGATCCGCAGCTTCATCCCGACGTCACGGGCGTCCTGCAGGAAGCGCAGGTTCTCCTCCCGGTCGGCCGACTTGTTGACGAGTTTGAGGACGCGCGTGCTCGTCGTCTCCATGCCGATGATCAGGAATTCGCAGCCCGACTCCACCATCAGGCCGAGGACTTCCTTGTCGAAGCGCCGGTCGACCATGGCGAAGGAGTTCCAGTCGATGTCCAGGCCGCGGTCGATGATCGCCTGGCTCATCCGGCGGGCGAACGCCGGCGGGATGGACTCGGTGATGAACTTGAAGCGCCGCGCGCCGAACTTCTCGACCAGGCCCTGGATCTCGTCCACGAAGTTGTTCGGGTGCCGCCCGCGGAACGGCGCGCTGCCGTCGTACAGCTCGATGAAGTCGCAGTAGTCGCACTTGCCCCAATAGCAGCCCCGCGCCTGGGTGATGGCGAGGGTCGGGTCGGCGAGCCGGTCGATCGCTTCGGCGGGATACGCGGGCGGGGGCAGCTTGTTGATGTTCGGCCCGGGTGCCGGCGCCGCGTGCACCACGTCGTCCTCGTGCCGGTAGGAGACACCGGGGATGCCGGCGGGCGAGAACGCGCCGTCGACGGCGCGCCGGGCCAGCGTCAGCAGCGGGTGCTCGCCGTCGAAGCGCACCACGCAGTCGACCGCGGGATGGTGGCGCAGGAGGATCGCGAGGTCGTCGGGCTCCATCAGGCTCAGCGTGGGTCCGCCCAGCACGATCTTGGCCTGGGGGTGGCTCTCCCTCAGCAGCGCGGCCAGCATGAGGGCCGGCTCCAGCTGCGGCCCCATGGGCACGGAGATGCCGATCAGCGCGGTGTCCTCGGCGATGCGCCCGGTGATGCCCGACTGGGCGTAGAACTGCTCGAAGGCGTCCTGCGGATGACGGCCCGTGCCGACCGCGCGCAGCACTTCCGGGCCGGGGTCGAGGCTGAAGGGGCGCGCGATCAGCTCCATCGCGTAGGCGGACTTGCTGTCGGCGCCGTAGCGGTCCGTGCCGAAGCAGTGGCGTCCCTGCGCGTCGATCAGCCGGTTCCGGTTCTTCGCGGCCCACCGCGCCGCGGCGGCGACGAGGGAGTCCTCCGCGACCCCGTCCACCTGGCCGCCGGCGAGCCGGTCCAGACAGGCGTCCTCCAGCAGGAAGAGCGCGAACTCCTCGTTCAGGTCCTCCTGGGAACAGCCGATGCCGTTCTCCTCCAGGAAGGCGGCCAGGACCGCGGTGGAGGGGAAGAAGCTGCCGAAATTGGACTCGATGAGGGGAGGGAATATGAGCGTCACCGGACGGCTTGCGCCGTGGGCGGCACCGGTGTCGTGGGCGGCACCGGTGTGGGGCGTGATCTTGGATTGGGGCACGACGTTTCATCTCCTGGGTCCTTGGATGGAAGCGGCGGGACGGGCCGGGCCCGCCCCGCCGCCGTGGAGCACCCCGCGGCTCACGGCTCCACAGGGGACGCGGCCTCGTCGGCGCTGCCGGTGCCGTCGGTGCCGTCGGTGCTGCCGGTGCTGTCGGTGCTGCCGGTGTGGGCATCGGGGCCGGCCGCGCCCCGCAGGGTCCAGATGAGCACCGCGGCGGCGAACGCCAGACATACGGTTCCGGCGACGATGGGCGCGCGGTTGCCGGCCCCGCGGGCGAGGAGGCCCGCCAGAACGGTGCCCAGCGGGACCGCGCTGACGGCCAGGGTGTTGTAGGCGGACATCACGCGCCCGCGTATCGCCTCCGGGGCGTGCTCCATCAGGAGCGTCATGCCGGGGACGTTCCACAGCCCGGCGGTGAACCCGTCCAGCAGCACCCACGGGAGCGCCGCCTGATAGGAGGGGGCCGTGGCCAGGCCGATGAAGCCGACGATCTGGAGCAGCACCGCCCACCGGCAGAGCACGGCAGGACGCACCCTCGCCATCCACTTGCCCGCCGCGAAGTTGCCGCCGAGCATGGCGGCGGCCGTCAGGCCGGACAGCAGACCGTAGGTGGCGGCCGGCATCTTCAGGGTGTGCAGGGCGTAGAAGGGGAGGATGCCCAGGTACAGCCCCGCCGTGAGGTTCATCAGGCCCACGGTGCAGGCCAGGGCGCGGATCAGCGGGGTCGAGGCGATCCAGCGCAGGCCGGTCCTGAGGTCGCCCAGCAGGGAGGACGGCTGCGTCGCCGCTCCCTGTTCGGCGGGGCCGGCGGGGCCCTTTGCGGTGGCCGGCCCGGTCGGCTCGTTCTCGGCGGCGGCGGACGGAAGGCCCTTGGGCAGTCCGCGGACCGCGGCGGCGGCGGTCAGGAAGCACAGGACGTTGCCGAGGAACGGTATGTACGGATGCCATGTGTACAGGGCGCTTCCCGCGGGCGCGCCCGCGAACTGCCCCAGCCCGGACTGCGCCATGTTCAACCGGGCGTTGGCCTGCCCGAGGGACTCCTTGCTCACGGTGGCCGGCAGCAGGCTGTAGAAGCAGCTGTCGGAGACGGTCTGCAAGGTGGTCAGCGCGAACGCGCACGCCAGCACCGCGATGACGGTGATGTGCCCGGTGAACACGGCGACGGTGAGCCCGACGGCGATCAGACAGCGGGAGAAATCGGCGATGAAGAAGGCCCGGCGCTTGTCGTAGCGGTCCACGAGCACCCCGACGGGCAGCCCGAAAAGGAGCCACGGCAGGAAGGAGGCCGCCGTCACGGCGGAGATGACCCGGGGGTCGGCGGACAGGGACGCCACCAGCAGGGCGAACGCGGTGGTCCTGCTCGCGTCGGCGAACCGTGTCGACACCGCGGCCGTGAACAGCCGGTGGAACGAGGCGCCGAACCGCACACGTCCAGGGGTGTCGGAAGCAACGGCGGGAGCTGACGGGGCCGAGGGAGCCGGGGCTGGAGAGGAAGCCGGGGAAGAGGAGACGGGCGCCTTCATGCGGCACCCCCGGCCGGGCTCAGCACGCCGCCCGCGTCTTCGGCGGGCCCGCCTTCGGGGGGCACGCCTTCGACGGGCGCGAGCAGCGCCTCGTACTCGGAAGGCACCGGCACCAGGTCCGTACGGGGCTGAGGGGCCGTGCCCGACAGCACCTGGGTGAGTGCCGTCTCCGCGTCCGCGAGTTTGGCGTCCCACAGGCGTCGCGCGGCGGGCCGCAGCAAGCGGTGTGCGGCTTCCGCGGTGGCGGACGGCAGCGTGGTCGTCGCGATCCGTTTCAGGCAGGAGAAGGACCGCTCGCGGAAGTGCACGGCGCGCGCCTCGGCGAGGAACAGAGCGGCCTCCTCGTGACTGGCCCCGAAACCGGCGAGCAGCTCGGTGAGCCGCCGGACGCTGACCAGCGGCACCGTGAACGGGGCGTAGCTCTCGGCGTCGTAGGTGAGCGCCACCTCGTCATCGGCCACCAGGCGCCCCGAGGCGTAGTCGGCCCAGATCCGGCCGATGCCGACCATCCCCACGGGGGCGCACTCCACGGCACGCAGGGCTCCCATGCTGGACGCACCGTAGAGGCGGAACCCGGCTTCGGCGACGTCACGGATCTCGGTCAGGGTGACGGCCTGGGACTGCCCGAACTCCCCGTCGATGATGAGCAGTTGGGCTCCTGGATCGAGCTCGTTCACCAGGGCGGGGAGGTCGCCCGCGCGGACGGGAGGGCGCAGCACCGCGGCGATGAGTTCCAGGAAGGGCGAGCCGACCAGACTGGGGCCGGCGAAGACCGCGATCTTGTGTGGATCCATGGGAGGGGAGCTTCAATTCCTTGTCGGGCTCGGCTCGGGCTCGGGGCTGGGCAGGGCCCGGGGCTCAGGGCTCAGGGCTTGCCCGGGACGGGTTCGGGTGCGGGAGCGGGTGCGGTTCCGGTTTCGAGTACGGGTGTGCGCTGCTTCATCGCGGCGTGGAGGCGGGGGCCGAGCCGTCCGGGCTCCTGGTTGAAGAACTCCAGCCCCGGGACCACCACGCGCACCACGGCGAACGGGATGCCGGGGAGGGTCAGGTCGGTGACGTAGATCCTGTGCAGACCGGCCGCGGACAGCCGTTCGCGCAGCACGCCCAGGTCTTCGGCGAGGCTGCCCGCGCTGAGGTCCGGGTGATCGGAGAAGGGGCGTACGGGCCAGCCGTCGGCCCAGCTGTCGGCGCGCTCGCGCGCCAACGCGTAACCCTCCTCGCGGCGGGCCACATGACGGGCGATGTCCTCGCGTCCCCCGGAGATGATGCTCAGCCGCGACTGCGCGGCCTCCGTGAGCGCCCGGTACAGGGCCACCTGCGGAGACAGGTGGCAGCCGGCCCCTCCGTTGAAGAGCAGGGGGTCGTCCGCCTGCCGGTCGTCGATCGTCACGTAGAAGACCGGGACGCCGATGTCGTGGGCGAAGGAGAACACGCGCACCGCGATGCCGTTGCGATGGAAGCGCTCCACCAGCTCGGTGTGGGCGGCGGGGAGGCTGTCGAGGGGCACTCGGTGCCCCTTCTTGAGTACCTCGCCGAACGTGGTGGCGTCCCGCTCGACCAGTTCGTACAGGGCGTGCAGCGTGGCCTCCGCGCGGCTGTTCCCCGCGGCCAGACCGTGGGACACGGAGCCGGTGAGGCGGGGCCGGTCCGACGTCGGGGCCGACGAGGTCGCGTACGGCGTGAAGGCGGTCGCGGCCGGCAGCATGACCGTCTCGTCGGTGGCGAGACTGCGGTAGGGCCACCACTCGATGGGGGTCTCCTCGGTCCAGGTGGTGTGCCGGTCGAGGATGAGCGCGTGCGGGTGCAGGACCTTGCCCGTCAGCGACAGTTCGCGGAGGGAGCCGACGGGCCCACGGCGGCCGTGCTGCTCGCCGCAGTGGCTCTCGACGGCCTCCATGAGGGCGGAGGCCAGCGCGGCCTGACGGGTCGTCCCCTTGCCGCAGGTCACCGTGAGGTTTCCGGCGGCGGCGCGCGGGCGCAGGGTGTTGAACACCGGTATGCCGAGGGTGTCCAGGCCGGTGACGTCCGCGACGCGGGAGATCCCCACCACCGCGCGCGCTTCCCAGGCCAGCCGCACCGTCTCGGAGAGCGTGCGCACCCGATGCGTTCCCGCGTAAATGACTTTGTCGGTTTCCGCCCCGTTCAGGAACTCACTGACACGGGGCGGGTGGTCTGGGTCTGTGGTCACAAGCATGTATCACGCCAAGCAGGAGAGCGGGTCTGGGTGGTTCGGTTCGCACGCCGCGGAAATGGGTTGCACATATCGGAAACCCGGGTTGACGATGTCCGCCATCGGCACACCGCGAGACCCCAGCATCCCGGCATCCCGGCATCCCGACATCTCGGCGGCGATATGGTGCCGTTTTTCATTTCGACTTGCTGCCGCAGTGTTCTCAGGGGCCGGCGGCGATAAATACATGCACCGCGGGAGGCGAGAGAACACGCGACGCCCGCCACGCCCGTCACGCTGATGGCAATAGCGGAAAGAACGACTCCCGCCGGAGTCGGTTCGGCTGCCTCCGGCCTCGAAGCTCCGGGCCCGATGGGGCGGCGAACTGCGGGGGCGGGCGGTGGGCGCTGGGCGGCCGGGACGGGGCGCGCCTTTTCCCGCAGGGTGCGAGCCGTGGAGGGCCTGCCGACCTACGCGGGCCGCACGGGCCGTGCAGGACACCGGTCCCGCGTAGGACGCCGGCTCCGCGTGGCCGGCAGGCCCGCAGGTCCGCGTACGTCCGCAGATCCGCCCAGGACCGGAGTGGGCCGGTCCTGGGCGGAACCGATGCGACGGTGCGAAACGTCAGCGGCTGTTACACACCACGACGGCGCTGTCCGAGGCCTCGGTCCAGTCGCGGTCGAGCTCGTCCCAGTTGACGACGGACATTTCGGTACCCTCGATGTTCTCAGCCATGACGATCTCCTTTTATAGCGGTTTCCAGAAATCCGCTCGAAAAAATCAGAAAGATCACCGAAGGCGATCTCCGGATTCCTTCGAACGGTGCGAGCCGGCTCACGAATGATCTTCCTTGACCGCGGGCTGTGCGGCTATTGCCGTTTCGGATGAAGGGCCGCTGACGGAGTCAGATATTCCTTGGAGGATGCTCCAAAGTGCGCCGACAAATAGGGCGGGGTGATGGATTTGTCCGGGGCGGGAATTGTTGCGTGTTGAACATGTGGGGGTGGGTGCAGTCTCAGCTCCTGGGGCAGCGCCCCCCGGGGGTTTGCCCACCCACCCACCCGTGCGGCGGGCTCAAAGGTTCAGCGGCGACCGGGGCTGGTGGGGCGGCAGGTGCCGTGCGCGTACGACCGACACGGACGCGTTATTGAACTGGCCGTCGGCTGCGGCCAGCGGCGCGGCGGTGCCGGGGACGGGCGGGGTGTCTTGACGGCCCAGTCCCCCCAACTCCCTGGCCGCCTGCGGCCCGTGCTCGCTTGTCGCGCAGTTCCCCGCGCCCCTAGAAGCGGGGTCGGGCCCGGGAGGCGCTGGCGCGGGCCCGGGGGCAGGCTGGGGCCGGGCGGGGCATTTCGGAGCCCGAGGTCCTCAACCCCCCGGCCGTGTGCGGACCGTGCCCGCTTCTCGCGCAGTTCCCCGCGCCCCTGGCAGGACCGGTACCGGCCCGCGCGTGTGTCCCAGCCTGCCTCGCGCAGTTCCCCGCGCCCCTGGCAGGACCGGTACCGGCCCGCATCGGCACCCTCAGCCCGTCCGGCGTTTGAGGACGAGCGCCCTTAAGGCGCGAAAGGGGGGTGCAGGGGGCGCAGCCCCCGCCGGGGTTCGAGGGGCGGAGCCCCTCAGGGGGTCTGGGGCGCAGCCCCAGGGG
>NZ_JBIDBD010000058.1:0-10146 GCF_043202815.1 Streptomyces sp. NPDC048111
CTCGTCCTCAATCGCCGGACGGGCTGAGGTGGCCTGGTGCTGCCCAGCACCGAGCAGTTAAGGGGCGCGGGGAACTGCGCGAGAAGCGACCACGGTCCGCAGACGACCGAGGGGTTAGGGGCGCGGGGAACTGCACAAACCCCAAGCACCCCAGTGCCGTTGAGGGGCGCGGGGAACTGCGCGAGAAGCGACCACGGTCCGCACTCGACCGGGGGGTTAGGGGCGCGGGGAACTGCGCAAACCCCGGGCACCCCCAGTGCCGCTGGGGGCGCGGGGAACTGCGCGAGAAGCGACCACGGTCCGCACTCGACCGAGGGGTTAGGGGCGCGGGGAACTGCGCAAACCCCGGGCACCCCCAGTGCCGTTGGGGGCGCGGGGAACTGCGCGAGGAGCGACCACGGCCCGCACACGGCCGGGGGGTTGAGGGGCGCGGGGAACTGCGCAAAAGGGCGGTCGCGTACGGCCCCCCCCCGCGGGGCTACAGCGCGAGGAACGTGGCCGCCATCACCACAGCCCCCACAACCCCCACCCCCCACCCAACCCGCCCCATCCGCACCCCACCCCCGATCACCAGCGCCGCCAGCAGCAGCGCCCCCGCCAGGGGCAGCCACGCGTACAGCAGGCCGGCCGCGCCGCTGCGTACCGCGTCCTGTGTGCCCGGCTTCAACACCACCGGCAGGCGGTCGCCCCGGTGCGCCGCCACCGAGCGCGGGATCGTCACGTGGGCGTGCGGCGCCGACCCGGGCCGGGGTGCGTACGGGCCGGTGCACACGTCGTCCTGGCACCCCGTCACCGTCAGCGTCCCGTGCTCCCGGCCCTTGGCCAGCACCACGTGCTGCGCCGTGCCCCACGACGACCAGAACCCGGCCACCACGAGCAGCACGGCGACCACCGCCGCCGCGGTCCGCCGCACGACCAGCAGGAAGGTACGGCTCCGCTTCGTCATGGGGCGGGATCCTGGCCTCCCTGACCGCGAACGGTCAAACCAGGGCCGCCGGTTCGGCCCCTTTCACGGGCCATGTCGCAGTTGTGCGGGACATGAACCAACCCCGCCCCCCGCAGCCGCGCCGCGCGAACCCCCAGCACCGCTGCCGCCCCCCCGCGACCCCCCTGGCCCGCCGCACCCGCACTCACGAGTTGTACGTCGACTGCGCCCGCTCCAACCCCTCGATGACCAGCGCCTCCGCCGCATCCGCCGCCCGGTCCACGAAGTAGCCCAGCTCCTTGCGCTCCGTCGAGGAGAAGTCCTTCAGGACGAAGTCCGCCACCTGCATCCGCCCCGGCGGGCGCCCGATGCCGAAGCGCACCCGGTGGTAGTCCGACCCCAGCGACTTCGTGATCGACTTCAGACCGTTGTGCCCGTTGTCACCGCCGCCCAGCTTCAGCCGCAGCACCCCGTAGTCGATGTCCAGCTCGTCGTGGATCGCCACGATGTGGTCGACCGGCACCTTGTAGAAGTCGCGCAGCGCCGTCACCGGGCCGCCCGACAGGTTCATGTACGACATCGGCTTCGCCAGCACCACCCGGCGGTTCAGCGGACCGGGCGGGCCGATCCGGCCCTCCACGACCTGCGCCCGCGCCTTGTGCGCCTTGAACCGGCCGCCCATGCGCTCCGCGAGCAGATCCACCGCCATGAACCCGACGTTGTGCCGGTTCGCGGCGTACTCCGGACCCGGGTTGCCCAGGCCCACGATCAGCCAGGGGGCGTTCGCGTCGTCGGTCGTCATGGGGGCTGCGTCTCCTTGGTCACGTACGGACAGAGAAAAACGGGGCGGCGGGCCAAGTGTGGCCCGCCGCCCCGTCGGAGTCCGTGCCCGGCACGGAACTCAGGCAGAGCGTGCGGCTCAGGCCTCGGCGCCCTCGGCCTCGGTCTCGGCAGCCGGCTCCTCGGCCTGCGCCGACAGGATCTGGATGACGACCGCCTCGGGGTCGGTGGCCAGGGTCGTGCCGGACGGCAGCTCGATGTCCTTCGCGAGGATCGCGGCGCCGGCCTCGAGACCCGCGATGGAGACGGTGACGGAGGTCGGGATGTGGGTGGCCTCGGTCTCGACGGAGAGCGTGTTCAGCACGTTCTCGACGAGGAAGCTGCCCGGGGCCAGGTCGCCCTCGGTCTCGACCGCGACCTCGACCGTGACCTTCTCGCCCTTCTTGACGAGCAGCAGGTCGACGTGGACCAGGAAGCCCTTGATGGCGTCGCGCTGGACGGCCTTCGGGATGGCGAGCTCGGTCTTGCCGTCGAGGTCCAGGGAGAGCAGGACGTTCGGCGTACGCAGCGCGAGCAGCAGCTCGTGGCCCGGAAGGGTCACGTGGACCGGCTCGGTGCCGTGACCGTAGATGACACCGGGAACCTTGTTCTCGCGGCGGATGCTGCGGGCGGCGCCCTTGCCGAAGCTGTTACGGACGTCGGCGGCGAGCTTGACCTCGGACATGTGCACTCCTCGTAGAAAGGTGATCCAAAAAGGTGGTCACCCGGCCACGACTGGCCTGCTACGAAGAGCGCGTCGATAACGGACCGCCGCACGCATGGTGCGGCCTCCCTCGCCGAGCAACCCGCCCAGAGTACCCGGCCGTCCTCCGGCCGCCCAATTGGATCAGCGGGGGCAGCACCGGTACCGGGTTCGGGTACGAAGGCGTATGCATAGGCGTTCGCCTATTCTTACTGCTCATGGACCTGCTGCTGCACCTCAGGTACTTCCGCACCGTCGCCGAGGAACAGCACTTCGGCCGCGCCGCCGAACGCCTGCGCGTCGCCCAGCCCTCCCTCTCCCAGCGCATCCAGCGCCTGGAACGCGAACTCGGCGTACGCCTCCTCGACCGCGGCCGCACCGGCGCCACCCTCACCCCCGCCGGCCGCCTCGTCCTGGCCGAGACCGACGCCCTGCTCGACGCCGCCGACCGGCTACGCACCCTCGTCGGCCGCGTCCAGGGCGGCGCCGCCGGCACCCTGCGCGCGGCCGTACCGCCCCAGCTCGGCGGCGCCACCGTCGCCGCCCTGCTCACCGCCTACCGCGAACGCAGCCCCGGCGGCGAACTCGACCTGCGCGAACTCACCACCGCCGAACTCACCGCCGAACTCACCGCCGGCACCCTCGACGTCGGCATCGTCCGCCACCCCTGCCCCGCCACCGGACTCGGCTTCGGCCCCCAGCTCCACCAGCCGCTCGGCGCCCTCATCGCCGACCACGACCCGCTCGCCGGGCACCCAGAGATCGACGTCCCCGCACTCGACGGGCGCGAACTCGTCCTGTTCCCCCGGCCCACCGCCCCCGCCCTGCACGACGAAACCCTCACCGCCTGCGCCCGCCACGGCTGCACCCCCAGCGCCGTACGCGAGGTCGCCGGCATCGAATTCACCCGCGCCCTGCTGCTGTCCGGCACCGATGTCGTCGCCCTCGTGCCCCGGCCCGCCCCCGAACCCGGCACCGTCTGGCGCCCCCTGCGCGGCAACCCGCTGACCTGGCGCACCTCCACCGCCTGGCCCGCCGGACGCGACGGCCCCGCCGTCCACCTCTTCACCGAAGCCGCCCACGACGTCCTGCGCGAACACGCCGGGCTCGTCCCCACCGCCGGCCGGCGGAGCCTGTTCCCCCGCCCCGCATCGGAGTTCCCGCTGTGAACACCCCCGCACGCGGCCGCATCACCGCCGCCTTCACCGACGCCGGCGTCAGCGGAACGCTCTGCGCCACCGACATCGACACCGGCGACACCGTCGCGCTCGGGGCCGACACCCCCGTCTGCACCGCCAGCGTCCACAAGCTGTGCCTCGTCGCCACCCTCTACCGCGAAGCCGCCGCCGGACGCCTCGACCCCACCACCCCCGTCGACGTCCCCGCCGCCGCCCGCGCCCCCGGCCCCACCGGACTCGCCGTCATGCGCGACGCGGCCCGGCTCAGCCTGCGCGACCTCGCCTCCCTCGCCGTCGCCGTCAGCGACAACGCCGCCGCCGACGTCCTGTGGGAGCACCTCGGCCTCGACACCGTCAACGCGGCCATGGACGCCCTCGGCCTGACCCGCACCATCGCCGTCCACAACCAGGCCGGCCTCTACGCCACGATGCGCGCCGACGCGGGCGACAGCGGCCCCGCCGCCCTCGTCGACCCCGCCGCCGTCGCCCGCCTCACCGTCCTCGACCCGGCCCGCACCAACCGCTCCACACCCCGCGAGATCACGGCGCTGCTCGGCGCGATCTGGCGGGACGAGGTGTGCGGGGGAGTCTGGGGGGAGGAACTGCGCGCCGTGCTCGGCGTCCAGGCCTGGAGCCACCGGCTCGCGTCCGGCTTCCCCTTCGACGACGTACGGGTCAGCGGGAAGACGGGGTCTCTGCCCACGCAGCGGCATGAGGCGGGGGTGGTGGAGTATCCCGATGGGGGGCGGTACGCGGTGGCCGTCTTCACCCGGGCCGCGTCCACTGCTGTGACCCTGCCTGCGGCTGATGCGGCCGTGGGGCGTGCTGCGCGGCTCGCCGTGGACGCCCTCAGGGCCCGCCGCGCCGGGCCCTGACCCCGGCGCTTCCTCCCCTCCCGCTCGGCGCGGTCGCCGTTTGCGCAGTTCCCCGCGCCCCCAAATCCCGTTGTCGGGTGCGGGTTGTGGTCGCTCCTCGCGCCGTTCCCCGCGCCCCCAACCCTGTTGTCGGGTGCGGGTGGTGGTCGGTTCTCGCGCAGTTCCTCGCGCCCCCAACCCCTCGGTCATGTGCGGACCGTGCGTGGCTTGTCGCGCAGTTCCTCGCGCCCCCAATCCCGTTGTCGGGTGCGGGTCGTTGTCGGTTCTCGCGCAGTTCCTCGCGCCCCTCAGGCCGTGGTCGGGTGCGGGGGGCGGGTATGGCTTGATCGTGTCGTTGGCGTGGGGGAATGGGGAAGGGCCGCGTCCGGGAGTGGACGCGGCCCTTTCTGTGGTGCTCTTCGGCTAGTTCTCCTCGAAGAGGCTCGTCACCGAGCCGTCCTCGAACACCTCGCGCACCGCGCGGGCGATGGACGGGGCGATCGACAGGACCGTGATCTTGTCGAGCTCCAGGTCCGAGGGGTCCGGCAGCGTGTTCGTGAAGACGAACTCGCTCACCTTGGAGTTCTTCAGACGGTCCGCCGCCGGGCCCGACAGGATGCCGTGCGTGGCCGTCACGATGACGTCCTCCGCGCCGTGGGCGAACAGCGCGTCCGCCGCGGCGCAGATCGTGCCGCCGGTGTCGATCATGTCGTCCACCAGGACGCAGACGCGGCCCTTCACGTCACCGACGACCTCGTGCACCGTCACCTGGTTGGCGACGTCCTTGTCACGGCGCTTGTGCACGATCGCCAGCGGCGCGTCCAGCCGGTCGCACCAGCGGTCGGCGACCCGTACGCGGCCCGCGTCCGGGGAGACGATCGTCAGCTTCGAGCGGTCGACCTTCGCGCCCACGTAGTCCGCGAGGACCGGCAGGGCCGTCAGGTGGTCCACCGGGCCGTCGAAGAAGCCCTGGATCTGGTCGGTGTGCAGATCCACCGTGAGGATGCGGTCCGCGCCCGCCGTCTTCAGGAGGTCGGCCACCAGCCGGGCCGAGATCGGCTCGCGGCCCTTGTGCTTCTTGTCCTGACGGGCGTACCCGTAGGACGGAATGATCACGGTGATGGATCGCGCCGACGCCCGCTTCAGGGCGTCGATCATGATCAGCTGCTCCATGATCCACTTGTTGATCGGAGCCGTGTGGCTCTGGATCAGGAAGCAGTCCGCACCACGCGCCGACTCCTGGAAGCGAACGTAGATCTCACCGTTCGCGAAGTCGAAGGCCTTCGTCGGCACGAGGCCCACACCCAACTGGTGCGCAACCTCCTCGGCCAGCTCGGGGTGGGCGCGGCCGGAGAAGAGCATCAGCTTCTTCTCGCCGGTCGTCTTGATCCCGGTCACAGCACAGTCTCCTCAGACGTGTTCGATGCTGCTGCACCCGCGCGGTCCCTGTCGCGGCGAGCCAGCCGAATATGTGCACCTATCACGGTAGCCCGTGAAAGACGCACCCGAATCCGGTCAGTTCTCCCCGCCCTGCTGCTCGGCCGCAGCCTGAGCAGCCTGCGCGGCCGCACTTCCCGGACGCTTTCGCTCCACCCAACCCTCGATATTCCGCTGCTGGCCCCGGGCCACGGCCAGCGAACCCGGCGGTACGTCCTTGGTGATCACCGAACCGGCGGCGGTGTAGGCACCGTCCCCCACTGTGACCGGCGCAACAAACATGTTGTCCGAACCCGTCTTGCAGTGTGAGCCGATCGTCGTGTGGTGCTTGGCCTCACCGTCGTAGTTCACGAACACACTGGCCGCGCCGATGTTCGTGTACTCGCCGATCGTGGCGTCCCCCACGTACGACAGGTGTGGAACCTTCGTCCCCTCACCGATCGACGCGTTCTTCGTCTCCACGTACGTACCGATCTTGGCCTTCGCGCCGAGCCGCGTACCGGGCCGCAGATACGCGAACGGGCCGACCGTCGCGCCCTCGCCGACCTCGGAGTCGTACGACACCGCGTTGTCGACCCGGGCGTCCCGGCCCACCACCGTGTTCGTCAGACGCGAGTTGGGACCGACCTCCGCACCCGAGGAGAGGTGCGTCGCCCCGAGCAGCTGCGTACCCGGAAGCACCACCGCGTCCTGCTCGAACGTCACCTGCACGTCGACGAACGTCGTGGCCGGATCCACCACCGTCACACCCGCGAGCATCGCCCGCTCCAGCAGACGGTCGTTCAGGAGCCGGCGCGCCTCGGACAGCTGCACCCGGTTGTTGATCCCGAGGATCTCCCGGAAGTCCCCCGCGAGCGACGCACCCACCCGGTGCCCCGCCTCGCGCAGGATCCCCAGCACGTCCGTCAGGTACTCCTCGCCCTGGCTGTTGTCCGTCCGCACCTTGCCCAGCGCGTCCGCCAGGAGCGCGCCGTCGAACGCGAAGACACCCGAGTTGATCTCACGGATCGCGCGCTGCGCGTCGGTGGCGTCCTTGTGCTCGACGATCGCGGTGACCGCGCCCGAGACGTCGTCGCGGACGATGCGGCCGTAGCCGGTGGAATCGGCGACCTCGGCGGTCAGCACGGTGACCGCGTTGCGGTCCGACTCGTGCGTACGGGTCAGCTCGGCCAGCGTCGCGCCGGTCAGGAGGGGGGTGTCGCCGCACACCACGACGACGGTGCCCTCGATGGACTGGCCCAGCTCCTCCAGCGCCATCCGCACCGCGTGCCCGGTGCCGTTCTGCTCGTACTGGACGGCGGTGCGCACGGAGGCGTCGATGGCACCCAGGTGGGCGGAGACCTGCTCGCGGGCGTGGCCGACGACCACGACGAGGTTCTCGGGGTCGAGCTCACGGGCGGCTGCCACGACGTGCCCGACGAGCGAGCGCCCGCAGATCTCGTGCAGGACCTTGGGAGTGGCCGACTTCATGCGGGTGCCCTCACCCGCGGCGAGGACGACGACGGCGGCCGGGCGGGTTGCGCTCACGGGGGTGCCCTTCGGCTTCGGGGGGTGGACATCCGAAGGATACCGGGGGGCCTGGTGGATGAAATCGGGGTGGGGGCCGGGGAAATGCGGCGGGTCCTGACTGGTGCAGTCAGGACCCGAACTTTCGAGCTCCCAGGGAAGGAATCGAACCCTCATTCAATGGACCAAAACCATTTGTCCTGCCATTAGACGACCTGGGATGGTCTGCCCCCTATGTCCGTTTCGACTCATCGGTCGCGAGGGCAGCCCCTACTATGCCGTACCAGGCGCCTTCCATGCGACGGTACAGATCGACGCTATCCCGGACATAGATCGCCAGACATCCTCGGTAGGTGTCGCCGGTGTTCCTGCGCAGTGTCTTCGGGTTGTGGAGCTTGAGTACGGGCTTGTTGAAGCCGGCGGGGCCGATGCCCGTCAGCTCCGCCCAGAATCGCGTTGCTTCCTCCACGTCGGCCGACTCGTGAATGTTGACGCAGAGGCGCAGGCGCTCCGGCGCGACGCCCTGGAGCTCCAGCCACCTGAGATACACCTTGATCACGTTCGGGTCGCTGTTGATGAACTTCAGGGACTCCCGGCGGGCCCAGGGTTTGTCCTTGGCCCCCTCGGCCCAGTACAGCACCACGCCGGCGAGGAACAACTCCCGGTCGGACAGCTTTCCGATGTCACTCTCGGCGTCCTGTTTGGTCCTCCGGCGCTCCTCCTCCCGCCGCGCGAGCGTCGCCTCCCACCCGCGTCTGGCGATGGCCGAGGCCTCCTCTCGGGTGCGGGGTGCGGGCTTGGGGAGGTCGCGGACCCAGAGGGATATCGAGCTCTTCGAGCAGCCCAGCTCCGCCTGGATCTGGTCGTACGTCATGCCCTGGGTGCGCAGTTCGCGGGCGCGGGCGCGGAGGTCGTCCTTGGCGTTGGGGCGTTTGGTCCATTCCGGGGCCGGTTCGCCGTTCAGGAGGCGGTTCAGGAGGTCGTTGTTGTCGACGAACAGGCGGTCGCGGATCTGGCGGCGGCTGAGTCCCTCGCGGCGCAGCGCGACCGCCTGTTCGCGCAGACACTCGAAAGCGGCGTACTTGTCGGGTGTGGTCGATGTCATACGGACACGCTCGTCCGGAATCCGGATGTCCGGTCGAGAAGCGGGGCGATTCACTCCATCGTGGGGTGGATGGCTGGTTTCGGCGTGTTCGCGGTGGTTTCGTGCTGGCCGTCCTGAAGGAGAGACGAAGGAAAATCGTTCGCGCCCGCCCGTAGGCTGGATCCATGACCGCAACGGGGGCTTACCAGGAAGCCACGGGGTTGACCTCCCGTGGCTGGTGGTGGTGGGAGCGCAGGCGCGGCGCGGTGCTGGACATCTCGCTCGGCGCGTTCTCCGCGCTGGAGTGCGCGCTGGAGGGTGTGGGCTTCGCCGGGGACGCGGGGCTGCCCGTGCCGGCCGGGGTGCTGCTCGGTCTGGTGGCGGGGGCCTCGCTGGTGCTGCGGCGGCGGTGGCCGATCGCGGTGGTGCTCGTCTCGGTCGCGGTCACGCCCGCGAGCATGGGCTTCATGCTGAGCGTGGTGGGGCTCTACACGCTGGCCGCGTCCGATGTGCCGCGCCGGATCACGGCGGCGCTGGCGGGGATGTCGGTGGTGGGGACGTTCGTCGTCACGTTCGTGCGGATGCACCAGAGCGTGGCGCGGGGCGACTACGACCCGGGGCAGTGGTACGTGCCGCTGGTGTCGGTGGTGATGTCGCTCGGGATCACCGGTCCGCCGCTGCTCTACGGGCTGTACATAGGGGCGCGGCGACGGTTGATGGAGTCCCTGCGCGAGCGCGCGGATTCGCTGGAGCGGGAGTTGTCGCTGCTCGCGGACCGGGCCGAGGAGCGGGCCGAGTGGGCGCGTACGGAGGAGCGGACGCGGATCGCGCGCGAGATGCACGACGTGGTGGCCCACCGGGTGTCGCTGATGGTGGTGCACGCGGCGGCCCTGCAGGCGGTGGCGCGCAAGGATCCGGAGAAGGCCGTGAAGAACGCGGCGCTGGTCGGGGACATGGGCCGGCAGGCGCTGACGGAGCTGCGCGAGATGCTCGGGGTGCTGCGGGCCGCCGACCAGCAGCCGGCCGCGGTACGGGTGGACGCTGTGCCGCTGGCCGCGGTGGGGGCGGCGGCCGCGGCTGCCGCCGCGGCGGCGGAGGAGGGGCCCTGTCTGGCGGACATCGAGGCGCTGGTGGGGCAGTCCCGGGAGGCCGGGATGGTGGTCGAGCTGATGGTGCAGGGGGAGGCGCGGGGGTGTGACGCGCTGGTGGAGCAGACGGCGTACCGGGTGGTGCAGGAGGCGCTGACCAATGTGCACAAGCACGCGGCGGGCGCGAAGGTGATGGTGCGGCTGGCGTATCGGGCGGCCGAGGTGGCGATGCAGGTGGAGAACGGGCCTGCGGACGGGGTCACCGCTGACGCGGGGTTGCCCAGTGGGGGGAATGGGTTGGTGGGGATGCGGGAGCGGGTGTTGGGGTTGGGTGGGGTGTTTGTGTCGGGGGGGACTGATTCTGGGGGGTTTCGGGTTTCTGCGGTGTTGCCGGATCGGGGGGTTTAGGGGGGCTCGCTTTGGGGGGTTTGGCCCCCCCCCCCCCCCGGGCCGGGGGGGGGGGGGGGCCGCCGCCGCGGGGGGCGGCCCCCCCCCCCCCCGGGGGGTTGGGGCCCCCCCCCCCCCCGCCCCCCGGGGTTACCGCGGGTGGGC
>NZ_JBIDBD010000059.1:0-9945 GCF_043202815.1 Streptomyces sp. NPDC048111
TTTGGCACGCTGTTGAGTTCTCAAGGAACGGACGCTTCCTTTGTACTCACCCTCTCGGGCTTTCCTCCGGGCGCTTCCCTTCGGTATTTCGTGTTTCCAGCTTAGCAGATCCGATTTCCGTTTCTGCCACCCGCTGGAGCGGGCTACCGAATCGATATTCGCTTTCGCGTTTCCCTTTTCGGTGATTCCGACTCTATCAGAAGCGATTCGGCCGAACGAATCGGCTTCATCAGGCTTCGTATAGTGGATCGAAATGGCTCATCACTCGAAATTCAATTTCGATGAGAGCGAGAGAGATGTTATCTGCCACTCTCGGACTTGTCCAGTCCGAGGCAACCGTTTGAATCTACCTCCCCACGCGGACCGTGTCAACGGTTTTTGTGGGCGAGGAGGACAGTAGCAGGTCAGAGGGTGCGGACGCACATCACGCGGCCGTCGGGAACTCGGCGCTGCGGGCCTCCGCCTCGACGTCCCCCGTCTCCCCCTCGCGGGCCGCTCGACCGCCCAGAACATAGACGTACACAAGGAAGGCCAGTTCGGCGGCGATGCCCAAGGCGATGCGGGCCCAGGTTGGTAGGCCCGATGGCGTCACGAAGCCCTCGATCATTCCGGACACGAACAGCACCAGGGCCAGGCCGATCGCCATGCCCACAGCTGCTCGGCCCTGTTCGGCCAGGGCGGCGCGGCGGGTGCGAGGGCCCGGGTCGATGACCGTCCAGCCGAGGCGCAGCCCCGTACCCGCCGCGACGAACACGGCGGTCAGTTCCAGGAGGCCGTGCGGAAGGACGAGGCCGAGGAAGGTGTCGAGGCGGCCGGCCGAGGACATGAGGCCGATCCCCACGCCCAGGTTGAGCATGTTGAGCAGAAGGATCCACAGGACTGGGATGCCGAGGAAGGCGCCGAGGACGAGGCAGGTCGCGGTGGCCTGTGCGTTGTTCGTCCAGACCTGGGCGGCGAAGGACGCGGCGGGGTGGCTGGAGTAGTAGGTCTCATACTCACCGCCGGGCTGCGTCATCTGGCGCAGGGCGTCCGGGGCGGCGATGGCGGACTGGACCTCTGGGTGGGTGCCGATCCACCAGCCGATGATCGCGGACACGGCTATGGAGACCAGCGCCGTCGGTATCCACCAGCGGCGGGATCGGTATACGGCGGCCGGGAAGCCGGCGGTGAGGAAGCGGGCGGCGTCACGCCAGGTGGCGCGGCGGGTGCCGGTGACGGCGGAGCGTGTGCGGGCCACCAGCTGCGTCAGGCGTGCCGTGAGGAGGGGGTCGGGGGCGGAGGACTGTATGTGAGAGAGGTGGGTCGATGTCCGCTGGTAGAGGGTCACCAGTTCGTCCGCCTCTGCGCCCGTGAGGCGACGGCCGCGGTGCAGGAGGTGTTCGAGGCGGTCCCACTCCGCGCGGTGGGCGGTCACGAAGACGTCGAGGTCCATGTTCTGCTGCTGCTCCAGGCACTGGGTGCGTACGGTCCGTACTACTGCGGCGCGCTGCGGGTCAGCTTGGCAGACTGGATGGTTCGAGGGGCGGGGAAGGTCGTCGTCCGTGAAGGGTGGGTATCGGTGAGCGCGCTGGTCACGGGGGACGCTGTCGTACTGGGGCTGCGGCCCGCGCGGTTGCCGAGTCGGGCACTGGCCCTGGTGATCGACCTGGCCGTTGTGTGGGCTGCCTACATATTGGTCTCGCTGGTGATGTTGTTCGCCACTGCGTCCCTGGACGGCGCCGCCCAGGCCGCGATCGCCGTCGCCCTCTTCGTCCTCGTACTGGTGGGGGCGCCCATCGCGGTCGAGACGCTCTCGCACGGGCGGTCGCTGGGGAAGCTGGCCTGTGGGCTGCGGGTGGTGCGGGACGACGGTGGTCCGATCCGGTTCAGGCACGCGTTGATGCGCGGGGCCATGGGGGTCGTCGAGATCCTGCTGACCTTCGGTGTCGTGGCCTGCATCGCGTCGCTCGTCTCCGAGCGGGGGCGGCGGATCGGGGACGTGTTCGCGGGCACGCTGGTGGTGCGCGAGCGGGTGTCGTCGGGGTGGGCCGCGGCCGTTCCGCCTCCCCCGCCGTGGTTGGTGGGGCGGTTCGCCGGGCTTGACCTGTCCCGCGTGCCGGACGGGCTCTGGCTCGCCGTGCGCCAGTACCTGATGCGGATGAGGCAGCTCGATCCACAGGTCGGCTGGGCGATGGCGGCACGGCTGGCCGACGACGTGGTGGCCTGTACGGGTGCCCCTGTCCCGGACGGGGTGCCTCCCGCCGCTTATCTCGCGGCCGTGGTGAGTGAGCGTCAGGCCCGTGACGCGCGGCGGGCGTTCGGCGGAGTCGGGATTGTGTCCGGTCCGGGAACTCCCGTGACGGGTGCGGGCGTTCCCGGGGCAGGGGCTCGTGGTGCCGGCGTTCAGGGAGCGGGTGCCTGGGGTTCGGGTGCCTGGACTTCGGATGGCTGGAGTGCTGGTCAGGGTGCGGCGTGGCCGGCGGCGGTTCACGGCCAGGTTTCGGGAGCACCTGCCGGACCTGCGGGCGAGCACGTTCCCGGGTCGGCCGGGCTGGTGAGCCCGCCGGAGCAGGTCGCCGATCAGGCTGGGGCGCGCGGGGGTTCGGGGCCTGTTGAGGGGACGGCGCCGGCTTCGGGACCCGCGCGTTCGACGGGGTTTGCGCCGCCCGCCTAGTGCGGCAGGGGCCCACTCCGGGCGGCTGGTAGCGCGCCGGGCGGGGTTCCGCAGGCTTTGAGGCGGGGTTGCGTGGGCGCCAACGCGGTTGTGGTGCTGGGCTGTTGAAGGCCGGCGGGTGAGCGCCGCGGCGCGGGCGCGGTTACGACGCGGGGAACGTCGACGGCGGGGATTCCAGGGACTCCAGCTCGATCCCGGGTGCCGCGAGGACCACGTCGCCGGCGATGTGGACGGTGTGCTGTTCGCCCGTGTCCAGGGCGTTGACCTGGTACTCGTCCACGGTCAGGGGGCCATTGTCAGTGGCGTGCGCTTCACTCTTCATCAGGGCCCAGGACTGGTCGATCGTCCGGGGGGCGAGTACGGGGTCCGTGAACACGACGAGGCGGACGCGCGTCGTCGGGGACTGGGGGGTCAGCCGCAGCAGACGGGAGGTGGCGACGAGGAACGCGGGGGAAGTGCCGGCGAAGGTGTGGGCGCGCACATTGCCTTCGGTGGCGTGGATCCCGGAGGGGTCGGTACGGACCCAGGTGACGCCGTCGAGAGCGGCTCCGCGCACCTGCCAGGCGGAGGCGTGGAGTTCGAGGCGGATGGGACGGCCGAACTCGTCCAGGGCGAGGTCTACGGAGCCCGCGTGGTCTCCGGAGGGGGTGGTGGTCTGGGAGACGTAGCGCCAGCCGGAGGGGCCGGGCGCGCAGTGGAAGTGTTCTTCGCCGAGAGGGGTGTGGTCGTGGGGATCGTGAAGCGAATATCGGCCGCGGGGCATGGGATCTCGGGGTCCTCGGGAGTCAAGCGCTGACTCGGTGGGGAGCGGTAGGGGCAGGCCCCCGTCACGGGGGTGCGGGGGCCTGCCTCTCTACCGATGACGTACCGGCTGCGATGACGTACCGAGAAAACCCCGCTTCCGGTGGCCCGACCGGCGGCACGGGTGCCGACGAGCAGGGACCGGCGGCCAGGGGGTCGGCGTGTCCCGGACCCGGCGGAGCATGCCCGCTGGGTCCGGGGCCGGGGTCGGCCGCATCTGCGGCGCCGTCAACTCCGGAGACTGCAGGGGGCGTTGGGCCTGAGGCGCGCAGGGCCCGGCCCGCTCAGTCCCCGGAGTGGCGGGGCCGGCTCAGTAGCGGTAGTGGTCCGGCTTGTACGGGCCGTCGACCTCGACGCCGATGTACGCGGCCTGCTCCGGACGGAGCTCGGTCAGCTTGACGCCGAGCGAGGCCAGGTGCAGGCGCGCGACCTTCTCGTCCAGGTGCTTGGGCAGCACGTAGACGTCGGTCGGGTACTCCGACGGCTTGGTGAACAGCTCGATCTGCGCCAGCGTCTGGTCCGCGAACGAGTTGGACATCACGAAGGACGGGTGACCGGTCGCGTTGCCCAGGTTCAGCAGGCGGCCCTCGGACAGGACGATCAGCACCTTGCCGTCGGGGAACGTCCAGGTGTGCACCTGCGGCTTGACCTCGTCCTTGACGACGCCGGGGATCCTGGCCAGCCCGGCCATGTCGATCTCGTTGTCGAAGTGCCCGATGTTCCCGACGATCGCCTGGTGCTTCATCCTGGCCATGTCCGCGGCCATGATGATGTCCTTGTTGCCCGTCGTGGTGATGAAGATGTCGGCCTTGTCGACGACCTCGTCCAGCGTCGTGACCTGGTAGCCGTCCATCGCCGCCTGAAGCGCACAGATCGGGTCGATCTCGGTGATGATCACACGGGCGCCCTGCCCGCGCAGAGACTCGGCACAGCCCTTGCCGACGTCACCGTAGCCGCACACGACCGCCGTCTTGCCGCCGATCAGAACGTCGGTGGCGCGGTTGATGCCGTCGATCAACGAGTGACGGCAGCCGTACTTGTTGTCGAACTTCGACTTCGTCACCGCGTCGTTCACATTGATCGCCGGGAACAGGAGGTCGCCGTCGCGCATCATCTCGTAGAGACGGTGGACACCCGTCGTGGTCTCCTCCGTCACACCACGGATCTCCGAGGCCAGCTGCGTCCACTTCTGGGGGTTCTCACCCAGGGTGCGGTTCAGCAGGGTGAGGATGTGGGCGTACTCCTCGGAGTCCGCGGTGGCGGGGTCCGGGGCCGCGCCGGCCTTCTCGAACTCCACGCCCTTGTGCACCAGGAGGGTGGCGTCGCCCCCGTCGTCCAGGATCATGTTCGGGCCGCCGGTGGGGGTGTTCGGCCAGGTCAGCGCCTGCTCCGTGCACCACCAGTACTCCTCAAGCGTCTCGCCCTTCCAGGCGTAGACCGGGACGCCGGCGGGGGCCTCGGGGGTCCCGTTCGGGCCGACCGCGATGGCGGCGGCGGCGTGGTCCTGGGTGGAGAAGATGTTGCAGGAGGCCCAGCGGACCTCGGCGCCGAGGGCGACCAGGGTCTCGATCAGCACGGCGGTCTGCACCGTCATGTGCAGCGAGCCGGTGATGCGCGCGCCGGCCAGCGGCTGCGTGGCGGCGTACTCCTTGCGGATCGACATCAGACCGGGCATCTCGTGCTCGGCGAGAGTGATCTCCTTGCGGCCGAAGGCGGCGAGGGAGAGGTCGGCGACCTTGAAGTCCTGGCCAGCGCTCGTGGCGTCAGTCGTCATGGCGGGCTGCTCCTCGTGGATTGGTGGCGAGGGTGGGTACGGCTGGTCCGCGGGCGCGGTGATGGGCATGGGAGTGCCCGGATGCGCTCGCAGCGCAGTCCGTCGGAGGCCCTCTCTCCCTCGGCCGGGTCCGCGCGGGACCGACCGACCGCCATCAGCAGCGACGTCTGGCTCTGGTCACGAATCTACACCGATCGGCCCAGCGAGCCCCAGCGTCCCCGGCCAAAGGTGACGCCGGCGTCCCCGGACGTAGACGTTGGCGTTCTCGGCCAATGGTGATGCCGGCGTCTCGCCGAAGTCCCCGGCCTGAGGGGAGAGGCGGCCGTGCGAAGCGGGATCGGGGCCGCCACGGCGGACGGAGCCGCGGCGCCCCGGCCGACGGCCGGGTCAGCGGCCGCCCGGGGTGGCAGCGGGGTCGGGGCCGGCGGCGGCTTCTTCCGCGCTGTAGATGTCCGGCTCCAGATAGATGACGCGCGCGATCGGCACCGCCTCGCGGATGCGGGCCTCCGCCGCGTTGATCGCCGTGGCGACTTCCTGGGCCGTGTCGTCGTGCTGGACGGCGATCTTCGCGGCCACCAGGAGTTCCTCGGGGCCGAGGTGGAGCGTGCGCATGTGAATGACAGAAGTCACCGTCTGACCGTCCACGATCGCCGCATTGATCTTCGCCACCTCGTCCATGCCCGCCGACTCACCGAGCAGCAGCGACTTGGTCTCCGCCGCCAGGACCAGGGCGATCAGGATCAACAGGATGCCGATGCACAGGGTGCCGATGCCGTCCCAGACCCCGTCATCCGTCGCGAGCGCGATGCCCACGCCCGCCAGGGCCAGCACCAGGCCGACCAGGGCGCCGAAGTCCTCCAGGAGCACGACCGGCAGTTCGGGGGCCTTGGCGCGGCGGATGAACTCCTTCCAGGAGAGTCCGCCCCGGGTGACGTTCGACTCCTTGATCGCCGTACGGAAGGAGAAGCCCTCCGCGGCGATGGCGAAGACCAGCACGCCGACCGGCCAGTACCAGGCCTCGATCGCATGCGGGTGCTGGATCTTCTCGTAGCCCTCGTAGACCGCGAACATGCCGCCGACCGAGAACAGCACGATCGAGACCAGGAACGCGTAGATGTAGCGCTCGCGGCCGTAGCCGAAGGGGTGTTGGGGCGTCGCCTCGCGCCGGGCCTTCTTGCCGCCGACCAGCAGCAGGCCCTGGTTGCCGGAGTCGGCCAGCGAGTGGACGCTCTCCGCGAGCATCGACGACGAGCCGCTGAACAGGAACGCCACGAACTTCGCCGCCGCGATGGCGAGGTTGGCGCTCAGCGCCGCCACGATGGCCTTGGTACCGCCTGACGCGCTCATGGAGTTGCCGTCTTCCCTTCGTCGGTTCCCGTCGGCGGGGCCGGCCGGTGCCGGACCCCGCGGCGGCACATTGTTACATCAGGCAACCACCGTGGCACGGAACACCGTTCCCGTACCGGACAGTTCGGACGTTTCCTCCGCCGGGACGAAGACGGCCTCCCCCGGGGTCAGCGTCAGTCCCCCGACCGTGGGCTCGCCCGCCGTGCACAGGACGATCTGCGGCGTGGCCGCGGTCAGTTCGGTGGGGGCCGCGCCCTCCGCCCGTACGAAACGGGACAGCCGGAATTCGTCGGTCGGCGTCGCGTACAGCTCCTCCCCCGCGTCCGAGGCCTCGGGGCGCAGCACGCCCGGGTCGGTGGGCTCGAAGCGTACGACCCTGAGCAGTTCGGGGACGTCGACGTGCTTGGGGGTCAGGCCGCAGCGCAGCACGTTGTCCGAGTTGGCCATGATCTCCACGCCCAGGCCGCCCAGGTAGGCGTGCGGCACCCCGGCGCCGAGGAACAGGGCTTCGCCCGGCTGGAGTTGGACGTGGTTGAGCAGCATCGCCGCGACCACGCCCGGGTCGCCGGGGTAGTGGTGGGCGAGGGAGGCGTACGCCTCGTACTGCGCGCCGCCCAGGCGTTCGCACGCGGCGGCCGCCTCGGTCACCGTGGCGGCCGTCTCCGCGCGATCGGCGGTCAGTACGGCGGTGAGGACTTCGCGCAGGGCCGCCTGCGCGGGGTGGGCGCCGAGCAGGTCGACGTACGGCTTCAGGGAGTCGACCTCGAGGGCGGCCAGGGTGCGCGCCGCGTCCTGCGGGGTGCGGAACCCGCACAGGCCCTCGAACGGCGTGAGCGCGCAGACGAGTTCGGGCTTGTGATTGGCGTCCTTGTAATTGCGGTGCGGGGCGTCGATCGGGACCCCGGCCCGCTCCTCGGCCTCGTACCCCTCCTTGGCCTGGGCAAGGTCGGGGTGGACCTGGAGGGAGAGGGGGGCGCCGGCGGCCAGGAGCTTGAGCAGGAAGGGCAGGCGCGGTCCGAAGCGGGCCAGTGCGGCGCGGCCCAGTTCGCCGGCCGGGTCTGCGGCGATCACGTCTGACAACGATGTCGCTCCGTTGCCGCGGTCCAGCCTGGACGGGGCCCCCGGGTGGGCGCCCAGCCACATCTCCGCCTGGGGTTCGCCGGTGGGCTCGGTGCCGAGGAGTTCCGGGATGAGGGTGGGGGAGCCCCAGGCGTAGGGACGGATGGTGTTGATGAGGCGATCCATGGGGCGTCGTCCTGTGCTCTCGGTTGCTTTCGTTGGGGGGGTTGGGGGTTGTTGGGGGGGGGTGTGGCGGGGGGGGCAGGTCTCGTCGGGGCGCGGTGATCGCCGTATTGCGGCCATCGCCAGGTCGTGGTGACCGCCAGGTCGTGGTGGCCGTCAGGTCGAGGCGATCGTCAGGTAGACCGTGGCGAAGTCTGTTACGGCGATCAGTTCGGCGAGGCACTCCAGCTCGGTGCCCTCCTCGGGTTCGAGCTCGCTGATGGGCGTGTCGTGGCTCAGGGCGAGTTCGCGGGCGGCCGGGGCCGCGGAGAGGCCGCCGGCCGGGCGGTCACGCATCAGGACGACGCGGGCGTGCAGGCGCTCCGGCTCGTCCACGCGGTCGCGGAAGAAGTCGTCGGGGTCGGCGCCGGCCGCCAGCGAGCCCGCCAGCAGGACGCCGTGGGCGGGCAGCGCCTCGGGGAGGGTCGCGGCCAGGGCCGGGTGGCCGGACAGCTCGCTCAGGACGGCCGCGAACCGGCGGCCCGCGGGCGCCGCGCCCAGGCCTTCGGTCCAGATGAGCGGGAGCGACTCGGCGAGCTCGGAGGCCAGCGTCTTGGCGGGGTTGCTGTACGTGGCGATCGCGGGGCCGCAGCGTTCGGCGGTGCGGTCCAGGCGGGCGGCGATCTTCTCGATGGTCTCGGGCGGCGCGCTGAGCAGGCCGACCCGGTCGAGCAGTGCGAGCAGCGGTGTGAACAGCGACCACAGGGCGCCCGGGCTCGCGGCGGACATCTCCGCCTCGTCGGGCTCGAAGGGGGCGGACGCCATCGGCACGACGAGGCCGTGGACGCCGTCCACGGCCTCCGCGAGCGGGGAGCGCTGGGGGGCGACCGCGACGACGTTGCAGCCCCTGCGGTACGCCTGCTCAGCTAGCAGGGCGAGGCCGGGCTCGCTGCCGTCGGGGGTGGTGATCAGCAGGAGGTCGACTGAGCCCGCCCAGCCCGGCAGCGTCCAGCGCAGGGCGCCCGCGGCGGGGGCGACGCCGGTGGATTCGAGGCGGGTGACCGGTGCGGACGCGCCCGCGAGCGCGGTGATCAGGTCGGCCACTCCGGCGGCCGCGGTGCCGGGTCCAGCGATCAGTACGGACCGGGGGCGGCCCTCCGGCTTCAGCTCGGCGATGCCTGCCTCGGCCGAGTGCCGGGACGCCGTGCGGACGCGGGCGCCCGCCTCCGCCGCGCCGCGGAGCAGCCCGCGGCGGTCGGCCCTGGCGAGGGCTTCCGGATCGTCGAGCAGCGACTCGTCGAGCATGGGGTCGGCCTCCGGCTCTGCTGGGGGGTGCGCGGGATGTCGCGGGCCCGGGCCCGCGCGCCTGCGGGGTGCTCAGGCGGGGCGGCGGGCCTCGTCCACCAGGAGGACGGGGATGCCGTCGCGTACGGGGTAGGCCAGTCCGCAGTCCTTGCCCGTGCAGATCAGCTCGGGCTCCTCCGCGGAGGTCGCGTCGCTGAGCGGGGCGTGGCAGGCCGGGCAGGCGAGGATCGCGAGGAGGCCGGCTTCGAGCGGCATGGGGTTCCCTTCGGGGTTCTGCTGCGTTTCTGGGTTCTGCTGTGCTTGGGGTTCTGCTGTGGTGCGGGGCGCTGCTGTGGTGCGGGGTTCTGCTGTGTTCCGCGGGCTCTCCGTACGCGGTGGTGCGGGGGCTGCGGGGGTTTGGTTTTGCGGGTCTGGGGGGCCTGGTGGGCTCTGATGTGGTCTGGCCAGGTCAGCCTACCGCTGGGGGTGGGTGGGGTGGGGGGTTTGGGTGTGGTGCCTGGCGGGGGTGGGGTGCGCAGTTCCCCGCGCCCCTAGCCCCGTGGTCGTGTGCCGGCCGTGCGGGGTTGCTCGCGCAGTTCCTCGCGCCCCTAACCCGTGGTCGTGTGCGGACCGTGGTCGCTTCTCGCGCAGTTCCTCGCGCCCCTGGCGGCGTTGGAGCGGGGCGGGACTCGATAGGGCCCCGCGGCCCCTTCGATCGAGTGCGGGCCGTGCGTGGTTGCTCGCGCAGTTCCCCGCGCCCCTAACCCCCTGGTCGTGTGCGGGCCGTGGTCGCTTCTCGCGCAGTTCCCCGCGCCCCTGGCAGGACCGGTGCGGGCCAGCATGCGCATCCTCAGCCCGTCCGGCG
>NZ_JBIDBD010000060.1:0-7984 GCF_043202815.1 Streptomyces sp. NPDC048111
TCGGGGCATTTCAGCCCGTCCGGCGTTTGAGGACGAGCGCCGTTCAGGCGCGATGGGGGGTTCGGGGGCGCAGCCCCTGAGTAGGGGTGCAGGGGGCGGAGCCCCCGCCGGGGTTCGAGGGGCGGAGCCCCTCGGGGGGTCTGGGGCGCAGCCCCAGGGCTCAGCCGATGCAACCCCCCGCACGGGCGGGTGGGTGGGCAAGCCCCCTGGGGTCTGGGGCGCAGCCCCAGGGGCTCAGCCGGTACAACCCGCTGCACGGGCGGGTGGGCAAGCCCGCCGGGGTCTGGGGCGGAGCCCCAGGGAGCCGGGGCTGGGCGGCAGCCCAGGGGGCCCGGGCCAGCCCGGTTATACGTACCGCTCCAGGATTGAGGACTCGGCCAGGCGCGACAACCCCTCGCGCACACTACGAGCCCGAGCCTCCCCAACCCCATCCACCGCCTGAAGATCATCCACAGAAGCCGCCAACAGCTTCTGCAACCCCCCGAAGTGCTCGACGAGCCGCTCGATGATCGCCCCCGGCAGCCGCGGCACCTTGGCGAGGAGCCGGTAGCCCCGCGGGGACACCGCCGAGTCCAGCGTCTCGGGCGAGCCGCTGTATCCCAACGCCCGTGCCACTATGGGCAGTTCGAGCAGCTCCGCATGCGTGAGGTCGTTGAGCTCGCGCAGCGCCTCGTCCACGGTGCGCGAGCGCTTGGCGGTGGGCTCGGGCACGTAGTCCCGTACGACCAGCTCCCGCTCGGGTTCGACCCCGGCGATCAGCTCGTCCAGCTGGAGCGAGAGCAGCCGCCCGTCCGTGCCCAACTCGACCACGTACTCGGCGATTTCAGTGGCGATGCGCCGCACCATCTCCAGGCGCTGGGCGACCGCCGTGACGTCCCGCACCGTCACCAGGTCCTCGATCTCCAGGGCGGACAGCGTGCCCGCCACCTCGTCGAGGCGGAGCTTGTAGCGCTCCAGGGTCGCGAGCGCCTGGTTGGCGCGGGACAGGATCGCCGCCGACTCCTCCAGGACCCGGCGCTCCCCGTTCACGTACAGCGCGATCAGCCGCATGGACTGGCTGACCGAGACCACCGGGTAGTTGCACTGCTTGGAGACGCGGTCCGCCGTGCGGTGGCGGGTGCCGGTCTCGTCGGTGGGGATCCCGGCGTCCGGCACCAGCTGCACGCCGGCCCGGTGGATCTTGGTGATGTCCTTGTCGAGCACCAGCGCGCCGTCGAGCTTGCACAGCTCGCGCAGCCGCGTCGCGGCGAACTCGACGTCCAGGACGAAGCCGCCGGTGCACATCGAGTCGACCGTCTTGTCGAGGCCGAGCACGATGAGACCGCCGGTGTTGCCGCGCAGGATGCGCTCCAGGCCGTCGCGGAGCGCGGTGCCGGGCGCGACGGCGCTCAGCGCGGCGCGCATCAGTGCTTCGTTACCGGAGCCTGTGCCGGACTTTCCGGGTGCTGATGCCCGGTCGTTGGCTGCCACTGCACTCCTCCGGTGTTGCTCATACGGCGCGTACTGCTCGCGTGGCGCTTGCGTACTGCACGTACGGACGGGCGAGACCAGGGCAAAGTCTACCGGCGCGGCTACTCCTCCCGCGGGGCCTGTGCACGACGGCCGCGCGGCAGCACCCGCAGCGCGTCCCCCATGTCGGCGACTTCCGTGACCTTCATACCGGCCGGGACCTTGCCCGGGTCGGTCGGCACCAGGGCGTGGGTGAAGCCCAGCCGGTGCGCCTCGGCGAGCCGGCGCTGCACTCCGGTGACCCGTCTGACCTCGCCCGCCAGGCCCACCTCGCCGATCGCCACCAGGTTCTTGGGCAGCGGAGTGTCGCTGGCCGCCGAGGCGAGGGCGAGGGCGATCGCGAGGTCGGCCGCGGGCTCGGAGAGCTTCACCCCGCCGACCGTCGCGCTGTAGATGTCGCGCTTGCCGAGCGCGGTGATGCGGCCGCGCTGTTCGAGCACCGCGAGCATCATCGAGACGCGCGAGGTCTCCAGGCCCGAGGTGGTGCGCCGCGGGGAGGGGATCTGCGAGTCCACCGTGAGCGCCTGGACCTCGGCGACCAGGGGGCGCCGGCCCTCCAGGGTGACGGTGAGGCAGGTGCCGGGCACCGCCACGTCGCGCCGGGTGAGGAACAGGCCGCTGGGGTCGGTGAGGCCGGTGATGCCCTCGTCGTGCAGCTCGAAGCAGCCGACCTCGTCGGTGGCGCCGTAACGGTTCTTGACGCCGCGTACCAGGCGCAGCCGCGCGTGCCGGTCGCCCTCGAAGGAGAGCACCACGTCCACCAGGTGCTCCAGGAGGCGGGGGCCCGCGATGGCGCCGTCCTTCGTGACGTGGCCGACGAGCAGCGTGGACATGCCGCGCTCCTTGGAGGCCCGGATCAGCGCGCCCGCGACCTCGCGGACCTGGGCCATGCCGCCGGGGGCGCCGTCGATCTCGGGCGAGGCGACGGTCTGTACGGAGTCGAGGACGAGCAGGGACGGCTTCACCGCGTCGAGGTGGCCGAGCACGGCCGACAGGTCCGTCTCGGCGGCCAGGTAGAGGTGGTCGCTGAGCGCCTTGATGCGGTCGGCGCGCAGCCGGACCTGGCTCGCCGACTCCTCGCCCGTGATGTACAGCGTGCGGTGGTCGTCACTGGCCGCCTTGGCCGCCACGTCCAGGAGCAGCGTGGACTTGCCGACGCCGGGCTCGCCCGCGAGCAGCACCACCGCGCCCGGCACGAGCCCGCCGCCGAGCACCCGGTCGAGCTCGGGGACCCCGGTGCCGCGGGCCGTCGCCTGCCGGCCGTCCACCTGGCCGATGGGCAGCGCGGCCGTCGAGACCCGGCCCGCCGCCGTGGTGCGCACCGCGGGCGCGCCGTACTCCTCGACCGTCCCCCAGGCCTGGCACTCGGGGCAGCGGCCGAGCCACTTGGCGGTGGTCCAGCCGCATTCGGTGCAGCGGTAGGACGGCCGGTCCTTCGCGGATTTCGTACGGGCAGCCATGGCGTCACCGTATAGGGGCCCACTGACAGTCCCCGCCGGGCGGCGACTGAGCGCCCCCGCCGGGCGGCCCCGCGGGGCGGGGCGGCGCCGGGGGAGCGGGGGCCGGTTTTCCGCGCCCCGCCGTTCGGGTGGACGCGGCGCGGCCGGCGTCGCTCCGTTCCCGTGCGCCCGTTTGCACAGTGCGTGTTGGGTCTGCCATGGAATGCCATGGAATTCCCGATTCCTGTCCCCTTTTGAGGGATACGTTCACCCGTAAGGATTAAATGTGTTCAACCGGTACGAAGAAGCCTCGACGCTGCCCCTACGGTCACACGCGTGACGAGCAGCAGACTGGATCAACCAGCGCACAACACCGGCGCACACCGGGCGCAGCGCCGTGCGCCCCGTACGTTGGCCCAGCGCCCGCCCGCGCGGTACGAGGCGTACCTCGACGGCCTGTTCACCTACTGCCTGTCCGTCCTGTGCGACCACGACGAGGCCACCGCGGCCCTCGGCGACCTGCTCGCCGTCTCCGAGCGCCAGTTCGCGCGCTGCCCCGCGGGCGAGGCCGAACGCCGGGCGTGGCTCTACGCGCTCGCCCGCTGGGCCTGTCTGCGCAAGCTCGCGGAACGCAAGCGCAACCGCCAGGGCGCCCACACCGGACGGGCCGCAGGCGAGGCCCCCGCGGCAGAGGTCTCCGAGGAGGAGCGCGAGCGCCGCCGCCGCGAACTCGCCCTGCTGGCCTGGCCGGAGGCGGCCGGCACCACCCCCGAACAGCGCGAGGCCCTCGAACTCGCGGTCCGCCACCAACTCGGCGCCCGCGAGGTCGCCTCCGTGCTCGGCATGAACTACCCGGCCGCCCGCGAACTGCTCGCCGCGGGCGCCTGCGAGGTCGAGCGGACCCGGGCCGCGCTCGCCGTCGTCGAGATGGGAGGCTGCCCCACGGTGGCTCAACTCACCGGCGACCACCAGGTGTTGCTCTCCGCCGCGCTGCGCCGCGAACTGGTCCGGCACGTCGACGACTGCCCCCGCTGCCGCCGCGCCGCCGAACGCGCGGGCGCGGCGGGCCCCTGGCCCGGCTCGACCCTCACCCCGGCCGCGCTGCCCCTGGCGAAGGCGCCGCGGGCCGCGGCGCAGGCCGCGATGATGCACGTGCCGCGCGCCCGCGGCGGGGCCCCGCGCTTCGACCGCGCAGGCTTCCCCATGGACCCCAAGGACCGGGCCGCCCGGCGCGACCGGCTGCGGGCCAGGGCGGTGACCACCACCGTCGTCGCGACCGTCGTCGCCGCCCCCGTCTTCGCCCTGTGGGCCGCCTACCGCGAGGCCCCCACGACCGGCGAGCCGGAGGGCGGCGCCAAGGTGACCGCCAGCGAGGCCGACAACCCCGGCGGCCTGCCCGGGCACCCCTACGACCGCTACGAGAACGCGGGCAACGCGCGCAGCGAGCCCGACACCCGCTTCACCGCCGGCAGCCGAGCCCCCGACGTGTCGGTCGAGGTCATCAGCCCCACCACCGCACCGCAGGGCCCCGCCCAGCTCGCCGTCTCGGCGAGTTCTGCGGGCGACACGACCGTGCTCACCCTCACCTCCACCGGCGGCGCCCCCGTCGACTGGTCACTGCGCAGCCGGGCCCGCTGGCTCACCTTCAGCCAGAGCGCGGGCCGCCTCGCCCCCGGCGCGACCGTCACCGTGTACATCCGCGTCGACCACGCCCAGGAGCCGCGCCACGCCTGGTCGGTACGGGTCGAGGTGGGGCCGACCGGCGCCGCGGTCCGCATCAGCGGCGACGGCACCCCGGTGGTCACCCCCTCCTCGCCGGACCCCGGCGCCACGGGCCACCCCGGCCCGCCCGGCTCCAGCGCCTCGCCGACCACCGGCCCGACGCACCCGTCGGGCAGCCCGACGCCCACGTCCACCCCGACACCGCCGACCCAGAGCCCGTCGCCGACGGACACGCCCTCGCCCAGCCAGACGCCGCCCTCCCCGAGCCCGAGCAGCTGACGGCGCGGCCATCAACTCACCTGCTGGACCGGGGAGTTGGCGCGGTTAGCGCGCCGGGTCGGCCGGGTGCGGGGCGACGAGCGGCAGCTGCGAGGCGAGCCGCGCCTCGCACAGCTTGACCAGGACGGCGTACGCCTCGGGGCCCATCAGCTCGGTGAGCTCCGGCCGGTACGTCACGTACACCGGCTCACCCGCCCCGTGCGCGGAGGTCGCCGAGGTGCACCACCAGTGCAGGTCATGGCCGCCGGGGCCCCAGCCGCGGCGGTCGTACTCGCCGATCGAGATCTGCAGCACCTTGGTGTCGTCGGGCCGCTCGATCCAGTCGTACGTCCGGCGCACCGGCAGCTGCCAGCACACGTCCGGCTTGGTCTCCAGGGGCTCCTTGCCCTCCTTGAGGGCCAGGATGTGCAGCGAGCAGCCGGCGCCGCCCGCGAAGCCGGGCCGGTTCTGGAAGATGCAGGAGCCGTTCCAGCGCCGGGTCTGGCGGTCGCCGTCCTCGTCGGTCTGGGTCCAGCCCGACTCGGTGCCCACGTCGTGGTACTGCCACAGCTCGGGAGTGAGCCGCGCCACGTGACCGGCCACCCGCTTCTCGTCGTCCTCGTCGGAGAAGTGCGCGCCGAGCGTGCAGCAGCCGTCGTCGGCGCGGCCCGCCTCGATGCCCTGGCAGCCGCTGCCGAAGATGCAGGTCCACCGCGAGGTGAGCCAGGTCAGGTCGCAGCGGAAGACCTGCTCGTCGTCGGCGGGGTCGGGGAATTCGGCCCAGGCGCGCGGGAAGTCGATCCCCTGCTCGTCCTCAACCGCGGGGGCGGCGTTCGTCGTCAGGGGGGTGGGGTTCTTCGCGGCCTTGGCTTTGCCCGGCTTCGCCTTTTTCGTCTTTGGCACGGCTCCAGCGTATGTCCGGGGGCGTGTTCCGACGCGCAGTAGCGTTCACCTCATGAGACTCGGAGTCCTCGACGTGGGGTCGAACACGGTTCATCTGCTGGTGGTGGACGCGCACGCCGGTGCCGCGCCGCTGCCCGCGCACTCGTACAAGGCCGAACTGCGGCTCGCCGAGCTCCTCGACGAGGACGGCGCGATCGGGCCGGAGGGCATCGACCGGCTCGTCGCCACGATCAACGAGGCCCTGCTCTCCGCCGAGGACAAGGGCGTCCAGGAACTGCTCCCCTTCGCGACCTCGGCGGTGCGCGAGGCCAGCAACGTCGAGCTGGTGGTCTCCCGGGTCCGCGACGAGACCGGCGTCGACCTCGGGGTGCTCTCCGGGGGCGAGGAGGCCCGCCTCACCTTCCTCGCGGCACGCCGCTGGTACGGCTGGTCGGCGGGGAAGCTGCTCCTGCTCGACATCGGCGGCGGCTCACTCGAAGTGGCGTACGGCATGGACGAGGAGCCGGACGCCGCGGTGTCGCTGCCGCTGGGCGCCGGCCGCCTGACCGCGGGCTGGCTGCCGGCCGACCCCCCGGACCCGGCCGACGTACGGGCGCTCCGGCGTCATGTGCGGGCCCAAATCGCGGGCACGGTGGGGGAGTTCACGCGCTCGGGCCGCCCCGACCACGTGGTGGCGACGTCGAAGACCTTCAAACAGCTCGCGCGGATCGCGGGGGCCGCGCGGTCGAGCGAGGGCGCCTACGTCCAGCGCACGCTGAGTCGTTCGTCACTGGAGGAGTGGGTGCCCAAGCTCGCCGCCATGACGACCGAGCAGCGCACCACCCTGCCCGGCGTCTCGGCGGGACGGGCCCCGCAGCTGCTCGCCGGGGCACTCGTCGCGGAGGGCGCGATGGACCTGTACGCCGTCGATGAGCTGGAGATCTGTCCCTGGGCGCTGCGCGAGGGCGTGATCCTGCGCCACCTCGACCACCTGCCCGTCGGCTGACGGCGGCGCGGGGCGAGCGGGAGCGGCGGGGGGCCGGGACCGCGGCGGCCGGCGAGTGTGACGTTCGTCGGGCTCACCGAACCGCCTCCCGCGCGGGCGGTGACGGCCCGTACGCTGTCTGCGTGGCAGAACCAGTGGTGCGCATCCCGGATGCGAAGGTCGCGCTGTCCACGGCCTCGGTCTACCCGGAGTCGACGGCAACGGCCTTCGAGATCGCCGCGCGCCTGGGCTACGACGGCGTCGAGGTCATGGTGTGGACCGACCCCGTGAGCCAGGACATCGAAGCCCTGCGCCGGCTCTCCGACCATCACCAGGTACCGATCCTGGCCGTCCACGCCCCGTGTCTCCTGATCACCCAGCGGGTCTGGTCGACCGATCCCTGGGTGAAGCTCCAGCGGGCGCGGGCGGCGGCGGAGAAGCTCGGCGCCTCCGCGGTGGTGGTCCACCCCCCCTTCCGCTGGCAGCGCCAGTACTCCCGTGACTTCGTCGGCGGGATCTGGCGCATGGCCGACGAGACCGACGTCAGATTCGCCGTCGAAAACATGTACCCGTGGCGCTACCGGGACCGCGAGATGCTCGCGTACGCGCCCGACTGGGACGTGACGAAGGACGACTACCGGCACTTCACGGTCGACCTCTCGCACGCCGCGACCTCCCGTACGGACGCGATGGCCATGGTCGACCGGATGGGCGACCGGCTCGCCCACGTCCACCTCGCGGACGGGCGCGGCTCGGCGAAGGACGAGCACCTGGTGCCGGGGCGCGGTAACCAGCCGTGCGCCGAGCTCCTGGAGCGCCTGGCCCTGACCGGGTTCGACGGGCACGTGGTCATCGAGGTCAACACCCGCCGGGCCATGTCCGCCGCCGAACGCGAGGCCGACCTGGCGGAAGCCCTCGCCTTCACCCGCCTGCACCTGGCCTCCGCCCCGGCCCACCACGCCTGAGGGCCCCCGCGGGCGCGGCCGGCCTGTGCGCGGGGCTGCGCCCCAGACCCGCTGAGGGGCTCCGCCCCTCGGACCCCGGGGGGGGGTGCCCACCCGCCCGCCCGTGCAAGGGGTTGAAGGGTTCGGCTTCTGGGGCTCCGCCCCAGCCCCGCTGAGGGGCTCCGCCCCTCGAACCCCGACGGGCTCGCCCACCCGCCCGCCCGTGCAGGGGGTCGGATAGGCCC
>NZ_JBIDBD010000061.1:0-7216 GCF_043202815.1 Streptomyces sp. NPDC048111
CCCGCCCGCCCGTGCAGCGGGTTGAACCGGCTGAGCCCTGGGGCTGCGCCCCAGACCCGCTGAGGGGCTCCGCCCCTCGGACCCCGGCGGGGGCTGCGCCCCCTGCACCCCCGCTTTCGCGCCCTGAAGGGCGCTCGTCCTCAAACGCCGGACGGGCTGAGGATGCCCATGCTGGCCGGCACCGGTGCAGTTAGGGGCGCGGGGAACTGCGCGAGCCAGGCCGGGATGCACGTGCGGCGCAGCACCGGTCCTGCCAGGGGCGCGGGGAACTGCGCGAGGCAGGCCGGGCTGTACGTGCGGCCCAGCGCCGGTCCTGCCAGGGGCGCGGGGAACTGCGCGAGGAGCGACCACGGCCCGCGGACGGCCGGGGGCAAGGGGTGCGGAAACTCCGCAACCCCCGGGTACCCCAGTGCCGTTGGGGGCGCGGGGAACTGCGCGAGGAGCGTCTACGGCCCGCGGACGGCCGGGGGCCAAGGGGTGCGGGGCACCGGGGCGCCCCGCCCGGCACCAGCCCCGTCAGGGGCGCCGGGAACTGCGCACACGGGCACCCCGAACCTCAGCCCCCAAACCCACCCCCCCTACCCCGGCCAATACGTGCGCGCCCAAGCGCGAACCCCGGGGCGGGGGAGGGCGTGGCGGGCGATGCGGGTCGGGGTGGACCACTCCGGTGGGGGCGGCGGTGCGGCGGCCCCGCCGGGGGCGGACGCCGCGGCGCGGGCCTGGACCACCGCCAGGGCGGCGGCCAGCTCCTCGGGGGTCGGGTTGCCCCGTACGACCTTGATCACAGCGACTCCTGGAGGCCTAGAGGGGGATGTTGCCGTGCTTCTTCGGAGGCAGGGATTCCCGCTTCGAGCGCAGCTGACGCAGACCCCTCACGACGTGGGCCCGCGTCTCGGACGGCATGATCACCGCATCCACGTACCCCCGCTCCGCCGCGATGTACGGGTTGAGGAGCGTGTCCTCGTAGTCGGCGATCAGCTCGGCCCGCACTCCCTCCTGCTCCTCGGGGGCGGTCGCGGCGATCGTGCGGCGGTGCAGGATGTTGACCGCGCCCTGGGCTCCCATCACCGCGATCTGCGCCGTCGGCCAGGCCAGGTTGAGGTCGGCGCCCAGGTGCTTGGAGCCCATCACGTCGTACGCGCCGCCGAACGCCTTGCGGGTGATGACGGTGATCAGCGGGACCGTCGCCTCGGCGTAGGCGTAGATCAGCTTGGCGCCGCGGCGGATGATCCCGCCGTACTCCTGGTCGACGCCCGGCAGGAAGCCGGGGACGTCCACGAAGGTCAGCACCGGCACGTTGAACGCGTCGCAGGTGCGCACGAAGCGCGCGGCCTTCTCGGAGGCGTTGATGTCGAGGCAACCGGCGAACTGCATCGGCTGGTTGGCGACGATGCCGACCGGGAAGCCCTCCACCCGGCCGAAGCCGGTGATGATGTTGGGCGCGAACAGGGCCTGCGTCTCCAGGAACTCCCCGTCGTCCAGGACGTGTTCGATGGCCGTGTGCATGTCGTACGGCTGGTTCGCGGAGTCCGGGATGAGGGCGTCCAGCTCGCGGTCCTCGTCCGAGGTCTCCAGATCGGCCTCCTCGGGGAAGGCCGGCGGCTCGCTCAGGTTGTTGGACGGCAGGTAGGAGAGAAGGGACTTGACGTATTCGATCGCGTCCTTCTCGTCGCCCGCCATGTGGTGCGCCACACCGGACGTGGTGTTGTGCGTGCGCGCGCCGCCCAGCTCCTCGAAGCCGACGTCCTCACCGGTGACGGTCTTGATGACGTCGGGGCCGGTGATGAACATGTGCGAGGTCTGGTCGACCATCACCGTGAAGTCGGTGATCGCGGGGGAGTACACCGCGCCGCCCGCGCACGGGCCGACGATCAGGGAGATCTGCGGCACGACGCCCGAGGCGTGCACATTGCGGCGGAAGATCTCGGCGAACAGGCCGAGCGCGACCACGCCCTCCTGGATGCGCGCCCCGCCGCCGTCGTTGATGCCGATGACCGGGCAGCCGGTCTTCATCGCGAAGTCCATGACCTTCACGATCTTCTCGCCGTACACCTCGCCGAGCGAGCCGCCGAAGATGGTGAAGTCCTGCGAGTACACGCACACCGGGCGGCCGTCGACCGTTCCGTAGCCGGTGACCACGCCGTCGCCGTACGGGCGGTTCTTCTCGATCCCGAAGTTGGTCGAACGGTGCCGGGCGAATTCGTCCAGTTCGACGAACGAGCCCTCGTCAAGGAGCAGTTCGACCCGCTCACGGGCCGTCAACTTGCCCTTGGCGTGCTGCTTTTCGATCGCCCGCGCGGAGCCGGCGTGGGTCGCCTCGTCGATGCGGCGCTGCAGATCCGCGAGCTTTCCTGCGGTGGTGTGGATGTCGACGGTGGCGTCGCTCTGGGCGTTTTCCGGCTCGGACATCGGGATGCGGCTCCCTGCCTGGTCACGGGGTGGCTGGCTCTGGCTCGTAGGCTGGCTACTGACTCGTAGGGTAGTGGCGCCGATACGGTTCGGCAGTGCGGCGTTTGCCACACCCGGGGCGGCTTGCAATTGCGGCCTAACCTGGCTGCATGACACCCCCGGACGCATCCGACAGCCGCTGGTCCGACCTCGACCGGCCGCCCCTGAACACCACCGCGCTGCGCCGCGCCCTGCTGCGGCCCGACGGGCTGTGGACCGCGCTGGACGTGCTCACGGCGACCGGCTCCACCAACTCCGACCTGGCGGCGAAGGCGGCGGGGCTCGCCGAGGGCGCGGTCCTGATCGCCGAGGAACAGACCGCGGGGCGCGGGCGCCTCGACCGGCGCTGGTCGGCGCCGGCCCGCTCCGGGCTCTTCTTCTCCGTCCTGCTGAAGCCGGGTTCGTCCGTGCCGGTCGAGCGGTGGGGCTGGCTGCCGCTGCTCACCGGGGTCGCGGTGGCGACCGGCCTCGCCCGGGCCGCGGGTGTGGACACCGCGCTGAAGTGGCCCAACGACCTGCTGGTCACCGTGGACGGCGAGGAGCGCAAGGCGGGCGGGATCCTCGCCGAGCGGGCCGGGGCGGACGGCGTCGTCGTCGGCATCGGCCTCAATGTGACCCTGCGCGCCGACGAACTCCCGGTGCCCGGCGCGGGCTCCCTCGCCCTCGCGGGAGCCGTCTCCACGGACCGCGACACCCTTCTGAGGGCCGTGCTGCGCTCCCTCGAGCAGTGGTACGGCACCTGGCGCGGGGCGGGCGGCGACCCGGCGGCGTCCGGCCTCCAGGAGGCGTACGCGGCGGGCTGCGCGACCCTGGGGCGCGCCGTGCGCGCGGAGCTGCCCGGCGGGCAGTCGGTGCGGGGCGAGGCGGTCGCCCTGGACGGGGACGGACGGCTGGTCCTGGCCACCGCGGAGGGCGAGCGGCGTCCGGTGGCGGCCGGGGACATCGTGCACCTGCGTCCGGCCACGTCATAGGCAGGCCAAGGACACGCTCCCGGGACGTGAGCTACGGCACACCTGCCGTATCGTTGAGCCCGATCCAGCGACAGATCGGCAGGGCAGTGCGCAGGCAACGGGCAGGAGGCGGCCGGTGACCGTCGACGAGACACGGTCCGGTGCGGACGACGGCACCGGCGGCGGCCCCGGCGGCTCCGGCACCCCCGCATCCTCCGCGTACCCGACGCCGCACCACGCCGTCGACCACACCGCCGAGCCGACCGACGATCCGCTCGCCATCCGCCTGGAACAGCTGATCCTCGGCGCCGAGCGGCGCTACACGCCCTTCCAGGCGGCCCGTACCGCGGGCGTCTCCATGGAGCTGGCCTCCCGGTTCTGGCGGGCCATGGGCTTCGCGGACATCGGGCAGGCCAAGGCGCTCACCGAGGCCGACGTGCTGGCCCTGCGCCGGCTGGCCGGTCTGGTCGAGGCGGGGCTGCTCAGCGAGCCGATGGCGGTGCAGGTCGCCCGTTCCACCGGGCAGACCACCGCCCGGCTGGCCGAATGGCAGATCGATTCTTTTCTGGAGGGCCTGACCGAGCCCCCCGAGCCCGGCATGACGCGTACCGAGGTCACGTACCCGCTGGTCGAGCTGCTCCTGCCCGAGCTGGAGGAGTTCCTGGTCTATGTGTGGCGGCGCCAGCTGGCGGCCGCGACCGGGCGCGTGGTGCAGGCCGCCGACGACGAGGAGATGGTGGACCGCCGTCTCGCGGTGGGCTTCGCCGACCTCGTCGGCTTCACCCGGCTCACCCGGCGCCTTGAGGAGGAGGAGCTCGGCGAGCTCGTCGAGGCCTTCGAGACGACCGCCGCCGACCTGGTCGCCGCCCATGGCGGGCGGCTCATCAAGACGCTGGGCGACGAGGTCCTGTTCGCCGCCGACGACGCGGGCACGGCCGCCGAGATCTCGCTGCGGCTCATCGAGACGATGGCCGGGGACGAGACGATGCCCGCCCTGCGCGTGGGCATCGCGTTCGGCACCGTCACCACCCGGATGGGCGATGTGTTCGGCACCACCGTGAACCTCGCCAGCCGCCTCACCTCGATAGCCCCCAAGGACGCCGTCCTGGTCGACGGCGCGTTCGCCGAGGAGCTGTCCCGCACCGGCGACGCCCCGGTCTCCGAGGCGCAGGCCGCACAGGACGCCCTGGCCGCCGAGAAGGAGGGCGAGGAGCCGGTGCCGGTCGCCAAGTACCGCTTCGCGCTCCAGCCCATGTGGCAGCGCCCGGTGCGCGGCCTCGGCGTGGTCGAGCCCTGGCTCCTGCACCGGCGCGAGGCCCCGAACCCGTCCTAGTGGGCCGGGCCGGGCACGGCCTAGGATCGCCCCGACGTAACGTTCGTTAACGGAGGGGTTGCCATGGCCGAGCAGCGGTTCGGGGAGTTCGTCGTCGTACGGCGCGAGGGGTACGTGGCCGAGCTGGTGCTCGACCGGCCCAAGGCCATGAACGCCGTGTCCACCGAGATGGCCCGCTCCATCGCCGCCGCCTGTGACGCGCTGGGCGCCGACCCCGAGGCCCGGGTCACCGTGCTGACCTCGACGAACGAGCGGGCGTTCTGCGTCGGCGCGGACCTCAAGGAGCGCAACTCCTTCAGCGACGCCGACCTCGTGCGCCAGCGGCCCACCGCCCGCGCCGCCTACACGGGCGTGCTCGACCTGCCCATGCCCACCATCGCGGCCGTGCACGGCTTCGCCCTCGGCGGCGGCTTCGAGCTGGCCCTGGCCTGCGACGTGATCGTGGCGGACGCGACGGCCGTGGTCGGGCTGCCCGAGGTGTCGGTCGGCGTCATCCCCGGCGGCGGCGGTACGCAGCTGCTGCCGCGCCGGGTCGGCGCCGCCCGCGCGGCCGAGCTGGTCTTCACCGCACGGCGCGTCGAGGCCACGGAGGCAAGGGAGTTGGGGCTCGTCGACGTCCTGGCCGGTGACGCCCGCGCCGAGGCGCTCGCGCTGGCCGGACGCATGGCGGCCAACTCGCCGGTCGGCCTGCGCGCCGCGAAGCGCGCGATGCGGCTCGGGCACGGCCTCGACCTGCGGGCCGGCCTTGAGGTCGAGGACGCGGCGTGGCGGTCGGTGGCGTTCTCGGGGGACCGGGCGGAGGGCGTGGCCGCCTTCAACGAGAAGCGGAAGCCGCGGTGGCCCGGGCACTGAGCACGTGACCCCGTGGCGTGCACGGCCTCCCGGGCCCTGCGCCCGCCGGGGCTGAGCCGCCGAGGGGGTGCGGGGATGCGCGTCGGCGTCCCCATGGGTCAAAACCGCACAAACCTCCCTAAGCTGGAGGAATGGGTGGAGAGGATGCCCGGCTGCGGGCCGTGGTTTCGCTGGCGCAGGCCATGGCCGCGGCGCACACGCCGCGCGACTCCTGGCGTGCGGCGGCGCTCGGCGCGCGGGACGCGCTGGGCGGGAACTTCGCCGCGCTCTCGGTGTGGGAGCGCGAGCTGGGACGCCTGCGGGTGCTGGTGAACGAGGGCCAACGGGCCGACGGGGAGCAGGAGTTCCCCGAGGACGAGACCTATCCCGTGCACCAGTTCCCCGAGATCACCGAGTTCCTGCACGAGCGCTGGGCGGGGGGCGGCGAGCCGAACGCCTGGGTCGAGACGGCCGCCGAGCCGCCGGGCGGCGAGGCGGGCTACTGCCACGAACGGGTCACCGCCCTGCGCCGGCGCGGCCGGGGCTGCTGCGTGGTCGCGCCGATCGTGCTGCACGGGCGGGCCTGGGGCGAGCTGTACGTGGCCCGGCCGGTGGGGGCGCCCGTCTTCGACGCGGCCGACGCGGACTTCGCCACCGTCCTCGCCTCCGTGGCCGCGGCCGGGATCGCCCAGACCGAGCGCCTCGAAGAGGTGCGCCGGCTGGCCTTCACCGACCCGCTCACCGGGCTCGCCAACCGCCGCGCGGTGGACATGCGGCTGGACGCGGCGGTCGAGCGGCACCGCGCCGACGGCTCGGTGGTCAGCCTCGTGGTGTGCGACCTGAACGGGCTCAAGCGGGTCAACGACACGCTGGGGCACGCGGTGGGCGACCGGCTCCTCGAACGCTTCGGCTCCGTGCTCTCGCTGTGCGGCGCCAAACTGCCGGGCGCGCTGGCCGCGCGGCTCGGGGGCGACGAGTTCTGCCTCCTCGCGGTGGGGCCGAGGGCGGACGAGGTGGTGGCCGTGGGCGAGGAACTCTGCCTGCGCGCGGGGGAGTTGGAACTCGGCGAGGGGGTCGCGTGCGGGATCGCCTCCACGGGCGACCCGATCGGCGAGGTGCGCTCGGCGCGCCGCCTGTTCCGCCTCGCGGACGCGGCGCAGTACCGGGCGAAGGCGGCGCGGGGGGTGAAGCCGGTGGTGGCCGGCCGTGACGGCGCGGTCCTGGCCCTCGCCGAGAACCCCCCCACCCCACCCCACGACCGCCGCCGCTTCAGGGGCCACCCCTGACCCCTCCGCGCAGTTCCCCGCGCCCCTGGCGGCGCTGGGGGTGCCCGGGGTTCGCGCAGTTCCCCGCGCCCCTGACCCCGCCTTCGTCCGCGGGCCGTGGTCGCTTCTCGCGCAGTTCCCCGCGCCCCCAAACCCGCGTTCGTCCGCGGGCCGTGGTCGCTTCTCGCGCAGTTCCCCGCGCCCCTAACCCCCGGTCGTGTGCGGACCGTGGTCGCTTCTCGCGCAGTTCCCCGCGCCCCTGGCAGGGCCGGTGCTGGGCAGCACCAGGCCACCTCAGCCCGTCCGGCGATTGAGGACGAGCGCCGTTCAGGCGCGATCGGGGTTCGGGGCGGAGCCCCGAGCAGGGGTGCAGGGGGCGGAGCCCCCGC
>NZ_JBIDBD010000062.1:0-7191 GCF_043202815.1 Streptomyces sp. NPDC048111
TGTCCTGTCTCACTGAACCCTGCGAAGTCCGGGCATAGGTTGCGAGGGATCTTGCGAGGTCCCGCGTTACCTTGCGAGTGGACCTGGCGTTAGGCCACCCGTGGAAGCTGGCTTACGCGTGCTGGCCGGCGGTGCACAGGGGCCGCCCGCCGATGGATTCGAGGTCGGGTACGTCGAGCAAGATGGATCGGAACTACGCCGACCGCTGGCCGATGTGTGGTCAGTACGGTTCGAGGACGTCGCGCCGGTACGCGCGTTCAAGTCGTACAAAGGGCAGCGGCACCTGCCAGGGCTGTGGTGGTCGTCGACGACGGACGGGCACATCGGGTACGAGTCCTGGCTGGAACGTGATCACGTGATGCTGATGGACTTTGACCCGTCCGTGGTGGCGGTGTCGTCACAGCCGTTTTGGCTGTTCTGGATGTCGGGGAACAGCAAGGGTCTCTCGCACGTGCCAGACTTCTTCGCACGGCGGGACGACGGCTCCGCAGTGGTGTTCGACTGCCGCCCTGTGGAACGGCGCCGGCCTCGGGACTGGGAGAAATTCGAGGCGACGCGGGCGGCCTGCGATCAGGTGGGGTGGGAGTTCCGGCTGGTGGGGGCACCGGACGAGATCCTGGTGAGGAATGTGAGGTGGTTGGCTGGCTACCGACATCCGCGCCATCTGGTGGAGCCAATCGCATCCGAACTGCGGAAGGTGTTCGCCGCATCATGCCCATTGATGGACGGCGCCACGCTGACGGGAGATCCCATCGCCGTGCTGCCGGTGCTGTTCCATTTGTTGTGGCTTCACGAACTCTCGGTGGATGTCCAGGTTCCGCTGCACGCCGCGGCAATGGTGTCGCCAGGGACGGTGCAGTGATGGCGGGCGGGAGCGCTTCTGTGCTGCGCCCCGGTGACTGGGTCACCTACGCGGATGGCGACCACCAGGTGGTGGCCTTGGCTGGAACCTCGGTACGGCTGCGCTCTCAGGACGGGGTGGAGTCGGTGGTTCTGGCCTCCTACCTGATGGCCTCCCCCGGCTTCGCGGTCACAGGAACAGAACACCAGGCCGCTGTCGAACCGTTCGGCCTATTGGACAGCCTTCCGGAGTCTGTGCTGGCAGCCGCGCGGGAGTGGGAACGTCATGTCGTGGAGGTCGAAACCGGGTCGCCGCCGACGACCGATCCAGGGACCAGGCCACGGCCGGAGTACGACCCGGCGGAGCGGAGTCTGGCCGAGCGTGATGCGGCGAAGGCCCACGAGTTGGGGGTCAGTGTCCGTACCGTCCAGAGCAGGCGGGCTCGCTATGCGCGTCAAGGGCTTTGGGGGCTGGTCGATCAGCGCATGGTCCGCGAGTGGGAGACCACGGGCCAAGCGGATGCACGACTGATCGACGTGATCCGCCAGGTGATGGACGACGAGACTGCGGCCTCGACCGGAACCCGCTCGCGGCTGATCCGCCGAGTGATCAAAATGGTGGAGGAGGTGCACGGAACGGGGACGGTGCCGCTGCCCAGCAGGAGCACGTTCTATCGGCTTGTCGACGCGCTTTCCACCGGCCGGCACACCTTCGGCTCTGCCGTCACCCGCCGACAGATGGCCAACCGGCCTGACGGCCCGTTCACTCCGACGTTCGCGGACCGGCCCGGGGAACAGGTACAGATCGACTCCACCCCGGTAGACGTGATGGTGGTGCTCGGTTCCGGTCTGCCTGCGCGCGCTGATCTAACGATCGCTGTCGATGTCGCCACCCGCACAATCTGCGCGGCCGTGCTGCGGCCGATGGGCACGAAGGCGGTGGACGCCTCCCTGTTGCTGGCCCGGATGCTGGTGCCGGAACCGATGCGGCCGGGCTGGTCGAACTCACTTCGGATGGCGGCTTCTCGGATGCCACACCGGCGCTTGCTGGACGTGGATACGCGGATGGAACAGGCCGCCGCAAAACCGGTGATCGTGCCGGACACCGTCGTCATCGACGGCGGGAAGGTATTCATCTCGGAAACCTTCATCCGGGCCTGCAACCGACTCGGGGTCTCAGTCCAAAGAGCACGTCCGCGCACGCCTACGGACAAGGCCATCGTGGAGGCGACTTTCTCCGCGATCAACACCTTGTTCTGCCAGCACGTCGCCGCCTACACCGGCCCCAACGTCTCCCGCCGGGGCGAGCGGGTGGAAGCGCACGCAGCCTGGACAATTCCCGAACTCCAGGAGTTGCTGGACGAGTGGCTTCTCGTCGGGTGGCAGATGAGGCCGCACGACAGCCTCCGCGATCCTTACCGACCCAAGATGGCGATGTCGCCGAACGACAAGTACACGTCTCTGGTCGCAGCCAGCGGCTACCTGCCGCTGGTCTTGCGTGGTGAGGACTACCTGGAACTGCTGCCGGTTGCCTGGCGGGCGGTCAACGACTACGGAATCCGGATCGACCACCGCACCTACGACTGCGCGGACCTGGGACCGTGGCGGCGCCAGCAGTCCGGAATTACTGCGAAGCGTGGTCTCTGGGAAGTGCACTACGACCCCTACGACCTGTCCCAAGTATTCGTACGCACGCTTCACGGATGGATCACCGTCCCCTGGATCCAGCTACCGCTGATCAACGCTCCGTTCGCGGACTTCACCTGGCGCCACGCACGCCGCCTGGCCACCGATGCCGGATTGGACGACACCAACGAAGAAACAGTCGCCCGTCTGCTGGGCAAGCTGCTGAGCCGGGCCGAGCACGGCCCCGACAAACGCACAGTCCGCGTGCTCGACCGAACCCGAGCGGCGGTCGCCATCCCCTCACCTGCCGACGAGCCTGAGCCCAACACGCCCCCAACATTCCAGCCGCTCGCCCCGGTGGCACCGTTCGGTGTCTTCGACGCTCACGCAGAGGCCGAAAGGTGGCTCTGAGCATGACTGCCCCGCCAACGACTCCGGTCAAGGAAGAAGAACAGCAGGGGCCACCGCCGGACAGCCCTCTGACAACCAAGGAGGGCTGGCGACGATTCGTCGAACACGAACCGATTCCTCCCATCCTCTTGTCCGCCGATGAACGGGCATCGCAGAGCGAGCGGCAACGGATGCGTGCGGACGACCTGCGCCGCGAGTATCACGCCGACCTCCCACTGGTGAACACCCCGACGATCCGCAAGGTCGTCGCCACTTCCCGCCTGCTGGTGCAGCTCAACCGCCAGCAGATCTCGGCCCGCCGCGGCGTCATCCTCAGCGGCGCTTCGGGCACCGGAAAGACCACAGCTCTGTCGCAATTGGGGCGGGCCCATGAACTCGCCGTCCGCAAGCGTCATCCGCGCGACCGCAACCGGCTGCCGGTCCTCTACGCAACGGTCCCGCCAGCGGCCACCCCGCGAATGCTCGCGGTGGAGTTCGCCCGGTTCTTCGGCCTGTCATTCCCGGCACGGTCCAACATCACCGACGTCGTCGACGCGGTCTGCGCGACCGCCGCCCACGTTCACGTCGACCTCGTACTGATCGACGAACTACACAACCTCAATCTGGCTAGTCGAACCGGCGCCGAAGCCTCCGACCAACTCAAATACTTCGCCGAGCGGCTGCCTGCCACATTCATCTACGCGGGCATCGACGTCGAGGCTCAGGGACTGTTCGCCGGCACGCGCGGGCGCCAGATCGCCGGCCGCTTCACCGTCATCCCGGCCTCCCCCTTCTCCTACGCCACCAACGAGGACCGCGACACCTGGCAAGCGTTGGTCCAGACCCTGGAGTCCATGCTCCGACTGCACCACCACAAGCCGGGAACCCTCCCCAATCTGAGCAAGTACCTCTTCCACCGCACCGGCGGAATGATCGGCAGCCTCTCCCAGCTCATTCGCGGCGCTTCCGTCCTCGCCATTGAGGGCGGAAGTGAACGCATCACCGAAGACCTCCTGAACATCGTCCCGATCGACTACGCCGCCGAGCAGTCCGAGAAGCTCACGTCCCCGGCCAAGACCGCAAGCCGACGGAGGCGCGCGTCCTGATGGTCATCCGCCGCCTGCCTGACCCGGTCCCGCCCGTCCGCCACGAGATCACAGGCTCCTACGTCGCCCGGCTGGCACGGATCCACGGCATGGATTTCGGGGCGCTCTGGGATCAGATCTCGCAACCGATCAAGCCCCATAGCAGCGTCCGCCGACTCATCCCAGCACAGCTCGTGATGCTCACGGGGCGCTCTCTCCATCAGCTCGCTGGTGCCCTTCCCGAGCTTCGGACACCGGCACCCGATTGGCATGCCTTTCGGCATGAACCGCAACCCGCCTGCCACATCTGCACAGGACGCCATCCCGGTGGCCCCGTCCTTCAACTGCTGCCACATCACCGCTACGTCTGTGTCCCACACCAAATCTGGATTGGCCCACCGGACGTCGACCACCTCACCACGTCGCTTACGCAGCTACCTGAGGTCGTCCAAGCACAGCGACGCCACCTACGTCTGCTTCGACGAGTCGGCTGGGCCGTCACCTATGACGCCGTCCTCACGGCGATCCTCATCTGTGGACAGCTCTGGTCCCGTCCTCCTGAGAAATCCTCTGGCGCATGGCATGAATGGGTCCGACGTGCCAACATCCTCATTCCACCGGGAACATCAGAGGCATCTTTTTCAACGGCCAGGCTCTGCGCCGTCGTCTATCCCGAAGCTGTCTCCCTCGCAGCACGACTCGCTTCCCCGTACTGGCGCCTAAAAGCCCAGGGCTCTTGGGCTGACCGCACCCAGTTCGACATGGAAGTCGCTCAGATTCTGGCCCACCCCGCCTACCAGCGGGACCGCCTACACGATCCGATCAGCCATTGGGCCGACGTCAATTCCCGCCGCGCGCCGGTCGCCCCGATCCGTCTCTACGCGGACAGGAAGCCGACCCGTACCCCACACCTCTACCGACCATCGCTGCATGCAGCCACACATCGCGCTCGACAACGCCATGCCCGAGAGTTCGACCCGACCAACCGAGCGGGCGAAGCACTTGTCATGCACCGCCATGTCGCGTCTGTCTACCGGCGTGCTTGGAACCCCATTCAGGCGTGGACTTATCCAAATCGGCCTCCTCACCCGCACTATTTCGGGGCGTGATGGCATGAACCGGAGCGTCCGCGAGTCGTTCGCCACCTATCCTGCCAAGTGTGCTTGGACGGTAGAAAGGGGCCCTTATTAGCGGGCCGGAAACCTACCGCCAAAGAGAAGATCGAGATAGTAAAAGGCTGTGGCGGGGTCGTTGTTCTTATGAGCATCGAGCGCTTTACGGGCACGCACTGCTCCGGTGCTCAGCTTGGAGAGGGCGGCTGTCCCGTTTGCTGGCGTCGAGTAGGCACTGAACCTTCCGGCGGCGCCTCGGGGGTCATTCATTGCTGCGAGTTGGATCTTGTGGAGGTATTCCAACAATCCACAGACATCCCAGACGGCAACGAACGACGACAACGTGGCCACGTACTGCGCCGCCCGCATCTCCAAGTAGAAGGAGGAGACAGGTACGTTGTTGTAGTACTTCCATGCCTTAGCCAAGCGAGCCAGCTTCTTCGCGCCTCCAGCGACATGACCCAACTTGTTGACCTCGTTGACGTAACTCAGGTGTGTTGTGGGGGCGGTGTCCATCCATCCGCTCGCAGCACCCGGGATGTCGTACACGGGTGTCTGTTGGTCTCCACGGATCGTGATGAATCCAGGCAGCACTTCCCATGTCTCGGTTCCCTGCTTGAACTTGACCACGACAGTTGGTCTGCGCACCACCACTTCGGTGTACGGGAAACTCGATTGAAGAGCCGACTTCACCCAACCCAACGCCGTGTCAGAACTGGTGGGTCTAAGACCCTTGATGCTGACGAGTAGGTCCACGTCGCAGTAGTCACGCACCCCGGTTCCATGGCCGAAGGATGAGCCGATCTCGCGGAAGAGGTGGACACCGAGCGCTTGGCTCAGCGAAGTCTCAACACTGGCTCTGTGTTTCGCCGCAGCCTCGCGCTGCGAAGCGAGCGGAACCAGCCGCGTGAGGAAGGTGTCAAATCCTGCGTCTACGGAAAGTGCCATGGGTTCGCCTACTGTCCTGTCGCGGGTGTGCTCTCGTCCACTGCGTATGACTGGCCGCCGGCGTCAATGTTGGCTTTCGCCTTTCGATACGATCGCCGATTCGGCGGTTCGGCCGTCTTGTTCTGCTCATCTCGCCGGGCAGTCAGTTCGGCCAGAGCGTTGCGGGCCTCGTCGAGAGGCCAGGTAGGTAGATCGATCTCCCTCGCCTGACGGGCGGCGGTTTGGATCTCCAGGTACGCGTTCGCCGCTGCTGCAGCTTGGTTCATTCGATGGGACGCGTTCACAGTGGTCAGGATGGCCCCGAAGCCAGCTGACGCAAGAGCCATGACGCCAGCGGCTACACGGCCAGTTGACTCAACCAATGCAGTCGTGCCAGCCACTGCAGCAAGGATGCTGGCGGGCAAGCCCAGGCCAAGGTTGACACCCCGCCACTGCTTTGTCTGCTCGAACTGCATCTGGGCGCTGTACATGGCGCTCTCCTCGAGTCGCCTGAACTCAGCCTCGATCGCCCTTCTGCGCCTGGCGTCGCCGGTCTCACCATCCGTTTCCATGGGCACACGCTAGTCGGAGGGTCTGACAGTCGTAGCCGAACACTTGAGAGCGATGTTGAGAGGCCTGCCGTAGATGATCAATTCCAAGGGATGCCTGCGGAGGGTGTGGGGTGGGGCGGCGGCCGAAGCCACCGCAAGACGGTCAGGCGGCGGGATGCTGGCCCCGGTTGTCGAGGTGGCAGTGGGCGGTCAGGCGTCAGGGTCGACTTCGGGGTGCGTGAACCGCACGGGCTTGCCCAGCGACCGGGCGTAGGCGATTTCGGCTCGGGTGCTGTCTCCGATGTAGTCGCCGACTAGGAGCACCTCATCAGCGAGCCGGATCTTCGCCCGACGCAGATCGTCGAGTCGAACCTTCAGCGCCTCGACCTCGACAGGATCGGACCAAAGTTCGTTCGGCGACTTCATGTCATAGCCCGGTTTGGTCGCCTCATGCACCGCGTATCGAGTTGCCGTGAGCTCCCGGAGAACAACTCAATCTCGCCCGAGCGCCTAGCGCGAGAGCCGCCTCGCATCGGAGTCGACGGGCCGCCGATTATGCAACCTACGTCGAGACAGCCCAGCACTCGCCAGCCCCGCCCAAGATTGCGAAGCGCAGGTCAGCCGACTCACCTCTCGCAATCTTCAGTCGGACAGGACAGC
>NZ_JBIDBD010000063.1:0-6887 GCF_043202815.1 Streptomyces sp. NPDC048111
CCCCCGCCCCCCCCCCCCCCCCCCCCCCCCCCCCCCCCCCCCCCCCCCCCCCCCCCCCCCCCCCCCCCCCCCCCCCCCCCCCCCCCCCCCCCCCCGGGCCTATCCACCCCCCCTACCGCGACCCATACACCACCCCCACCCTCTCGGCCCGCGCAAGAAGCTCCAGGGCGGCTTCGCCCGCCTCCCGCGGGCTCCAGCGGGCCCCCTTGTCGATGCCCGGGCCCGGCCGCCAGCCCTCCATGACGGTGATGCGGCCCCCCTCCGCCTCGAAGACGCGGCCGGTGACGCCCTCGCTCGCGGCCGAGCCGAGCCACACCACGAGCGGGGAGACGTTCTCGGGGGCCATCGCGTCGAAGGCGCCCGGGGCGCCGGGCGCCGCCATGGCCTCGGCGAAGGTGCCCTCGGTCATCCGGGTACGGGCGGCCGGCGCGATCGCGTTGACCTGCACGCCGTAGCGGCCCATCTCGGCGGCGGCGACCAGCGTGAGCCCCACGATGCCGGCCTTAGCGGCGCTGTAGTTGCCCTGCCCGACCGAGCCCAACAGGCCGGCGCCGGAACTGGTGTTGACCACGCGCGCGGCGATCTCGCGCCCCGCCTTGGCCTCGGCGCGCCAGTACGCGGCGGCGTGCTTGAGGGGCAGGAAGTGGCCCTTGAGGTGGACGCGCATCACCGCGTCCCAGTCGTCCTCGTCCAGGTTGACCAGCATCCGGTCGCGCAGGAAGCCCGCGTTGTTGACCAGGGTGTGCAGCGCGCCGAACGTCCGCACGGCCGTCGCGACCAGGGAGGCCGCGCCCTCGGTGGTGGCGATGTCGCCGCCGTGCGCCACGGCCTCGCCGCCCGCGGCGCGGATCTCCTCGACGACCTCCTGCGCGGGCCCGCCCGAGGCCCCGGCTCCGTCGGGCCCGACGCCCAGGTCGTTCACGACGACGCGGGCGCCCTGCTCGGCGAACGCCAGGGCATGGGCCCGTCCCAGCCCCCGGCCCGCCCCGGTCACCACGACCACCCGTCCCTCGCTGAGTCGGCTCATCTTCCGTTCTCCTCAAGCTCGTTGACCGCTTCGGTCGTCCGGTTGACCGTGGCCGCGTCCAGGAACGCGGGGCGTTCGCCGCCGCCGTGGACGTGCAGACAGGCACCGCTGATGTAGGCGGCGGCCGGCGAGGCGAGGAAGACGGCGGCGGCGCCGACCTCCTCGGGCTCGGCGAGCCGGCCGAGCGGCACGGTGGCGGCCACCCGCGCGAGACCCTGCGCGTCGCCGTAGTGCAGGGCGCTCAGTTCGGTGCGGACCATGCCGAGGACGAGGGTGTTGACGCGCACCTCGGGTGCCCACTCGACGGCCATGGAGCGGGCCAGCCCTTCGAGTCCGGCCTTGGCCGCGCCGTAGGCGGCCGACCCGGGCGAGGCCCGTCCCCCGCTCACGCTGCCGATCATCACGACGGATCCGCGCGCGGCCCGCAGGTGCGGGCGGGCCGCGAGCGAGGCCGTCAGCGGGGCCACCAGGTTCAGTTCGACGACCCGCGCGTGCCGCTCGGCCCCGCCCTCGTCGAGCAGCCGGTAGGGGGTGCCGCCCGCGTTGTTGACCAGGGTGTCCAGACGGCCGCAGTCCGCGGCGACGCCCGCGAAGAAGTCCCGTACGGCGGCCGGTTCGCGCAGGTCGAGCGGGCGGTACTCGGCCGTGCGTCCGCCGGCGCGCAGCGGTGCGTCCGGTGGTCTGCGGGCGCACACGACGACGTCCGCGCCCGCCCCGAGGAACGCCCGCGCGATCCCCGCGCCCACGCCCCGGGTTCCCCCGGTGACGACGACCACCTTCCCGGTCAGCTCCATCCGCGCTACCTTCCCCACCTAACAAATGTTTGGTGGAAAGGTAGCTGATCCGCCCATGGGTGTCTCCACCTCAAGCCCCGAGAAGGGCATTCGCCTCGTCACCGTCGACTTCCCGCCCGTCAACGCCCTGCCCGTACGGGGCTGGTACGAACTCGCCGACGCGGTCCGGGCGGCCGGACGCGATCCGGAGGTCCGCTGTGTGGTGCTCGCCGCCGAGGGCCGCGGTTTCAACGCCGGGGTCGACATCAAGGAGTTGCAGCGCGACCGCGGCCAAAGCGCGCTCATCGGCGTGAACCGGGGCTGTTACGAGGCCTTCGCCGCGGTGTACGAGTGCGAGGTGCCGGTCGTCGCGGCGGTGGGGGGGTTCTGCCTGGGCGGCGGCATCGGACTGGTCGGCAACGCGGACGCGATCGTGGCGAGCGAGGACGCCGTGTTCGGCCTGCCCGAGCTGGACCGCGGCGCGCTCGGCGCCGCCACCCATCTGGCCCGCCTGGTCCCCCAGCATCTGATGCGCGCCCTGTACTACACCTCGCGCACCGCGACGGCCCAGGAGCTGCACGCCCACGGCTCGGTGTGGAAGGTCGTACCGCGAGATCAACTCCTGTCCGCCGCACTGGAGTTGGCGGCCGAGATCGCCCGCAAGGACGGCACCCTGATCCGCCTGGCCAAGGCCGCGATCAACGGCATCGACCCCGTCGACGTGCGCCGCAGCTACCGCTTCGAGCAGGGCTTCACCTTCGAGGCGGCGCTCGGCGGCGTGGCCGACCGCGTCCGCGACACCTTCGCCGCCACCGCCACCGCCACCACTGCCCCTGCCGTACCGGCCACCCCCGCCGCTTCCCCCACCCCGGCAACACCAGCCACCCCAGCAACACCAGCCACACCGGCCACCGAGGAGGCCTCGCCGTGACCGACAAGACCATGACACCGGAGGACGTCGTCGCGCGGCTGCGCAGCGGCATGACCGTCGGCATCGGCGGCTGGGGTTCGCGCCGCAAGCCGATGGCCCTGGTCCGGGCCCTGCTGCGCTCCTCCGTCACCGACCTCACCGTGATCTCCTACGGCGGCCCCGACGTCGGGCTGCTGGCCGCCGCCGGACGGATCCGCCGGCTCGTCGCGCCGTTCGCCACGCTCGACTCGATCCCCCTGGAACCGCACTTCCGCGCGGCCCGCCAGGCGGGGGCCTTCGAGCTGATGGAGGTGGACGAGGCGATGTTCATGTGGGGACTGCACGCGGCGGCGAACCGGCTGCCGTTCCTGCCGGTCCGCGCGGGCCTCGGCTCGGACGTGATGCGGGTCAACCCCGGGCTGCGCACGGTCACTTCACCGTACGAGGACGGCGAGACGTTCGTCGCGATGCCGGCCCTGCGCATGGACGCGGCGCTCGTCCACCTCAACCGCGCCGACCGGCTGGGCAACGGCCAGTACCTGGGCCCAGACCCGTACTTCGACGACCTGTTCTGCGAGACAGCGGACAGCGCGTACGTCTCGTGCGAGCGGATCGTGGACGGCTTCGACGGGGCCGTGCCGCAGTCCCTGCTGGTCGGGCGGTACGCGGTCACGGGGGTCGTCGAGTGTCCCCAGGGCGCCCATTTCACCTCGTGCGCGCCGGACTACGGCCGTGACGAGCCGTTCCAGAAGCTGTACGCGTCCACGCCCTGGGCCGAGTTCGCCGAACGGTTCCTGTCCGGGCCCGACGAGAAGTCCTACCAGAGTGCGGTGCAGAGCTGGCACGAGGAGCGCGCATGACGACGGACGCCGCGCGGGTCTCCCGCGCCGAGTACTGCGTGATCGCCTGCGCCGAGGCCTGGCGCGACAACGGGGAGGTGCTCGCGAGCCCCATGGGCCTGATCCCCTCGGTGGGCGCCCGCCTGGCCCGGCGGACCTTCTCGCCCGACCTGCTGCTCACCGACGGCGAGGCGATGCTGGTCGGCCCCGACGGGAGGCCCGAGGGCTGGCTGCCCTACCGCAGACACCTGGCGATGGTCACCGGCGGGAAGCGGCACGTCATGATGGGCGCCGGCCAGATCGACCGGTTCGGCAACCAGAACATCTCCTGCATCGGCGCCTGGGAGCGGCCCGCGCGCCAGCTCCTGGGGGTGCGCGGCGCGCCCGTCAACACCCTGAACAATCCGGTGAGTTACTGGGTCCCCCGGCATTCGACGCGGGTCTTCGTACCGCGCGTCGACATGATCAGCGGAGTGGGTTACGACAGCGCCGCCGCGGCGGGTCCCTCCGCCACCCGCTACCACCGCATCCCCCGGGTCGTGAGCAACCTGGGCGTCTTCGACTTCGCGACGCCGGACCACTCGATGCGGCTGGTCTGCCTCCACCCCGGGGTCACGCTCGACGAGGTGCGCGGGGCGACGGCGTTCGAGCTCGCCGTGCCGGACCGGCCGGCGTTCACCCGCGAGCCGTCGGCGGCGGAGCTGCGTCTGATCCGGGAGGTCATCGACCCGGACGGCCTGCGCGAGGGCGAGGTCGGCCGGTGACCGGGGCCCCGCTCCCCCGCCTGGAGACGGCACTGACCCGGCTGGTCGGCGTACGGCATCCGATCGTGCAGACCGGCATGGGCTGGGTCGCCGGTCCCCGGCTGGTCTCGGCGACCGCGAACGCGGGGGCGCTCGGCATCCTCGCCTCGGCGACGATGACGACCGCCGAACTCCGCGCCGCCGTACGGGAGGTGGCCTCCCGCACCGAGGAGCCGTTCGGGGTCAACCTGCGGGCCGACGCCGCCGACGCCCGCGAGCGGGTGCGGATCATCATCGAGGAGGGCGTCCGCGTGGCCTCCTTCGCGCTCGCCCCCTCCCGCGAACTGATCGCCGAGCTGAAGGACGCGGGCGTCGTCGTGATCCCCTCCATCGGCGCCCGGCGCCATGCCGAGAAGGTCGCGGCGTGGGGTGCGGACGCGGTCATCGTGCAGGGCGGCGAGGGCGGCGGCCACACCGGCGAGGTCGCCACCACCGTGCTGCTTCCGCAGGTGGTGGACGCGGTCGGCATTCCGGTGGTCGCCGCGGGCGGCTTCCACGACGGGCGGGGTCTGGTGGCCGCGCTCGCCTACGGCGCGGCCGGCATCGCGATGGGCACCCGCTTCCTGCTCACCTCCGACTCGACGGTCCCCGACGCGGTGAAGGCGATGTACCTGCGGGCCGCGGTGCGGGACGTCACGGTGACCACCGCCGTGGACGGCCTGCCGCACCGCATGCTGCGCACGGATCTCGTGCGGTCCCTGGAGGGTGCGGGGCGCGCCAGGGCCCTGGTGCAGGCGGTCCGCCGGGCCGCCGGGTTCCGGCGGATCTCCGGGCAGACGTGGCCCCAACTCGTGCGGGACGGCCTGGCGATGAAGCACGGCAAGGATTTGACATGGAGTCAGGTTCTCCTCGCGGCGAACACCCCGATGCTGCTGAGGGCGTCCATGGTCGAGGGTCGCACGGACCTGGGCGTGATGGCCTCCGGCCAGGTGGCCGGCCTGATCGAGGACCTCCCGAGCTGCGAGGAACTGATCGGCCGCGTACTGGGGGAAGCGGCGAAGACCCTGTCCGCCCTCCCCACCCCACCCCCCTGACTCGTCTACCGGCCTACCGGCCTACCGGCCTACCGGACAAGGGAGTTGATCCCCCATGAAACAGCAACAACGACTGCGCCGTCACACCCGTACGGTGACACGTGCCAGATCGGTGACGGCCGTGGTCGCCGCGGCGCTGGCGGTGGGCGTGCTGCCCGCCACGGCCACGGCGGCGCCGAACGGCCCCGTCCCCCTGGCCGCGGGCCCCGCACAGCACCGCGCCGCCACCGCCCCCTCTCCCCGGCAGATCGTGCTGCAGGGCGCGGTCAACGTCCGCGACCTGGGCGGATACCGGACGTACGACGGCGGACGCGTCCGGTACGGGGTGGCCTACCGGGCCGACGCGCTCAACAGGACGACGGACGCGGACATCGCGACGCTCGGCCGTCTCGGGCTGCGCGAGGCGGTGGACTTCCGGGTGCCGGTCGAGCTGCAGTACGACGGCCCCGACCGGTTGCCCGCCGGGCTCGCCGCGACGCCGCGTCCGGTCACCGACAGCGGTCTGTACGCGCAGATGGTGACGGCGATCGGCTCCAGGGACCCGGCGACGCAGGACGCGATGCTGGGCCACGGCAAGGCGGAGGCGCTCATGCGCACGGTGTACCGGGCGTTCGTCTCCGACGCGGACGCGCGGGCGCAGTTCGGGGCGACCCTGAAGGACCTGGCGTCCGGGCGCGGCCCGCTGCTCTTCCACTGCTCCTCGGGCAAGGACCGTACGGGGTGGCTGAGTTACGTGCTGCTGCGCGCGGTGGGGGTGCCGGCGGGGACGGCGGAGCAGGACTACCTGGCGTCGAACGGGTTCCGGGCGGCGGCGGACGCGGCCCTGCGGGCCGGGCTGAAGCAGTCCGGGGTGATGCAGGATCCGGATCTGCTGATTCCGTTGCAGGAGGTGCGGGGGGAGTACCTGGCGGCGGCCCTGGACGAACTCGCTTCCCGGTACGGGGACTTGTACGGGTACCTGACCCGGGGCCTGGGCCTGCCCCTGCCCGACTTGGCCGCACTGAGAACCCGCCTCGTGCCGTAGCCCCGCCTCTGGGGGCGGCCCTGGGGGTGCGTAGTTTGCCGCGCCCCTGGCAGGGCTGGGGTGCCCGGGGTGTGCGCAGTTCCCCGCGCCCCTGGCAGGGCTGGCCACTCCGGGGGGCGGGGTGCACGCGTGCGGCATTCAGCTGCGGGCCGTGGTCGCTTCTCGCGCAGTTCCCCGCGCCCCTTGGCGGGACCGGTCCTGCGCCGCGCGAGTAGCCCAGCCTGCCTCGCGCAGTTCCTCGCGCCCCCAACCCCTCGGTCGCGTGCGGACCGTGCTCGCTACTCGCGCAGTTCCCCGCGCCCCTTAACTGCCTGGTGCTGGGCAGCACCAGGCCACCTCAGCCCGTCCGGCGATTGAGGCCGAGCGCCGTTCAGGCGCGAAAGGGGGTGCAGGGGGCGCAGCCCCCGCCGGGGTCCGAGGGGCGGAGCCCCTCAGCGGGTCTGGGGCGCAGCCCCAGGGGCCGAACCCTTCCAGCCC
>NZ_JBIDBD010000064.1:0-6804 GCF_043202815.1 Streptomyces sp. NPDC048111
GTTCAGGCGCGAAAGGGGGGTTCGGGGGCGCAGCCCCTGAGCAGGGGTGCAGGGGGCGGAGCCCCCGCCGGGGTTCGAGGGGCGGAGCCCCTCAGCGGGTCTGGGGTGCAGCCCCAGGGCCAGGCACCCTTCAACCCCCGTCACGGGCGGGCGGGTGGGCAAACCCGCCGGGGTCTGGGGCGGAGCCCCAGGGGGCCGGGCCAATCCAACCCGCTGCACGGGTGGGCGGGTGGGCAGCGCCCTCGGGGGTGCAGGGGGCAGAGCCCCTGCCCGGGGTCGAGGGGCGGAGCCTCTCAGCGGGTCTGGGGCGGAGCCCCAGGGTTCAGCCGGTGCAACCCGCTGCACGGGCGGGCGGGTGGGCAAACCCCCCGGGGCTTGGGGCGAAGCCCCAGGGGCCCAGCCGGTTCAACCCCCTGCACGGGCGGCGGGTGGGCAAGCGCCCCCGGGGTCTGGGGCGAAGCCCCAGGGAGCCCAGGACCGGGAAGGGCAAGCACCCCGCACCCCGCGCGGAGGCACCCCCGGTGAACCCCGCACTACGCTGACCCCCATGCCCCCCAGCCACCCCAACCCCCACGACATCATCACCCGGCTGGCCGCAGGCACCCCCCTGGAGCAGGCGCTCGACCCGGCCGACCCCGACGCCTGGGTCGACCTGGACGTCGGGGTCCGCGAACTCGCCTGGCGCAGACCGGAGTTGTTCCATCTCAGGGCCTCACCGTCGGGCCGGCAGCGCTCAGGCCCCCTCATGCGCACCATCACCTGGACCGGCCCGCCGGACGACGCCGAACTCGCCCTCGCCCTCTGCCACCCCGACGGCCACCTCCGCGAGGCCGCGCTGGACCGCGCCGACGGACGCCCGGCCCTGCTCCCGCTGATCGTCATCCGCTGCGCCGACTGGGCCGGGCCCGTCCGGGAACGGGCCCGCGCGGTCCTGGCCGCCGCACCCCCGCACCGGCTCGCCGCACACGCCCCCCTCGTCCTGCGGACCGCCGCACGCTCCCGGGGCGACTTCGCGCGGGACCTGCTGTCCGAGGCGCTGCGCACCGGGCCCGCCGCAGACGTCGAGGCTCTGCTCGGCGCCACCGACCGGGCCACGAGCCGCCTCGCCCACCGCATCGCCGTCGAGCGGCGACTGCTCCCCGCGGTGCGGCTCGCGCAGACCGCCGCCCACCACGCCGACATCGCCGTCCAGACCCTGTGCGCGGAAGCAGCCGTGGCCGCACTGTCCGACCCGGCCCCCGCGCAGACGGCCCCAGGCGATCCCGCACTGGCGGACGCCACCCCGAAGCAGACGGCCCCAGGCGATCCCGCACTGTCCGACCCGGCCCCCGAGCAAACAACCCCCGACGAACCCGAACCGGCGGACGCCACGCCCACCCCCACCGCCATCACCACCATCCTGCTGACCGCCCGCCACCCCCAGATCCGTGCGGCCGGGGTCACCGCGCTCCGGCGTGCCGAGCGGTACGCCGACGCCGAGCCCTACCTCGCCGACCGTGCCGGGGTCGTGCGCGCCTGTGCCCGTTATGTGCTGCGGCAGGGCGGCATCGATCCGATCCCGCTGTACCGCGCGCTGTGCGCCGACCCCGCCTCGTGGCCCGCCGCCACTGTGGGGCTCGGCGAGTGCGGGAAGCGCGAGGACACCGACCTCCTGCGGACGCTCCTGACCCACCCCCGACCCGCCGTGCGGGCCGGCGCCGTGGCCGGGCTCCGCGCATTGGACGCCGCGGGCCTCAGGGACGTACAACCCCTCCTGGAAGACCCCGCGTCGCCCGTGGTCCGCCAGGCGACGGCGGCCCTCCTGCCGTGGGCCGACCGCATACCGCCCGAGCTGCTGCACAGGCTGCGGGCCGAGGACCGGCCCCGCCACCAGCAGGTCGCCGCGGCCCGACTGCTCAGGGCCGCCGGGACGAAGACGTACTCCTGAGTCCGCCCCGGGTTTGAGGGGCCCCGGACCTGAGGCCGCCCCGGGCCTGAGGCCGCCCCGGGGCAGGCGCACAGGCACACTCCAAGCCGCCCCGGGGCGTCGACGCGCAGGCCGATCAGCCCCCCTGACCCGCGCTCCCGATCGGCCCCACCTTCACCTGCGAGCCGCCCCCCTCGGTCACCGGCAGCGTTGCCGCGCCCGGCCAGGCCAGCGTCGCCGTCTTCGTCTCTCCGGGCGGGGTCACGAGCAGGCCCGTGATGCGCACGCCCGAGCCGCCCGAGTCATTGGCCGGGTAACTGATGTTGAAGAACACCGACTTGCCGTTCTTCAGCGTGTCCAGGCTCGCCGGCTGGCCCGTGCGCTTCGCGGACAGTGACCCCGCGTTGGTCTTCAGGTCGACCCCCGCGAACCCGGACAGCATGCAGTCGTGCCCGCTGACGTTCTTGAACTCCACCGCGACGGAACGATCGGCATCGCCGCCGATCGTGCTGTCCGACGCGGAGATCTTCAGGTCGGCGGTCCGGCACTTGCCACCCTTGGCACTGCCACCCGAACCCCCCGAGCCCGCAGTGCCCGAACCGGCCGAGCCCGAGCCGCCGGTACCCTTCCCCGCGGAGTCCTTGCCGCCCCCCTGGTCCGATCCGGCCGAACCCGCCCCGGAGGAACCGGACCCCGAACCCGACCCGCCGGAGGCGGACGAACTGGACGCGGACGACGGGTCGTTCTGCGCCGTCGAGCCGTCGTCGCTCTGGCAGGCCGTGAGCGAGAGTCCCGCGGCGACGGCCAGGGCTGCGAAGGTGAGCTTGCGAACGCGCATCGAATTCTTCCTCAGGATCGGTTGGCAGTACGGTCCGCCCGGTACGGGCCGGTGTGCGTCGGGTACGTCGAGTGCCGACGCGGGAGCGTGTGCGGCGGCATACGGGCGGTCGTTCTGCACAGCTAGAGCACCCGGCCCCGCTGAACCGTTCCGCCCAACCCGCCCCCAGGACACACCTGTTACACGCAGGGCGGCGATCCCCCTGTGCGCGCGCCCCCGCGCCCCACCCGCTGGGACAGACCCGTGACCCGGAAGATCTTGACCCGCCGGGCAAGGCACACCCGGCCGTCCCGCGACCGCGCCCCGCGACCGCACCCCGCACTCCGCCCGTCCCGCGACCGCAACCCGCGACCGCGCCCCGCACTCCGCAACCCGGCCGTCCCGCGACCGCGACCCGCGGCCGCGCCCCGCACTCCGAGACCCACCCGATCGGCCGGAAATACATGCAAGCACGCTTGCTTGTTTCCAGACAGGCTGCCATGCTCCGGGGCACACCCGCTGTCCCGGAGGGGAGCGCCCCGTGTCCGAACCGGCCGGTCCAACCGACGCCGTGCTCGCCGTACTTGACGATCTGCTCGCCGAGGGAGGCGAACTGGACGCCCTCATCGGCGAGTTGAGCCCGGCGCAATGGGCGACGCCCACCGCGGCCCCCGGCTGGACCATCGCGCACCAGGTCGCGCACCTCGCCTGGACCGACACCGCCGCCCTGCTCTCCGTCACCGACCCCGAGGCCTTCGCCGCCGAGGTCGAGAAGGCCGTCGCCTCGCCGTACACCTTCGTCGACGACGGCGCCGAGGCCGGGGCGCTGCTGCCGCCCGACGAGCTGCTGTCCTGGTGGCGGGACAGCCGCGTACGGCTCCAGGAGGAGCTGCGCGCGGCCCCGCCCGGCGCCCGCTTTCCCTGGTACGGGCCGCCCATGTCCACCGCGTCGATGGCCACCGGTCGTCTGATGGAGACCTGGGCGCACGGGCAGGACGTCTTCGACGCCCTCGGCCGTACGCGCAGGCCCACCGACCGGCTGCGCCATGTCGCCCGCATCGGCATTCGCGCCCGCGACTACGCCTTCTCGGTACGGGGGTTGGAGCCGCCGGCGCAGGAGTTCCGCGTCGAGCTGACCGCGCCGGACGGACACGGACTCTGGACGTACGGTCCCGAGGACGCCCAACAGCGCGTCACCGGCAGCGCGTTGGAGTTCTGTCTGCTGGTCACCCAGCGGCTCCACCGCACCGACACCGACGTCCGCGCGGAGGGCGACGACGCCGACCGCTGGCTCGACATCGCCCAGGCCTTCGCCGGCCCCGCCGGTCCCGGCCGCCCGCGCCGCACGGACACCGTGGCCGGTCCCGGCCGCCCGCCCCGTACGGACACGGCGACCGGTCCCGGCCATCCGCCCCGTACGGACACCGTGACCGGTCCCGGCCATCCGCCCCGTACGGACTCCGCAGGAGGCGCCTCGTGAGCCAGAACGCCCCCATCCTGCGCATCGGGAACGCCTCAGGTTTCTACGGCGACCGCTTCGACGCGATGCGCGAGATGCTGACCGGCGGCCACCTCGACGTCCTGACCGGCGACTACCTCGCCGAACTCACCCTGCTCATCCTCGGCCGCGACCGGCTGCGCGATCCCCGGTTCGGATACGCCAAGACCTTCCTGCGCCAGCTGGAGGACTGCCTCGGCCTCGCGCACGAGCGCGGGGTGCGCATCGTCACCAATGCGGGCGGGCTCAATCCGGCCGGACTCGCCGACGCCATACGGGAGTTGAGCGAACGCGTGGGCGTGCCCGCGCGGGTCGCGCACGTCGAAGGGGACGCGCTCGCGCTGCCCGAGGGCGCACTCACGGCCAACGCCTACCTCGGCGGCGCCGGGATCGCGGCCTGTCTGCGCGGCGGGGCGGACATCGTGGTGACGGGTCGGGTCACCGACGCGGCGCTGGTCACGGGTCCCGCCGCGTGGTGGTTCGACTGGGGACCCGAGGAGTACGACGCGCTCGCGGGCGCGGTCGTCGCCGGGCACGTCCTGGAGTGCGGGACCCAGGCGACCGGAGGCAACTACTCGTTCTTCAAGGACGCTTTCAAGGGCGCTTTCGAGGACGCCTTCAAGGGTGCCTTCAAAGACGTCTCCGAAGGCGTTTCCGAAGACGTCGTCAACAGTGCCCAGGGGGCCTCGGCAGAGGTCGGCGAGCGGGTTGCAGAGGCGGGCTTCCCCGCAGGCCTCCCGGGAGGTGAGGGCGGGGCGGGGCGCGGTCTGCTGCGGCCGGGGTTCCCGCTCGCGGAGATCCACGCGGACGGCAGCTGCGTCATCACCAAGCACCCGGGTACCGGCGGAACGGTCGACACCGGCACGGTCACCGCGCAGCTCCTGTACGAGACCTCCGGGGCGCGCTACGCCGGGCCGGACGTCACCGCGCGGCTCGACACCGTACGGCTCGACCAGGACGGGCCCGACCGGGTGCGGATCACCGGGGTGCGGGGCGAGGCGCCGCCGCCGACGCTCAAGGCGGGGATCACGCGCATCGGGGGATGGCGCAACGAGGTCGTGTTCGTGCTGACCGGGCTCGACGTGCCGGAGAAGGCGGCGCTGGTGCGGGCGCAGGTGGACGACGCCTTCGCGCGCGCCAAGTCCCGTCCTGCAGAGGTCCGTTGGGAGCTGGCCCGCACCGATCATGCCGATGCGCCCACGCAGGAGGGGGCCAGCGCGCTGCTGCGGCTCGTCGTGCGGGACGCCGATGCGGAGGCGGTGGGACGGGTCGTGAGCGGCGCGGCGATCGAGCTGGCGCTCGGCAGCTACCCGGGCTTCCACGTCACGGCGCCGCCGGGGAAGGGGGCGCCCTACGGGGTGTTCTCGGCGCAGTACGTCGCGGCCGGGTCGGTCGAGCACGTGGCCGTACGGGCGGACGGTGTAAGGGAGTTGATCGCCCCGCCCGCCCGCACCATCCCCCTGTCGAAGGTGCCGGAGCCGCCCCTGCCACCGCTCTCGTACGACCCCACGGGGCCCACGCGACGCGTACCGCTGGGGACGCTCCTGGGGGCCCGGAGCGGGGACAAGGGTGGGGACGTGAATGTGGGGGTGTGGGTGCGTTCCGGTGCGGATGCGGATGCGGATGCGGATGCGGATGCGGTGTGGGGGTGGGTGGTGCGGGCGCTGTCGGTGGAGTTGTTCCGTGAACTCCTCCCGGAGGTGGGCGGGTTGGGGGTGACGCGCCATGTTCTGCCGAACCTGCGGGCGGTGAACTTCGTGGTGGAGGGGTTGTTGGGGGAGGGGGTTGCTTCGCAGGGGCGGTTTGATCCTCAGGGGAAGGGGGTGGGGGAGTGGTTGCGGGGGAGGGGGGTGGAGGTGCCGGTGGAGCTGCTGGGGTGATCTCCCCACCCCGCCCCTCGGTCGTGTGCGGACCGTGCTCGCTCCTCGCGCCGTTCCCCGCGCCCCTTGGCAGGACCGGTGCCGAGCAGCACGTGTGGCCCAGCCTGGCTCGCGCAGTTCCCCGCGCCCCTCAACCCCCTGTCGGGTGCGGGCCGTGGTCGCTTCTCGCGCAGTTCCCCGCGCCCCTGGCGGGACCGGTGGCGGGCAGCATGTGCGTCCCAGCCTGCCTCGCGCAGTTCCTCGCGCCCCTGGCGGGACTGGTGCTGGGCAGCACGTGTGGCCCTGCCTGCCTCGCGCAGTTCCCCGCGCCCCTAGCAGGACCGGTGCTGGGCAGCATCAAGCCACCTCAGCCCGTCCGGCGATTGAGGACGAGCGCCGTTCAGGTGCGATCGGGGGTGCAGGGGGCGGAGCCCCCGCCGGGGTCTGGGGCGCAGCCCCAGGGGCCGGACCCTTCGAACCCCGAGCAACGGGTGGGCGGGTGGGCACGCCCCCCCCGGGGGGGGGGGGGGGGGGGGGGGGGGGGGGGGGGGCGGGGGGGGGGGGGGGGGGGCCCCCCCCCCGGGGCCCCCCCCCCCCCCCCCCCCCGCCCGGGGGGGGGGGGCCCCCCCCCCCGGGGGGCGGGGGCCCCCCCCCCCCGGAGCCCAGGACCGGGAAGGGCAAGCACCCCGCACCCCGCGCGGAGGCACCCCCGGTGAACCCCGCA
>NZ_JBIDBD010000065.1:0-6207 GCF_043202815.1 Streptomyces sp. NPDC048111
GCGGGGGCTCCGCCCCCTGCACCCCTGCTCGGGGCTCCGCCCCGAACCCCGATCGCGCCTGAACGGCGCTCGTCCTCAAACGCCGGACGGGCTGAAGATGCGCATGCTGGCCAGCACCGTGCCGCCAAGGGGCGCGGGGAACTGCGCGAAAAGCGACCACGACCCGCACACGACCGGGGGCTGCTCGGAGACCAGGGCGTACCCCGGGCCTGCTCGGGGGCTCGGGGTATGGGTGGGTTATTTCTTGGGGCGTTTTCGGGGGGAGCGGGGGGCCTGCTTGCGGCGGGTGTGGCGGGCTTGGGCCGCTTCGTGTTCTGCTCGGTGCAGGGCTTCGCCCGGGGCCTCGCTGAAGGTGCGGACGAAGTACGCCAGCAGGGAGCCGATGAAGCCGATCGTCTTCAGGCCCTGCAGGGAGCGGTCCGCCTCCGGGTCCGCGGGGCGGGTCGTGAAGCCCTCCCACGTCTTGCGGAACGCCAGCGCGCTGCAGATCGCGAACATCACCACCACCAGCACGTTCACGAACGCGCCCGTGTCCGCCAGCTGCAGGCCCTCGTACGCGAAACGCAGCACGAAGCAGGCCGCCACCGCCGCGGCCAGCGAGCCGATCGACACGCCGACCCGGCGCAGGGCGTAGCCGTGGTCGTGGTTCACCCACGTCGTGCCGAAGAAGCGGATGGGCTCGGGCTGCGGACCGGTCGGCAGCGCCTTCGCGGCCCCGTTCCGCTTGGCCCCCGCGGCCTCGGCCGCGTCGCTCCCGCCGTCGCCCTTGTTCTCGCTCATGGGGTCGATTATCCCCCGGGGCGGCGCTCGGGCCCCCGGCGGCGCTCGGGGCCTGCCCGGCGGGGCGCCGCCCGGCCGTCACGCCGCCGGCCCGTTCCGCTAACCGCAGCGCGGAGCCACGTAGCCGTCGCTGCCCGTCTTCACGTACGCGTCGGCGACGAACCTCCCGTTGCCGATGTTGTCCCAGATGGTCGACGTGCCGTACGGGCCCGTGACGCGCGTGCCCGGGGTCTGGCAGTTGATCGGGACCGTTGCCCCCAGGGGCAGGACGTCGACGATCGAGTACCCCGTTCCGGGGCCGCTGCGTACGTTCAGTTCGCAGCCGGGGGCCACCGGGTAGCGGTGCGTGCCCAGTGATGACGCCATAGCTGTTTCAGCCGATTCCGCGGTCATGCCCAACTCCCCCATTGGCTTCACTCTGCGTGCAACACGCAGGCTAGCAAGCCCCATCGGGACGACATGCCCCATCGACTAGGCTCCGTCGGACGCGTGCGGACAACGGACACATGGGGGTGGGTCATGGCGTCGCCGCGCAGTATCGGGTTCGGGGCGCCGGGCGCCGGGGATCCGGAATCCGTCGGCGCCTACCGGCTGGAATCGGTCATCGGCTCGGGTGGCATGGGTGTGGTGCACCTGGCCACGTCGCCGTCCGGCATGCGGCTCGCCGTCAAGGTCGTGCACGCCCAGCACGCCGCCGATCCCGAGTTCCGGGCCCGGTTCCGGCAGGAGGTCTCGGCGGCGCGGCGGGTGAGCGGGGCGTTCACCGCCTCCGTGGTCGACGCCGACCCCGACGCCGAGCGGCCCTGGATGGCCACCCTGCACGTCCCCGGGCCCACTCTCGCCGAGCGCGTCAAGGACAGCGGTCCGCTCTCCGCCGCCGAGGTGCGCCGGCTGGGGGCGGGGCTCGCGGAGGCGCTGCGCGACATCCACCGGGCCGGGGTGGTCCACCGCGACCTGAAGCCGAGCAATGTGCTGCTCGCCTCCGACGGGCCCAAGGTCATCGACTTCGGGATCTCGCGCCCGTACGACAGTGATCTGCGCACCGAGACCGGCAAGTTGATCGGGACCCCGCCCTTCATGGCGCCCGAGCAGTTCCAGCGTCCGCGTGAAGTCGGGCCCGCCGCCGATGTGTTCGCGATGGGCGCGGTGCTCGTGCACGCCGCCACCGGGCGCGGGCCCTTCGACTCCGATTCGCACTACATCGTCGCCTATCAAGTCGTCCACAACGAGCCCGACTTGGACGGGGTGCCCGAGGACCTCGTGCCCGTCCTGCGCGACTGCCTCGCCAAGGATCCCGCCGCCCGGCCCACCCCCGACGGCCTCCTCGCCGCGCTGCGGTCCGCCGCGTACGGGTCCGAGGCGCGGATCACGACCCAGGTGTTCCGGCAGCCCGTGGGTTCATTGGCCGACCCCGGCCACCGTGAATCCCTCGCGGGCTCCGACGGGGCTCTCGACGGTGAGGGTGCGGGTGACGGTGACGGTGCGGGGGGCTCCGGGGGCTCGTCGCGGTGGCGGTTGCGGGGGGCCGGTCGACGCGCCGTCCTCGGATCGCTCGCGCTGCTCGGGGTCGTCGGCGCCGGGATGGTCGCCGTGCGGTCGCTTCCGGACGGCACCGGGACGGCCGTGGCCTCCGCCCCCGAGCAGCCGCAACCCGCTGCCTTCCGGCCCTGGAGCGTGCGGTTGGGGGCGGCGTCCGCGGCTTCCGGTACCAGCCCCGGCGACGGCCCCGGGAGCGGGAGCGGCCCCGGCGGCGGGAACCGTACGGCCTTCTGCACCGGCGCCGACGGCGGCGACGCGCTGTACTGCTCCGCGCCCGGTGTCGCCCTGGCCCGGCTCGACGGCAGGAGCGGGAAGACGCTGTGGTCGGTGTCCGGGGCCGCCGGGCAGCTGCTCTCCGACGACTACGCGCCCGTCGTGGCCGGCGGACGGGTACTGGCCAGGACCCCGGGCGGACCGCTGCGGGCGTACGACGCCGGGAGCGGCAGACCGGTGTGGTCCGCCGACGTGTCGGCGTACTCGGGGGTGCGTCCGGCCGGCGCCGTCGTGCTGCTCACCACGGCGGACGGGCATGTCACGGCGCTCAACTCCGGTACGGGCAAGGAGATGTGGCGCAAGGTTCTGGGCGGCGGCCGGTCGCAGTGGGCGGTGGGGGTGGGTGCGGGTGTGGGGGCTGGGGCTGGGACCGGGATGACGACGGGGGCGGCCTATGTCGTCACGCCGTCCCCCGACGGCACTTCCACCTCCGTCGCCGCCGTCGATCCCGCGAGTGGATCGGTGCGGTGGCAGGTGCGTACGGCGGGGCGGCTGCGGCCCGTCGCGAGCGGGGGCGGGGACGGGGGCGGCTCCGGCGGGCCCCGGGCCCTGGTGCTGCTCGCGACCGACTCCGCCGGGTTCACCTCGGCGGTCGTACGGCTCGACACGGCCACCCGCGCGTTCCGCCGCAGCCCGCTCTCCGCACCGCTCGACCAGGCGCAGGCCGGGGTGGACGGGGACCGCGTCTATCTCTTCGGGGCGGGCGGGTCGCTGGTGGCGGTCGACGCCGCGCGCGGCGGTGAGGCGTGGCGGCTCGACACGGGCGTCGCCCGCGCCTCGCGGCCCGTCGCCTCGGGCGGACAGGTGTTCCTGACCGGCGCGGACGGCAGACTGCTGGCCTTCGACGCGGGCCGGGGCGTCCTGGTGGGTCAGACCAACCCCCGTATGAATCAAGGGCGTTACACCTTCACGCCCGCGCTCGCGGCCCCGGTCGCCGCCGGGGGGCGGGTGTACGCCGCCGCCCCGGACGGGTCGGTGTTCGGGGTCGATCCCCGTGACGTCGCCAGTTGGTGAGGCGCCCGGGTGGGGGCTGCTGGGCGCCCGCTCGGGCCCGGTGAGCCCGGGTGGCGGAGCCCGGGTGGCCCGGGCGGGGTTGGCCGGTCAGCCCAGCTTCGACACGTCGCGGACCGCGCCCCGGTCGGCGCTGGTGGCCATCGCCGCGTAGGCGCGCAGCGCGGCGGACACCTTGCGCTCGCGGCCCTTCGGGGCGTACACCCCGCCGAGCGCCGCGCGCCGCTGCTCCAACTCGACCTCGGGGACCAGGAGTTCGATCGTACGGTTGGGGATGTCGATCCGGATGCGGTCGCCGTCCTCGACCAGGGCGATCGTGCCGCCGGACGCCGCCTCGGGCGAGGCGTGGCCGATGGACAGGCCGGACGTGCCGCCGGAGAACCGGCCGTCGGTGATCAGCGCGCAGGTCTTGCCGAGGCCGCGTCCCTTGAGGAAGGACGTCGGGTAGAGCATCTCCTGCATGCCGGGGCCGCCCTTGGGGCCCTCGTAGCGGATCACCACGACGTCGCCGTGGGTGATCTGCTTGGTGAGGATCTTGTCGACGGCCTGTTCCTGCGACTCGCAGACAACGGCCGGGCCCTCGAACGTCCAGATCGACTCGTCGACGCCCGCCGTCTTCACGACGCAGCCGTCCTCGGCGAGGTTGCCACGCAGGACCGCGAGGCCGCCGTCCTTGCTGTACGCGTGGGCCGCGTCCCGGATGCAGCCCTCGGCGGCGTCGGTGTCCAGGGTGTCCCAGCGCTCGGACTGCGAGAAGGCGGTGGCCGAGCGGACGCAGCCGGGCGCCGCGTGCCACAGCTCGACGGCCTCGGGGGCCGGGGAGCCGCCGCGCACGTCCCACGCGTCGAGCCATTCCTTGATGGACGGGGAGTGCACGGTGTGGACGTCCTCGTTGAGCAGGCCCGCGCGGTACAGCTCGCCGAGGATCGCGGGGATGCCGCCGGCGCGGTGCACGTCCTCCATGTAGTACGTGCGGTCCTTCGCCACGTTGGGGGCGACCTTGGCCAGGCACGGGACGCGGCGGCTGACGGCGTCCATGTCGCTCAGGCCGTAGTCGAGTTCGGCCTCCTGGGCGGCGGCCAGCAGGTGCAGGATCGTGTTGGTGGAGCCGCCCATCGCGATGTCGAGCGCCATCGCGTTCTCGAACGCGGCGCGGGTGGCGATGGAGCGGGGCAGGACGGTGTGGTCGTCCTGCTCGTAGTGGCGCTTGGTGATCTCGACGACCGTGCGGGCCGCGTTCTCGTACAGGGCGCGGCGGGCGGTGTGGGTGGCGAGGACCGAGCCGTTGCCCGGCAGGCTCAGGCCGATGGCCTCGGTCAGGCAGTTCATCGAGTTGGCGGTGAACATGCCGGAACAGGAGCCGCAGGTGGGGCAGGCGTTCTCCTCGATGCGGAGGATGTCCGCGTCGGAGATCTTGTCGTTGACGGCGTCCGAGATCGCGTCGACCAGGTCGAGGGTGCGGACCGTGCCGTCGACCAGCGTCGCGCGGCCCGACTCCATGGGGCCGCCGGAGACGAAGACGGTGGGGATGTTGAGGCGGAGCGCCGCCATCAGCATGCCGGGGGTGATCTTGTCGCAGTTGGAGATGCAGATCAGGGCGTCGGCGCAGTGGGCCTCGACCATGTACTCCACGCTGTCCGCGATGAGGTCGCGGGAGGGGAGGCTGTAGAGCATGCCGCCGTGGCCCATCGCGATGCCGTCGTCCACGGCGATGGTGTTGAACTCGCGCGGCACGGCGCCGGCGGCGAGGATCGCCTCGCTGACGATGCGGCCCACCGGGGCGAGGTGGGTGTGGCCCGGCACGAACTCGGTGAAGCTGTTCGCCACGGCGATGATCGGCTTGCCGATGTCCTCGCTCGCTACACCGGAGGCTCGCATGAGGGCGCGGGCGCCTGCCATGTTGCGGCCGTGGGTGACTGTGCGGGACCTCAGCTCGGGCATCGTCGCTCGTCTCCTCGTGGGGTGGGCCCCCGGGGGTGCGGGGGATGGGTGCCTCGGTTCGAGCGTACGCCGTGGCTCCGCCATCTGGACACCCTGTCCGGATGGCGGGACCCGGGGTTCGCCATATGACCCCGCCCACCCCCAACCTCCCCGGAGCTCCGCCCCGGGCCCCGCGGGCGGGGTGCCCCTCGCTTTTTGCGCGGTTCCACGCGGCCCCAGGGGGTCTCCTCCGGCCCGGGCCGGGCGGATACCGGCGCCGCTCAACCCCCCGGTCGCCTGCGGACCGTGGTCGCTTTTCGCGCAGTTCCCCGCGCCCCTGGCGGGGCTGGGGGTGGCCGGGGTTTGCCCAGTTCCCCGCGCCCCTCAACCCCCGGTCATCTGCGGACCGTGGTCGCTTCTCGCGCAGTTCCCCGCGCCCCTGGCGGGACCGGTGCGGGCCAGCATGCGCGTACCGGCCTTCTTCGCGCAGTTCCCCGCGCCCCTCAACCCCCGGTCATCTGCGGACCGTGGACGCTTCTCGCGCAGTTCCCCGCGCCCCTAAGCAGCACCGGTGCTGGTCCGCGCCGGGCACCTCAGCCCGTCCGGCGTTTGAGGACGAGCGCCGTTCAGGCGCGATAGGGGGGTGCAGGGGGCGCAGCCCCCGCCGGGGTCCGAGGGGCGGAG
>NZ_JBIDBD010000066.1:0-4470 GCF_043202815.1 Streptomyces sp. NPDC048111
CGGGGGCTGCGCCCCCTGCACCCCCCTTTCGCGCCTGAACGGCGCTCGTCCTCAATCGCCGGACGGGCTGAGGTGACCGGTGCGGGCCAGCACCGTGCCGCCAAGGGGCGCGAGGAACTGCGCGAGAAGCGACCACGGCCCGCACACGGCCGAGGGGTTAGGGGCGCGGGGAACTGCGCGAGGCAGAGCCGGGATACACATGCGGGCCGACACCAGCCCTGCCAGGGGCGCGGGGAACTGCGCCAGGAGCGACCACGGCCCGCAGACGGCCGAGGGGTTAGGGGCGCGGGGAACTGCGCGAGGCAGAGCTGAAATACACATGCGGGCCGACACCAGCCCTGCCAGGGGCGCGGGGAACTGCGCGAGCAGTGACCACGACCCGCACACGACCCACCCTCCAGGGGCGCGAGGAACTGCGCGGACCGGGCAGCCCGATGCGGCACAGGGCGCGGGTGCGGACAACGGCGGGCCGGAGCGAGCCAGGGCGGGCCGGGGCGGGCCGGGGTCGCTTAAGAATCAACGCGATGCCCCTTGTAATCCACAGCCCCCCGCGCATCAATGGACGGCAGTCGATCCGACGGCCCGTCAGATCCCGGGCGGACCGGCCCAGGGCGCAGAGCCGCAGCCCCGGCGCCGAAGTCGGACCGAGTCCCACACCCCTCCGCGCAAGCGAACGCACCCCGCAAGCGAACACCACCAGCACCACCACACCCCGCCCCCGCAGCGCCATGCCCGCACGCCCGCGCACCCGTGCGCGTGGGCCGGCGGGGGCCGCTGCGCGGTCGTGTGCCGAGGACGCGGCAGACGATCAACTCCCTGTCATGGGAAGGGGAATCATGCGTAAGAGCATCAGAAGGCCGGTCGCGCGGGCCGCACTCGCCGTGGGGGCAGTGGCCGTCGCGGGCCTCGCCCTCGCGCCGGGTGCCGCCGCCGTCACTCCGGGCTCGGCGACCGCCACGTACGACTGCGGGTCCTGGGGCGGCGGCAGCGCCACGCTCGCCGCGACCCAGAGCGGTACGGCCGCGACCATCACGCTGACCTCGGCCGTCACCACCCCGGTCGCCGTCGGAGCCAACCAGATCAGCGCGACCCTGACCCTCGCCAAGGGCGGCGGCGGCACCAGGGTGTTCAGCGGCAAGGCCAACCCCGCGCTGCCCGCGGGCAGTTCGGTCACGATCGGCCCGCTCAAGGGGACCGTCGCCGCCGGCGACAGCCTCGACTCGTACTTCGCCGGCACCGCCCTGAAGATGACGATCTTCGGTATCCCGGTGAACTGCGACGCGACGACCTCGCAGGCCCCGGGCCCGTTCGTGTTCTGACCGGTCAGGGGGAGGGGCGGGCCGAGGGGCGGGGGTAGGCCCGGGTGCCGAATCCGGGCCCCGGCGCCGAATCCGCCCCCGGCCCGGGCCGTTTCGCCCGGACAACCCGCCCGGACCGTCCCCCATCGCTCGCGTGCGCAGATCGCTCGATGCGCAAGGAAGCCGGCGTCGTCCCGGGCGACGCCGGCTTTTCGCACGCTGTCGCCGTACTAGTCCAGCCCCGACCCGTGCAGCCCCGACCCGTGCAGCGTGCAGCCTCCACCCCCAGCGTGTAGCCCCCCACCCGTGCAGCGTGCAGCGCGCCACCCGTACAGCCCCCCCACCCGTCCAGCCCCCCCACGGACGTGCAACCCCAGGATCTTGACAGCATCTGATGGGTCATCAGTTATTGCACCAGGATTCCATTGACTTCTTTTCGCGCCGAGCCGTCAATGGCCCCCTGTCGGCGCAGCCGAGCCGCGCTGTGCCACTTCAGGAAGGGGGGCACGCCCATGTCGGAACGTCGAAGACGGCGTCTGGCCGCCGTATTGGGGGCGGTCGCACTCGCCGCCGGGACCGGCGCGCTCGCCGCACCCGCGAGCGCACTGGCCGCGACGCCCGTCGACTTCGCCACGCACTGCATCCCGCCGGCCATCGCCGGCATCCCGCCCATCGACGGCACCACGAACGCGACCATCACCGTCGACAACGCGGCACCCAAGGTGGGCGACAAGGTCACCGTCACCTACACGGTGAACAAGCCCGCCGCCAGCAACCCGGTCGACATCGCCCTGCCCGCCGACATCATGACCCCGACCGGCAAGGTCACCCTCTCGGGCGCCCAGACCGGCAGCGTCGACGTGGCCGGGCCGAAGAAGAACGATCCGGTGCCCGGCAAGGGCGCGTTCCCGGCGTTCTCCATGAGCGGCAGCTTCACCGCCACCCAGGCCGGCGCGATCAACCTGTCACCCGGCGACTACAACATCCACACCAGCTACATCATGGAGCTGGACACCCCCTGCACCGTCACCAACCCGCCCGCGCCCGTCTCCGAGACGGTCAACGCCACCGACGGCGGCGGCCAGGTGAACGAGCGCAGCATCACGGCCGACCCGGCCTCCGGCAACGCCGGGGACCGCACCACCGTGACCGGCGCCAAGTTCACCCCGAACGCGGACGTCACCGTCGCGGGCTGGAACGGCACCGCCACCACCGCCGACAAGATCACCTTCAAGGCGGACGCCAACGGCGGCTTCACCGCCCGGCCCAAGATCACGGACCCGGCGACCACCGGAATCGTGGCCTACGAGGGCGCGGCCTGGGACCCGGCCCACGGCGCGGGCCCGGTGGCGTACACCGTGAACAGCGGACCGCCGCCCACCGGACCGAGCCAGAAGCTCAACGCCTCGGTGAACGCCGGCACGCTCGCGATGACCCAGGCGGGCGACAGCGTCGACCTCCAGGCCGTCGACTTCGGCAAGGGCGGCGCGGCCACCGGCGACCTGAACACGATCACGGTTCAGGACTTCCGCGGCGGCCCGGCCGGCTGGTCCCTGACCGGCAAGGTCACCAACTTCACCGGGCCCGCCGGATCCATCGACGCGGGCGCCCTCGGCTGGACCCCCTCCTGCGCCACCAAGGCCGGTTCGCCGTCCGTGTGTGCCGCGGGATCGGCCGGGAGCGTGGGCAGCGCGGGCGCGACCCTCGCCTCCACCCCCAATGCCTCGCTCACCGGCGGCGAGTTCACCGTCGGCGCGAAGCTCTCGCTCGACGTGCCGGCGTTCACCGCGCCCGGCGCCTACAGCGGCGTACTGACCCTCACCCTCACCTGATGTCCACCCGTGGGCCGGGCGCGCACCCGGCCGGCCCACCCGTCCTCGGGGGTCCCGCACCGTGCGCAAGCCGTCCGCACTCCTCCTGGCCGCCGCCGTCCTCCTCAACACCCTGCTCGCCCTGTTCGCCGCACCCCCCGCGCCTGCCGCCGACAACGGCAACTGGTCCGTCTTCCCCGCCTCCTCCGGCACGGCCCAGCGCCCGTACTTCTACCTTTCCGCCGACCCCGGCACCACCCTCGACGACAAGGTCACCGTCACCAACAAGACGGCAGCTCCACTGACGTTCCGGCTGTACGCGGCCGACGCCTACAACACCGCGCGCGACGGCGGATTCGCCGTACGCACCGAGAAGGAGCGGCAGACCGGAGTGGGGGCCTGGGCCAGGCCCGCCCGGGACACCGTCACCGTGCCCGCCCGCTCCTCGGCCACCGTGCCCTTCACGCTCACCGTGCCCCGGGGCGCCGAGCCCGGCGACCACGTCGGGGCGCTGGTCGCGCTCGACGCCCGGATCGCGCCCGGGGGCGCCGGCGACGGCAAGGTGGCGGTCGGTGTCCAGCAGGCGGTGGGCGCGCGGGTCTACCTGCGGGTCGGCGGGCCCACCGTGCCCGCGCTGGCCGTCGAGCACGTCTCGCTCACCCAGCACCGGCCGCTCGTGCCCGGCACGGGGGAGAGCCGCACCGACATCACGTACACGCTGCACAACCGGGGCAACGTCACCCTGAACCCCAAGGTGTCGCTGAGCGCGACGGGACTGTTCGGCCGTACGCTGCTCAGCCGCGGGCTCGCGAAGGTGCCGTCGGAGTTGCTGCCCGGGCAGGAGGTCGTGCTCTCCGAGGTGTGGCGGGGGTCTCCCCAACTCGACTGGGGGGACGTGTCGTTGGTGGCGACGGCGCAGGGGGCGAAGGCCTCCGGCGGGGCCTCTTTCCTCGCTCTGCCCTGGCTGGCGGTGGCAGTCCTCCTGGCCGCGGCCCTGGCCTTCACAGCCCACCGCACCCTCCACCACCGCACCCCCACCCAGTCCCCACCACCCACCCAGTCCCCACCACCCACCCGAACCAGAGCCCGACCACACACCTCCCCACACCCTTGACCCCGTCACCCCCCGGCCCCCCGCAGGGCGTGCCCGCTTCTCGCGCAGTTCCCCGCGCCCCCAGCGGGACCGGGGGTGGCTGGGGTGTGCGCAGTTCCCCGCACCCCTTGGCGGGACCGGTGCTGGGCCGTGTGAGTAGCCCAGCCTGCCTTGCGCAGTTCCCCGCGCCCCTTAACTGCCTGGTGCTGGGCAGCACCAGGCCACCTCAGCCCGTCCGGCGTTTGAGGACGAGCGCCGTTCAGGCGCG
>NZ_JBIDBD010000067.1:0-3932 GCF_043202815.1 Streptomyces sp. NPDC048111
GGGCTCCGCCCCTCGAACCCCGGCGGGGGCTGCGCCCCCTGCACCCCCCATCGCGCCTGAACGGCGCTCGTCCTCAATCGCCGGACGGGCTGAGGATGCGCATGCGGGCCAGCACCGTGCCGCCAAGGGGCGCGAGGAACTGCGCAAGACGAGCTGGGATGCACGTGCCGCCCAGCACCGATCCCGCCAGGGGCGCGGGGAACTGCGCAAGGCAGGCCGGTACGCGCATGCTGCCCAGCACCAGCCCCGCCAGGGGCGCGGGGAACTGCGCGAGAAGCGACCACGGCCCGCACACGAAGGCAGGGTTGAGGGGCGCGGGGAACTGCGCAAACGCCGGGCACGCCCAGCACCGCCAGGGGCCCGGGGAACCGCGTGGGCGGGCGGCGCTGGTCGCGGGTAGGTGGGCGGGCGGGGCCCGAGCGGGAGGCGGGGGACCCGGGGGTTAGTCGAACCAGCGGGCCGTGGCCAGTTCGGGGGTTCGGGACGGGTCCTCCAGAAGGGCCGCCACCTCGAACCGCCGAGTCCACTGCCCCGCCGCCCAGGCAAGCCCCGCCGCCACCCCCTCCAGGGTCGCCGCGTGGACCACGCCGTCCCCCGTGCGGCGCCAGTCGAGTTCCGCCCCGCCCGCCCGCAGCTCCTCGTGCTCGACGTAGGTCGCGGGGGCGCCGGGCCCGAGCAGGGCCCGTACCGGGTCCGGCACCTCGTGCTCCACGCCCTGGGACGTCACGTCCGCCGACGCCGCCTCGCCGAGCCGCCCCACCTGGAGGAGCTCGGCGAGTTCGGCCGCCCGCGCCGGGGCGACCGGCAGCAGGGGCAGGCCGGCGGACAGCGGCAGGAGGTCGGGGGCGTCCGCCACGACCGCGTCCGCGGCGTCCACCACCCGCACCTGCCCGTCCACCACCGCACGCAGCTCGTCGGGAAGGGTGACCTGCTCGGGGTCGAGGTCCGCCAACGCCGTGTAGAGGGCGTGGAGTTGTGGAGCGGTGACCGTGCGGTCCCCGTCGGCGAGGCGGCCCAGGAGTTCCGCGGCGCCGCCGGGCTCGTCGAGCAGGGCCGGCACCGAGGTGCGGACGCCGAGCGCCCGCAGGACCTGCACGTCGTCGAAGCCCGTCGCGTCCGCGGACTCGTACAGACCGGCGAGCAGCGGATCGGACCCGGCCGCCCGCAGCCCCGCGGGGCGCCGGCCGTCGAGTACGGGGTGGTCGCGCAGCCACCAGGCGGTGTACGGGCGCACCGACTCGGTCGTGCCGTCGGGCAGCAGGACGCGGACCGGCTGGACCAGTGCGTCCCGCAGCGGCGGCCGGGCGAGCATCGCGAGGGCCTGCGGCCAGGCGTCGTCGTCGACGAGGTCGAGGTCGCGCACGGCGACGATCTCGGTGGCGACGGGCGGCACCGGCGTGTCGGGCAGCCGGTCCAGGACGTCCTCGCACCACACGTCGACCGCGTCGAGCAGGCCCGCGTCGTCCGGCTCGGCGAAGTCGCCCTCGCGGGGCTCCAGTTCGTCGGGGTCGAGCACGACATCGGTGGCGCGTACGAGGGCGAACGTGGCGAGCACCCCGCACGCGGTGAGCGGCTGCTCTCCCCAGCGTTCGGCCAACTCCCGGTCGACCTCAGCGAGTTCACCCTCACGAATGACGGCGGCGAACGGCGATCCGGGCAGGACGAGTTCGGCCGCCGGGGCGAGTTCACCGTCCTCGTCCGGCAGGGCGAGCGCGCCGAGCCAGGGCTCGTCACCGGGTTCGAGGGCGGCCTCGCACACCAACGTCAGGACCGTGTCGGCGAGTTCGTCGGCGTCGAGTCCGCCGTCCTCGTCCCAGATCTCCCCGCTGTCGAGGGACGCGGCGACCGCGGCCCGCACCTGAGGGGTCGTCAGCACTGCGCGCGGCGTCGCGGGCAACGCGCCGAGCTTTTCGAGCAGCGGGTGGGCCGCGTCCGGGTGGGCGACCTTGAGGCCGAGCCGCCCCAGGTCGGTGGGGGTGTCGGCGAGGGGCAGCAGGATCTGGCGGGGCCCGATGGCGGTGCGCCCGCCCACGAGCGGCACCGGAAGTCCGGAGAGCCGGTCGGGGTCGACCCCGGCGAGCGTGTCGTACAGCCGGTGCCACCACTCTGGGGCCCGCTCCGCGCCGGCGATCCGCTCGATGGCGTCGCCGAGCGACAGCCGTCCGACCTCCAACGTCCGCAGTTCCGGGCGGCGTTCGAGGCCCGCGGGCAGCAGCGTGGGCAGGACTTCGGCGAGCACGCCCACCGTGTCGGCGCCCGCGCCCTCGACCACCTCCGCCTCGAAGGGCCGCAGCGCGCGGACTTCCTCGGTGGGCGCGGCGGGAGCCAGGAACGCGACGCGCGAGAGGCGGGGCAGGATCGCCGCGCGCAGGGCTCCGTCCAGCTCGCCCCGGCCGAGCGCGCCCGGCACCAGGTCGACGGTGCCGGTCGCCACCGGCTGCCAGGCGCCCAGGAGTTCGGCGTAGGCGTCGGCGGCGCGCTCCACCAGGAAGTCGGTGAGCGGGCCGGGGGCGGGGTGGCGGCGGGCGGTGTCGAGCGGGAACGAGGCGATGAGCAGCGCGGGCAGGCCGAGCGGCTCGTCGGTGGGGGTGGGCGCGTGCACCACGGCGGCGGTGCGCGGACGCTCGGGCGCGCCGTCCTCGTCCACCGGAACGGCCCAGGTCACCGTCCAGTGCGGACGCAGCCGCTCCTCGACGGGCCGGTCGGCGAGCAGCTCCTTGCCGAGCGGGCCGTGGTGACTGACGGTCCGCCAGCGGTGCACGCCCTGGTCGCGGCTGTCGTCGATGTGCACGTACGCGTCGTGCACGGAGCGCCTCAACACCCGTGTGGCGTCCGGGGTTTCGACGACGATCTCGGTCAGACCGGGCAGCGTGAGCAGCAGGGCGTCGTCGATGCCGTCGAGCAGTCGGCGGACCAGGTCCTCGGCGGCGGCGTCCCGCAGGGGCAGCACCACGACGGTGTCGTACCCCTCGGGGGCTGCGCCCTCGGCGGCCAGCGGCAGGCGGAGCAGCGGTACGTGTCCGTCGCGGCGGCGCAGTTCGTCGCCGAGGCCGGGGCTGGCGAGGGCGGTCTGGGCGGCCAGTTCGCGGGCCTCGGCGAGCGACCAGCGGACGCCGCCGGTACGTCCCACCACAGCGGGCTCGTCGCTGACCGCCAGCACCGCGGCGAACCCGACGCCGAACCGGCCGACGGCGGTGCCGGCCTCTGTGTCGGCACGCTTGGCGCTGGCGCGCAGGGTGGACAGCGACTCGACGCCGACGGCGTCCAGGGGGGCGCCCGTGTTGGCCGCGGCCAGCACGGCGGGGTTGCCCTGGCCGGCGGGGTGCAGGGTCAGGCGCAGGCGGCCCGTGGTGTGCGCCCTCGCGGCGGCGTCGGCGGCGTTCTGGGCGAGTTCTACGACCAGGCGGTCGCGGTAGCCGCCGAGCGCGAGGTCCTCCTCGGCGTTGGCGTCCTCACGGAACCTGGCCGGGGCCGCGCCCCAGGCGTTCAGTACGCCTCGGCGTAGCCGCGCCGTTCCGAAGGGGTCGGCCCCTTCGGCCGCCATCGCCTTGACGATCACGCCGTACTCCGCTCTGTCCGGCCCGCGCGACGCGGGACTGCGGGGCCGAAGGTACCGTGCCCCTGGCCGCTCGGGGGTGCCCGGGGTCCGCGCGGGCCCCCGCGCCCCCAGCCCCCCGACCTGCTGCTCGCCCGCCGCGCCCCCGCCGGCACCGGCGCCGCCCGCATCCCGGCCCGCCTCGCGCAGTTCCTCGCGCCCCTTCAACCCCGCCGTCGTGCGCGGACCGTGGTCGCTTCTCGCGCAGTTCCCCGCGCCCCTTAACTGCCCGGTGCTGGCCCGCACCGGGCATTTCAGCCCGTCCGGCGTTTGAGGACGAGCGCCGTTCAGGCGCGATGGGGGGTTCGGGGGCGCAGCCCCTGAGCAGGGGTGCAGG
>NZ_JBIDBD010000068.1:0-3482 GCF_043202815.1 Streptomyces sp. NPDC048111
CCCGGTTACATTCCGAACCCGGAAGCTAAGCCTTTCAGCGCCGATGGTACTGCAGGGGGGACCCTGTGGGAGAGTAGGACGCCGCCGAACAAATTTTGGGGAAAGCCCCGCACCAGACCCTTCAGGGTCGTGGTGCGGGGCTTTTCTGCGTTTAAGGTCGAGTCATGCGCTACGACCTCATCATCTTCGACAACGACGGCGTGCTCGTCGACAGCGAGCCCATCTCGAACACCATCCTGTCCGGTTATCTGACCGAACTCGGCCATGCCACGTCGTACGAGGATTCCCTCCGCGACTACATGGGGGCGGCCGTTCACCGCGTCCACGACGTCATCAGGGAGCGGACCGGACAGGCGCTGCCCGACGACTTCGACGACACCCTGCACGCCCGGATCTTCGCCGCCTTCGAGCGGGAGCTCCAGCCCGTCCCCGGCGTCACGGACGTCCTCGGAAAGCTCGTCGCGGACGGGGTTCCCTACTGCGTCGCGTCGTCCGGTACCCACGAGCGGATCAGGGTGGGGCACCTGCGGACCGGGCTCGACGAGTGGTTCGAGGACGAGTGGGTGTTCTCGGCCCAGGACGTCGGCCGGGGCAAGCCGGCGCCGGACCTGTTCCTGCACGCGGCCGAGCGGATGGGGGTCGCGCCCGCGCGGTGTGCCGTCATCGAGGACAGCCGGCTGGGTGTCGAGGCCGCGCGGGCCGCGGGGATGGACGTGTACGGGTTCACGGCGATGACGCCCGCCGAGCGGCTCGGCGACGCGACCGCGTGCTTCGGGGACATGGGACAGCTGCTCGGATTGCTCGGGTGATCTCTCTACCCAGGAGTAGGTGACGGCCCTAGGCTGTGCCGCCATGACAGACGCACGCCTGCGGCACGGCAGGGCGTCCCTGGCGGTGAGTTTCTTCGCGCAGGGCATGGCCTTCGCCCTCCTGGTGACCCGCATACCCGCGATCCAGGACCGGTACGGGATATCCGACGGGCTGTTGCCCGTCTTCCTCGCGGCCGTGCCCATCCTCGCCGGGGCCGGCAGCGTCTGCACCGAGCAACTGATCAAGCGGGTCCGGCCGAGCGTGGTGCTGCGGTTCGCCCAGCCCGCTGTGCTCCTGGCGCTGCTCGGGGCCGGGGCGGGCGACCGGATGTGGCAGGCGGCGGTGGCGCTCGGCGCGTTCGGGCTCTCGGTGGGCGCCCTCGACGCCTCCATGAACATGCTCGGGGTCAGTCTCCAGCGGACGTACGGGCGCAGCATCATGCTCGGGTTCCATGCCTCGTACAGCCTCGGCGGGATCGGTGGCGCCTCGCTCGCCTGGGCGGGAGCGCACTGGCACCTGTCGCTGCTCGTGTCGTATCTGCCGGCGGTGGCGGTGCTGCTGCCGGTCTGTCTCGTCGCGAGCCGCTGGTACGCGGACGGGGAGCCGGCCGTGGCCGAGGCGGCGCAGGGCGCGCCGGGGGCCGGGCCGGTCGTCTTCCGGCTGCTGCTGCCGCTGTGCCTGGTGATGAGCTTCGCGTACATCGGGGACTCGACCGTCTCCAACTGGAGCGCCAAGTACCTCCAGGACACGCTCGGCAGCTCCGAGCAGCTCGCGACCGTCCCGTACAACGTCTACATGGTGACCACGCTGCTCGGGCGGGCCGCGGGGGACTTCGGGGTGCGGCGGTTCGGGGCGGTGGCGGTGGTGCGGCTCGGGACGGTGCTCGCGGCCGCCGGGTTCGGGGTGGTCGCGCTTGCGCCGGGGCCCTGGACGGGGATGGCCGGATTCACCCTGCTCGGGTTCGGGCTCTGTGTGATCGTGCCGCAGACGTTCGCCGCGGCGGGACGGCTGTTCCCGGGGGCCAGCGACGCGGCGGTGGCGCGGCTCAACATCTTCAACTACGTGGGCTTCCTCGTGGGCTCCCCGCTCGTCGGGGCGCTCGGGGACGCGTGGAGCTATCGCGGGGCGATGCTCGTGCCGATGGTCCTGGTGCTCCTGACGCTGGTGTACGCCCGCTCGTTCGGCTCGGAGACGGCCCGATACGGTGGCGGGCATGAGCGGCCGCGCACTGTTGATGTGGGATGAAGCTGTCACGCGCTACGACTTCGGGTCGAGCCATCCGATGGACCCGGTGCGGCTCGCGCTGACCATGGGGCTGGTGCGGGCGTACGGGCTGGACCAGCAGGTGGACGTGGTCGCGGCGCCGCCGGCCGGGGATTCGACGCTGCGGCTCGTGCACCGGCAGGACTACATCGACGCGGTACGGGCCGCGTCGGCGGATCCGCGGACGGCCGACGGCTCGTACGGGCTCGGCACGATGGACGATCCCGCCTTCGCGGGGATGCACGAGGCGTCCGCGCTGATCGCCGGGCAGTCGGTCGCGGCGGCGGAGGCGGTGTGGGCGGGGGACGCGTCGCACGCGGTGAACTTCGCCGGGGGGCTCCACCACGCGATGCCGGGCGGGGCGGCCGGGTTCTGCGTCTACAACGACGCGGCCCTCGCCATCGCGCGGCTGCTGGAGCTCGGGGTCGAGCGGGTCGCGTACGTGGACGTGGACGTGCACCACGGGGACGGCGTCCAGGCGGCGTTCTGGGAGGATCCGCGGGTCCTGACGATCTCGCTGCACGAGCACCCCCGCATGCTGTTCCCCGGGACGGGGTGGCCCGAGGAGACCGGGGCGGACGGGCCCGGGGAGGGGTCCGCGGTCAATCTCGCGCTGCCGGCGGGGACGGGGGACGAGGGGTGGCTGCGCGCGTTCCACGCGGTGGTGCCCGAGCTCATCGCCGATTTTCGGCCACAGGTCCTCGTCACCCAGCACGGGGCCGACACGCACTTCGAGGACCCGCTGGCGCATCTGGCCGTGTCGCTCGACGCGCAGCGGGCGGTGCAGGAGGCCTGCCACTCGCTGGCGCACGAGTACGTGCCGGGGGCGAAGTGGGTGGCGCTCGGGGGTGGGGGGTATGCCGTGGTGGATGTGGTGCCGCGGTCGTGGACGCATCTGGTGGGGATCGCGGGGCATGTGCCGGTCGATCCGGCGTCCGTGGTGCCGGCGTCTTGGCGGGACGAAGTGTTCGCGCATACGCGGGAGTTGGGGCCGGGGCGGATGACTGATGGGCGGGGGGTCGGCTGGCGGGCGTGGGATGCGGGGTATGACCCTGCGGATCGGCTGGATCAGGCTGTGTTGGCTACTCGGCGGGCCGTGTTTCCCCTGCGGGGGTTGCTGGCTTAGGGGGTTTTCTCCCCACCCCGCCCCTTCCCGAGACCCTCCGGGGGGTAGGGGGGCTGAGTTTCTGGGGCTGCGCCCCAAACCCGCTGAGGGGCTCCGCCCCTCGGACCCCGGGGGGTTTGCCCACCCGCCCGCCCGTGCGGGGGGTTGGAGGGTGCCTGGCCCTGGGGCTGCGCCCCAGACCCCCTGAGGGGCTCCGCCCCTCGAACCCCGGCGGGGGCTGCGCCCCCTGCACCCCCCATCGCGCCTGAACGGCGCTCGTCCTCAAACGCCGGACGGGCTGAGG
>NZ_JBIDBD010000069.1:0-3068 GCF_043202815.1 Streptomyces sp. NPDC048111
CCGGCGGTTCCGACTCTATCAGATCCTTTCGGGCCCGATTCCCGGTCTCCCGGAGCCAAGTCGGCTTGTCTTCCCGGCTGTTGGGCCGTTCCGACGAGTGAGACATTAGCGGAATCCAGGGCCCCGACGCCAATCGGGGTGCGTTCTCGAACGCGGATTCCTCATTTCGCAAAAGCACACGAAAAACGAGACGACGAGGTGTCGTTCATAAGAAGTGGTTGGTGCGGAATGGCTGTCCGGGGACCGACCGGAGTCGGCGCTCACGTCGGACAGCTCGGAGAACATTACGTACCGGGGATGGACGTGTCAACCCTCGGCCGGAGTCGCGGTCGCGGGGGTGCCGGGTCGGCTCCGTACGGCTCCCACCTCGTGCTTTCGGCTGAGGCAGGCCTGGCAGGACGGCTGATCTGGAGGCGCCCCGTCCCGTCCTAGCTTGGCGGGTATGAGGTCACTTCTTCGGATCGCCGTCGCCGCCGTGGTTCTGCTCCTGGTGGGGATGGCTGTGGTGCCCGAGGCCGGCGCGTACGGCAGGGACGGTGGTGAGGAGGTGATCCGGATGCGGCTTCGGGTCGTCGACGCGCTCAATCAGGAGACGTTGGGCGAGCTGCGGCGAGTCCGGGCTTGCGAGGGCGCAGACGCGTCCGCCGAAGCGGTTCGGCTTGAGCAGAAGCTGCGGGAGGGCTGCCGGGTCGCGGCCGAGCTTCGGGAGGGGCGGGCTCGGGTCAATCACGGTCATGCCCTTCACTATGCGCACGGCCACGGCCACGGGCGTGCGCAGAGCGATGGGGGTGTGCCGGAGGAGCGGCGCGACTTCGGGAGTGGGTGCGGCAGCGGGGCTGGTGGTGTGGTTCGGGCTGATGCGGGGGGTTCGGCGGGGGCATCGGTGGCGGCCTCGGCTGCCGTCGAACCCTGGGCGGCCGGTGCGGACGGTGCGGGCGGTGCGAGCGCGCCGGGTGCGGGCGGGGTCGGCGTCGAGGGTTCGGGCGGGTCTGCGCCGGACGGGTCTGCGCCGGACGGGTCTGCGTCGGACGGGCCCGTGGTGGCGGGGGACGGCGCGAGCACGGTGTTCGATGCCGCGCGGGACGTGCTTCCGCACACCTCTGCCGGGGTCTTGAGTGTCGTCGGCGGGGGTGCGTTCGCGCTGGCGGGCGTGGGGATGGCCGCCGCTGTGGTGCGGCGGCCGCGCAACAGGGGGTAGCGGTCGCGGGTGGCCCTCAGCCGTTGCCGGAGGCCAGTTCACGGCTGCGGTCGCGGGCCGCTTCGAGCGCCGCGATCAGGGCGGCCCGTACGCCGTGGCTCTCCAGCTCGCGGATCGCGCTGATGGTCGTGCCCGCCGGGGACGTCACCGCCTCGCGCAGCTTCACCGGGTGCTCGCCGCTGTCGCGCAGCATCACCGCCGCGCCGATCGCGGACTGCACGATCAGGTCGTACGCCTGGGAGCGCGGGAGGCCGAGCAGGATGCCGGCGTCGGTCATCGCCTCGACCAGGTAGTAGAAGTACGCGGGGCCCGAGCCGGAGAGGGCGGTGGCCGCGTCCTGCTGGGACTCCGGTACGCGCAGGGTCTTGCCGACGCCGCCGAAGATTTCCTCCGTATGGGCGAGGTGCTCCGGTGTGGCGTGGCTGCCGCCACTGATCACCGACATGCCCTCGTCGACCAGGACGGGGGTGTTCGGCATGACGCGTACGACCGGGGTGCCGGTGGCGAGGCGGGCCTCGATGAACGAGCTCGGGATGCCGGCGGCTGCGCTGATCACCAGGCGGTCGCTGGTGAGGTGCGGGGCCAGCTCGTCCAGGAGGCTGCCCATGTCCTGGGGCTTCACGGCGAGGATCAGGGTGTCCGCGCGCTTGGCGGCCTCGGCGTTCGTGACCGCGTCCACGCCGTAGCGGGTGCGCAGTTCCTCGGCGCGGTCCGCGCGGCGGGCGGTGACGAGCAGGTTGGACGGGTGCCAGCCGGCCCGGATCATTCCACTGAGGAGGGCCTCGCCGATCTTGCCGGTGCCGAGGACTGCGACGGTCTGGGTCATGCGGTCACCCTCCAGGTGGTGCGGCGTTGCGTGACGTCATCCTCGCACCGGGGGCGCGTGCCTGGAGGGGGCGTCCGATGGGCGGTACCCGGGGGGGCGCGCCGAGGGCTTGGGGGTGGTCGCGCCGAGGGTGGGGGGGCTTTACGTGCGGGCCAGGCGTAGGTCCACGACGTAGCTCTCCCGCAGTTTTCCGTCCGGGAACAGGTCGTTCAGGATTTCTCGCTCCCTCGTCATGAACTCCCTCGTTCCCTCCTCGCCCAGCACCAGGAACATGGAGTGGCTGCCCAGATTCGCCAGGTGGGTGTCGAGGGACACCTCCCTGGTGTGCGGGATGTGGCGTTCTGTGAAGGTCAGGCCGGGGACGTCGGTCCAGAGGTGGCCCCCTCGGGCCGCGGGTTCCGTTCCGCCCGTTCCGAAGAAGGCGTGTATGCGGGCGTCCTGCTCGGCCAGCCACGGCACGGAGTGGTCCGTCCTGTTCCACCACAGGGCCAGGGTGCCGCCCGGGCGCAGTACGCGGCGGGCTTCCGGGCCCGCCTTCGCCGGGTCCGTCCAGTGCCAGGCCTGGGCGTACGTGATGAAGTCCGCGGATGCCGTGGCCAGGGGGAGGTGGTTGCCGTCGCCCCTCACCAGGGGGATCTCCGGGTACGTCCTGCGGAACTGTGCGGCCATTCCCTCGCCGGGCTCCACCGCGGTGACCCTCGCGCCTCTGGCGTGCAGCAGGGTGCTGGCGATGCCGGTGCCGGCGCCGATGTCCGCGATGCGGGCGTGCTGGAGGGGGTGGGCTGCCAGGGATTCGATCGTGTCGAGGAGTTGTGGGGGGTAGGAGGGGCGGTATTTGGCGTATTGGGGGGCGGCTTTGTTGAAGGACGTGGACCTGGTCATGGGGTCGAGTGTGGGGGGTGTCGGGGGTGCGGGGGGATTGCTTTTCCCACCCGCCATAGGCCCGGCCCGGGGGGGGGGGGGGGGGGGGGGGGGGGGGGGGGGGGGGGGGGGGGGGGGGGGGGGGGGGGGGGGGGGGGGGGGGGGGGGGGGGGGGGGGGGGGG
>NZ_JBIDBD010000070.1:0-2690 GCF_043202815.1 Streptomyces sp. NPDC048111
ATCCGGCGGTCAAAGGCGAAGGTTGATAAGCCATCCCGACAGCCTCCCACCTACACCGCCAGCACACCCACCGAACTTACGAAAAGATCAGTAAGGACTGTCCCGCAAATAGTGCGCCGAGCCGAGCGACTGGCACGACTTGGTACGGTTGTCCGCATTTGGATGGCCTGGAGGTGTAGTGGGCCTCGGATTTGATGGAGGCCGAGTGGTGCGGTTCGTCTGCCGGAACTTTGGACTGTCTGATCTGCCACGGCGCGGCCTCGCCCCGCACGACGCTCCCCTGGAAGTGCTTCTCCTCGACATCGAGGCAGAGCTGTCCATCTGGGAAGAGGGGAAGGTGGTGTGGTCCGAGAGGGCGTTCCCCGTGGCCGAGCTGGCGTACCACCTGGCACTCTGGCTCCAGATTCCGGCCACCGGCCGGGAGGGTTTCGAGCTCGACTCGATGCAGGCATGTGCGGGACTAATCCGCATCGTGGGCTCCGACGAGGGCTGGCGAATTGGCTCCAACCTCACACCCGACTTCTGGGCCTCCCCCGTCGCCTGGGATGTCCTTGTCGCGGAACTCAAGCAGTTCGACCGTTCCGTGCGCGCGGGTGTCGCCGCCATGGGCATCGCGCCGTCCTTCATCCCAGAGGTCTGACAGCTCTTCGGCCCGATCTGGCAGGTGGGATGATCATGGTGTGGCTGGTGTGATCACGGCGTCAGAGCCGTCTTGGATAGGCCCGTTCACTGGGCTGAGCCCGCGCCAGTTCGCCAAGCTGGTGACCGCGCTGCGGCGCGACGGAGCGGACGCGATCCGCAAGGGGCGCCCATGGGGGGCTTCCGTTGGAGGACCGAGCGTTGCTGATCGCGGTGTACTGGCGCACGAACTTGACGATGCGCCAGCTTGCCCCGCTGTTCGCGGTCTCGAAGTCGGCTGCAGACCGCGTCATCGACCATCTCGGCCCAATGCTCGCGCTCGCGGCCCGCAAGAGGGTCTGCAAGGACACCGTGCTCATCGTGGATGGCACCCAGGTACCCACTTGGGACCACACCGTGGCGGAGCAGTCCAAGAACTATCGGTACTCCACCAATCACCAGGTCGTCATCGACGCCGATACCCGGCTCGTTGTCCTGGTCGGCCGGCCCCCGCCCAGCAACCGCAACGACTGCAAGGCATGGGAGGAATCCGGTGCGAAGGCCGCCGTGGGCAACACCATGACGATTGCCGACGGCAGCTACCCGGGCACCGGACTCGTGATGACCCACCGGCGCCGCAAAGGCGAGGAACTGCCCGACTGGAAGCAGGCGCACAACAAGTCCCACAAACAAGTCCGGGCCCGCGTCGAGCACGTCTTTGCCCGCGTGAAGAACTGGAAGATCCTGGGCGATTGCCGTCTCAGGGGTGACGGTGTCCATCACGCCATGAGCGGCATTGCCCGCCTGCACAACCTCGCCCTCGCTGGATAGGCGAACGGACCGAACTCGATCGGCCCCGCCTTCAGCCCCTCCAAGATCAGTTACGGGACAAGCCTTAGTCAGTTTCGGGCAGCGACCCTATGGCCGACCTGCTCAAGGAACCTCTGGACGGACTCTGCGGCAACCTCGAAATCGTCGAACCAGGATGCCGTGATCGACCTCCAGACTCGGCCGCTGCTTGCCACTGCGAACAGATGGCCACCGCCGTCACTGGCGAACACGATGGCCGACGGATCGTCATTAACCTGGACAGCGCCGTATTCGCGGAAGTGGTCAGCAACCGTCGAGGCCGAGTGAATGAAGTATCCGTGCTCGACATCCGGCAAGGAGGCCTCGCCAATCACCCAGTAGAGGGTCGTGAGGTCCGAGGGAATCGGCGTCAGGTTCACAAGGGCGTCCGTCGCCTTGCTGCTCGCATCGGTGGCGAGAATGACGGCGTTGTCGCCGGGTGGGAACCCATGCGTCTGCATAAACGATGACATCACGGTCTCGAGCGCAGCAGTTGTCTCCTCGCACCAACCTCGCACCCATTCCGAGTCGAGCCGCTCACCAGACACGTTCATCCTCCCCGACGTACCACCAGCTCACGATCCGAGCCTTGGAGAGACTATCGAAGGCGTCTCAGACATGTCCGCGACGCATCGCCACAGCTCAGAGCTCATATGGTCAGCTCCACGGTCGGTAAAGCCGACGGCCAGGTCGCCGCCAAGCCCTACACCCTTCTCCGCCAGGCCCTGGAGCGCTCCAGCAAGGTCGCCGTCGCCAAATTCGCCTGGCACGGCAGGGAACGGCTCGGCTTGCTGCGCGTCGTCGACCGGACGATCGCGCTGCACGCGATGCGCTAGAACGACGAGGTCCGCAACCCCGCCCGGCCCGGTCGACCTGACCAACGACGAGGTCGACGCCGCGATCCAGCTGCTGGAATTTATGGCCCGAGACGACATCAGCGACTACAGCGACCACTACCGCGAGGCGGTCGAGGAGCTCCTGACCGCCAAGACCAAGCACCGCGAGCCCCGCCCGGTCGAGGAGACGACGGAGCTGGCTGGCACCGTCGTCGACCTCATGGCCGCCCTCAACGCGAGCGTAGAGAAGGCCAGGGCCGACCGCTGCGAGGATGCCGACGTGCACGACCTGCCTACTGATCTTTTCGTAAGTTCGGTGGGTGTGCTGGCGGTGTAGGTGGGAGGCTGTCGGGATGGCTTATCAACCTTCGCCTTTGACCGCCGGAT
>NZ_JBIDBD010000072.1:0-1453 GCF_043202815.1 Streptomyces sp. NPDC048111
AAGGCTGAGACCTGATGCCGAGCCGATTGTGGTGAAGTGGATGATCCTATGCTGTCGAGAAAAGCCTCTAGCGAGTTTCATGGCGGCCCGTACCCTAAACCGACTCAGGTGGTCAGGTAGAGAATACCGAGGCGTTCGGGTGAACTATGGTTAAGGAACTCGGCAAAATGCCCCCGTAACTTCGGGAGAAGGGGGGCCATCACCGGTGATGAGATTTACTCTCTGAGCTGGGGGTGGCCGCAGAGACCAGCGAGAAGCGACTGTTTACTAAAAACACAGGTCCGTGCGAAGCCGTAAGGCGATGTATACGGACTGACGCCTGCCCGGTGCTGGAACGTTAAGGGGACCGGTTAGTCACATTTCGGTGTGGCGAAGCTGAGAACTTAAGCGCCAGTAAACGGCGGTGGTAACTATAACCATCCTAAGGTAGCGAAATTCCTTGTCGGGTAAGTTCCGACCTGCACGAATGGCGTAACGACTTCTCGACTGTCTCAACCATAGGCCCGGTGAAATTGCACTACGAGTAAAGATGCTCGTTTCGCGCAGCAGGACGGAAAGACCCCGGGACCTTTACTACAGTTTGATATTGGTGTTCGGTTCGGCTTGTGTAGGATAGGTGGGAGACTGTGAAGCGGCCACGCCAGTGGTTGTGGAGTCGTCGTTGAAATACCACTCTGGTCGTGCTGGATGTCTAACCTCGGTCCGTGATCCGGATCAGGGACAGTGTCTGATGGGTAGTTTAACTGGGGCGGTTGCCTCCTAAAGAGTAACGGAGGCGCCCAAAGGTTCCCTCAGCCTGGTTGGCAATCAGGTGTTGAGTGTAAGTGCACAAGGGAGCTTGACTGTGAGACCGACGGGTCGAGCAGGGACGAAAGTCGGGACTAGTGATCCGGCGGTGGCTTGTGGAAGCGCCGTCGCTCAACGGATAAAAGGTACCCCGGGGATAACAGGCTGATCTTCCCCAAGAGTCCATATCGACGGGATGGTTTGGCACCTCGATGTCGGCTCGTCGCATCCTGGGGCTGGAGTCGGTCCCAAGGGTTGGGCTGTTCGCCCATTAAAGCGGTACGCGAGCTGGGTTTAGAACGTCGTGAGACAGTTCGGTCCCTATCCGCTGCGCGCGCAGGAACATTGAGAAGGGCTGTCCCTAGTACGAGAGGACCGGGACGGACGAACCTCTGGTGTGCCAGTTGTCCTGCCAAGGGCATGGCTGGTTGGCTACGTTCGGAAAGGATAACCGCTGAAAGCATCTAAGCGGGAAGCCTGCTTCGAGATGAGTGTTCCCACCTCCTTGAGAGGGTAAGGCTCCCAGTAGACGACTGGGTTGATAGGCCAGATGTGGAAGCCCGGTAACGGGTGGAGCTGACTGGTACTAATAGGCCGAGGGCTTGTCCTCAGTTGCTCGCGTCCACTGTGTTTGTTCTGAAGCAATGAACTCCCGCATGCCCTGAAG
>NZ_JBIDBD010000073.1:0-1076 GCF_043202815.1 Streptomyces sp. NPDC048111
TGTGCGACGGATTTGCCTACCGCACGGCCTACACCCTTACCCCGGGACAACCACCGCCCGGGCTGGACTACCTTCCTGCGTCACCCCATCGCTTACCTACTACCACCTTGGATCAGCGGCTCCACCACTCCCCTCAACTCCGAAGAGATCAGGGCGGCTTCACGGCCTTAGCATTAATGGGCTCGATATTGGGCGTTTCAAAGCGGGTACCGGAATATCAACCGGTTGTCCATCGACTACGCCTGTCGGCCTCGCCTTAGGTCCCGACTTACCCTGGGCAGATCAGCTTGACCCAGGAACCCTTAGTCAATCGGCGCACACGTTTCTCACGTGTGTATCGCTACTCATGCCTGCATTCTCACTCGTGAACCGTCCACCACTAGCTTCCGCTGCAGCTTCACCCGGCACACGACGCTCCCCTACCCATCCATACAGGCGTTGGCCCTATGTGTATGAATGACACGACTTCGGCGGTACGCTTGAGCCCCGCTACATTGTCGGCGCGGAATCACTTGACCAGTGAGCTATTACGCACTCTTTCAAGGGTGGCTGCTTCTAAGCCAACCTCCTGGTTGTCTCTGCGACTCCACATCCTTTCCCACTTAGCGTACGCTTAGGGGCCTTAGTCGATGCTCTGGGCTGTTTCCCTCTCGACCATGGAGCTTATCCCCCACAGTCTCACTGCCGCGCTCTCACTTACCGGCATTCGGAGTTTGGCTAAGGTCAGTAACCCGGTAGGGCCCATCGCCTATCCAGTGCTCTACCTCCGGCAAGAAACACACGACGCTGCACCTAAATGCATTTCGGGGAGAACCAGCTATCACGGAGTTTGATTGGCCTTTCACCCCTAACCACAGGTCATCCCCCAGGTTTTCAACCCTGGTGGGTTCGGTCCTCCACGACCTCTTACAGCCGCTTCAACCTGCCCATGGCTAGATCACTCCGCTTCGGGTCTAGAGCGTGCAACTCAAACGCCCTGTTCGGACTCGCTTTCGCTACGGCTTCCCCACACGGGTTAACCTCGCTACACACCGCTAACTCGCAGGCTCATTCTTCAAAAGGCACGCAGTCACGAC